>SVPW01000034.1 GCA_015065645.1 Oscillospiraceae bacterium | reverse complement strand
GACGGTGATACTTCCACAAATGATATGGTTACAATTCTTGCTAACGGTATGGCAGGTAATGAGATTATCACCGAAGAAAATGAAGATTTTGCGGAATTTATGAAAGCTCTTAATACCGTAACAGTTGATCTTTGCCGTCATATTGCAGGCGATGGTGAGGGTGCTACAAAGCTTTTGGAGTGTAAAGTTGCGGGTGCTGATAGTGAAAAAACCGCAAAAACTGTTGCAAAATCGGTTATTTGTTCATCTCTTACAAAGGCAGCTATGTTTGGTGCAGATGCTAACTGGGGAAGGGTGCTTTGTGCAATAGGTTATAGCGGTGCCGATGTTGATGTAACTAAAATTGATGTTTCTTTCCGTTCAATCAGTGGTGAAATAGCTGTTTGTAAGGATGGTGCAGGAATTGATTTTTCCGAAGAAATAGCAAAAGAAATTCTGCTTGAAAAGGAAATAGAAATACTTGTTAACCTTAATGACGGTGAGTATAGTGCCACTGCATGGGGTTGTGATCTTACTTATGATTATGTAAAAATAAACGGTGATTACCGTACTTAATAAAGGTGAATGGATATGTCTGTTAATCTTACAAATGCACAGCGTGCTGAGGTTTTAACCCAAGCACTTCCTTATATTCAAAAATACTATGGTAAAATAGTTGTAATTAAATACGGCGGTAACGCAATGATCAATGAGGACCTTAAACAGCAGGTTATGGAGGATATTGTGCTTTTGCATCTTATCGGTGTTAAGGTTGTTTTGGTTCATGGCGGCGGACCTGAAATTACTGAAATGCTTAAAAAGGTTGGTAAAGAAACCGTTTTTGTTGACGGTCTTCGTGTAACCGATAAAGAAACTGCACAAATAGTTCAAATGGTGCTTGCAGGTAAAATCAATAAAGGTCTTGTAAATCTGCTTGGCACAAAAGGCGGCAGGGCAATGGGGATTTCAGGAATTGATGATCACCTTATTGAAGCCGCTGTTAAGGATGAACGCTTAGGCTATGTAGGAAAAATTACCAATGTTAATGTTCAGCCTATAATTGATTTGCTTGATAACGGATATATTCCTGTTGTTTCAACCGTTGCTTGTGATAAAGAGGGTAATGTGTATAATGTAAATGCCGATACTGCTGCAGCGTATATTGCGGGTGCTATGAAGGCAGAGCGTTTGGTTACAATGACCGATATTGACGGTATATTGAGAGATAAGGATGATCCGTCATCTCTTATTCCAAGTGTTACAATTTCACAAGCGGTTGAGCTATTCCGTGATGGCACCATTTCAGGCGGTATGATACCAAAGGTTGAATGTTGTATTGATGCTATCCATCGTGGAGTAGAAAAGGTTATTATTATGGATGGCCGTGTTCCGCACGCACTTCTTATTGAAACATTAACTGATGAGGGTGCAGGAACCATGGTTACCGGGGATGATTATGATGAGCATTAAAGAAAATGACAGTAAATTTATAGCGGGCACTTATGCCCGCTTTCCCGTTGTATTGGCAGGGGGAAAAGGTTCTCTTGTTTGGGATGAAGATGGTAAGGAATATATTGATCTTGGAACAGGTATTGCCGTTAATACTTTTGGTGTAGCTGATGATGAATGGGTTAATGCTGTATCTAAACAGGCGGCAAGTATAGCCCATACTTCAAATTTGTATTATTCTGCACCTGATGTAACGCTTGCAAAAATGCTTTGTGAAAAAACAGGATTAAAAAAGGTGTTCTTTTCCAATTCGGGAGCAGAAGCGAATGAATGTGCCATTAAAGCTGCACGAAAATATGCGGCAGAGCATAAGGGAAGTGATTTTAACACAATAATCACCCTGAAAAACAGCTTCCACGGAAGAACTATAACAACACTTTCTGCTACAGGGCAGGATGTTTTCCATTCGCTTTTCACCCCATTAACACCGGGGTTTGATTATGCTGAGGCCAATAATATTGATGATTTACGCTCTAAAGTTGCGGAAAATAAAACAGCTGCAATAATGGTTGAGTGTGTTCAGGGTGAGGGCGGTGTAATGCCGCTTACACAAGAGTTTGTTGACGAAATTTCCAAACTTGCAAAAGAAAATGATTTGATAGTTATCTGCGATGAAGTACAGTGCGGTAATGGCAGATGTGGCTCGCTTTATGCTTATATGAACTATGGTCTTTCACCCGATATAGTTACTACCGCAAAAGGTCTTGGCGGAGGTTTACCTATAGGCGCAACTATGCTTGGAGAAAAGGTTGAAAACATATTTGCCCCAGGTGATAACGGATCAACATTTGGTGGCAATCCTGTTTGCTGTGCAGGTGCTGTAAGCATTTTAAGCCGTCTTAATGATGATGTATTTGAAGGTGTAAAGCAAAGAAGTGACTATATTATTAATGCTCTTAAAGATTGCGGTGGTATTAAAAGCATCAGCGGTATGGGCTTGATGCTTGGAATAGAAACTGTAAAGGATGCAAATGAAGTAATTGCATATTGCCGTGAAAATGGTGTTTTGGTTATAAAGGCAAAGAATAAAGTTCGTTTATTGCCGGCTCTTAATATTCCGTTTGAACTATTGGAGCGTGCTGTAAATGTTATTAAAAATGCTGTGAAGGAGTAATACTAATGGATTTTAAAGGAAGAAGCTTTTTAAAGCTTTTAGATTACACACCCGAAGAAATTGCCTGTCTTATTGATCTTGCGGCAGAGCTTAAATATAAGAAAAAAGCAGGTATACCGCATAAACTTTGTGAAGGAAAGAACTTGGCTTTAATCTTTGAAAAAACAAGTACACGCACCCGTTGCAGTTTTGAGGTTGCAGCTTATGATCTTGGTATGGGTGTTACATATCTTGACCCCACAGGCTCACAGATTGGTAAAAAGGAAAGCATTGCCGATACCGCCCGTGTGCTTGGCAGAATGTATGACGGAATTGAATACCGTGGATTTGGGCAAGAGATTGTTGAAGACCTTGCAAAGTATGCAGGAGTACCTGTATTTAACGGTCTTACAAATGAATTTCATCCCACACAAATTCTTGCCGATTTCCTTACCATAAAGGAGCGTTTTGGAAAGCTTAAAGGTATTAATTTTGTATACCTTGGTGATGCACGTTATAATATGGGCAATTCTCTTATGGTGGGTTGCGCTAAAATGGGGCTTAATTTTACTGCCTGTGCTCCTGAAAAATATTTCCCTGAAAAGGAGCTTGTCGATAAGTGCCGTGAGATAGCCAAGCAAACAGGTGCTACACTTACCTTTGAAACAGATCCTATTAAGGCTACAAAGAATGCGGATGTTCTTTATACCGATGTTTGGGTTTCTATGGGTGAACCTGTTGAGGTATGGGAAGAGCGTATAAAAGACCTTTCTCCTTATCAGGTAAATGCCCGTCTTATGGAAAATGCAGGGGATAAGGCTGTATTTATGCACTGCTTACCCGCTTTCCATGACCATAAAACAATCGTTGGTAAAGAAATGGGTGAACGCTTCTGCAGAGACGCAATGGAGGTTTCAGATGATGTGTTTGAAGGACCTCAATCAATCGTATTTGATGAAGCTGAAAACCGAATGCATACAATTAAGGCTGTTTTAGCGGCTACAATGGGTTAATATTGTGGGAAATTATCGTTCTTCTGCCATTTTGCGCTTAATTAGTGCAATGGTTATATTTGGTACGGTGGGACTTTTTCGCAAGGAAATTTCTTTGCCTTCAGGTTTTATTTCCTTTTGCCGTGGTATAATTGGTTTTTTAGTAATTGTTTTGTTTTTGTTGGTTGCTAAAAAGGGCTTCTCTTTTGTTTCGGTACGCAAAAATATTTGGTTGCTTGCAGCATCGGGTATTTGTATGGGTTTTAATTGGATACTGCTATTTGAAAGCTATAATAATACAACCATTGCAAAGGCAACATTGTATTATTATCTTTCTCCAACTTTTGTAATATTTCTTGCACCCTTAGTTTTAAAAGAAAGGCTTACTTTTAAGCGGCTAATCTGTGCTTTTGCGGCACTTGTCGGTATGGTTTTTGTGTCAGGTGTTATTACAGATACTAATGTTTCTCAAAATGAAATTATCGGTATTATTTGTGGTATTGGCGCTGCTGTTCTTTATGCTTCTGTGGTTTTGATAAACCAAAAAATGACCGAAATTTCACCCTTTGAACGCACTACAACACAGTTGTTTTCTGCTTCGGTAGTGTTACTCCCTTATGTATTAATAGCAGAAAATATAAATGTAGGTGATTTTGAGTTAAAATCGGTTATTATGCTTATAATACTCGGCGTTTTGCATACAGGTATTTGCTATGCAATGTATTTTTCGGTAATGGGCAAGCTGCGTGCACAAACAGTTGCAATTTTCAGTTATATTGACCCTGTTGTTGCGCTTTTTGTTTCAATGTTTTTATTGAATGAAATGCCCGATAAAACTTTGGATTTAATTTTACAGTTAGCAGGTGCTGTTCTGATTTTGGGTTCGGCACTTATTGGTGAATTAATACCTCAAAAGGTCGGTGAAAAGTAATGATTTTAGGATTTGATATTGGTGGTACAAAATGTGCTGTTATAACTGCTTTACAAAATAACGATGAGTTTTCAATTTGTCAAAAGCAAACCATACCTACCAATCTTTCGATAGCTCCGGAAGAAATGATAGAGCAGCTTATAAAAATTGCCGATGAAATGATTAAAGGGGAAAGTATAAGCGCAATAGGTATTTCTTGCGGTGGACCGCTTGATTCTAAAAACGGTATAGTGTTAGGTCCGCCAAATCTTCCGGGCTGGGATCATGTTGAGATTTGTAAGATATTAAAAGCACATTACGGTGTTAAGGTAAATCTTCAAAATGATGCTAATGCTTGTGCTGTGGCAGAGTGGAAATTCGGTGCGGGAAAAGGCTTTAATAATGTAATATTCCTAACATTTGGTACAGGTCTTGGAGCAGGGCTTGTTCTTGATGGTCGCCTTTACAGCGGTACAAATGATAATGCAGGCGAATGCGGTCATATCAGATTAGACGCTTTCGGCCCTGTAGGCTTTGGAAAAGCAGGCTCGTTTGAAGGCTTTTGCAGTGGAAACGGAATTGCACAGCTTGGGTTCACTCTTGCACTTGAACAAGTGCAAAGCGGAAAAACTCCTTTATATTTTGAAAAGGGGATGTCAAACAGTGATGTTACTGCAAAATCAGTTGCTATAGCCGCAGAAAAAGGTGACGAAACCGCACTTCGTGTTTATGAGATATGCGGTGAGCAACTTGGAAAAGGACTTTCGGTGCTGATTGATATTTTAAATCCTGAAAGAATAGTTATCGGCAGTGTATTTGCTCGTAGTGAGGAGCTTTTAAGACCTGCTATGGAGCGTGTTATCAATAGTGAAGCGCTTGCACAATCGGCAAAATGCTGTAAGATTGTGCCTGCAAAGCTTGGTGAAAAAATAGGTGATTATGCTGCAATAGCAACAGCACTTTTGTGAGGTGAAATAGATATGCTTAATGAACTTTTTACTCGTTATCCTGTGTTAAAATCTTGTGAAAAAGACCTTGTTAACGCTAAAGATATTTTGCTTAACTGTTTTAATAACGGCAATAAGCTTTTACTTTGCGGTAATGGCGGAAGCTGTGCCGATTGTGAGCATATAGTAGGGGAGCTGATGAAAGGCTTTTTGAAAAAGCGTCCTTTACCGCAGGTTTTAAGGGATAAAATGCTGGAAAATTGCCCCGAAATTCCGCAAAGCATTTTAAACCAGCTTCAAGGTGCTCTTCCGGCTATTTCTCTTCCTGCTTTTTGCGGTCTTAATTCTGCTTTTTGTAATGATGTTGACCCTGAGCTTATATATGCACAAAGTATAATAGGTCTTGGTACAAAGGGTGATGTTGTCATTTGCATTAGCACTTCGGGTAATTCCAAAAATGTTTATGCTGCAGCTCTTACCGCAAAAGCTCTTGGCATAACAGTAATCTCACTCACAGGTGAGGGTGGCGGAAAATTAAAGCCGGTTTCTGATGTTTGTATATGTGTTCCCGAAACCGAAACATTTAAGGTTCAAGAACTTCATTTGCCCTCATACCATTATCTATGTGCCGCAGTTGAAGCTGAATTTTTTGCTGAATAAATTTAAAAGTCTGCCTTTAAAAGGCAGACTTTTTTGCTTTTTGGTATTAAATTGTCAGAAGAAAAAAGGATTAGCTTAATACCATATAAGGAGGTGTTGGCTGTGTGGCATTATCTTCAAAAAAGAAATATGCATCTAACAGCTCTTTTACGACTGTACCTGCAGAATAACCGGATGATCCGTGTTCCAATATAACAGAAATTGCAACTTCGGGATTTTCATAAGGAGCAAAAACAATATAGGTACTGTGATCTGCCTTGTTGGTGACCTGTGATGTACCTGTTTTACCACCAATTTTAATCGGATAATCGCTAAATACAGTTCTACCTGTACCGTCAACCGTAACAGAAAGCATACCTTCTTTAACCGCTTTAAGCGTGCTTTCACTAATATTAACGGTATTTAAAACAACCGGCTGATTATCTAAAAATGTATCTGTTAAATCGTAGGAAACAATCTTATCAATAAGAGTAGCTTTATGGTGTGTGCCGCCATTTGAAAGTGTTGCGGCATAATTTGCAAGCTGTAAGGGAGTAAAGGCATTCATTTGTCCTATTGAAATTTGCAGTGTGTCACCGCCAACACCGTCACTTTCAGGCTGTATTAAAATACCTGCACTGTCATCAACCTCTACACCTGTTTTTACTCCTAAACCAAATTGTTTAAAATAGTCGGTAAGGGTTGTAGCACCTATTCGGCGTCCCAATTCAAAGAAGAAATAGTTACAGCTTTTTGCAAGTGCTGTTTTTAGTGCTATTGAACCATGATAACCCATACATGAAGGCTGATAGTCACCAAACAATTTATATGTGTGAACACATCGAATAGTTTCACCCTGGGTATAATGATTGTTTTCAAGTGCCGCAACCGCAACTGCAGGTTTAATGGTTGAACCGATAGGGTAAACACCCTGGAAAGCACGGTTTGTTAATGGCTTTGCGGGGTCGGCTAATAATTGCTCGTAATTTTGATTCATTGTTGCAGAATCGTAAGTAGGATAATTTGCACCGCAAATAATACCTGAAGTTTTTACATCAATCATAACAGCAGAACCTGCTGTTACTGTACCGCCTTCTGATTGGAGCTTTTTTATAACCGTCTCAAGAGAGTTTTGCGCTGTTCTTTGAATACTTTTATCCAAAGTAAGCATAACTGTTTTTCCGGCAATAGGCTCTCTTGTTATTTGGGAAGAGATGATATTACCCTTTGAATCGAGCGTGTAGGCTATTTGTCCATCTGTTCCGTGTAAATATTCCTCTGCCCAATATTCAATTCCGCTTTTTCCAACCTTATCATTATAGGAATAACCTTTTGATTTATAATTTGCACCGTCTGCTTTATCCCAATCCTCTTCAAAAATAGGGCCTACTGTACCGATGAGATTAACAGCAAGTGTGGTATCAACATACTCACGAAACGGAACAACATCAACCGTTATACCCGCATATAAAAAGGCGGATTCTGATATTTTACGCATAAGCTCAGTTGGAATATCTTCAGCAAAGGTATAAGGGTAAGAAATAGAAAAATCGGCAATGTCCATACTGTAGCGCACTCCCATAATGAGACGCTGTTCATCGGGAGAGTATTTAGAAAGCTTATATTTTTTTACCATCTGTTCAAAGCAGTTTTGAGCAGTTGCATAATGTGCAAGCTTTAGCTTTTTAATAAGCTTTGCCGTGGATTCACCCTCAATAAACCCGTAAGGTTCATTTTTGTGCATAGGAAGCTTATCTATCCATTCAAGATTATTTTCTTGCATAAGCTTAATAAGAGAAAGTATTACATCATTCAAATCATTTTTAACATAAGCTTTGTTGAAAACGATATTGTATCCATCACGGTTAACTGCAATCTTTCTTCCGTAACAGTCAAGAATTTCTCCTCTGGGAGCTTTAAGAACTGCTGTAAGGGTTTTAGTTCCGGCAATTATTCCGTTTTTATCATTATGAGCTTGTATTTGCAAGGAATACATTCGCACAGTATATAATAGCAGAGCAATAACAAGAAATATTGATAGAATAGTAAGCTGTAATTGGCTTTTTTTCTGAAAAGGCATTAATTAAACCCTACCTTTCACCTTGAAACGAAAAATAAAGCGTTGCAAATAATAAAAAGGGAAAATAAAAACAGATGTATATATTACGGAAGGCAACGCATATTGCATAAGGTATTCAATGCTGTTATCCGAACCTGAAAACGCATGGAAAAACAGCCATCTTAATACAAAATATAAAATACTGCTGACCAATGAAAGCATTATTGCAGAGCGAATATTGTTATTTAGCAGATAATGCATCATAAGAGATATTGCAAGACCTAATATAAAGAAATAAAATGTGTGAAAATATGAGCCTGAGCTTGAGGTGCTATCTGCAAAAAAACCTATAATTGCTCCAACAAATGTTGCAGGCATTTCTTCTGAATAAATTGCAAAACCAACAAAGAATGGTAAAAGCAACATTGGAGAAACATTATAAATGGTAATACTGAAAAGATTTGTGTAATGAAATAAGAAAATTATACTTATAAGTATCGCATTAATAATTGCCGATATATAATTTCTTTTTGTCAGTCGGCTCATTTTTCTCGCTCCTCCGGGGAAAGCTGGCCGTCAAACTCGGTTATTATCATAACATTTCTAAGCTCATAAAAATCTGTAAAAGGCTTAATATCCGCATAAATAGAGGTGTTGTAAGGGTCGCTTCCAATGTTTTCTATTGTGCCGATAAGCAAGCCATCAGGGAAAATTCCTTCTCCTGAGGTCACAACATAATCACCTATTGCAACATTACATGAGCGTGAAAGATTATAAAATTTACAAAACTTTTTACCGGCAAGCTCTAAATTTCCGGATACAATACCGGAGTCTGTACTTCGGTTATCAAGTGCACCAATTGTTATTTCGGGGCTTAAAATCGTGGTGACTTTAGATGTGGTAAGCCCAACCTCTGATATATAACCCACAAGTCCAGCATCTGTTATTACAGGGTCATATAGAGAAATATCATTTAAAGAACCGCAGTTAATTACAAAACCGCCGTACGGATCCTGTGAATCACGGGAAATAACCGTAGCATCGCTGAAGGTGAAATCAGGATTGTTTTCCTTTATGCCCAAATAATCTTTATAAAATTCATTTTCGGCAGTGGCGGCATCATATTCTGCAAGCTTTTCGTTCATTTCGTTAAGCTGAGCTTTTAATTCGGAGTTTTCAAGCAATAATTTATTACCATCATTATATGCTTTGAAAAAATCAGAAAAAGCATTTGAAATATTCGTAGCAAGCTGTTGAAAGGGTGCGGCTATAGTGCCTGCAATATTAGCCTGCGGAGCAATACTTCCTCCTATTATTCCAAAAACAGAAGAAAGTGCAACAATTATTATAAAAACAATTAATATAATTTTGAATTGTCTGCTGCGAAAGAAGAATCGCATGTAAATAACTTCCTATCCTTTTGATTTTAGCGAAAACGCTTTCCTCTGCGGAAAACATAATTTTCAAAGCCGCTGTTTGCTTCAAGTCGTTTTGCTGTTCCAAGCACAACGCAATCTAACGGATTTGCCGCAACCGAAACAGGCATACCTGTTTCTTCCGCAATAAGCTCGGCAAGACCTCTTAACAAAGCGCCTCCACCTGTGAGGGTGATACCGCTGTCAATAATATCAGCAGAAAGCTCAGGTGGTGTTTTTTCAAGTGTGGAACGAATGGTATCAATAATCTGAGAAATTGTATCTGCCATAGCATCACGAACCTCTTTTGAAGAAATTGTAATGTTTTTAGGCAGTCCGTCTACTAAATTTCTACCCTTTATGTCAATACTTGTTTCGTTTTCGTATGGCTTAGCAGAACCAATATCAATCTTAATTTGTTCTGCTGTGCGTTCGCCTATAAGCAAATTATGCTTTTTGCGTATATAGTTAATAATTGCTTCATCAAGGTCGTCTCCTGCAACACGAATGGATTGTGCAGTAACTATATCTCCTAATGAAATTACGGCAACCTCACTTGTACCACCGCCAATATCAACCACCATATTTCCCGAAGCATCCCAAATAGGAAGACCTGCACCAACTGCTGCAGCCATCGGCTCTTCAACAAGGTCAATATCGGTAGCACCTGCTTGCTTTGCGGCATCGTATACCGCACGGCTTTCAACCTCTGTAACACCTGCAGGTATGCAGATTACCATTCTTACTCTTGAAAAGAAAGAGCCTTTAAGTGCTTGGCGAATAAATCTTTTAAGCATAGCAGCTGTAACATCAAAATCAGCAATAACACCGTCTTTAAGAGGTCTTACAGCCACAATAGAGCCGGGTGTTCTGCCAATCATTTCCTTGGCTTCTGTACCAACTGCTCGTACGGCATCATTTCTTACATCGTATGCAACTACGGAAGGCTCACGCATAATAATACCTTTACCTTTAACACAAACCAAGGTATTGGCGGTACCAAGATCTACTCCGATATCTCGTGTAAACATATTGTTAAACTCCTTTTATTCGTTTGTTTCGTTATCTGCCGATTGAATTTCAAGCTGTGCCGCAGATTTCTCATTTGCATCCTCTGGTAAAATAAGTCTTAAAGCACCCTGAATATTTTTTATATTTATTGTATCGCTACCGGAAGCATATTCACCATCAAGAGTCCAAGGAACATCGGCGCTACCGTTAATTTCAATTTCTTTTGCGTGGAAAAATTCAATTCCATCACGGTTAAGGTCATGCTTTAAAATTGCATCAATATAGCTTTGGAATTTTAAGATATTTGAGGGCTTGCGTATCAAAAGCACTTCAAAAATTCCATCGTTCAGTTTAACTACAGCTTGATCGAATTTTACTATTCCTCCAACCGAAAGTGAGTTTGAAATTGCTCCAAATAGAAAATCGCCCTCAATTTCACGGTCTTCTGTTTTAAATTTAAGATGAACGGATTTAATATTGGCAAGGGACTTTATGCCTTCAAAAAAATATGCTGCCTGGCCCAAAACATTTTTAATATTTTGCGGTGCAGAGTAGGAAGCTGAGGTGAATGCACCGAATGAAGCGGTATAACAAAAATATTTTTCACCGAATTTTCCAAGGTCAAGCTTCACTTCTGTACCATCAATTATATCCTGTGCAGCAGTGTAAATGTTGCGTGCAATGTGAAGACTTGAGGACCATTCGTTAAGAGTGCCTGAAGGGATATAGCCTATTTTATAAGAAAGGTTTGTTTCCATAAGTCCTGTAACTACTTCATTAAGTGTGCCGTCACCGCCGCATACAATTATTTTTTCATAAATATCAGGCTTGAGCTTTTTAACATAAACGGTTGCATCCCCACGTTCTTTTGTAGGGTATACAGTAACTTCGTAATCTGCATTTGAAAATATTTGAACAACACGCATAAGTGCGTTTTTCATTTTAGCTTTTCCCGAGCATGGATTAACTATCATAAGTAAACGCTTGTTTTCCATGAATATCCTCTCCTATCTGTAATTGATCGGCATAGTGGCTGCCGCATTGAGCGAAATATCCGCAATATTTCCGCTTTTATATTCATAATATGCCTGAACCCCAACCATAGCGGCATTATCTCCGCAATATTTGAGTGGCGGATAATAAAGCTTTATATTTCTTTTTTTACATTCTTCCTCCATACGAAGCCGTAATTCGCTGTTGGCAGAAACTCCACCTGCAAGAGCTAAGGTTTTATATGAATACTTTTGTGCCGCACGCATTGTATTATCTATCAGCATATCGCAAACTCTGGCTCTAACAGTTGCCGCTAAAACAGGAACATCAATTTCTTGCCCCTTTTGTGATGCATTGTGAATTTGATTTATAACCGCTGTTTTAAGACCGGAAAAACTGAAATTAAATTCACTGTTTTCAAGCCTTGGATAGGGAAGAGGATACCTTTTAAAATCAGCTGTTGTGGCAATCTTATCAAGCTCAACCCCACCGGGATATGCAAGTCCCAAAGCACGGGCAGTTTTATCAAAACATTCACCTGCGGCATCATCTTGGGTATTGCCTAAAACTTTAAATTTTGTATAATCCGATACTTCGGTTAAAATTGAGTTACCTCCGGATACCGTAAGGCATAAAAACGGAGGTTGCAGATCTTTGTGTTCAATATAGTTTGCCGCAATATGTGAGCGCAAATGATGAACGGGAATGAGCGGAACCCCCAAACTTAATGCCAAGCCTTTTGCAAAATTAACACCAACAAGCAATGCACCTATAAGACCGGGTGCAAAGGTAACTGCCACGGCATCAATTTCTTTATATGTTAATCCAGCTTGTGAAAGTGCCTCTTCACAAACCTGTGAAATAGCTTCGGTATGGCAACGGGAAGCTATTTCGGGAACAACACCGCCAAAAACACGATGGCGTGCTATTTGTGTGGAAACAATATTTGATAAAACCCGTCTTTCTTCGGTAATTGCTATTGAGGTTTCATCACATGACGATTCAATGCTAAGAATTTTCATTGGAATAATCAAACCTTCTTGTCATAATAATGGCATCCTCTGTGGGATTTTTGTAAAAATTACGGCGTGTGCCCATATTTTTAAATTCAAATGTTTCATAAAGAGAAATTGCTGTTTTATTAGAAACCCTAACTTCAAGACTTAAAAAAGCAAGCTTTTTTTGTAATGAAAAACGGATGAGTCGGTTTAAAAGCCCTCTTCCGATTCCTAAATGGCGAAATTCAGCTGTTACAGCAATATTATTAATATAACCCTCATCGAGCACGGTATTAACACCGATATATCCTATAACCTTGTTATCAATTTTTGCAACAAAGAATGTACTGCCTGCATTAAGAGACTCAATAATTGCATTTTGAGACCAAGGTTCACTGAAACATTCGGTTTCAATATTTGAAATCTGCTGTGCATCGGAAAGTTGTGCTTCACAAATAGAAAAATTTGTAAAAACACCATTATCAATAAGCAAATCTATAGCGTTAATAATTTCAAACAGGCATTTGCGGTAAACGGTTATATCTTGATCGTATGGATCAGAAATTCCGTCACCTAAAACCATCAATTTGTTTTTATCTGCACCAACCGATAATAGCATATTATAATGATTTTGCGAAAGGCAAATTATCAAATCTGCTTCAAGGTCTTTTGTGGTAAACTGTCTTGAAATGTGCTCAGAAATATCAATTCCAATCTCACTTGTAACAATACGGGAATTGATAGAAACTGTGGAGCCGTCGGCAAACAGACCACGGCTTTGCACATTAAGACCCTTTATATTTTGCTTTTTTAAATAGCCTTCCGCCATAGGACTACGGCAGGTATTACCTGTACAAACAAATAAAACCTGCATTATCCTTTTGCCTCCAACCAATTTTTTCCACAGTGTGCCTCAACCTTTAATTTAACAGCCATACTTACGGCATTTTCCATTTCATCTTCCAAAATATGGCAGGCTTCATCTGCTTTTTCACAGGGACATTCAACAATTAATTCATCGTGTACCTGTAAAATAAGCCTTGCATCAGGCAATTCTTTCTTTAAGCGTTCATAAACCCTTATCATTGCAATTTTAATAATATCGGCAGCTGTTCCTTGAATTGGAGCGTTTCTTGCAACACGCTCACCAAAAGCTCTTAACATGTGGTTGGATGCCGAAAGCTCAGGTAAATAACGTCTGCGTCCGAAAAGGGTAGAGACATATCCGTTGTTTTTAGCTTGTTCAATTACTTCGTTCATATAACGCTCAACACCGGGATATGTGGCAAGATATCCTTTTATATATGCTTCGGCTTCTTTTCTTGTTACATCAATATCTTTTGATAATGAAAACGCACCTATGCCGTAAATTATTCCAAAATTAACAGCCTTTGCTCTGTAACGAAGTGTAGGAGTTATCATTTCAACAGGCATACCAAAAACCTGTGAAGCCGTAAGAGTGTGAATATCTGTATCGCTGTTAAAGGCGTTTATCATAGCGGTATCGTTTGCTATCGATGCCAAAACTCTAAGTTCAATTTGCGAATAGTCAGCATCACATAAAACGTAACCTTCAGCCGCTGTAAAGTATTCACGCAATCTTTTGCCCTCTTGTGTGCGAACGGGGATGTTTTGCAAATTGGGTTCCAAAGAGCTTATGCGTCCTGTACGGGCTTCTGTTTGATTAAAGGTTGAGTGAATTCTTCCGTCATCCGAAATTGCGTTAAGCAGGCCTTCGCAATAGGTGGATTTTAGCTTTGCAAGCTTGCGGTATTCTAATATTTTTCCAACAACAGGATATTCATACTGCAATTTTTCTAATATTTCCGCACCTGTACTGTAACCGTTTTTAGTTTTTTTGGCAGGTGTGATTTTCAAATCCTCAAATAAGGCTTTGCCTAATTGTTTTGGTGAATTTAAGTTAAATTCATAACCAACATCACCGTAAATTTCTTGTTCAATTATGCTGATTCTTTCGGCGAGCTCTTCACCCATGGCTTTGAGTCCGTTGCTGTCAGCAAGGAAACCGATTTTTTCCATTTCACCAAGCACACGTGCCAAAGGAAGCTCAATGTCATATAAAAGTGTAGCTTGTCCGCTTTCGTTTAATGCGCTCTCAAGCACCTTGCAAACGCTGTCAAGTAAAACAGCATTTTGCAATACTTCATCTGCATCACCAGTGATTTTGGGTGATGGTGCGCTGTATTCAGCGGCAAGTCGGTCTATAGCGTATGATGAAGCGGCAGGATTGCAAAGATAACCCGCAAGCATTGCATCAAAAACAATATTTTTACACTTAGGATATTCTTTTGAAAGATTTTTATAATCGTATACCTTTTTTTCTATTTTTTCATCGTTTAGTATTTTTTCAAAAAAGGCTTTATCACAGCGGAAAACCTTATTATCCGAAACTGCGGCATATCCGTTTTCATCGGCATATAAAACTGCACAAGATCCGACCTTACTATTATCTGCTGTTACATTAATAGCAATAGCAGTCTGTGTTTTTGTTGCGGTAGGAGGTGTACTATCCGGAGAAATGCCCATTTTTTCCATAAGCTTAAAAAATTCAAGCCCTGTCATCAAACGTGCAAGCTCGGCTTCGTTGCGTTCGGCAGTGATGTAATTAGTAATATCTGTATCAATAGGTGCATTCTTGCATATAGTTCCCAAAAACAAGCTTAAATAAGCATTTTCTTTCCCATCACGAAGCTTGTTTCTTACACCGTCTTTAATATCCAATTCATCAAGATGTTCATAAATATAATCAACCGAATGATATCTTGAAATCAAATCGGTTGCGGTTTTTTCACCAACACCTGCAACACCAGGAATATTATCTGAGCTATCTCCCATAAGTGCTTTTAGCTCAATCATTTCACAAGGGGTAAGTGAATAACGCTCAAACAAAGTATCAGGAGTGTAATTAGTAATTTCGGGTCTTCCCATTTTTGTAGCGGTGAGCAAAACACGTGTATGCTCAGAAACTAATTGCAATGAATCACGGTCACCTGTGGCTATAACACATTCGTGACCGCTGTTTTCAGCTGACTTTGCAAGCGTTCCCAAAATATCATCGGCTTCATAGCCTTCACATTCAATGCAGTGATAACCGGCAAGGCGTAACCATTCCTTCAAAATAGGAAATTGACTAAGCAATTCATCGGGTGTTTTATGCCTGCCTGCTTTATAAGCATCATATTTTTTGTGCCTGAAGGTTGGTGCCTTTAGGTCAAAAGCAACTGCAACACCGTCAGGAGCTTCGCTTTCAAGCAGTTTGTTCAAAATATTAATAAACCCGTAAACGCCGTTTGTGTAACGGCCATCCTTAGTTGTGAGTAGTTTTATACCGTAGAAAGCACGATTAATAATGCTGTTTCCATCTATAGCCAGCAGTTTCATACACGCACCTCTTTCAAACATAAATAATCATTATATATTTTACCATTAAATTTATTATTTGTCACTATTAAATTTTAAAAATTGACATAATTTTATTTTTAATATATAATAAGCATTATGGATATTAAAAAAGGTAATTTACGAGGTTATGCCGCATTAGCGCCAATGGCTGGTGTTGCCGATAGGGCAATGCGGGAAATATGTACGGCACATGGTGCCGCTTTCACAGTGGGGGAGCTTACAAGTTCCCGTGGTGTCACATTGTCTGATACAAAATCTGAAAGCCTGCTTTATTGCTCAGAAAAATCACGGCCAACTGCATCACAACTCTTTGGATGTGAACCTGAATTTATGGCAAAGGCTGCTGAAATAGCCCTTAAATACAAGCCGGATTTTATTGATATAAATATGGGCTGTCCGGCGCCAAAGGTTTCAGGAAACGGCGGCGGAAGCGCACTTATGAGAGATGTGGAAACTGCTGAAAAAATAGTTCGTGCTGTGGTTAAGGCGGTTGATGTACCTGTTACTGTAAAAATGCGTACAGGCTGGGATAAGGACAGCATAAATGCACCTGAGCTTGCAAAGCGTGTTGAATCGGCAGGGGCTGCCGCAATTACTGTTCACGGAAGAACCCGTGCTCAGATGTATGCACCCGGCATTGATTACGATACTATAAAAGCTGTAAAGAAAAGTGTTTCAATTCCTGTAATTGCAAACGGCGATATAAGCTGTGGAAAAGATGCGCAAAAAATGTTAGAAATTACAGGTTGTGATTTTGTGATGGTTGGCAGGGCGGCAATGGGTAATCCGTTTGTTTTTGAGGAGATTAATGCTTGGTTTGAGGGTAGGGAATATATACCTCCCACTTTAGAACAACGCCTTAATGAACTTAAAAATCAGGTTCAGCTAATGCTTATGTATAAAGACCCTCATAATGCTGTGCTTGAAAGTCGAAAGCATGCGGCTTGGTATATGACCGGTCTTTGCGGGGCAGCTTCTCTCAGGCGTATGTGCGGTGAAATAAAATCAATCACAGACCTTGAGCTTATATGTGAAAAAGCTCTTGAACTTAATAAGGATTTGTGATAAAATAATAAAGTTAAATATTTCCGAAAGGGCGAATTAAAAATGTCAGGACATTCCAAATGGAACAATATTAAGCGTAAAAAAGAAAAGACCGATGCCGCAAAGGCTAAAATCTTTACAAAAATTGGTAGGGAAATTGCCGTTATAGTTAAATCCGGCGGGCCTAATCCTAATGAAAACAGCAAGTTAAAGGATGTTATTGCTAAAGCTAAAGCTGCAAATGTGCCTAATGAAAATATTGAGCGTATTATTAAAAAAGCAGCAGGTGAGGGAGATACCAATAACTATGAGGAGCTTATTTATGAGGGTTACGGACCTTGTGGTATAGCTGTAGTTGTTGAAACTCTTACCGATAACCGTAACCGTACAGCAGGTGATGTTCGCCATTATTTTGATAAATTTGGTGGTAATTTGGGTCAATCGGGTTCGGTTATGTTTATGTTCGACCGCAAGGGTATCATCATTATTGAGGCAGAGGGTCTTGATGAGGATGAAGTA
>SVPW01000002.1 GCA_015065645.1 Oscillospiraceae bacterium | reverse complement strand
TAAGGGAACTTAAAGGCTATAAAAAGATATTTATTTCGCAAAACAATACTAAGACAGTCGAGTTTGATTTAGGTTATAAAGATTTAGGTTTTTATAACGAAAAAGGTGACTTTATTGTTGAAAAAGGTGACTTTGAAATCTTTGTAGGCGCCAACTGTTTTGCAGATGATAAATTGACTGTTAGCATTATATGATTTACATTAAAAATGCAAGCAATGTATTTTGATTTAGTTCCTCACGATTCAAAGTATTATCAAACAGATGGTGTTCATCCCATAGATTCGGGCTTTAAACACTATGTAAATAATTTATGGAAAAAATTACAGTAATAAGAAAGTAGGGAATTTATATGTTACTTTCAAATCTAACACAATGGGTAGGTTCAAATTTATCCGAAAAAGAGGCTATTAAAATCATAGCAGATGCCGGTTTTGATGCGTATGATATTTCTCTTTTTAAATTAACAAGAGAAGAAAGTTATCAATTTAACAGTCCTGATTATGTTAATATTGCAAAAGATTTGCGTAAATATGCAGATTCTTTGGGAATTGTTTGTAATCAATCTCACGCACCTTTCCCTTCAAGCACAGGCAAAGAGGAAGAGGATAAAGTGATTTTTGATAAAATTGTCAGAGCGATGGAAGTAGCGTCTATTTTAGGTGCTAAAATCATTGTTGTTCATCCTAAACAGCATTTAATTTATCCCGATCATCCCGAGGAATTGTTCGAAATAAATGTTGAGTTTTATAAGAGCCTTATTCCTTATTGCGAAAAGTTTGGAATTAAGGTTGCTTGCGAAAATATGTGGCAGTGTAATAACGGCAATAAAGTTCCAAGCGATAGTACCTGCTCAAGAGCATGGGAATTTAACAAATACTTGGATGCTATCGATAGTGAATGGATAGTAGGTTGCCTTGATATCGGTCATGTTTCCCTTATGAATGCTGACATTCCTACATTTATTAAAACCATGGGAAACAAGCGTTTACAGGCACTTCATGTTCATGATACAGATTTTAAATCCGATAAGCACACCTTACCTTTTATGGAGAAGATAGATTTTATTGCTATGTGCAAAGCATTGGCTCATATAGATTATAAGGGTGATTTAACCTTTGAGGCAGATGCCTTTTATAGAGGCAAACCGGTAGAACTTTATCCTGCTGCTACCAAGTTTATGTGTGAGGTTGGTAAATATTTGATTTCACAAATCGAGGAAAACAGATAAGGGAACAGAGTTGTGTCTGAAAATATAATTTTAGATTATGCTTTGAAGAATTATAAAAAGATGTTCAGAGAACCTGCCGGGAATATAAATTTATAGTTCCGGGTAGCGTTTACAATAATTGTTTATTTCTCTCCAAATCTATCAAGTGAAGAATATGAAAAATGGGGCGAAACCAATATACATAAACCATGTCTTGCTCAACACGCCGCATTTTTTGGTGGAACACTTTATGGTTTGGGTATAGGTATCGCCTTAGCATCAGGAGCATCTACAGGCGGAACGGATATAAATAAAGGGTTTATGGGCTTTTGTTTGAATTGGTAATTTCGGTGAAGCGCTTCGTCATGCAAGTGATCATTTGAACCCGAAAAACTATTATTTCTGTAACCCGAATTTTGATAAAAACTGCGGGAAATAAAGCGGACAATAGAGAATGATTGTTCTTACAATCAAAAAAAGCAGATGGTTTACCCATCTGCTTTTTGCTGTTGTATAAGTTATTCCTGATTTATAATTTCCCAAGCTTCTTGGTCTATTTCTTCGTTTTTGTATAGTTTTCGTTTATCATCCTCTGTAATCGGTCTGATAACCTTACACGGGTTTCCTGCGGCAATGCACCAATCCGGAATATCCTTTGTTACCACACTTCCTGCTCCGATAACTACATTACTTCCAATATGTACACCCGGACAAATAACCGAATTACCGCCAATCCAAACATTATCACCGATAACAATTTCTTTGCCGTATTCGTATCCGGAATTTCGTGTTGTGGGATATACGGGATGACCTGCGGTATAAATTGCAACATTAGGTGCAAGCAGGCAATTATCACCGATTTTAACCTTTGCTACATCAAGGATGGTGCAGTTATAATTTGCATAAAAATTTTTTCCAACCTCAATATTAAAACCATAATCACAGTGAAAGGGAGGAGTGATAATCGCATTCTCGGATTTTCCAAGCAAGCAACCTATAATTTCGGATAATTCTTGCGTATTATCAAAATCGGTATGGTTAAGCTTATATAAAAGCTTACGGCATTTTTTAATCTGTGCAAAAACTTCATCATCTGCTATATATGCTAATCCTTTGTCTCTGCGTTCGATGTTTTTCAAACCATAAACACCTCTATATATCTTTTATTTAATCTACATCAGGTTGCTGACCATCATGTGCATACCATTTACATTCGGTGATTTCCATATCGGAAAATATTGCTTTAAATGATGAATTTTCAGCGCTGCAAGCATAAATTCCAAACTTAACAGTATCTTTTACATTGAACAAATGGCAAATACGCATTTGCTTAAAGATGACACCGTCTGTTGAGTTTTCAATACAAAAATCATCCTCTCTACGGCTCAAACGAAACCATACCGATTTGATTTTTGCATCAACATCAACAGAAGCCCAATCCGAATACCCATTGTTTGTTACAACGCTTCCAAGGCGCTGAATGGTATCGTTTTCATATTCTATTGATGCTTTCAGCCAATTTTCGCTGTTAAGATACATAACAATTCCGCTTTGGTCATAACGAACCTTTGTATCAAATTCCGTTTTAACCACAAAAGAAAAGAATTTTTCATCTGTTTCCATCTGTAAAACAGGTGCATTGTCATTTCTGAAATGATAATATGTTCTTTGCCATAAATCGGTGTATGGTTCGGTTATCATTTCAACCTTATTTTCTTCGATTGTATACTGCTTTGGAGCTCTTGTCCATTGCATATTTTTTGCATTAATTTTCATTCAAAAAAACCTCAGTTAAACACATTACTGCCTCTTACAATTATATAATCAAATGATTTTGGGCTGTAAACAAACAAAGTAATATCAAAAGAATTATTGTTTAAAAATTTAGAATCAACATCTTTTTTTCGTATTATATCCTTTATCTCATAGCTGAACTGTGCACCGGTCATATCTGTTACGGTTATTATATTTCCATTATCCAATCGGGTAAGACAATCAAACTGTCCCTTGCAATAATATCCTCCGATTACCAACGAATTATCATATACAGTGCCTGAAAATCTTTTAGGGTACCAAACCAATAGTTTGTTGATATATTGTTTGTGGTGTTGTTATTATCGTTATAACGGCTATCATACACATAATGGGTGGTTCCAACATATTCATTTTCTATACCGTTATAGGTATAGGTTTGAGGAGTTTTTCCGTTTAAATTAGCATAGGGTGAGTTTAAGGGGAGAAAGTCTGAGTAATTTCCGCCATCTCCGTTATCTACCGAATCTCGTGTACCCTCAAGATAATCATAAACATAGAACCTTTGATCTGATTGATTATATGATGCAGCGTTTAGTTCGGAGTTGTAGTAATAATATCCGTAGTAACTGTGTGAGGGGTCTTCACAAAGCTGGAACAGATGATCGCCTTCGCCAAGATATTCCTTTCCGGGAAGCTTAACATCAGGATTGAAAAATACATCCCGTATGGTATCGGTATATAATCCCGGATAAACCGAACCGGCACTTGTGGGGTTGTTACGGTCGTTATGACCGCTTGGATAAGAAATATCTTCGTTTCCTCTATCCCAATCTCGAAGAATAAAGTTAAGTGTTGGTTCGCCGTTATAAAGGTTATTACCCGATGTAATTAACCGCCAGGTTTCACTGTGGCTGTTAGCATCTGCCGTAACGGAAACCGATTCAGATAACACATTTAGTAAAGCACCGTAATCAAATATACGGGTTGTTATAAACTTATTGGTGCTTATTGTACTATCTGTATATGAGTTAAACTTACCAATATCATAAGTGGTTGCTTTCCAATCGGCATAAAATACCATATTTCCCGTAACGGTTACTCTATCACCGGGGGAGTAATACTTATGATTGGTAATATCATACCAGCCTTTTAATGTGTAATCATATTTTACGGGGGATTTCCAGTTTGTTGGTAATGTTATAACGCTATCGGTAAAAGCCGAAACACTGCTGTTATCAGCACCGCCAAGACTCATAATTCCACCGTTTGTACCATCAAACCAAACTGTACACGGACTACTCATTCCAATAAGGAATGTGATGTTTTGGTTTTGTGTTCGTGTCATTACAAACTGTTCGTTCTGAGCATCTAAAGCAATGTAAGCCGAATGACTTAATTTAGCCCCGTTTCCTGATGCTGTAACGGTTGTACCCCATCTTCCGGGGGTTGTTATTCCGTTATCGGTAGCTGAATTGTAATAGGGATGTAAATATCTTCCGCTTCCAACATTTTGTATGGCTGTGGAACTGTTGTTATACCGTGAAAAGGTCCAAAGCAATAAATCGGGATTTTCATAATCGGTGCGGATTTTTCCGTTTTCATCCACTAAAATCTGAACGGCTTTACCTGTGCCGTCAATAGCATATGTATTACCGTTTTGAACGGTGTAAAGCACGAAGCGATTTGAGCTTGTGAGCATTGAACGCTCAAAGGTGGTTTGTGTGGCTATGGAATCTGCAGTTTTTGGAGGTTCAACCAATACCGAATATTCAGATACATCAGGCACCAAGCCATATCCTAATATTTCGGTGCTGTTAATAGCATAGGTTACCTCTTTAACCTCGTTATCAACATCGCCCTCAATAACTGTGATTGTATCGTTTGCATTGCCGATAATTATTGCAACGCTGTTGCAGGAATCGGTTTCTGAATTTTTGTTCAAGAAAATCAGATTGCCGATTTTTGGTGAATATTCGTCAGCCGATTTATATATACCTTGTTCATCCCATTTAAGCAGCATAGATTGAGGGCCTGCATTTTTGGGAACATCCTCAACCCCTGCATAGTATAAACAGAATGAAGCGAACATTGCCGACCAATCACCGTAAGGGTTGCCGTACCATTGACCGTATCGTGTTATACCTCGTCTTATGCCATCTGCGGATACCTGAAAATTAATTTCACTTTCTTTACAGCCTAATTGTGATTTAGCCAATAATACAATATTTTCGGCAGTTGTGGTTGCACGGTTTATATTTGCAAAGCTTGCCTCCCAATCATCTGCAGTTTCCAAATCGGCAGTAATATCACTGTAACAGCTTTCAATATGTATATGTTCTTCCAATTCGCAAGCGGATTTACATTCATCGGAATGAATATGTTCTTTTATGCCGCAAAAAGCATCTCCCGCCAAGGTGATACCTGTTTGCTTTAAATACCAAAAAACACAAAGAACGGTTATTAACGAAAGGCACAGAGCAATGCTTAAAAATCTATGCTGCATTCGATTGCACTGTTTAATTTTCGTTAAATACTGATTTATATTTTTAAACATTGTCTGCCTCCTTTCTGTTATAGTTTTTTTAGTTTTAAATTATGCCATCCATTCAAATCTTGTTAAAGGCCAGAATTTACATAATATTTTTCCAACAATCTGGTCCTCGGAAATACAGCCTATTGTACTGCTGCGGCTATCAATAGAGGTTTCTCTTCGATCCCCCATCATAAAGTAAGCGTTTTCGGGAACCTGATACGGAAATTCAACATCACATTCACCTAAAGCCTTTTGATTTATGTAAGGCTCATTTAATTCTTTGCCGTTGAGAAAAACCGTACCATCCGATTCTATCCACAAATAATCACCCGGAACTGCAATAATGCGTTTTATCAAAATTTTATTGGAATAATAAAACGCACACAAATCTCCCGTTTCAAGGTCGTCCGTTTTAACAAGTAAAACAAAATCACCATCGGTTAAATTTGGCTCCATACTGGTTCCCACAATTTGCAAAACAGGCAAAACCAAGGTTGCCACCAAAGCTGCAATGGCTGAAACCACAATAAGGGTGCTTATGGTGCTTTTCAGCAGCTTCCTAAAACGCTTTTTATATTGCTCACGCTTTAATTCACTCTGCAGTATATCAAGATGTGGAAGCTCCTGCTTTAATCCGTTTTTTTCGTGTTTATATTTCATATCATAGATACTCTCTTAATAGTTTAGCATTTTTACGCTTTTTCTTCTGCTGCTTTACGAATAATTTCTTCTGCTTTTGCTTTAGCTTCCGCAACAATGGTATCCGCTTGCTTTTTTGCTGCTTCCAAATATAAATCAGCGGCTTGTTGGGTTGCATTAAAAACATTGGCAATCTGCATGCTTGCTTCGGCAATAGAGCCTAAGTTTGAAATTTGAATGGTTTCAACTTCTTTTTTAAGCTTTAAATCGTCTAATTGCTTTTGCAGGCGCTCACTTTCCTCTGTTTGTAAAATCAACAACTCCAACAACTGAAGGCGAGTTAATTTTTTTAATTGTTTTTCGTTCAAAAAGCACCCTCCTCCTTAATTCAAACAGATATTTATATATAATCATACATCATATAATTATAGCACAATAAATTACTTTTTCAACACTTTTTGTCATATTTTTTTTGTTTTTATACTTAATACATTTGTGCTTAAAAATATTGATTGTTTTTTTGTTTGAATAATGATAAAATAATAAAGAAGTTTTTGTGTGATTTACATTCAATATGTAAAAATATGTGTTATGAAATGCGGTGAGTAGATGTCGTTATATATTTTAATGGAAAGCGGTTCCTCTTATTTTATTGAAACCAGAACCAAGCAGGAGATTGCAGGCATAAAATCTCTTAATCAAAAAAGAATTCCTACGGTAGTTTTTGAAAAAATGGAAGATATACCGGAAATTTATACCGATCCCAAAGCAGTCTTTTTTATAACTAACGGAATAAACGAAGATAACAGCCGATATGTTGAGCTGTGTAATCAAAATGATATTCCCGTAATAACCTTACACGATAAGAATAACGCACATTATAAGTATGTTTACAGCTCAATAACCGATAATGATGATATAACAGCATCTTTGGTATACCGTTATTTTAAATCTAACGGTAAAAATAAAATTGCATTTTTTGGATTTTATGCAAATTCAAAATCGGATAAATCAAAGGTAAACGGTCTTTATTATATTGATCCTGATTTTGATTATCAGGATGTTTTCTCTATAAAAAGCGGTTTTGATGAATGTATGGCTCAGTATCTTGAGCATAGATATGAGTATGACGGTGTATATTTTCCAAATGATGTTGTGGCTATAGCTTTTTTGAATTATTTTATTGAAAATGAACCGCAGTATCTTGAGGATCGTTTTTTCTTGGGCTGTATGGATACAATAATGTCAAAGCTGTGCCATGTAAGTCTTTCAAGCGTTACCTATACATTGGAAGCTGTGAAATCGGCAGTTTTACAGATATATCGCAGCCTTATAAATAATAAGAATGATTTTAAATGTATTTCTATAGACCTTAATAATATTATAATACCCCGTGAATCCACCCAGAAAAAAGCACTTACCGATACAGGCTTTTTCCCGGTTCAAACCCGAAGAAATGTATCAATGAAATTTGAGGAAACGGAAAAATTTGACCATAAAAGTGATCCTGCTTTTAAGGATATATTTCTTTTGGAAAATCTTTTGCTTAATGCAAAGACCATGGACCTTTTGATAATTTATATGTTCCTTAAAGGCTATTCCAACAGCACCATTACCCATAAGCTGTTTCTAACGCCTCAGGCACTTAACTCACATAAAAATAATTATTTCAAAAAGGTTGGGTGTAAGGATAAAACTGATTTTGTAAAGCTACTCTCAAAGTATATCTCGGTAAAGCATTTGGAAGAGTATATACAGTATGTTTCAAATGATATTACTGATTTTTCAAATTATTAAATGAATTCATACAGGCGGTTCATTTTTGAATTGCCTGTATTTTTTTTACAAATTATGAAAAAGGTGGTTTTTATGGTGTATTTTAACTTGGTTTGCGCTATTTTTTAAAAATAAAAAACAATTTATTGCATTTGTATTTTAAAAAATTGAATTGTTGTGTTTTTATAGTTATGATAGAATATAGTTGTAATAATGTACAGAATAGATGCAATATACAAAGCGTTTATTGGCAATATTTTCAAAGGAGAGGTTTAAGAGGACATAATACACTGAATTGTAAATATTGGAATACAGAGGGTAATCATCCTCATAATTTAATTTAAAAAATATAAAATTGAAAGGAAAATTTATTATGAAAAAGACAGCAATAAGATTATTGGCATTTGTTTTATCACTCGTAATGTGCTTTGCAGTAGCAGGTTGCGGCGGTGATGAAAAAACAGATAAAACATCATCCAAAGAAGATACTTTTGATGATTTGGGCGGTGATATTGATTTTGAAGGCACCGTTTCGGGTGATGAAGGCGGAGAAGAAGGTTCCGGCGATGGCTCCGGCAGCTTTAACGATGGTGCTTCTCAGAAAGACCGTTTGGATGTTTTCAAAAATGTACCTAAAAAGCTTAGAGGTACTTCCGTTACAATCGCACATTGGGGCGATGAAGGCGGTGCTGAATATGTAAAGGTTGCAAAGGCATTTACAAAGCTTACCGGTATTAATGTTAAGTGGCAGTTATTTAATCAGCTTACATATGAAGCAGATATTGCCAAGCAGATAGTAGCGGGCAAGGGTCCTGATGTAATAATTCTTAATGATAAAATTCCTCAGATATATGAAGTGGCCGCAGAATTGCCTAAGAATTTCAATATTAATGATGGCTTCTGGGATCCCCGTATTACCGAACAAACAAGGTTTAACGGCAAGAATTATTTTGTAAACTCTTATTACAGCCCTTATGTTCCCACAGCAGGAATTGTTGTATATAATAAGAAGATATTTAATGAAAACGGCCTTACATCTCCTGTAGATTATATTAATAACGGCAACTGGACTTGGGAAACCTTTAAGCAGTGTATGCTTGATGCTGATAAGATTGGTTACTACGGCGGTGTATTAGATCCTTATTTAATGGCACTCACAATGGGCACAGGCTTTATGTCTTACGATGCAAACAGCGGTAAGGTATCATGCAATAAAAATAATGAAGCTATGCTTAAATCCTTGAAGTTCTATGCTGAATGTCGTGAAGCAGGTCTTGTTGGTAACTATCTTATAGCTCAGTATCCGGCAGGTAATATTGCAATGCTCACTACCGATGCTTACGCAATTAAGAAAAATGGTTATCTTAAAGATATGTCTGCAAGTGATTTTGGCGCAGTAAGAATGCCTGATAGCTTTGAGGGCAAACCCTGTAACTATGGCGGTGTTGGTTTGCGTGCATACGGTATTGCAAAGAATGCAAAGAATCCCGATGGCGCATACTATTTCCTCCGTTATTTCTTGGATATTGATAACTGCAATAAGGATGCAAGCATTTTCGGAAATAAGGAAATGCAGAAGTTCTACACAGAAACAGTTTTAAAGGCATATCGTGAAAACGACCTCAAGATTTCTGTGCTTGGCGGACCTCTTACAATGGTAGACCTTAACTGGACACATAGCGAAATATTTAAGGAGCTTCGCCGTCAGTCATCAGAGCAGATGGCAGTAGAGCTTGAAAAGATTATGAATACATTCCAGAATGCTACCGATGAATCCAACAAGAAATTAGCGTCCTATAAATAATACTCGCAAAAAGCGAATTTGGGCTTACCATCCTAAGCAAAAGCGAGGGATGGTAAGTTTTTTAAACTTGAAAGGAAGGTGTCGGCGTGAAAAAGGTATTGTCACTATTTTTGGTAATAACAATTCTTTTGTCAACCTTAATAACTTCTGTAATAGTAATGGCGAATAATACGGATGATATTACAGCTTACGATATTTTAAGAACAGAAAGCACCAGCCCTGATAATTTGGTTGGCGCATCCTCCGGTGTTTCTATAAGCATGAGTGGTTCAAAAATTACCACCGGCAGTTATAATGGCTATAAGCTTAATACTAACGGTTGGAAAATGTGGCGTCCCACATTTTTCTTCCTTACCGAAAATAACGGTGTGAAATCCAAGTTTATGACCAAACAGAATGCTAAGTACATTGTGGAAATGGAATACAGTGTTGTTTCAAACAGAACTGATAATCACAGTTTGCAGGTAGGCTTGTTTGGAAATATTGCGGCAAACGGTCAAACAGAAAGTGCAATTTGGTTGGATACCGATAGTCAGGGAAATAAGCTTTATAATGTACATCCTGCGGCAGATAACGGAAAAACCGTTAATTATACCGTGGCATTTACTGCCGCTTCTGCACATAATGTCGGTTTAATATTTTACGGTCAGGGTTCCATTACCTTAAATAATGTGAAAATTTCGGAGGTTTCTGCCGAAAAAGCCGCTAATTATGCGGTTGTAAAATATGTTGACGGTGAAGAGGCTTCAACAGAATTTGTGCTTAAAAACGGTTCACTTAAAACCCCTGAAAAGAACGGTTATAAATTTGGCGGTTGGTATGATAATGCCGCATTTAACGGCGGTAAGAAAACCGCTGTATCTTCCGATGCGGTTCTTTATGCCAAATGGGTATCAAAATCAGATTCGGATGTAAGTGATGTTGTTAATTCTTATGATGTGATTACAGAAAATGTTACTTCACCGCAAAATGCTATTGGCAGTAACATTACAGTATCAAACAATTCTGTTACAGCAAGCAACTATAACTACAGCCTTGATTATATGGGCTGGGGCGGCACTTGGCGTCCAACATTTTTGTTCGTTACAGATAATAACGGCACAAAGTCACAGTTTAAAACAAAGGCCGGCGCAAAATATATAATCAATATGGATTATACCGTAACAACCACTGCAGGTAATGATAATTGGGGCTTGCAGATAGGTTTGTTTGGAAATATTTTGGCAAACGGTGTAACAAGCAGCTCTTCGGTACGCATAGGTGACCATACTAAATATAAAACACCCGATAGGGGTGAAACCTTTAAAACAACAACGGTATATACAGCAACTTCTGCTCATAATATCGGTTTTCAGTTTGCAGGACACGGTACGGTTGTTTTAAATTCTATCACCATATTGGAATTGCCGGCAGATAAGGTGAATGGTTTCTCGGCAGTTAAATATGTTGACGGTGATGATATTACCGCTGAGTTTGTTTTAAACGGCGGTGCACTTAAAACCCCTGTTAAGGATGAATATATTTTTAACGGTTGGTATTTGGATAAGGAGTTAAGCGGTGAGGCAGTTAATGCTGTTACTGCTGATACAACACTTTATGCAAAATGGAGCGTTGATAGCGGTGTTGCTGTTATAACCTTCCATAACGGCAACGAAACCACAACTAAAAAATATAAAATAGATGATGTGATTGATGTTATACCCACAAAAGAAGGTTATAAATTCCTTGGTTGGTATAAGTATTCAAACTTTATAGGCAGACCTATTACAACTGCAAAGGAAGGACTTAGTGACCTTTATGCCAAATGGGAGGAAAATAATCCCGATGTTTGGCTTGATATTGATCTTACCAAAAATGAAACACTGGTAACAACAAGTAAAACAGCTCAGTCTAAGGTTGAGCTTTCGGATGGAAAGCTTCTCTTTGATATTTATAACTATGAAAGACAACTTAGCTCTTTTAATAACCCAAGTACAGATTCTTGGTTCCCTGCATACTATTTGAAAAATAGCGGAGGTCAAAATGTAGAGCTTGAGATAGGCTCTTCTTATGAGCTTTCCGTTACATATAAGATAATAGATGTTAAAGCAGGGGATAATGCAGGCTTGCAAATAGGCTTTGGAGCTGATGGTCAGCCCGGCCAAACCCGTACAAAGATAAAGGGATATGCTGTACATAAAGCAGAGGATGAAGGTAAGGAGTTTACCTATACCACATCATACACTGCCGAAAAATTCAATTTTGGTCAGGTTCATTTACCTAAGCTTTTATTCTCAGGTCAGGGCGAGCTTGAGGTATTATCAGTTAAAATTAAAAAGATTATGCCTATTATTAAGGATACCGTAATCGGAGTTCAGACCTATGAGGAATATAATGTAGGTACAGATGTAGGTGTTCTTGGTAATAAAAAGGGTATAGAGGTTTCAGATGCCGCCAATCATACAAGCGGTAAATCAAGTAAGAAATCTTTAAAATTAACCCTTAATACAAGCTATTTGCGTTTATCGGGAAATACTATAATTTCGCTCAAACAGGAAGGCGAGTTAAAGCCGTATGCTGCAGAAAAAGGTGCGGCTTACCGTGTGAGCTTCTATATGTATGCAAATGAAGCGATGAAGGACCTTACTTGGAGCGTAAACAGTGTTGACAGTACATTAAAAAATGATTATCTCACAAGCTTCTATATGGAAACTCAGGGTAAGGTAGATCTTAAAAAGGGTGAATGGAAAAAGATTACCGCTTATATTCCTGCCTTAAAGGGATGTAATTCTTCAAGATGCCTTATTGCTATTGCGGTAGCTTCAAACGGTTATGATGGTAAAGCTGTTTATATTGATGATGTTGAGATAAAGCAGCTTCTTGACAGTGAGGTATTGCTTTATAACAGCGTTGGCGGAACAGAGCTTGCTCCGGAGCGTGCATTCAAGGGAGAAAAGCTTCTCAGATTTAAAGAACCCACTAAAAGCGGTTACTTGTTTGATGGCTGGTATTATGATGCCGAATACAAAAAGGAAGCTAAATTAAATGATGAATACCCTGAGGATAAGGACGAACTGACACTTTATGCAAAGTGGATTGAGGAACCAAAAGCCGGTTATGATTTTACCGCAGGCTCTTTTGATGCAGAAATTTATAAAGAAGATGTAAAGCCTTATGAAAACACTATAGCAGATATGGATTCTGCCTTTAATAGTGAATCAACTAAGGGTATGACATACGAAACCGCATGGGTTCGTGATGCAGGTATTTACGGTAACGGAACCTCGGATACCGATGGTGCTTTAGCATTCACTAATGAATTATACAGCTCTTATAATGATTCCTATGGATATAAGGTTATAAGGCTTGTTAATGAGGATGGCACACCTTACACGGTTGTTAAGGGTGAGAGATATACTATTGAGTTTGATTATATCTTCGCTTCTCATAAGGGTCTTTCATATATCATACCGGTAATTTCGGAGCATAGCGCTTATACCGATATAGGCTATAATTCATTCCAAACACTGAACAGGGTTTCTGTTATGGAAACCGATACCGATTATCTTTCTTATAAACAGTCATTCGTGGCAGAAAGAACCGGTTATGTTTATATTACACTTACCGGTCGTGATGACAACGCAAATGTTGATACCCACTGCTATGAAAAGGTTTATGTTGATAATGTAAAGATTAATTGTAAAAACGATGTTGTTAAATTAATTCTTAAAAACGGCAATACCACTTGGTATACACTTTATGGTGTTGCAGGAGAAAAGGTTACATTGGCAAATGCTGTGAAAGAGGGCACCAATACTTTTGACGGCTTCTATTTGGATGCCGAATTTAAAACAAAGTTTAACGGCTATTTCCCAAATTCTGATTCTACTGTTTATATAAAGATTAAAAAGGATAAATATGATACTCCGTCAGATTTCTCAAAGCCCATTGTTTTGGATTTTGAAGAAACTGAGCTTTTGGAGGATTTCTATCGCCAGCAAAAATATATGACAAGCTGGGCACGTGAGGTAACTAAGGAATGGAGCCTTGTTATCGGTGATCCCCAAAATGCTTTGAACGGTAATAATTATATTAGGCTTAAAGGCTTTAGCCATTATTGGAATCAGGCTAAATTTGCTCTTTATGATCCAAACCACCCCGAAAATGTAATGCTGCTTGATAAGGGCGGAAAATACAGAGTTACGGTTATGGTGCGTTGTGAGGATATATATGAAGTACCTGTTAATATGACAGTATGCCTTGAAAATCCATCAAAGCAGCACCTTTTGGCAGAAAACGGAAATGTAAAGCTTGAATATGTACCTGCAGGTGATAGGGAAGGTTACTTTATGTTTGTGGGTGATATTGAAGTAAGCGAAAATATGGCATATTATCCAACACTTGCTATCAGAAGAAACGCAAATGACCTGCAATCTATATTTATTGATACAGTAAGTGTTGAAAAATTAAGAGATTGCACCGTTAGGTATGAAGAAAACGGCGGAACTGCGGTTGATGATGCTGTTATTCAGATACATGACTTAGTTTTTGACCCGGGTCTTTCTTTTAAAGAGGGATTTGTGTTTGAAGGCTGGTTTACAGATAATTCCTTTAGCAAAAAATGGGATTTTGATAAGGATACCATTGAAAATGATATGACACTTTTTGCTAAGTGGGCTGTTGAGATTATCAAAGATGATGACGATAACACCTTTGATGATACTGATATTGAGCTTGAGGATTCTGAAGATAACGGCAAAGCACCTAATCTTTTAGATGCAGATAAGGTGGTTGTTAATAAGGATACAAATATTGAGGTATCGCAAAACGGTTTATCGTTATTGATGATTATACTTATATGTGCGGGTGCATTACTTGTTTTGGCGGCTTTGGCAGTTGTAATTATAATCTTTGTTATCAAGAAAAAGAAAGCAAAGGCTGAGTAAGGAGGAGCGGTTTAAATGAAAAACAGAATAATTTCATTAATATTAATACTTGTTTTAACCGTTTCCGCCTTTTCAGGCTGCGGTTCAAAGCAGGTAGTAAAAAATCCCACTTCTAAGCAGGAGAGAAAGCCACAGCTTGTTGTGGCAATGAATCCTATTTTGGCTTATGAAGAGGGCAATAATAAAATTGCATTTAACGATATAAAGAATGCAATGAGTGCCGACCAAAAGGCGGCAACACTCACATCCCTTTCGGATGATACCGATTGGTTATGGGCATATAAAACAGGTGAAGATTGGAAAAAGCGTGGCATATACGGCCTTGAAAAATGGCGTAACGGCGGTTATATTTCCACCGATAAGCTAAGCGCATATTCATTCATGAATGACGGAACTGTTTCTATTATGCCTTATACCACAAAAGCGGCAAAGCTTACCACCTATCAAGGAGAAAAGCCTACTGCGGCAGGTATATTGCTTTCGGTATCGGGCAAAGAGGAGGAAGCCCTTTGCCTGCAAATTACCGAAAGCGGAACTATTGGCATACCTTCGGGTAAAATAACTGCAATCAAAAGCGTTGGCGGTGTAAAAACAGGCTTTTTGGCTGAGGATGGCACTAACAGAAGTGCAGTTATAAAGTTTATTGTAAATACCCGTGAAGTGTGGTCGGGAGAATTTTGTAATTCTACAGCGGGTGACGGCACTGCAGTTACCGAGCTTGAATATCCCGATATTCCCGATATTGAGGTTAATGAGGGCGATTTGTTCTTTATTACCATGAAGCTTGATGCACAGCTTAATGAAGATGATGACCAGCAATCAGAGGATGAAACCGATACCGATGATGAAGATAACGATACTTCGGGCAATAAAAATGAACCTATTTCTCTTATGAATGGTTATGATTCACGCTTCAGAATCGTTTATCCCACCGATTCCACCGTTACCCAAAAGCAGATATTTACCAAACTGCGCAAGCATATGGTAGATGTTTTTGAAGCGGATGTTCTTTTTGATAACGATACTTTGGCTGAAAATGAGTACGAGCTTCTGATAGGTCTTACTAACCGCAAGGAATCGGCAAAGGCATATAAAGAGCTTACATCCTACCGTGCTAATAACGGTGCAGATTTTATTATTCGTATGGATGGCAAAAAGCTTATTATTGCCGCAAATACAGATTATTCCTTGAAATTGGCGGTAGATTACTTTATGGCAAACTACTGCAAAACCGATAAGGATAGTATTCCTGCAAATTTAAAATATGTTTCAAGACCTAAGCTTGCAAATATAATAATCGGTGATACCAATATTGCCGCTTATACTATCAGAACCGAAAAATATCCTTCTATTATGACGGTAAAGGCTGCCGAATCACTTGTGGAATATGTGGTTAAAAAAACAGGTTATAACCTGAAAATCGAAAAGGATACCGTAACCACATCAAATGAGATATTGATTGGTCTTACCACACGCTCGGGAATTTCGGGTGATACCTTTAAAGCTTCCTCATTGGATTTCCTCACGGGAAAGAGGGGGCACACCTATAATAATGAAGATTACAATATCTTTGTGGATGGCTCAAAGCTTTTTGTGGAAGCAGGCAGTGATTATGCTGCAAGTCATGCTGTTTCAAAGCTTATTACTCAGCTTGATAAGGTGGCAGTATTTGATAAGAACACCGTTTTAAGCGGTAGCTATAATAAGGGTGAATATACACTGCTTAATGATTATGCGTATACCTGGGGTGATGAGTTTTATTCATCTTCCGGTACTACTATGAGCAAAAAGAATTGGAAGGTAATGGAAAAGGGTTATACCGAGGATGAGGGTTGCTGGTATGCAAAAAATGACCCGTATTATCTTGCATCAAAGGCATCACTTGAAGATGATGACCCCAATAATGATTTTGGCGGTCCTTGGGTGCAGGCAAGCAATCCTAATTATGTACAAGAGGGAACTATAAAGAACTTAGGTACAAATTCTGTTATCAGGGATAATATGCTGGTTCAGATTTCCAAAAAAGAGGTTAATGGTTACAGTGGAAATATTATTTGTACTGATGGTCGAATGGAGTTCCGTTACGGTATATTGGAAGCCCGTATAATGGCATCTACATCTAACGGCAATGCGGCCTGCTTCTGGACAAGAACCAAGGATGGCGGCAGTGTTGTAAATGAAATAGATATTTATGAGAACTTTGGTGAAGATAAATTAAGACCAAATTTACATACATGGGCTGATACTCATACCGATCACGGAAAAATGATTTCTTTAAGAGAAACCTGTGTGCCTGCTGCAGGTGAAACCTTCAGCGATACATTCCATCATCTTGCTTTGGAGTGGACCCCTGAATTTATAAATATGTATTTAGATGGTGAAATTTATCTTTCTCAGGAAATTACAAGTGATGTTTGGTATGCATTTGAGGAAACCACCTATGTTATTTTCAATAATACAGCACCTTCTGCTACCTATGCAGCCGGTCGTGCTCCGGGAAATTGGCTTGCAGGAGGAAATGTAGCTCCAAATGAAGCTGCAAAGCTGTTTGATACCAATGGTGACGGTAAGGTTAACATAGAGGATTTTTACGAAGAACAGCTTATAGACTATATTCGTTTGTATCAAATAAATTCACGACAGTATTCCTTAAAGGCAAAAAAGTAAGTGATTTTTATTGTTTTCCGATTTAATTCCAAGTTTTTCTTGGAATTAAATCGGTAGATCATTTGGATAAGGAGGTAAATCGGATGAGCAGGTTTAAAAAAATTGCGGTATATGTATTGGCATTTGCTTTAATATTTTCTTTATATTCCGTGATTTCCGGCATATCCTCTGATGAATATGATGAAGATTACTCGGCTTCATTTGGAAAAGTAGAGTATAACAGTGAATACCGCCTTTATAAATCGGAAAAAAACTTTGAAAAGGCTGCGGAGATGATAGAGCTTAACGCACAGTCGTGTATTTTGGGCTCACAGTATCTTTCAGAAGGTGAAGCTTATAAGTTGGCTAAAGGAGATGCCGTTGAGTTTTCACTCAATGTTCCCAAAGATGGCGCTTATAATATTGCACTTTCCTTTTCACCTTTGGATGATGTAACGGAAAATTATAAGTTTTCCCTTAAAATAGACGGTGAAACACCGTTTTCTGACTGCGAAGAGCTTATTTTAAGAGCTTTGTGGGAGGATGAGGGTGAAATCAGAACCCTTACAAACGGGGATCAGGTATGCTCGCTTCAAAAGCATAAGGATGGCTTTTATTTTCAAAAGATAACCGATGATGAGGGAATAGAGCTTATCCCTTATGAATTTATGCTTTCTGCAGGTGAACATACCATAAGAATAGAATCTTGCGGTAAGGAATTCTTGCTTGAAAAGGTTAGCTTGCTTCCACCTGATGAGGTTAAGCCTTATAGTGAGGTTTCAAAGCAGTATGGCAATTATGAGAAATATGATGGCGAACAGATTGTAATAGAGGGTGAGAATGCTTGCTATAAAAACGCATATTCACTTTCTGCAAAAAGCGATCAAAGCACAGCGGATATTTCTCCGTCAAGCGCTGTAAACTCCGTTATTAATCATATAGGCGGAACAACCTGGAATAATACAGGTTCTGAAATTACATGGAAGGTAAATGTTCCAAAGGATGGTTTGTATAAGCTTGGTATAGCCTTTAAGCAAAGCTATGTTACCGATGGTGAGGTTTACCGCCTCCTTAAAATTGACGGTAAAACCCCATTTGAAGAAGCGGGCAATATAAGCTTTCCTTATTCTACCGATTGGCAGTTTAAGGAGTTTAATGATGGTAAAAATAAGGATTATCTCATTTATCTTACAAAGGGTGAGCATGAGCTTTCGCTTTCGGTAACTCTTTTTGATATTGCAGAGGTTTTTGGCAGACTTCAGCAAATAGTAAGTCCTTTAGGTGAGCTTTATCTTGATATAGTTATGATAACGGGAGAAAATCCCGATGCAAACCGTGATTATGAATTGCATAATCAAATCCCGGATTTTGAAGCGGTTTTAAATGATTCCTATGATCAGATAAATGCTTTAATGGCAGATATTGGCACTGATCTTAAAGTAAACGGTGAGCTTAACGGTGCACTCAAAAATATGGCACGCATTATAAAAGAAATGACCGATAATGTTTATGATGCACATTTGCAGGTATCAAGCTTTTATTCCGCACAGCAAACATTAAGTGCATGGCTTTACGATATTAAAAACATGTCACTTTCTGTTGACCAAATTATTTTGGCAGCTCCCGATAAGGAGTTTAAAACTCCCGAAGCAGGATTTTTTGAGGGCTTCAAATTCTTTCTTATGAGATATGCCGATTCATATATGACAAATTCCTCTTCTATCAGCAGTAGTGATGATGAAAGTCTACCCTCAATAAAAATATGGGTAAACTGGGGTAGAGATCAGGTTAAGGTTTTAAATTCCCTTATTCAGGATAGCTTTACACCTAATAATGATGTAAATGTAACGGTTGAGCAGGTTAATGCTTCTTTGGTTCAGGGTGTAATATCGGGTAATTCACCTGATTTATATCTACATATGGCAAGAACAGAGCCTGTTAACCTCGCAATGCGCGGGGTGCTTTATAATCTTAAAGAATTTGATGATTATGAAAAGGTTTTAGCGGATAACTTCTTTGATGGTGCAGAAGCTCCTTATATGTATAAGGGCGGAACCTACGCTTTGCCTGATACCCAAAATTTCTTTGTAATGTTTTATAGAAAAGATATTTTAAAGGCTTTAGAGCTTGAAGTTCCCGTAACATGGGATGACTTTCTTTCGGTAACAGGAATATTGCAGAGAAATAAGATGAACACCTATCTGCCGTATACAAAATTGGGTGCGGCATTTACGGTAAATATAGGGGCAGGAGGACTTACCATATTCCCCACAATGCTTATGCAGCGTGGTGCTTCTGTATATAATGAGGAGCTTAATGCAACCAATCTTGCAAGCTCTGAATCTATAGATGCTTTTAAATTCTGGACAGAATTTTATACCGAATACAGCCTTGATCAGGATGCGAATTTTTATCAGAAATTCCGTGTGGGAACAATACCGTTGGGAATTGCAAGCTATACCCAATATCTTACAATAAAGCTTGGTGCTCCCGAAATTCAGGGTAAGTGGTCAATAGCACCAATTCCCGGTATTTTAAAGGAGGACGGAACGGTAGATAATACCTGTGCAGGCTCAGGTACGGGCGTTTCCATAATGAAATCAAGTAAGGCAAAGGATGCCGCTTGGAAGTTTGTTAAGTGGTGGGTATCGGCTGATACTCAGTACCGTTATTCGGCAGAGGTTGAGGCAATAATCGGTGAAACAGGCAGAACAAGCTCTGCAAATCCGCAGGCAGTATCCCGTCTTTCTTGGGATGATGAGGCATTGGATGTTATTTTAGAGCAATGGAAAAATGTAAAAGAACTTCCTGAAGTTCCGGGTAGCTATTATGTTTCCCGTTCTATAGACCAAGCATTTTGGGCTACTAAAAACGGCAAAAAATCCGCTAAGGAAGCTATTATGGATTGGTCGGTTACAAGTGATAAAGAAATTCAGCGTAAGATAAAAGAATACGCTAATAAGAATTACGGAGGTTAATTTTATGATGAAAAAGAAAAAATTAATGACCGTAATTAAAGAGCGTGGACAAATTTATCTGCTTATAGGACCGTTTTTAGTGCTGTTTTTTCTTATGACGGTATTGCCCGTGCTTTCTTCTATTGTACTTAGCTTTTTTAACTTTGATATGGTATCAATGCCATCCTTTGCAGGACTTGAAAATTATTTAAGAATGATTATTCAGGATGATGTTTTTCCAACCATTCTGAAAAATACCTTTGTTTTGGCTATTTTAACCGGCCCTGCAGGTTTTTTACTTTCTTTCGTTTTGGCTTGGATGATAAATGAGTTCAGACCCGCAATGCGAACATTGCTTTCCTTTATGTTTTATGTCCCAACATTAGTAGGAAACGCACTTTATGTCTGGACTATAATCTTTGCGAGCGATAGCTACGGCTATATGAACAGTCTTTTGCTTGATGCGGGTCTTATAACAGCACCAAAGCAGTGGTTTTCGGATGAAGCACTTATAGTTCCGATAGTGGTAATAATTCAGCTATGGATGAGTATGGGTACATCATTCCTTGCAAATATTTCAGGTTTGCAGAATATTAATCCTGAATTATTTGAAGCAGGTGCGGTTGACGGTATAAGAAACCGTTGGCAGGAGCTGTGGTATATAACCTTGCCCGGTATGCAGCATATGTTGCTTTTCAGCGCCGTTATGCAGATAGCATCAGCCTTCTCTATAAGCAGTATAATAACCACTCTTGCAGGCTATCCTACTGTTGGCTATGCAGCAGATACTATTGTTTCGTATCTTACGGATGTAGGTTCTGTTAAATACGAAATGGGTTATGCTTCTGCACTTTCGGTAATGCTTTTTGTTATGATGTTCGGAACAAGAACACTCATAGTCAAGTTATTGAAGAAGGTGGGGCAGTAATATGAAAAATAAACTTAAAATAAAACTGTCCACACAGCGTTCTGAGGGTTCGGTTCGTAAGTATACCCGTTCTAAATTCGGTAATTTTATATTTTTTGCTTTTCTGTTTATGTTTGGTGCTTTTTCGGTATTGCCGCTTGTTTACAGTGTGGCAACTTCGTTTAAGCCGCTTGATGAATTGTTGGTTTTTCCACCAACTCTTTTCACGGTAAAAAGACCGACATTTAACAATTATTTGGCATTGCCTGATTTGATTTCGGGACTTAATATTCCGCTTTCACGTTATGTTACAAACAGCTTGTTTATAAGTGTGGCAGGTACACTGTTGCATGTTTTAGCGGCAACTGCTGCGGCATTTGTGCTTTCAAAAATTGATTTGAAATTTAAGAAAACTATATTTCTTATTATTCAGTTATCGCTTTTGTTTAATGCCTATACACTTAGTATTCCTCGTTATCTTATTTATAACGGTATGGGTATTATTGATTCCTATTGGGTTTATATTTTGCCTGCTATACCTTCTTCTATGGGTGTATTCCTTATGAAGCAGTATATGGATGGATATATTCCCGATGCTCTGATTGAAGCATCTAAAATTGACGGTGCAAATTATTTGAGGATATTCTGGAGTATTATATTCCCGAATGTTAAGCCTTGCGTGCTTACCCTTGTATTGTTTGCTTTCCAGTCCATTTGGGCAACCATTCCTGCAGGTACTATATTCAATGAATCCTTAAAAACCTTACCTACGGTAATGTCAACAATAAGCTCCGGCGGTATAGCACGTTCGGGTGCGGCTATGGCAGCAACCGTAATTATGATGATACCTCCCATTTTTGTTTATTTAATTTCTCAAAGCAGTATTAAAGAAACAATGGGTAGTGCAGGTATAAAGGGATAGGGGGCGGATGATATGTTAAGAAAAAATAAAAGCTTTAAATTATTCGCTTTCCTGTTTGCGGTGATATTACTTTTGAGTGCGGTATTTTCCGCTAATGTATCTGCCTCTTCATACAAAACATCTACCGTTGGTACGGAGGAGACCTCGTTTTCAACCTATACCTATTGGGAAGGTTTGGGAAGCGAAACCAAAACAATGGTTTATTGTAAACCTATGTATAAGCCTCAAGCAGTTATTGACGGTGCAACACTTGGCACAGCTATTTTTGGAAGTGTTAATGATATTTGCGCCTCAAACGGATATACATATATTCTTGACAGCACATCAAATAAGGTATTAGTGCTTGATGAGAATTATAAACTAAAGGTTGAAATAAATCAGATTATTTATAACGGAGAAGCACTTTCAATAGTGGGGGCTTCGGGCATATTTGTTAAGGATGAAAAAATTTATATAGCTGATACAAAAAATGCCAGAATTTTAGTTATAAATATTAAAGGTGAGGTATTGCATTATCTTACCTTGCCTGAATCCAAGCTGATACCTAAAGACTTTAATTACAGTCCGCAAAAAATTGCAGTGGATTCAAGGGATTATCTTTACATCTCAAGCGACGGTTCATATTACGGAGCATTGGTTTATTCTCCCACAATGGAATTTTTAGGATTCTATGGTGCAAATGCCGTTGCGGTTTCGGTAGGGGATGTAATAAAGAATTTTATTAACAACATTTTTTCTACTGATGAAAAAAGAGCTGCATCGGTAAGGTCATTACCTTATCAGTTTACCGATTTTGTGGTAGGACCCAATGATTTTATTTATACCGTAACCTCTACAGGTGGAACGGAAACTCCCACAGGGCAGGTAAAAAGGCTTAATCCCGGTGGTAAGGATGTGCTTGGTAAAGAGGATTATAACTTTGCGGATATTGCCACCAAGCTTGCTAAGCCCGAATCCCTTAAAGCTATAGATGTGGATAAGGATGGCTTTTTCTATGCTCTTGAAAGCGGCCTTTCGAATAGAATATTCTGGTATGATGAGGAAAGCAATCTTATCTGCGTTTTTGGCGGAAATTCAGGCTCACAAAGCCAAAAGGGAACTGTTGCTTTGGGTGGAGCTATTGCGGTAAACGGAACAGATGTTATTGTAAGTGACCCTGTAAATAAAAACATTACCGTTTATTCCATTACCGATTACGGTAATACAGTAAGATTGGCTCAGATTGATACCTTGAATGATGATTTTGAGCAAACGGTAGAAACTTGGAATGAGGTTATAAAGACCGATGTTAACAATCAGCTTGCTTATAGGGGTCTTGCAAAGGCTTATTATACCATGGGGGAATATGACAAAGCATTGGAGTATTCAAAGCTTGGTGCTGATAGAGAAACCTATGCAAATGCCTTTGTAAAGCTAAGAACTGCCTTTTTAGAGGAATGGTTTACCGTAGGCTTTTTAGGGTTGTTAATAATTATTGCGGTAATTTTCATTGCTTTGCACTTTAAGAAGAAAAAGGGTATAGTGCTTATCAAAAACGATAAGGTAAAGAATATGCTTTCAAGTGTATTCCATCCATTTGAAGCTTTCAGATTAGTTAAAGAAAAGAATATGGGTTCGGTGGTATGCGCTACCGTTTTACTTGCACTATTCTATATTTCTGCCGCAGTAAGTGATGTGGCATCAGGTTATGCCTTTAACCGATTTGATGCTTCAAGCTATAACTCTTTCTTTGTACTGCTGAGAACCGTTGCATTGGTTTTACTGTTTGTAATTGCAAACTGGCTTGTTTGCGTGCTTATGGGCGGTATAGGCAAGCTTAAAGAAATATACATAGTTGCCTGTTATAGCTTAATACCAACCATTTTTGCAACCATTTTCGGTGTTGGTCTTTCACACATACTTTCTCCCGATGAATTTGTATTTGTTACCATATTCCAAACTATCTGCACAGCATACACCTTTATAATAATTGCAGTGGGAATAATGAAAATTCACGATTTTGAGTTTGGTAAATTCCTTTTAACCACATTTGTTACTGTTATAGCAATGCTTATAATCGTGTTCCTTATTTTCCTTGTATTTATGCTTGCTCAGCAGGTTTACGGTTGGATAGGTACAGTATTCACCGAGATTAAATACCGTTAAAGGAGGAAATTTATATGAAAAAATATTTAATAAGATTTCTTTCTGTATTAATGGTACTTTCATTGGTGTTATCTCTTAGCGGATGCGGTGAGGAAAAGGCTGCTGTTACAACCTTTTTATCCTATTCTGAGCAGAATTTTGAAGGAAATTACAGCACCACGGGTGTGGTTTTTGAAAATGAAAATTTAGCTCTTAAATGGGATAATGCAACTAAGCGTGTCAGCTTTGAAGAAAAGAAAACCGGTTATGTTTGGGGCCAAATTCCAATGGAGGCTTCTGTGATAGAGTATCAGGAAAACGGAATGATTAAAAAGGTTCATCCTCAAATTGATTCTGTTGTTCAGGTAATATATCAGGATCCCAAATCTTTTGATGATGTTAAGGCATATTCTTACACCTCTGCTGTTCAAAGCGGGGGAATATATGCCGAAAAAATCAAAAACGGCTTAAAGGTTACCTATGAATTTATGGAGAATGAGTTTTCGGTTCCTGTTTATTATGTGTTGACAGAAAATTCATTCAAAATAGCTATTGACCCCACTAAAATTTCCGAAGGGGAAGAGTATAAGATACATTCTGTTGCCATTGCACCGTTCCTTTGCGGAATGAAGAATGATGCACAAAACAGTTTCTTTTTGATTCCTGATGGTTCGGGCACGGTAATAAAACCGTTTGTTTCGGGCTCGGTTGGCTCTATAGGTCAAAAATATGTATACGGTAAGGACCTTTCCTATCAGTCTTACGGAATGTCCAATCCCGAAAAACAGGTTAATATGCCTGTTTTCGGTGCTAAAAAGGGTGATAACGCAATATTTGCGGTTATTACTTCTGGTGCGGAATCTGCAGCATTAAATTGGAATATAGGTTCTCAAAATATAGGTTATTCAACCGTATATCCGGAATTTAGGATAAGAGGCTTCAGTTATATTGAGCGCCCTGAAAACTTTGTTACAACCACAACGCTTGGTGCTTTCAAAATTTTAAGTGATGGCATTGTAACAAAACCAATGATAGTGGAATATTTTCCGCTTTCGGGTGAGGATGCCGATATTGACGGTATGGCTGATTGCTACCGTGATTATTTGATAAAAAATGCAGGCTTAACCCCCAAAAGCGAAGATGAAAAGACCGCCACCTTCAAATTTATAGGTGCTGTGATTCAGCCTGATTTTATTATCGGTGTTCCCACAGATAAGCTTTTTCCTCTCACCACAACTGCTCAGGCGCTTTCTATGACAGAAAAGCTTACCGCCGATATTGGCAGTGATATTAATATCCAGCTTTCGGGATTTGGAAAAAGCGGAATTGATATTGGTGAGGTTGCAGGCGGATTTACCGTTGCCGATAAGCTTGGCGGAGAAGACGGTATGAAATCACTTATAAAGGCACTTAATGGTAAGAAAATCAATTCTTTTATGGATTTTGATTTGATTTCATTCAGTGAATCGGGTTCAGGCTTTTCAAAATCTTCTGCCGCAGTTTACCATGGCGGTCAAACGGTTGAGTTTTCCAGCTTTGATAATGTGAGCAAGGGAAGAAATCAAGATAGATTCTTTGTTTTATCAAGAGATAATCTATTTAAGGCTTCAGAAAAGGTTATACAAAGCAGTAAGGAGCTTGGGCTATCGGGTGTTTCCTATGCCACACTTTCAAAAGCCGTTTATTCCGATTACGGTAAACAAAATTATTATATAAGCGGAAATATGGCACGGGATGTTGCAAACATTTATAAAGAAGTTTCAAAATCCGGATATAACACATTAAGCAATAGCGCAAATGATTATGCGGCTGTAAATTCCGATTATATCAGTGATGTTCCGCTTTATTCATCAAACCATTCTGTTTCAAGCTATGATGTTCCGTTTTATCAGCTTGTATTTAAGGGCTACCGCCCAATGAGTTCGGTTTCAATCAACCTTTGTGTTGATAAGCAGGATGCATTATTAAGATGTATCGAAAGCGGTATTTCACCATCATACACGCTTTATTACAATTTTGAAAGTGAGCTTGTAACAAGTGAACATTCATTTATTTACGGCTCACATTTCGATGGTAATAAGGATAATATTATAAGCAGTATTAACGGTATTAAGGATTATCTTGAAGATATTGAGGGTGCGTGCGTTACCGAATATATTCGTTTAAGTGATACTGCGGCTGTTACAAAATTTGATAACGGTGTTTATGCGGTTGTAAATTACGGTGAAACACAGATTACAACCGATTACGGTACCGTTTCAGCTAAAAGCTATATAACAGGGAGGGGAGAGTAAATGAAAAAGCGCAAACCAAAGGGTCTTGAAACATTAAAATCCCGTTATGGTTTTATATTTCTTTCTCCCTGGATAGTGGGAATGATATTTTTCTTCCTTGTACCAATAATTCAATCGGCGTATTTTAGTTTTGCACAAATTTCCATTGGAACAGGCGGCGTTAAAACTAAATTTTTGGGAATGGAAAATTTTGATTACATTCTGTTTAAGGATACCCAGTATATTGATGATTTTATTGCGGCAATTACAGATATGCTTATTTCTGTTCCGTTTATTTTGGTGGTAAGCCTTATCTTGGCTGTAATGCTTAATAATAAATTCCGTGGCAGATTGTTTTTCAGATCCCTTTTCTTTATGCCTGTAATTATTGCAAGCGGTGCGGTTTTGGAGCTTTATTTGGGTGCGGCATCATCTAATGCTACCGAGGTTGCCGTAAATGATTCGGTTTCATTTGGAATGATAGATTTTTCTGAGGTTTTCACAGCCCTTAATCTTCCAACCGCCATTGAAAATTATCTTTCTGTAGCACTTGATAATTTGTTTATGCTTGTATGGCAAAGCGGAATACAGATAATTCTGTTTATTGCAGGATTACAGTCAATTCCCGACCTGCTTTATGAGGTTTCAAAGGTTGAAGGTGCAACCAAATGGGAAGAGTTTTGGTTTATAACATTGCCGATGTTAGGACGCACAATGTTCTTGGTAATCGTTTTCACCATAGTTGAAAATATTACAAAGAGCAATAATGAAGTAATATCTCACGGATATAATTTCTTTAATAATCTTGATTACGGCAGAGGTTCGGCATCATTGTGGTTCTATTTCCTTATTATAGGACTGATTATGGCTGTGATATTGCTGTTTTATAACAAAGTATTTTTAAAGAGGTGGAGTTAATATGCTGAAAAACAAAGTACGGTTTGACGGCAATTTAGTCCGCCAAAAAATACCTTCCATTATATCATCAATAGCAAGAATTGCATTTTTGTGCATTGTGGGCTACATAGTTTTGTATCCACTGCTGTATATGTTCGTTTCTGCCATTAAGGATAGAAATGCCTTGCTTGATATGGAGCATATATGGGTGCCTGTAAGCTACAGCTTTAAAAGCTTCAGTGATATTTATGAGCTAATGAATTTTGGTTCTGCTTTAAAGCAAACACTTTTGGTACAGGTTTTAAGTGCTTTGATAGAGGTTTTTGTTTGTGCCTTTATCGCTTACGGCTTTGCACGCTTTAAGTTTAAAGGAAAGCCGATATTTACATTTCTTCTTATCCTTTCACTTCTTATACCTATACAGATGTACAGCCTTTCAATGTCGGTGAATTTCAGGAATTTGCATATATTCAGCACACCGTTTGTTTATTGGTTGCCGTCACTGTTTGGTGTTGGAATCAGAAGCGGTATGATGATATTTATTTACCAGCAATTCTTTATAGGTCTTCCTAAGGAGCTTGAGGATGCAGCTTATATTGACGGTGCAGGACCTGTTAAAACCTATTTTAAAATAGCTCTTCCTTCATCAAGCGTGGTGCTTGTTACCGTTTCGGTGCTGTCCTTCGTGTGGCATTGGAATGAGTATCACCTGGCAACGCTCAGCTTCTTATCAGAAGATGCACCGCTTTCAATGGTGATGAATTTCTTAACTGTATATCTGCAACAAATTGGTGTTTATAAGGGATGGCCCGAGTATTCAACATTGGTTAGTGCGGCCTGCCTTATGTACATAGTAATACCACTTGTTCTGTATATGATATTCCAGCGCAAATTTGTCCGTTCGATTGACCGTGTTGGTATCACGGGCTAAAACGAAGAAGGGTTTAAAAGGGGGAGTTTGAACTAAAAAATAACACATCCGGCAACTTTTTAATAATTTTAGAAAGAAGGAAAACTGATGAAAAAAATTATTTCTTTAGTATTGGCAGTATGCCTTATTGTTACCACACTTTGCTCTGTAACAATAACATCCTCTGCCGCAACAACAATCAGCAATATAACCGTTGATTTAACTAAGTCCGTTCGCATAGGTGCAGACGAAACAAACCTTTCTATGTCCCAAACCTATGGCGAGGACGGAAGTATGGCTGTAACCTTCAGCATCTATAACGATGCTAAATTGTTTATGAGCGGTGATGCCATTAAAACAGATAAGCTTTGGCTCAGCGGTGCTATGTACGCTTTGAAGGATAGCAGCGATAATTTTATTATTCTTCAAAAAGGTGCTACCTATGCTATAAATGTAATTTATGATGTAACAAGCGCTGGTACAACCGACACAACTTATGTTCCGCAGATTGGTCTTGGTTATAATAACCACTCTTCAAATACCACTATTGATAATGGAACATTTATGCTTGCCGCAAACAAGAATGCCGCAACCGGTTCTTATTCACTTTCTGTTACAACTACACCTACTGCTAACCAGCCTTTGAGATTGCATTTCGGCGGTCACGGTGCTGCTACAATTAAGTCGATTACCATTAAGCAGGCAAGCTATGCTTATGATGTAAAGGCTGCTGATTTAACAAATGTTGCGCCTATCAGCGTATCAAACGCTTCACACTCTAACTTCACAGCGGCAACTGCATCTGCTCCTTTGAGTGTTGATGTAAATGCAACCTATGCTTATAACGGAACCTTGTTTGACGGTACTAACACATGGATAAACCACTGGACCACAATGTATCTTAAAACCATGATACCGTTAAAGTATGATGCAGAAAACTATGTAGTAGCAGATTCTAATAAATCATATAAGATTACAGTTAAATATAAGGTTACAGCAACACCTGCAACTAAAACAGAGGATTACCCTGAATTAGGTATTGTTTATAACATTGGTTATAATTTGAACCAGGATAACGGCAGTAAGGTAATTGCCGCACAGCGTATTGCACCTGGAAAAGTTAATGCAGAGCAGACCTTGACCACCACTTTTGAAGGTTCTAAATACGGTACAGGTCATCCTATAAGACTTGCTCTTACAGGTAAGGGTAGCTTTGAAATTTCTTCCGTTACAATTGAAGAGTATACAAAGGTTGTTCCTGTAACATTAACAAACAGCGGTATTAAGACTGTTGACATTGCACTTATCGGCGATTTATTACCTACACCCGTAAAGGCAGGTTATGAATTTAAAGGTTGGTTTGATGCAAACGGCATTAAGCACACAAATGTAGTTAGCTCTCTTGATATTACCGCTGCGTGGACAAAGACAGGTAATGTTGACCTTACTGCAACCGATATGATTTCCGTCGAAAAACCAAAGGCAACTATGACACTTGATGTTCCTACCGATGCTTCTTCTGCACTTGGCGTTACAATTCAGGGCTTTGATGGAATTCTTATGGACAAGGAAAATAATGTTGTACACACTGGCACAGTATATACCGGCGGTGCTGCTGTTTCTTTGGAATACAGCAACGACAACTATGTAGGTCTTGACAGCACTGCAAAGTATGTAGTTAATGTTGAGTATGATGTTACCAATATCGGTACATACGATAAGCAATACCATCCGCAGATTGCAATCCTTTATAATGTTAATACCACAACACAGGATAACGGACAATATATTTGTGCCGCTAAAAAGCACAGCGAAACCGTAGATAACGCAAGCATTTCCTGTGTAATTGACGGTGTATATGCAAAGGCTTTAAGACTTGCTTTTGACGGTCAGGGTTCGTTCAACATTAAATCTGTAACCGTAACAGAAATTCCTGCAGGTACCTTAGGCTTAGTTACAGTTAAGTATACCGATAACACCTATAGCACAGATGTTACAGCAATAGCTGAAAGCGGTTCTGTTATAGTTGGCCTCCCCCGTACATTACTCCACAACTTCGGTGGTTGGTATAACGGTGAAGAAAAGGTAACATCAGTTTCTGCTGATGCCGCACTCAATGCAAAATGGTTTGATAAGTTTGACGTTACTATGGACGATTCAACCAATGTAAAAGACCTTGTTCGCATAAAGAAGGTAATCGCAAACAATACCGATGAATTACTTTATGATACCGACCGTGATAACGCAGTTGCAGCTTCCGATACTATTGCATTAAGAAAGAATTTGCTTGGTATTGAAACTGTTACCATAAACGGCAACGAGCTTGCTACTTATACAGTATCCGCAGGAGGAAATGCGTCTTTTTAACTGCCCATGCGACCCAGTCGCTTGTTGATTCGATCGAAAAATCTTTCGATGTAGATCTTTCATCATCAGCAAAAGCATCGTCTAAAAAAATCGTTGTAGGAATTTCCGATATTGATGAGAGCGTTTTGAAAAATGCTGCATTGGAAAATCTTACAGGTATAAAGGGTGATGTTTATGGGCTTTCCGACTATAAAATATTCCTTTATGAGGATAACCTTTACATCGAAGCGGGAAGCGATTACGCAACCGCATTTGCAGTAAACAAATTTATAACATTTTTAGAAAAATATAAGTTTATTCCCGCAGGCTTTGAGCTTTCGGGTAGGTATATCGGTGAAAAGAATCTGCTTGACGGCTATTCCTATGTATGGGGAGATGAGTTTAATGCAGAAAAGCTTAATACCGATAAATGGTATGTAACCGAAACTACAAATCCGGGTCCGTATTATGAGAGAACAAGCTCGTATTATCTTGGCTCTGTATTAAGCGGTCAAAAATACGGCGGTCCCTGGATAGATGTGGAAAATTCTTCACGTTGGCAGGACGGAACTGTTTCCGTAATTAATGAAGAGGGTAACAACTACTATCTTGAAGATGGTTTGCTCGTTATGAAAACAGGTAAGATCGACGGTGGTTATTATGCAACCAAGATCAATGCAAAAAAGAGCTTTACCTATGGTATTATGACTGCCAGAGTAAAGCTTGCAACCAAAAACGGTGCTTGCAGCACACTTTGGTCAAGAACTGTTGATGATAACGGTGCCAGCGTAAATGAGTTTGACTATGTTGAAAACTTCGGCGCAGATCAGATAATTCCCAATCTTCATACATGGGTAAATTATACCGATCACACAAACCATGGTGACACTATTGATAAGCGTGATACTATAACCCCAGCCAATGGAGAAAGCTTATCGGATTCTTTCCATGAAATTTCTCTTTATTGGGATGCACAGAAAATAGTATTCTATTTTGATGGTGTTGCATATCTTGAGCAGGATATTGCTTCCGATCCCGAAAAATGGGAGGCTTTCCATAAATCCACCTATATGATAATGGGTGTTTCTGCACCAACTGATTATTACGGTACCTATAATAACGGTAGTACACCGGGTGATATTTTGGGAGAGCTTGTTGGTTCTTTCTCTGAAAGTTTCAGCATGGATTATATCCGTATATTCCAAAAATAATTTTTAGTTTGGTTAGTGAGGCACATTTGTGTCTCACTAACTGATGTTAAAGAATATATGTAAATCAGTTTGAGTTTTAAAATTGCTTTACATATATTTTTTAACAGAGGTTGCACTTATGTTTAAAAGGTTTGATACTTTAATAGATACAATTATAAGCAGGATGTCTCTCGATGAAAAAATAGGTCAGCTCAATCAGATTTGTTTTTCAACCGATCCTAAAACTATAGACCATATTAAGGATATGATAAGAAAAGGTCAGGTGGGTTCACTTATTTTGGCGGCATCTTCTACAGCGGGAAATGATGATAATTCTTCTGTAAATCGTGAATTATTGAATGAATTTCAGCATGTGGCGGTAAATGAAAGCCCAAATAAAATACCTCTTGTTTTTGCGCGTGATGTAATATATGGGCACAGAACGGTATATCCCATACCGCTTGCACAGTCCTGTTCATTTAATTCCTCGCTTATTGAAGAATGTTATTCTGATATTGCCGAAGAAGCCTCTTCAGACGGTATTCATTGGACCTTTAGCCCTATGCTTGATTTATGCCGTGACCCCAGGTGGGGAAGAATTATTGAAACACCGGGTGAGGACCCGTTTGTTGCAGGTAAGATAGCTCAGGCAGTGATTAAGGGTTTTCAGGGCAATTTTGAAAAGGGCAAATTAGTGGCTTGCGCCAAGCATTTTATCGGCTATGGTGCATCAGAAGCCGGCAGGGATTATCACCATACCGAAATTTCCGATTATAGCCTATATAATTATTATTTGCCGGCTTTTCGCAGTGCGGTGAAAAGCGGTGTTGGAACGGTTATGTCATCATTTAATGATATAAACGGTGAAAATGTGGGTTCAAGCAGATTTTATATGAATGATATTCTGCGTGAACATTTGGGCTTTGAGGGATTTGTTATTTCGGATTGGGGTGCTGTGAGGCTGCCGCTTCGTCAAGGTACTGCGGTGAACGATGCCGATTGTGCTGAGCAGTGTATAAATGCAGGCACAGATATGGATATGGTGGAAAGCTCATATATAAATAATCTTAAAGCTCTTGTTGAAGAGCAAAGGGTTGCAGAGCAGACTATTGATAAAGCGGTAAAAAGAATTTTAAGGGTTAAGCTTGCAAAGGGGCTTTTTGAAAATCCTTATTGTGAAGCTATCGTGTTTGATAGGCAAAAGCATCTGCAAAATTCCCGTAAATTAGCGGCAGAAAGTATGGTTTTGCTTAAAAATGATAATAAAACATTGCCGCTTGAAAAAGATAAAAATATTATTTTAATAGGGCCTTTTGTAAATGAAAGAAGAAGTCTTTTAGGAAGTTGGACACTTGACGGCAGAGCAGAGGAAACACAGAATTTATATGAGGCTTTTTGTGAAACTGTGGGAAAAGAAAGAATCAGCAATTCAATTTGCGGTAATGCCGATACGATAGTTTTGGCTTTGGGCGAGACTAATCAGATGAACGGTGAAGCCCATTCACTTGCAGATATTTCGGTAACACAAGAACAAAAAGAGCTTATTTTAAGGGCTAAAGCCACAGGCAAAAGGGTAGTGGGAGTTTTATTTTACGGCAGACCTGTTGCTTTAGAGGATGTAGAGCAGTATTTTGATGCTATTCTTTATGCATGGCATTCGGGTTCATGTACGGCACACGCTGTTTGCGATATTTTATTCGGTAAAACATCTCCAAGCGGCAGACTTTCCGTAACATTCCCTAAAAAAACGGGTCATATCCCGATTTATTATAATGCTTTGCGTCCGGGTAAAACGGTAAATGCTTATTATGGGGATGTATGGCAGGGGGCACTTTCCGCCTGTTATATTGATGGTCTTGCAAATCCTATGTATCCGTTTGGATTTGGGCTTACTTATACTGAGTTTTCTTACGGTGAAATCACAGCCGAAAAGCAAGAGCTATCTTTAAGTGATATTGAAAACGGTGAAAGCTTCAAACTTAAAGTAAGCGTTAAAAATATTGGTGAGTTTTCGGCAAAAGAAACGGTTCAGTTATATGTTTGTGATAAGGTTGCAAGCGTTATGAGACCGCTTAAAGAGCTTAAAGGCTATTTGAAAAAGCAGATTGAACCGGGTGAAATATCCGATTTTGAGTTTGAATTGGGGAAAGAACAGCTTGGTTTTTATCTTAAAGACGGTAGTTTTAAACTTGAAAAGGGCGAATTTGATTTGTATATAGGAGAAAACTGCCTTACAGAAAGAAAGATAACAGTAAAGATTATTTAAGTGTGTGGATATAATCGGAGGGGTCACAGTTATGCTTGAAGAAAAAAATATAGGATATGCACAAAATGGGTTTTATAATATTTTTGCTGATATAAAATCTATAGCAAACGGAAAATTTTGGGCTCAGAATGTACCCGAATTTACAGGCGGAACATTTGATGGCGTATATTCAGGTGGAGATAGCAGTTTTATTGTTTGCATAAATGAATGTGAAAGAAAAGACCTTCTTGATTATGTGAAAAAACTTGAAGAGTGCGGTTATAAAAAGGCAGATGAAAATAAAATAGGGGATAACCTGTTTTTCACATATCAAAACGGAGTAAATTATGTTTATGCCTATTTTATCGAAAGCTTTAAATCGGTAAAAATTATTGCTGAGCCTTATTATGAGTATATAAATTTTACTAAGGAAAAAAATCTTGTAAAGCCTATGGTTATTGCAAGCAGTGCGTGTGACCGCAATTTTTATGTTCGTTTGCCGGATAATACTTTGGTGGTAATAGACGGCGGCTGGCGTATAGAGGATTGGTCACGCTGTTCTTATACCGATCTGCTTGGGCAGATGTATGATGAAATGCGTGAAATTTTGGGCGGAGATGAGATTATCAAGGTTTCACTCTGGATAGTAACACACGCTCATACAGATCATACCCGTGTTCTTGAATTTTTACATACCATGCCTTTGGCTCAAAAGTTTGAGATAAGCCAGATATTATATAATTTCCCCTGCAATAATCACTTGATTGAGGGCGGAAAGGATACAACGCCTGAGCAGCTTTGTGAAATGCAGGAAAATCTTGAAAATTGGCATAGAGATGCAGGGATTAAATTCCCTTATGAAAAGATATTTTATAACTGCCCTTTTAAAATTTATGATACCGTGAAATATGAAAATATCTGCCGTGAGGCTTTTAAGAAATATAATGCTGTTCAAATAAAGGCTCACGATGGTATGAAATTAAATCTTTCGGGCTTTTTGTTTGAGGTTATTCACACTCAGGATGACGATATGCCTGCAATGTTTAACAACAATAATAATATTTCCATAATAATTAAAATGACATATAAAAATTCGAGTATGCTGTGGCTTGGTGATATGTGTGAAATTCCAAGTACATCCTGCGTAAAAATGTACGGTGATTTTCTTAAAAGTGACTGTATGCAGGTATCACATCACGGTTGGGGTGCGGCTACTCCCGAATTTTATGATATGGTAAAACCCACTGTTCTATTTTGGAATAATTCTGAATTTGGCTTTAAATATTCCGATAAATATCAGGGTTACGGCAAAACAAAAATAAGCACCGACCTTTATAATATGGATTGCGTAAAAAGAAATATTTTTTGCAATGGAATTAAAATGTCTTATGTGGAATTTCCTGTTGAAATACCAAAAGAAAAGAATTTTGATGCTAAAGATTGCCAAATAATTGCAAGCGGTATAAGTGACAGGATTTTTATGATTAAAACTCCGGAAAATAAACTGATTGTTATTGATGGCGGTTGGAGGAAAGAGTTTTGGGATGATTTTGAGCATGATGTTTTAATTAAAAAATTATATAACGAAATGGCAGATGCACTCGGTTGCCGTAATGTTACGGTTGCCGCTTGGTTTGTAACAAATTCTTATAAACATAACAATCGTTTCCTTGAAACTTATCAAAATACAGAAATTTCAGGGTTTATAACGATTGAAAAAATAATTTATAATTTCCCCGAAAACGCAAGATTTTTGAATTTTGATAATGATACTTGCTACTCAAATCTTTTAGAAGATGAATTTGCAAAAACAGGAGCTAAGCTTATCACTGCAAATAGCGATGATGAATATAGCATTGGCTCTGTAAAGGCAAAGATATTATATGCACCAAAAAATGAGAGCTTTTCTTCTATATCCGATTCTTCTTTGGTTTTTAAGCTTGAGTTTAAAGGTCAAAGTATAATTTTCACAGGTGATATGACCGATAGGATAAGCTGTATTCTTTTGGAGCAAAAAAGGGAAGAGCTTTCCTGTGATGCGGTGCAGATTGCGAATCACGGGTGGAATAACTGCGGCGTTTTGGAATTTTATAAAGCATGCAATGCAAAGCTTCAGCTTTGGAATAATTCCGAATACGGTTATCGTTTTTTCAGAAAAGATGAGGGTTATAAAAAATCACAAATTTCCACAGATGTATATTCTCTTGATAGCTGTGTTTTAAATGTTTTTTGTGATCAGGTAAAACCGCAAATTTTCAGCTTTCCGCTGAAAGACGAAGAATTATAAAGCTTTGAAAAACAAGAAACAGGTGATTGTTATCCGTAATTATGAAAATATTTTAAAAACAAGTGAAAATAGGTTAAAGCCCAGAAGTTATTATATTCCAAAGGGTGTTTCAAAATGTTTTACCTTGAACGGTGAGTGGGATTTTGCTTATTTTGAAAGGGATATAGATGTTCCCGAAATAATAGAGAAATGGGATAGTATTGAGGTTCCGTCCTGTTGGCAATTAAAGGGTTACGGTAATCCTAATTATTGCAATATAAACTATCCTTATCCGGTTGACCCTCCGTTTGTGCCTGATGATAACCCCTGCGGTGTTTACAGGCGTGAATTTTATGCAGAAAACCTTTGTGGAAGATATTATTTTGTATTTGAAGGTGTTTCTTCCTGCGCTTATCTTTACATTAACGGTAAGTATGTAGGCTTTACTCAGGGTAGCCATTTGCAAGCAGAGTTTGATATTACCGATTTTTTGTGTGAGGGTAAAAATGAAATTACCGTTAAGGTGCTTAAATGGTGTGTTGGCAGTTATTTAGAGGATCAAGATGCTTTTAGGTATAACGGCATATTCAGGGATGTTTATATTTTAAACAGACCAAATGAGCATATAAGGGATATTGAAATTTTTTCGGATGATAGGTGCTTTATAATTAAAACAGATAAAAAGGCAGGCCTTAAAATAATTGCGCAAAATGATGTTTTGTTTGATACCGAAATAGATGGTGAATTCTCTTTTGCACCTCAAAATCCAATACTTTGGAATGCAGAGAAGCCATTTCTCTATGATATTGTTATTAACTGTTGCGGTGAGATAATTGAATTTAAAGCAGGGCTTAGAAAGATAGAAATTTCAAATGAATATGCACTTTTAATAAACGGTGTTGCCGTAAAGCTTCACGGTGTTAATCATCACGATACAAGTAAATTTTCGGGTTGGTGCCAAACCGATGAAGAGCTTCGCAGAGATTTGCTTCTTATGAAAGAGCTTAATATCAACTGTGTAAGAACGGCGCATTATCCGCCAACACCAAAATTCATTCAAATGTGTGATGAATTGGGCTTTTATGTGATTTGCGAAACCGATATTGAAACCCACGGTTTTTTAAGAAGATTGCCTAATGTTGCTTATAAGTTTGATATGGATGATTCTATTTGGCCAGGCACTAATCCCGATTGGGAAAAGGAACATATTGAGCGTATGGAAAGAATGGTTGAGCTTTTTAAAAACCATTGCTCAATTATATTCTGGTCTACAGGTAATGAAAGCGGTCATTCAAGAAATCATTTGAAAATGATAAAATGGACAAAGAACCGTGACAAAACAAGACTTGTTCATTGTGAGGATGCCTCACGCAAGGGTGAGATACATAATGCCGATGTTTATTCAAGAATGTATCCTTCACTTGAGGAGGTTGAGGATTTTGCCAAAACTTGCGAAATAGATATGCCTGTGTTATTGTGTGAGTATGCTCATGCAATGGGTAATGGACCGGGTGATGTTTGGGATTATAATGAACTTTTTGATAAATATCCAAAGCTTATCGGGGGTTGTATTTGGGAATGGGCAGACCATGTTGTAACGCAAAACGGCACCGAAAAATACGGTGGAGATTTTGAGGGTGAAATCACCCATGACGGCAATTTCTGCTGTGATGGTTTGGTGTTTGCTGACCGTTCCTTTAAGGCAGGCTCATTAGAGGCAAAAGCGGCATATCAACCCATAAGAACCTCATATTCGGATAATGTTTTAACGGTTTATAACCGTTTGGATTTCACCAATCTTTGTGAATATGAATTTGAATATGCTATTGAGATTGACGGCGATATAGTAAAAAAGGAAAAAATAGAGTTACAGCTTGAACCGCATAAATATTTAGAGATTAAAATTCCTTATGAAAAGGCGAAGTGTAAATACGGTGCATTTTTAAACTGCAGTCTTACAAGGTGCGGTAAAACCTATGCCCAAACACAGCATAAATTGGATTTTGAGGTTATTATTCAAACCGATTCACAAAAGGCAGAGCTTTTTGAGGATAAATATAATATTTATGCCAAAGGTGAAAATTTCAGTTATATTTTTTCAAAGCAGTATGCTGCCTTTACAAGCATAAAGGTTTGCGGTGTAGAGCATCTTGCAGATAAGATTTCCCTTACTTCATATAGGGCCCCGACAGATAATGACAAAAATATACATCCTCTTTGGGCAAATGTTAATATTTGGCAGGGTGAGAATATTGATTGCCAATTTAGCAAAGTGTATGAATGTAAAATTGAAAACGGAAAAATTATTGCAAATTGTTCCTTAGCCGGAGTTTCAAGATTGCCTTATTTCAGGTATTTACAGCAAATAACTGTTTATAAAAACGGCAGAATAGATTTTGAAATTAATGGTAATGTAAGGAAAGATACGGTGTTTTTACCCCGATTGGGATTTGAAATTTCAATGCCCGAAAGTATAAATACATTTACATATTTTGCTAACGGACCTTATGAAAGCTATTGTGACCTTTGCCATGCATCTAAGGTGGGAATGTATGAAAGCGATGCTTTGAGTGAGTATGTAAATTATGTGCGTCCGCAAGAGCATGGAAATCATAACTTTGCAAAAATGCTTAAAATCGGCAAATTGGAATTTATTTCTCAAAATGAATTTGAATTTAATGTTTCCCGTTACAGCACATCTGCTTTGAAAAGGGCTGAGCATACCGATGAATTAAAGCTTGATAATATGACCCATTTAAGGGTGGATTATAAGGTTTCAGGCTTGGGCTCTAATTCCTGCGGACCGTTTATAAGTAAAAAATATCAATTAGATGATAAAAAGATAGAGTTTGTTTTTTCGGTGTTGATTGCTGATTGATAAAGGGAAAAAATTATTACGCATAATTTGGTATTACCAAATTATGCGTAAGGGTTAGCTGATAGGCTGTATTTTTATGAAAAGGAAGATATAAATGGCGAAATATTTTAAGTGCTTTACTAATAAAAATCCACTTTCATATACCTGCGGTGAGGAGATAATATTTACTGTTTTTGCAAGGGAAGATGGCAAGAATATAGATTGTAAAAATGTAAAATGGGAAATGCAGGGTGATGATGGCAAAAAAATTAACGGCAAGGCAAAAATTACTGCAGAAAAGCCGTTAACACTTAAATATTACCTTGAAAGAGCAGGATTTGTTCATCTTAATTGTATTGCACTTGATGGTGACGGTAAGGAGATAGAAGGCTTTGATCCATTGGATTCATCTGCCGGAGCTGATGTTCTCACCCTTTCATATTCTGATTGTTTGCCTGATGATTTTAATGAATATTGGGCAGAGATAGAAAAAACCGTTGCGGAATTTGAAACGCAGGTTGTCTGTTTAAAGGAAAAGGATAGGGATAATCGTGAAGGCTTTAGAGAATATGAGGTGATGGTTAAAACACCTTTTGGAAGAAATGCAAGCGGATGTATTACAATTCCTTTGGGCGGTGAAAAGTATCCAATCCGTATTTCTTTCTTGGGATATGGAATTCATGCAGCATATTATGAATATGATGAAAATAAAATCTGCGCTTGCTTTAATGCACACGGCTTTGAGAATGATAAGAGTGACAGTGAACTTGAAAAAATATACGGCAGTGAGCTTTCTTTTTACGGGTTTAGTGATGAAGAAAACGCTTCTAATATGACAACATATTACAGGGGAATGATGATAAGAAATCTTATAGCCCTTAAATATGTTAAATCCTTACCCGAATGGAACGGAAAGGATATTATATCCGTTGGTGGAAGTCAGGGGGCTTTGCAGGCTGTAACCGTTGCGGCTCATGACCGTGATGTAACCGAGCTTATAGCCTATAAACCATGGTTTTGTGACCTTAATGCCGAAGCACAGGGTTATCTAAAGGGATGGCGGCCCAAATTTGCCGAAGGGCTTAGGTATTTTGATACCGTAGCACAAGGTATGCATATTAAATGTCCCATACAAATTCATTGCTATTTAGGCGATTATGTTTGTCCGCCAAAAACCGTTATGGCTTTGTTTAATGCTGTAAAAGGAGAAAAACAAATTAAATTTGTACAAAGTGCAAGGCATAGCTATTTCCCACCTGAAAAAGAGGAATTAGATGGTGCATTTTAATTTGTGAATAGAAACAAAAAACGGGATGTCTTCATGATTAGACATCCCGTTTTTGTAGTGTTATTTAAAATAGAGCAAAAATAGTATTTTGTAATAAAATTATCATAATAAAATAGCTCACAATACCTATAATTCCGCATATAATACCTGCGGTTGCCATAGAGCTTCTGTTACCCTTATTTTTAGCAACTACTCCGAAAATGATTGCCAAGGGCCCTGCAATAATTGCAAAAATCAAAAAAGATACAATACCCAAAACAAGTGATGCTATTGCAAAGCCTTGTGCAGGTTGATGTGTTGAAGGAGTGTAAGGTTATTGATAGGGTTGCTGATAAGGTGGTTGTTGATACTGCTGTTGCTGATGATAGGGGTTTGATTGCATTAAATCCGCACCGCATCTTACACAAAACAAAGTTTCATCAGGAAGTTGTGCACCGCAATTTTTGCAAAACATAATTTTTCACTCCAAATTTTTATTTTACAAGTAAATATTATCACATTATGAAAAATAAGTCAATATTTGTAAAAGTGTGTATTAATGAATATTGTATCAATTTACCGTTAAAAATATTGTTGACAAAGCGGCGGTATTTTGCTATAATACGCATGGAGACTCGGCTTTTGTGGAAAGTCTGTCAGGGAGAATGCGTCACCGACTGAAAGCGCATTTGAGATGAGTAGTAAGCTTGGGAACACTCCACGGTTGACTTTGAATTTAATATTTAAAAGAGGGTACGCTTATGCGTATCAATGCGGGTGGCACCGCGGGTTAAACTTGTTTTACTCGTCCCGGGAATATTTTATATTCCCGGGACGTTTATTTTTTTTGAGAAAATTAGGAGGTATGTATCATGTATAGAACACTATTCTGTAACGATATCCGTGATAAGCACATCGGCCAGACTGTTCAGCTTGCAGGCTGGGTAGATGTTATTCGTGACCACGGTGGCGTTATATTTGTTGACCTACGTGACTACACAGGCGTAACACAGGTGGTTATTCATAATGAATCTCTGCTTGCAAATGTGAACCGTGAAACCGTAATTTCGGTAAGCGGTGTGGTTGAAAAGCGTGACGCTGAAACTGTAAATACCAAGATTGAAACAGGTTATGTTGAGCTTGTAGTTGATAGTCTTGAGGTACTTGGCAAATCCAAAAATATGCTCCCGTTTGATGTAAGAGCTTCAAGGTTGAGCAAGGATGAGCTTCGCCTTAAATACCGCTATCTTGACCTGCGTAATCCCAAAAACCATGAAAATCTTGTTATCCGTTCAAAGATAATTCGTCATTTAAGAAACAAGATGGAGGATAAGGGTTTTCTTGATATGCAAACCCCAATACTCACAGCTTCCTCACCTGAGGGCGCACGTGACTTCCTTGTACCAAGCCGTAAGCATCCGGGTAAATTTTATGCTTTACCTCAGGCACCGCAGCAGTTTAAGCAACTTTTAATGGTATCCGGATTTGACAGATATTTCCAGGTTGCTCCCTGTTTCCGTGATGAGGATGCCCGTGCTGACCGTTCACCGGGTGAATTTTATCAGCTTGACTTTGAAATGGCATTTGCAACACAGGAAGAGGTTTTGGATGTTTGTGAGGATGTTGTTCACGATACATTTGTAACATTTTCAGATAAAAAGGTAAGCGAAAAGCCTTTCCGCCGTATTACCTATGCTGATGCTATGATGAAATACGGTTCGGATAAGCCCGATTTACGCAATCCGCTTATTATATGTGATTTGACCGACTTTTTTGCCGATGTAAATTTCCCCGCATTTAAGGGTAGACCTGTTCGTGGAATTGTTGCCGATTGCCGTGGTAAATCAAACAAATTCTTTGAGGATTCCCTTAAATATGCAACCTCTGCTGAGGTTGGACTTGGCGGACTTGGCTATATCACCCTTAAAGATGGTGTGTTTATAGGCCCAATTGCTAAGTTTTTAAGTGATTCCAAAAAAGCAGAAATAATTGAAATTACAGGTGTGAAAGAGGGAGAAACACTCTTCTTTATTTGTGATGACAAGAAGAATGATACCGAGAAAAAAGCGGGTGCTATCCGTACCTGGCTTGCCGCAAAGGAACAGCTTGACCTTATTGGTGATGATTCCTTTGAATTCTGCTTTGTTGTTGATTTCCCGATGTATGAGCTTGACGAGGAAACAGGGGATACAATCTTTACCCACAACCCCTTCTCTATGCCTCAGGGTGGTATGGATGCACTTGTTAATAAGGAGCCTACAGAGGTTTTGGCTTACCAATATGACTTGGTATGTAATGGTATTGAGTTGGCTTCGGGTGCGGTTCGTAACCATGATATAGATATTATGAAAAAGGCGTTTGATATTGCAGGCTATTCTGAAGAAGAGCTTAAATCACGCTTTAATGCACTTTATACAGCATTCCAATACGGTGCTCCACCTCATGCAGGTATGGCTCCCGGCATTGATAGAATGGTAATGCTTCTTACCGATGAGGAAAAGATACTTGATGTTATTGCATTCCCGCTTAACGGTAATGCACAGGATCTGCTTCTTGGTGCTCCAAGTGAAGTTTCCAATCAACAGCTTGAGGATGTTCATCTGCTTGGAAACGGTAGTGTTCTTGCAGGTCGTGCGGCAGGTAATGGCTCCGCAAAGCAGTCACAGGGTAAGCGTTCCACATTCTCAAATGCACAGCAACTGAATCAGATTTCTCTTACAGAGGAAGAGGAAGCTGTTATGCAGGATATTTTTAAGATGATGGGTGAAAATGAAGCTGCTCTTAAAGATGTGAACACAGAAAATGTTGAACAGATGATATATGTTATGCCTATGACCAATGTGCTTCGTGAGGATGTTCGTAAGCAACCTTTCAGCAGAGAAAGCCTGCTCCTTGGCGCTCCCGAACGCAACGATGACAGCTGGCAGGTACCAAGACTTGTAAAGTGAGGTGTTTGAAATGAAATATTATGCAACTCAAATTTGTGAAAACGGAAATATTGCGGTTGATGATACAATTCTTGTTAAGGATGTTCCGGCAACTGCAGGCTCACGCATTTTAGAAGGATTTAAGCCGCTTTTCAGTGCACAGGCGGTTGTTAATCTTGAAGAAAAGGGATATAAAATTTCAGGAAAAACACATGTTGGTGAGTTTGGCCTTGACCTTATGGGTGAGTTTTCATATTATTCCGAAAAAGAAAAGGAGCTTAAAGGCGCTGCTGCTCAGCTTGTTGCAAATGGTAGTGTTAAGGCGGCTTTAGGTGTTGATATGAACGGCAGTACCAGGCGTGCTGCAGCAATTTCGGGTGTGGATTTTCTTAAACCCACATATGGTACGGTTTCACGCTATGGTGTTATTTCATGTGCCGCTTCGGGTGAACAGATAGGTGTTTATGCGGCTAATGCTGATGGTATAAAGGAAATTATTGAGGTTATTTCCGGTCATGATGAAAAGGATGGAACAAGCCTTAAAAATGAAAGCTATGATTATACCATTCAAAATGATGTTTCAAAAAGAAAGGTTTGTATTGTAAAAGAACTGCTTGAATTGGCAGATGATGAAACCAAAGCAAAGGTAAACACCTTTGCAGATGAACTTCGTAAAAACGGAGTTGAGGTTGAGGAAATATCGGTTGACTTTTTTGGCATAGCAAATACGGCTTGGCAGATTCTTATGACTGCTGAAACCTGTAATAATGTTTCAAGATATGACGGTGTTAAGTACGGTTATCGTGCAAAGGAATATAGAAATATTGATGAATTGTATGTAAATACCAGAACCCAAGGTTTTAATTTCCTAACAAAGGCTGTTATTCTTTATGGTTCGGATGTTCTTTCCAAAAACCGTTATAAGGATTGCTTTGATAAATCGCTCAGAGTGCGCCGTGTTGTGGCTGAAAGCTTTGAAAAGCTTATGGAAAATTACGATGCGGTTTTAACCCCCGTATGCAGTAAGGCTTCTTATGAAAAGTATGATATAGCATCGGCTTTTGGTAAGGTTTTTGATGAAAGTGTATTTACCGCAGTTGCAAACCTTATCGGTACACCTGCTTTAGTTAGCGGCGGTGTTCAGCTTTTGGGTAAGCATTTTGGCGAAAGCACACTTTTAAGCTTGGCGGCTTGTGTTGAAAGGGGAGGTAAGTAAGCTATGAATTACGAATTGGTTATCGGTCTTGAAACACACGTTGAGTTAAGCACCGAATCAAAAATATTCTGTTCTTGCGGCGGTCATTCTTCTCCGAAAGAACCTAATGACTGTGTTTGTCCTGCCTGCAGCGGAATGCCGGGTATGCTTCCCGTAATGAACAAAAGAGTAGTGGAATTGGCTGTTACAGCAGGTCTTATGCTTAACTGTGATATTAATAAATACACAACCTTTGATAAAAAGAATTATTATTATCCCGATCTTCCCTGTGCTTATCAGATAACACAGATAAATAACCCTATATGTGTAAACGGCTGTGTTACACTTAAAACTTCTCAGGGTTCCCGTGATATTCGCATTAAGCAGATCCACATGGAAGAGGATGCAGGTAAGCTTGTTCACAGCGGTAAATCATCATTTGTTGATTTTAACCGTACAAGTGTACCGCTTATAGAGATAGTTACTCAGCCTGATTTTCGCAGTGCTGAGGAGGTTGTAACCTATCTTAATAAGCTTAAATCAATGTTCCGTTCAGGCGGCATTTCCGAATGTGAAGAGGGCGCAATGCGCTGTGATGTAAACATTTCGGTTAGACCTGAGGGAAGTGAGGAGTTCGGTGTTCGTACAGAAATTAAGAATATGAGCTCCTTTGAGGCTATTGAGCGTGCAATTCGTTATGAAGCACAGCGTCATATGGATGCTTTAGAGTTTGAAACCGAAGAGCTTGTTCAGGAAACAAGGCGTTTTGATGATGTAAGCGGTAAAACATTTGCAATGCGTAATAAGGAAACAGAAGCAGATTATCGTTATTTCCCCGATGCCAACCTTATGCCAATTATAATTGATGATGAATGGCTTGAGCAGATTAAGGCAAGTAAGCCTGAGGCTGTTGATGAAAAGGCTGAAGCATACCGTGAAGCAGGCATTTCCGATAAGGAAATTGATATGCTTATCGGAAATCATCAATTAAGCAAATTGTTAGATGATACAGTTGCCATGGGTTGCAATCCAAAGGATACTGCTGCTTGGATTCTTACTGATTGTGCCGGTATTCTCCGCAAGGATGGTAAATCAATTAATGAGCTTACCGTAACGGCTGAAAAGCTTTCTGCTATTATTAAAATGGTTGATAGCGGCAAAATTAACCGCAACGCAGGTAAAAAGGTGCTTATTGCAGTGGTAGAGGACGATGTTGACCCCGTTGCTTATTGTAAGGAAAAGGGTCTTGACAGAAAGATTGACCTTTCCACCGTTGAAAGCACTATTGATAAGGTTATAGGTGAAAACTCACAAGCTGTTGAAGACTATAAAAACGGTAAACTTAAAGCAATGCAGGCATTGTTTGGTGCTTGTATGAAGGAGCTTAGAGGTGCAGGTGACCCTGCTGTTATTAAAGAAATTTTGGAAAACAAAATGAAAAATCTTTAATTTCAAGTAAAAAATATTTAATCCCTTTTGCAATTTTTATGGATTGCAAAAGGGATTTTTTTAGTTATTCTGATATTTGGTTTTTAAATACTCAACATAGGATTTAACTTCATCCCACATTTCATCACTTACAGGCTTATCACCGCCGAATAATGCGGTTTTAATATCTTCATCACTAATTACGGTAGATTCATTTTGTTGGTTGCCAAGCAAAAAATCAACCGTTACATTAAAATAATCGGCGATTTTTATTAAAATTTCTTGTCGTGGTGTATAGCCGTTTTTCTTCCAGCTTGTAATGCTTGATTTATTAAATCCGCATCTTATTGCCACTTGTGAGGGTGATACGTTGTGCTGTTTGCATATTTCAACAAATCTGTCATAAAACATATAAATACTCCGTTTCTGTATTGTGTAATCTAAACAAAGTTTATGTAGTTCAACTTTTTAAGGTTGACAAGTTGAATAACTCAAACTATAATAGGAAATAAAGTTGATTAACATAAACTCTAAGCGAATAAATAATAGCATATAAGTTAAAGTATGTCAACTGTTTTTCGTATATGGGGGAGGTATTAATTTGTAAATAACTATTTAATTGAGTTATGAATTTTTAAATTTTAAAAGGAGTATAAGTATGATAAGAGAAATTAAATTTACGGTGAATGAAAATGCGGTAACGCCTAATGCCCGTCAGTTTGCAGGTATTGCGGGCGAGCATAACGCTACGCAGCTTTTATTTACTATTGAAGAGGCTTTACTTGAAAAGATACAGCAGCAAGCGGATGACAGCAAGGAACTAAAGTACCGTTTTGATTGCTTTGATAGTTGCGGAGCGCTTTACAGCACAGAGTCTGCCCCCTTTACAGGGGAAACAGTTACTCTGCCGTTAGGGGAGAATATAACACGCTTAGGCGGTGAGGCAAAGATTGTTTTGGTGGTGACATTGTTAAATGCTGAAAGCAAGACCGAAATGGAGCTTTTAAGCGTTCCGGTAAGTGTTTATTTCAAAGGTGTGCCGTTTGCAAGCGGTAAGCTTGATGAAAGCCGTGAGAGCCTGACAAGCCTTGAGCAATCGGCAAAAAAGGCTGCTCGAAACGCAGAGGAGAGTGCAGCCTCTGCAACCGAATCGGCTTTAGCTGCCGCCGCAAGTGCGGCTTTGATGAAAAAGGGGGTTAAGGTTTTTACAGGTACTGAGGTTGAACATTCGGATTTGTATGGATTGTTGATGGCTATACCTGTTGAAAAATCACACGAACTTGCCACTGCAAATGTTGGTGATTTATATCTGAACACGGAAACCGATGATACTTTTATTATCACAGATATTAGAGAAACGGTTATAACACCCTATCCACCATATTTGCATATAACCTTCCTTGAAATTTCAAACAAAAGCATTGAAAAGGCACTTGATAAAATTATTGAAATTCAAAATCAGCTCATAGGAAGTGTTGAGGAATGAGTGTTTCGGAAAAATTGGTGTTAATTGCAGAAAATGAGATTAAGGTATTTGAAGCGGGGAAAAAATCCAAAATAAAGGATATAACACCTGCTGAAATAAATACTGCCGCTTTTGATTTTAAAATAAGAACTATTGCGGAAAATACCATTAAGGTTTTTAAAGCAGGGCAGGCGGCTGCTGAAACACAAAAGGCGACTGCAAGCGGAAAAGTAATTCATGTTAATGATGTCAGCTCTGCCGAACACAACCTTAATGTGAGCTTGACAAGTGATGTTGTAAGCGATTTTTCGAGAATTAAGGTGAGCCGTTTCGGGAAAAATCTGTTTAATATTAACGGAGGAAAATCGGGTGGTCAGTCGGATATTATGAATGTGACGGAAAATGAAATAACCGTTGCTCAAAATCTTGTTGCCGGAACATACCGATTTGCAACTATATCTCTTTACGGCTTAAACGCAGGAGATACCGTTACGGTATCGGGTTGGGCGAAGTGTTCATCTAACAATAAAGCAAATCTTCGTATTGGTTGGTATGATAAGTCAACAAATCAATTAGCAGGTTCGTTTATTAATACTCCCGAAGTATTATCAAACGAAGAATATTCTTATATAGAAAAGACAGGAATTATTCCTGAGAAACCAAACGATAACTGTATTTTAGTTATTTTTGTATACGCTATTGCAGACGGAACGGCTGAAAAGGGATGTTCTGTTACTTATAAGGATATACAGCTTGAGGTTGGAAATTCGGTTACTGAATATGAATCCTTTAAACAGCAAACCGCTATATCAAATGCTGACGGCACGGTTGAGGGGCTTACAAGTATTTCGCCCATTATGATACTTGCAACTGATAACGAGGATGTTACGATAAATCTTAAATATTTTAAAGATTGAATAGATGAAAAATCATACTTTTTACAATATGTTGTTAAAATACAAACATTTTCAACACGATATATTGACAAAAATAGAAAAATTTGTTATATTAAATTTAATATCATAAATAGAAAAAGAGGTATGATTTTATGGCAAAAACTGTTCACGATATTCTTGAGCTTATTAAAGAAAATGACATAAAAATGGTCGATTTCAAAATGGTAGATATTAACGGTCAGTACCGTCATGTTACCATTCCTGCAGAAAACTTTTCTGAGGACACCATGAAAAGCGGTATCGGTTTTGATGCTTCTAACTACGGTTATGCAGTGGTTGAAAAAAGCGATATGGTATTTATTCCCGATCCTGATACTGCCGTGATTGATCCTTTCTGCGATATTCCAACCCTTTCAATGACAGGTAATGCAATGATAATTGACACTCCTGAAAACCGTCCTTTGGCACAATATCCCCGTAACATCATAAAGGCTGCTGTTGAATATATGAAAAACAGCGGTGTTGCTGATGAAATGAAGATATTGCCTGAGTTTGAGTTTTATCTTTTTGATGATGTCACCTGGAATGTTGACGGTCAGTACATAGGTGCTACTGTTGATGCTAAGCAGTCATATTGGAATTCGGGTAATGAGGGTCACGGTGTTGTAGTTGCAAAGCAGAAGAACTATCATATTGCAAAGCCGTTTGATACCTCTTATGAGTGCCGTAGTGAAATGTGTATGCTTATGAAGGATGCAGGCATTGAAATAAATTATCATCATCCAGAGGTTGCGGCTTCGGGTCAGTTTGAAATTGAGCCTCAGCTTGGTGAGGTTGTTCACATGGCAGATGCTACAATGATGATAAAGTATATTATTCATAATACTGCTCTTAAATACGGTAAAAGTGCAACCTTTATGCCTAAGCCTATTTATGGTGAAGCAGGTAGCGGTATGCATGTGCATATGCTTCTTTTCAAGGACGGTCAGCCCGTATTCTCTGATGATAATGGTTATTCACACCTTAGTGAAACTGCTCATTATTTCATTGGCGGTCTTTTAAAGCATATTGGTTCTCTTTGTGCTATCACTAACCCCAGCACCAATTCATTTAAGCGTTTGGTTCCCGGTTTTGAGGCACCTGTAACTGTGGGCTATGCAACCTCTAACAGAAGTGCGGTTATCCGTATTCCCGCTTATGCAAAGAGTCCTGATAAGCGCCGTTTTGAGCTTCGTAATCCTGATGCTACCTGCAATCCTTATTTCTGCTATGCAGCAATACTTATGGCAGGTCTTGATGGTGTTAAGAATAAGATAGATCCTCATGCAAACGGTTGGGGTCCTTATGATATGAACCTTTATAATCTTCCTGAGGAGGAAAAAGCAAAGCTTCAGGGTCTTCCTGTATCTCTTGATGAAGCTCTTGATTGCCTTGAAAAGGATTTTGCTTATCTTACTGAGGGTGGAGTATTCCCCGAAGAGCTTATTCGCAACTTTATTAAGACAAAGCGTGCTGAATGCAGACAGCTTGCCGCAATTCCGCATCCTGCTGAATTTGATAAGTATTATAATCTTTAATTTTCAATATTTAATTTTTGAATAGTAAAAAAATTAAAACCTCATTCACTCAATATATGAAGTGAATGAGGTTTTTTATGTGGAAATATTGTTTTACAGACCGTTATATGTTCCGTTTTCTATTTTATCCACTATCATTAACATTCTTGGCAGGTGGAACGGACCTTTGAAAATATTACCCTTTAATGTGTTGGCAACGGTGGAATCATAATGCAAATAGCCGTACCATTCGCCGCACTCCTTATCGGCAAAGTATTTATCGGTATATTCAAGTAAATCTTTATACTGCTCTAAGTATTTTTCTTCACCGAATAGCTCGAAACATAGGCGGTTTGCAATAATTGCTTCACATTGCGGCCACCAAAGCTTCATATCCCATTCAAGTGCTACTGCGGGGTGACCCAAGCAGTCACAGAAAGAAATAATACCGCCGTTATCAAGACCTAATTTCATAGAAATATCAATTATGTCCTTACCTGTTTCCAATAGCTTCTTATCGCCTGTATACATACCCTCACTCATTAAAAACCAAGCGGCTTCAAGGCTGTGACCGGGATTTACAATACGGCCTGTGGGGGTATTTACAAATTCACCCTCCGGACTTACATTTTCAAGCAGTCCCTTATCGGTAAGGTGCATAAGTATCTGCTTTACGCTTTCATTTGCAATTGGGTCATACTTTTCTTTGTCTATCTTTCTAAGCACCTGTGCGGTAGAAAGCATAATCATAGAGGGTGAAAGGGAATGTAAACGCACATTTTCGGGGTTGAATTTAGGTGCTGAAAGGGAGGGGTCTTTGTATATGTTGTAGGCGGTATCAAAATAGTATTCCGCCTTACTTTTTGCCTCCTCATTTCCTGTTGCAAGGTAGTATTCACAACATCCTATTGCGGCAAAGGTTTCTGAAAAATAGTATCTGCGTTTTTGAATTTCCTTACCGTCACGGGTAACGGTGAAGAACATTCTGTCGTCGGTGTCGGTGCAGGTGGGCAAGAATTTGTAAATTGCTTCTGCCGCCTTTAAATATTCAGGATTTTTTTCTACATTGTTGTAAGCGTAAGAGAAAATGTAAAGTGCACGGCCTTGAAACCAAACGCTTTTTTCTTCGCCGTATATTTTACCCTCACGGTCAAGGCAGGTGAAAATACCGCCTTTTTCGTAGTCAATAGCATTATCAAGCCAGAATTTTAAAACATTATCGGTCAAGTATTTTTTAAAATCCATAATATCACTCCTTACAATTTATATTATAAGGGGATTTTGGCATTTTGCAACAACATTTCGATACGCTTTTTTAGTTTATCTGTTTTTGACTTTTAATTTTGGTTTATAAAAAAAGTCGGCTCCGAAACGGGGCCGACATTTTTTATAATTATGCCTTTACTGCGGCTTTAAGTGCATCTACTCTATCGGTGTATTCCCAACGGAAATCAGCATCCTCACGACCAAAATGACCGTAGTTTGTGGTCTTGCGGAAGATTGGGCGGCGAAGCTGTAAAGTATCAATAATAGCGGCAGGACGAAGGTCAAATACCTTTGAAACAGCCTCAGCTATCTTTTCGTCAGAAACAGTACCTGTGCCGAATGTATCTATCATTACGGATACCGGCTTTGCAACACCTATTGCATAGGCAAGCTGAACCTCGCACTTTTTGGCAAGACCTGCTGCAACAACATTTTTTGCAACATATCTTGCGGCATAAGCGGCACTGCGGTCAACCTTTGTGGGGTCCTTACCCGAAAATGCGCCGCCGCCGTGGCGTGCCATACCGCCGTAGGTATCAACGATTATCTTTCTGCCTGTAAGACCTGTATCACCCTGAGGTCCGCCTACAACAAAGCGGCCTGTGGGATTGATATAGAACTTGGTGTTTTCATCAAGTAAATTTGCAGGGATAATAGGCTTTATAACCTCTTCCAAAATGCCCTTACGCAAGGTCTCAAGTTCAACATCTGCAGTGTGCTGGCTGGAAACAACCACAGCATCAACACGGGTGGGCACACCGTCATTATATTCAACGGTTACCTGCGTTTTTCCGTCAGGACGAAGATAGGGGAGAGTGCCGTCTTTTCTTACATCGGTAAGTCTCTTTGAAAGGTGGTGTGCAAGAGAGGTGGAAAGCGGCATAAGCTCCGCAGTTTCATCGCAAGCATAGCCGAACATCATACCCTGGTCGCCTGCACCGTGAAGATTGTAAACATCCTCTTCACCGCCCTTAAACTCCATAGAATGGTCAACACCTAAGGCAATATCGGGGGACTGCTTGTCAATAGCGGTCATAACAGCGCAGGTGTTGCCGTCAAATCCGGCATCTGCACCGTTGTAGCCTATATCACAGAGAACTTCGCGTACGATTGCAGGAATATCTACCTGTGCGGTGGTGGTGATTTCACCCATAACGGTAACAATACCTGTTGTGCAGAATGTTTCGCAAGCAACACGGGCCTTGGGGTCTTGGGCTATGATAGCATCAAGAATAGCGTCAGAAACCTGGTCACTCACCTTATCGGGATGACCTTCGTTTACAGATTCGGATGTAAAAAGCATTTTTGCCATTTAAAAAACTTCCTTTCATATTATAATTCTTTTAAAATAACTATTAAAAAACCGCCTCCCGAAAGGAGACGGTTAAAAGCCTCATCTTTCGGATTCTCCGCAGGATTTGGCACCTTGTCATAAAGACAGGTTGCCGGGTTTCAACGGGCCTGTTCCCTCCACCACTCTTGATAAGGAAATATTCGGTTTGCAAAAAGTATTTTATCACAAAATAACGATTTGTCAAGAGAAAATAATTAATTATTTAATTTCTATACCCAAGTAAATCATTACAGAAATAGCAATAATTACTAAAAGTGCAGAAACACAAATAAGTATAATAGAGCGTTTATTCATTTTGTATGCCTTTTCGTTTTGATTATCTAAAAGCCTGTTTTTCTTTAAAACAGTGGTAAAAGGTTTATAAATGAGAAGCATAAGAGAGGAATTAAGCACAGATTTAAAGAGGTTAAAGGGAAGAAGTATAGGTAATATCATATCAAGCACTACCTGAGTTGGCATTTTAAGATAATATGGTGTAATAAAAATATTTGCCGTAATCATAACTGCTGTTACCGAAATAACGGTAAGTATACCTGCAAGTATTGCACCGAAAAAATCACGCTTAAATTTATAAACCAAACCGCATACAAGCACAAATGTACCGCTGGCTAAGATGTTCATTATGAGCCCGTAAACACCTGTTGAGCTTATGGTGATAAATTCAAGCAGAGCTACCGCCAAAACAGATATAATTCCGTAAAGCGGGCCATACATAAGAGAAATTACGGAAAGCACGGCATCCTTTAGGTCAAGTGATAAAAAACCGCTTACCTTAAAAAAAGAAGTACAGAATGTTAGCAAAAAAGCAAGTGCGGTAAGCATGGCAGAAACTGCAAGCTTTTTAATGTTTTTTTGTGGCATATAAAATTCCTCCTGTTTTAGGGCGTAAAGAAAGCCCCCACAAAAAAGTGAGGGCGTGAAAAATGCAAATAAATTAAAAGTGCATTTAACTTCTTTCATCCGGACTGTACCGTCGGCTTCGGAATTGGACCGAATCAACCTTAAATTATATATAAGGCTCGTGGGCTTTACCACCGGTGAGGAATTGCACCTCGCCCTGAAGTTTTCTGCATAATATTATATGGCTTAAATGTTATATTGTCAAGTATTTACTGATGAAAAATAACGCCAAGGTGAACTGAATTGCAAATATAAGCGGTATACCAAGCATAAATTTTATATGCCGTGTTTTATGGCGGATAAAAATCATTGTTGCATACATAAATGGTGAACCGCCGAAAATACAAAGCAGAATTAAGGTGCGTTCCCTTATCCTTCTGCCCTTTTTTACGGCACGGTGTTTATCAAGGATGCAGATTATTACGGAAATAAGATTTATAAAACAAATAAATATAAAAATAATCCAATATACCAAAGGCATAAAATCTTCCTTTTATGTTTAATTTAAGTATATATTACAGTTATAAAGCCGAATTTTCAAGTTAAAAAACAGAAAATATAATAATATATGCAAAAATATATAAAAATTTTGTATTTACAAATGGGTGGAGGTATGTTAAAATAATAACAATCGTTGATTTAAAAACAAAACCATATTTCGCAAACGGATTTTTTATCAGGAGGAAAATTATGAACGAAAAGGTTTATGAAATTGTAGACGGCGTTGAAAAATTAGAGGCGGCTATAAACAGAGTACGTGCCGCACAAAAGAAATTTGCCGGTTACACACAACAACAGGTAGACGCTATATTTTTAGCGGCTGCATCTGCCGCAAATAAGGCCCGTATCACACTTGCAAAGCAGGCTGTGGAAGAAACGGGAATGGGTGTTGTTGAAGATAAGGTTATAAAGAACCACTATGCTTCGGAATATATTTACAATGCTTATAAAAATACTAAAACATGCGGTGTTATTGAAGAGGATAAAGCTTACGGAATGAAGAAGATAGCTGAGCCTATCGGTGTTATTGCCGCTGTTATCCCTACAACTAACCCCACATCTACCGCTATTTTTAAGACGCTTTTGGCTCTTAAAACCAGAAACGGTATTATCATCAGTCCGCATCCGCGCGCAAAGAACTCCACCATTGCGGCAGCTAAGCTTGTTTTAGAAGCCGCAGTTAAGGCAGGCGCTCCCGAAGATATTATTGCATGGATTGATGTACCAAGCCTTGATATGACCAATATGGTTATGAAAGAGGCAGATATTATCCTTGCAACGGGCGGTCCCGGAATGGTAAAGGCGGCTTATTCAAGCGGTAAGCCTGCATTGGGCGTTGGTGCAGGTAATACCCCTGCAATCATTGATGATACAGCCGATATTTTACTTGCTGTAAACTCTATTATTCATTCAAAAACCTTTGATAACGGTATGATATGTGCATCTGAGCAGTCGGTTATTGTTATTGAAAGTGTTTACGATGCCGTAAAGGCTGAGTTTGCCGCACGTGGTTGCTATTTCCTCAATGAGGAAGAAACCGAAAAGGTTAGAAAAACAATTATTATAAACGGCGCACTCAATGCTAAGATAGTTGGTCAAAAGGCGGCTACGATTGCTTCTCTTGCAGGTGTTAAGGTGCCGGAGGGTACTAAGATACTTATAGGTGAGGTTGAAAGTGTTGAGCTTTCGGAAGAGTTTGCTCACGAAAAATTAAGCCCCGTACTTGCAATGTACAAGGCAAAGAATTTTGAGGATGCTTTGCAAAAGGCTGAGCATTTGGTGGCAGACGGTGGTTACGGACATACCTCTTCCGTATATCTTAACGAGCTTACCGAAACCGAAAAGCTCAGTGAGTTTGCCGCACGAATGAAAACCTGCCGTATACTTGTTAACACACCATCTTCTCAGGGCGGTATAGGTGATCTTTATAACTTTAAGTTAGCTCCGTCACTCACCTTGGGCTGTGGTTCTTGGGGTGGAAACTCAGTTTCAGAAAATGTTGGAGTTAAGCACTTATTAAATATTAAAACCGTTGCCGAGAGGAGAGAGAATATGCTTTGGTTCAGAGCTCCGCAGAAGATATATATGAAAAAGGGCTGCTTGCCGGTAGCTTTGGATGAGTTGGGCTCGGTTATGGGCAAAAAGAGAGCATTTATTGTAACCGATACATTCCTTTATGAAAATGGTTACACTAAACCTATTTCCGATAAGCTTGATGAAATGGGTATCGTTCATACTACATTCTTTAATGTTCAGCCTGATCCAACACTTGGTAACGCAAAAGAGGGTGCTGCTCAAATGGCAGCATTCAAGCCTGATTGCATTATTGCATTGGGTGGTGGCTCTGCAATGGATGCCGCTAAGATTATGTGGGTTCTTTATGAGCATCCCGATGCTGACTTTATGGATATGGCAATGCGCTTTGTAGATATACGCAAGCGTGTATACACATTCCCGAAAATGGGTGAAAAGGCTTACTTTATCGCTATTCCTACATCTGCCGGTACAGGTAGTGAGGTTACACCTTTTGCTGTTATTACCGATGAAACCACCGGTATTAAGTATCCTTTGGCAGATTATGAGTTGCTTCCCAATATGGCTATTATTGATGCCGATCTTCATATGAGCGCACCAAAAGGCCTTACAGCGGCTTCGGGTATTGACGCTGTTACCCATGCATTGGAGGCTTATGCCGCAATGCTTGCAACCGATTATACCGACGGTCTTGCACTGCAATCACTCAAGATTATTTTTGAGTATCTGCCACGTGCTTATGATAACGGTGCTAACGACCCCGTGGCAAGAGAAAAAATGGCTAATGCCGCAACTATGGCAGGTATGGCATTTGCTAATGCGTTCCTTGGTGTATGCCACTCTATGGCACATAAGCTTGGTGCATTCCATCATTTGCCACACGGTGTTGCAAACGCACTTATGATTGAAGAGGTTATCCGTTTTAATGCGGCAGAAGCTCCTGCAAAAATGGGTACATTCTCTCAGTATGACCATCCCCACACGCTGGCAAGATATGCTCAGGTTGCTGATTATCTGGGTCTTGGCGGCAAGACGGATGCTCAGAAGCTTGAAAGACTTATCAAGGCTATAAATGAGCTTAAAGCAAAGGTTGGCATTAAGGAAACCATACGTGATTATGTTGCAGACGAAAAGGATTTCCTTGACCGTCTTGACGATATGGTTGAGCAGGCATTTGATGACCAGTGCACAGGTGCTAACCCACGTTATCCTTTGATGAGTGAAATTAAGCAGATGTATCTTAACGCATATTACGGCAAGCATTTTAAAGAAGCCGATATGCCTAAAAAGAATTAACGGAGGGTGAAATTGATGAAAAACGCTGAAGTTATTAAGGTTAGAGACACTAAAGTAATTTACCGTGACGGCAACCGCACCGTTAAGGTATTTAATGAGGATTTTTCTAAGGCGGATGTTCTTAATGAGGCTTTAAATCAGGCTCGTATTGAAGAAACCGGACTTAACACCCCCAAGGTTTTGGAAGTTACTATGATAGACGGTAAATGGTCTATTATTTCGGAGTATATTGAGGGTGAAACCCTTGAAGAGCTTATGGCAAAAAATCCCGATAAGGAAGACGAATATCTTGAAATGTTTGTTGACCTTCAGCTTAGTGCACATTCTAAAATCTGCCCGCTTCTTAACAAATTAAAGGATAAGATGAATCGTAAAATAAGCGAGACCGACCTTGATGCCACCACCCGTTATGAGTTGCACACCCGCCTTGAGGGCATGCCTAAGCATAAAAAGGTTTGTCATGGTGATTTTAACCCCTCTAACATTGTAATCACACCCGAAGGTGTACCCTATATAATTGACTGGGCACACGCAACACAGGGTAATGCTTCTGCCGATGTTGCAAGAACATATCTTCTTTTCTGTCTTGACGGAAATGAAGCACTTGCAAAGAAGTATCTTGACCTTTTCTGTAAAAAGAGCAACACCGCACGCCAATATGTTCAGAAATGGATGCCTATTGTTGCAGCTTCACAGTCGGTTAAAGGCAATGCTCACGAGCGTGAATTCTTACTCTCCTGGGTAGATGTTGTAGATTACGAATAATTAAATAAACAGCCCTTTATTAAACGAATATATGCCGAGCGTTTTAAAAATAACGCTCGGCATATTGGCTTATGTTACGGCATTTTTGTTTTGCTGAATATATATATTGCTTTTTGAAGAAAATCGTGGTAAAATCTGAACGGAGTTATATATTTATTTTCTAAGCCTTGCGATTTTTAATATGTTATTTTAAAGGAGATTATTTCTAATGAAAAGCTTTAAAAAATTCGCCGCTTTATTTTTTTGTATTGCATTAATCTTAACCGCTTTACCGCTTTCGTCATTAACCGCATTTGCGGCTACAAGCGGTATTACAGGTGATTGCACATGGGTACTTGAGGACGGTGTTCTTACCATTTCGGGTAACGGCAGAATGGGAGATTATAGCCTTGATGCCGATAATACCTCACCTTGGTATAATGACAGAACAATAAAAGAGGTTATTATTGAAAAAGGTGTTACAAGCATAGGCGATTATTCATTTTTTGGATGCTATTTAATTTCTAAAATAACCATTCCTGACGGTATTACGAGTATTGGTGAATGGTCATTCGATAATTGCCGTATACTAACAAGCATATATATTCCAAGCAGCGTAAAAAGCATAGGTGATTATGCGTTTATATATTGTAAAAATCTTAAAGATGTTTATATAACTGATTTAGATGCCTGGTGTGATATTGAGTTTGGAAAATATGATGCAAACCCAATGATTTATGCTCAAAATTTATATTTGAACGGCAAGCTTTTAACTGAGGTTTCAATTCCTGAAGAGGATACCGTAATAGGCAATTATTTTCAAGGCTGTGATAAGATTGAAACTATATATATTCACGATAAAGTTACAACAATAGGTCATTCGGCATTTCGTAATTGTTCAGGTCTTAAAAATATAACAATTCCCGAAAGCGTTACATACATAAAAGCTTACGCATTTTGCGGCTGTAGCAGTCTTGAAAGCTTTTCTTTTCCCGATACCGTAAAAACATTTGATTATCCTTTGTTTGAAGATTGTAGCGGTCTTAAAAATGTAGAACTGCCTGATTATATTACAGCCATTAATTATGCTATGTTTAAAAATTGCACCAGTCTTGAAACTATAGATATTCCCAAAAATGTAAAAAGTATAGATATGGAAGCATTTAAGGGGTGCAGCAGTCTTAAAGAAATAACCATTCCCGAAACCGTTACAAGCATAGGTTTGTACGCATTTGAGGGTTGCAGTAGTCTTAAAGGTATAGATATTCCAAGTAGTGTTACAACTATAAACGGAAATGCCTTTAAAGATTGCAGTAGCTTAACAAATGTAATTGTTCCTGATAGTGTTACAAATATAGGTAAAAGTGCCTTTGCGGGCTGTAATCAGCTTGAAAGCATAACATTACCTTTTGTTGGTGACGGTAAAACAGAAGAAAATTACCATTTTGGTTGGATTTTCGGTGCCTATTATTACGGAGTAAATAGAGATTATGTTCCTGCTTCACTTAAAAAGGTTGTGCTTTCCAAAAAATGCACTAAAATTGAAGGTTTTGCATTTGTTTACTGTGATAAAATAGAAAATGTAATAATTGAGGGCAATGTTGAACAGTTGCCTTATCAGGCGTTTTATATGTGCGAAAGCCTTAAAAACATAACCATTCCGAACAGCGTAACCTATATTGCAGATAATGCTTTTGGTGGATGTGACAATTTAACTATTAATTGTTATTATTTAGCACCCGCAAAGGATTTTGCAATACAATACGGTATAAATTATTCAATCATCTCGGTTGCGTGTGACGCTTCGGGTGACGGAGAGGTAAATTCAAAGGATTTGGTATTTATAAGAAATAATATTTTAAAGGGAAGTACCATTTCACCTGATGGAGATTGCAACGGTGATGGTGTTGTAAATGTAAAGGATTTGATATATCTTAAAAAGCTTCTTACCAAAAAAATGTAATATCATAGTAACAAACGGGAGGGCATTGCTCTCCCGTTTTAATTTATATAAGGCTGTTTTACCCAAAAGGTAAGGCGGATTTTTTGTTTTTTGGGATAAGGGATGGCGGCAAATGGCGGCAAATGGCGGGAATTTGTATTTGAATGTCGGTGAATGTCGTATATACCCCGTGTATGATAGATTTGTCGAAAGGAGGAACGCCTATGAAACAAAGTGATAAGCTTTTAAAAGCAACACTTAAATCGCTTCTTAATGAAAGACTTTCATACGCGGAAGAACAATCACTTAAAGATGAGGGCTTTGTTTTGAAAAAGCCGACACGAAAGGCCGCCGTTATGATAGCTCTTTATAAAAAAGCGGCATCGGGCGACCTTTCGGCAATTAAGGAGCTGAGGAGTATCGTGAGTGATCGGGCAGACGATGCTCCCACTTCTTCGGGGGCGGTGATGATTATTGATGACTTCGAGCATAAAGCTCTCTGAAATTGTAGGAGGCGGCTACGATGATTTTTGGGGATGCAAAGCGCGCTATCGTGTTCTCAAAGGGGGCAAAGGCTCAAAGAAAAGCGCAACAACCGCACTTAATTTTATTTTTAGAATAATGCGTTATCCCGATTCAAATTTGCTGGTTGTGCGTCAGGTTATGAATACCCACCGTGATTCCACATTTGCACAGCTTAAATGGGCTCAAAGCAGACTTGGTGTTTCACATCTTTGGAGCAATACCGTAAGTCCTTTGGAAATGACCTACCTGCCCACGGGTCAAAAAATCCTGTTTCGTGGGTTTGATGATGTATTGAAGTTAGCTTCTACCACCGTAAATAAAGGCTACCTTAACTTTGTTTGGGTGGAGGAGGCGTTTGAGCTTGCACATGAGGAGGATTTTGATAAGCTGGATCTTTCTATGCCTCGTGGTTCTGTTCCGTCACCGCTTTTTAAACAGACCACCCTTACTTTTAATCCGTGGAGCGCTGCTCATTGGTTGAAAAAACGCTTTTTTGACCGTGAAAGCAGTGATATAAAGGTCTTTTCAACCAACTATTTAATAAATGAATTTTTGGATGATACCGACCGTGCCGTTTTTGAACGGATGAAGCGTACAAATCGCCGTAAGTATGAGGTTGCAGGTCTTGGTAATTGGGGTATTGCAGAAGGTCTTGTTTTTGAAAATTGGGAGGTAGGAGCTCCGCAAATACCGCCGGAAAAGCTGAATTGCTGGCGCAGCTTTTTTGGTCTTGATTACGGCTATACCAATGACCCCACCGCTTTTGTGGCTTTTATGGTGAATCCCGTGGAGAAAATACTGTATATCTATGATGAATTTTATAAGACACGGATGCTTAATTGTGATATTGCCAATGAAATTAAAAAGCGTGGATATTCAAAAGAAAGGATTCGTGCCGATTGTGCGGAGCCAAAGTCAAACGATGACCTCAAAAGGTTGGGGATAGGCAGAATAACCCCTTCTGTAAAGGGGAGAGACAGTATTTTAAACGGTATTGACCGAATATCAGAATACAAGATTTTTGTTGATGATAAATGCGTTAATATGATAAGAGAGCTTTCTACCTACTGCTATGAGGAATCTGCCGGAGAAAGCGGCAGAAGAATGCCTAAGGACAGTGATAATCACCTTTGTGATGCGCTCCGTTATGCTTTTGAGGATGTTAGATTTTTTCATCCCGAAAAACACATGGAAACCCCTTATACCGCCTTTGAGGGTTTGCGGAAAAATGATTTCAGCGGAGGATGGAGCTAATGAGCCAATTTATATTTATTTTTATGGGCGTGTTTTTCTTTGCTTGCGGATATATTATCGGCAAAGCAAAGTCCAAACCGCCTGTGGAGTACCAAAAAATGCCGTTAAGAATTGAAAAAATGCAAAATTTGGATTATTTTAATTTCTTAAATTATGACGGCAGTGAACAGGAGTAAAGATATGGAAGATATATTAAATTCTGAGCCGCAGGGTCAACCACAGCCCCAGGCACAAAAAAGTTCGGAAAATGAAGCGAAAACAAAGCCTCAGACCGATGATATCAAAATATCAGTTAAATTCAATAAGAAAATTTTACAGCTTACCCCGGAAGAAGCCGCTGTACTTTCCCAAAAGGGAATGAAGTATGATCAGATAAGCGATGATTATAATCGACTTCGTGCTTTAGCGGCAAATAAAGGGGTTAGTGTTTCGGAAGCTTTAAGTGAATTTGAAGCGGAGGCTAAAAATATGCGTAAAGCACAGCTTTTGGAAAGCTGTGGAGGAAATGAAGCTCTTGCGGAGCATATAATTTCACTTGAAGATTCACATTCCGAAGATGATTTGGGCTTTGCCGAATTAAAGGAAGCCTTTCCGCAGTTTACTTCTGCCGAAAAGCTTCCCGAAAGCGTGCTTTCTTCGGCACAGCTTCGCAGAACAAAATTGCTGGATGAATACCTGCGTTACTGCCTTGCACAAAAGCGTTTGGCAGATAAAACAAAATCACAGCAAAAAAGCTCTCAAAAGGCAAGCATTGGTTCTCAGTTGGCCTTTGCGGCAGAAGATGACCCTGCTAATCTTGCTTTTTTACAAGGGTTATGGAGAGCTTAAAATATTTAAAGTTTAAAAAATATATTTAGGAGAGATTTTATGTCAATTAATACTTTTGAAAATGCAACCCGTTATTCCGAGGAGCTTGACCGCCTTTTTTCACAGCGTAGTGCTACCGGCTTTTTTGCCGATAATGCAATGGCTGCAAAGTTTGTGGGTGCCAAAACAGTTATAATTCCCGATGTTGATTTTCAGGGTCTTGCCGATTATGACCGTGATACAGGTTTTTCACGAGGTGCAATTACCGTAAGTAATACCTCCCACACAATGGCAATGGACCGTGCACGTTCTTTGCAGATTGACCGTGAGGATATGGATGAAACCGGTATTGCAAACCTTGCAGGAAAGATTTTGGGCGAATATGTACGCACAAAGGTGGTTCCTGAATGTGATGCTTATGTTATTTCAAAGCTTGCAGGTCTTGCGGCAAGCCGTGCAAATCTTGTAAACGGTGATATTGCCGCACCATTTAAGGCTCTTTGTGAGCTTATTCAGTCGGTTCAGGATACCGTGGGTTACGATGAAGAGCTTGTTGCCTTTATTGACAGCGGTATGTATGCAAAGCTTCAGAATTCTTCTGAAATTTCCAAAATGCTTACCGTTGGTGACTTTAAGCAGGGCGAAATTGACCTTCAGGTGCGTTACCTTAACGGTGTTGCGGTTATTCCGGTGGTTTCTTCAAGAATGAAGACTGCATATACCTTTAACAATACCGCAGCAGGCGGATTTACCCCGGCTCAAAATGCTCGTCAGGTATATATGCTTGTATGTCCCAAGCGTGGAGCACATCTCATTAAAAAGACCGAGCAGATGCGTATTTTTACCCCTGAGCAGAATCTTGATGCGGATGCATATAAGTTTGATTACCGTATTTATTATGATGTATTTGTAAATAAAAGCGGTCTTGATGCTGTATGGGCTTGGGTATCACCTGCTGTTAATATTACAGGTCAGCCTGAAGATGTTGAGGCAAATGCAGGTCAAATTACGGCAAGCATTACCGTTACTGCCGAAACTGAATCCGGCACACTTTCTTATCAGTGGTATAAGTGTGAGGATGAAAGCGGTAATGGTGCTGTAAAGCTTGCAGGTGAAAATAAGAAGACCTATACATTACCAAAGGAGCTTGAAGCGGGAGAATATTATTATTTCGCTGAGGTTTTGGTTGATGGTCTTGCTTCTACAAGAACAACTGTTGCTATAGTAACAATTAATTAATTTTTTGAAAGGTTTGTTTTCGGGGCAAACACCCCGAAACAAACCCCACTATATATAATGGAGGAATGGCTATGGACTTAAATCCAACTAAGATATTTAAAGAATACCGCAGTGCGGTTGCCTTTAAACAATCGTTGGGAAGTAGGGGAATGTTTGAGCAAAACCGTATTAACGAACGCTTTTACAGCGGTGAACAATGGAGTGGTGTAAAATGCGGAAATGACCGTCCTTTAGTGCGTCACAACATCATAAGACGAATAGGTGAATACAAAATGGCACAGGTGCTGCTTTCACCCTTTTCGGTAAGTTTCAGTGCGGATGGTGTTCCCAATACGGTTGGACTTCGTTCACAGCTGAATGAAAAAAGAAAAGATATATCAAATGACCCGTTATTTAATTTTTCGGGTGCTACCGATGACCGTGAAATAAATCTTGTTATGTCGGCATTATCGGATTATCAAAAGGTTACAGCAGAGCGTGTGGGCTTTACTTCTCTTTGCGAAAAGGCGCTGAAAAATGCCTATGTAACGGGAAGTAGTGTGCTTTATACCTATTGGGATGACAGTGTGAAAACAGGTCTTTATGCCGATGAGGATTGCAATACTCCCATTTTAGGCGATATTTGCTGTGAGATTTTGGATATTGAAAATGTATATTTTGGAGATTGTTATATTGACGATGTTCAAAAACAGCCATTTATAATAATTGCATCTTATCGTCCTGTTGAAGAGGTAAAGCGTGAAGCGGCACGATACGGAATTAAAAGCTTGCGTGATATTGATAAATCTTCATCTGATTCTAAGGTACTTGTTCTTACAAGGTTATTTAAAGAATATAAAGAGAACGGAGATATTACGGTTCAGTGTATCAAAACCACGGAAAACTCTATAATACGGCCTAAATTTGATACGGGGCTTCATTATTATCCGTTATCATTATTTGTTTGGGAAAGAAGAGGCAGGCTTATATATGGCAACAGCGAGGTTACATATCTTATACCAAACCAGATAGCCATAAACCGTATGATTACGGCGAATGTTTGGGCATCAATGAGCTCCGGTATGCCGATAATGGTGGTAAATGGTGATACGGTTGGTGAAAATGTTACCAATGACCCCGGTCAGATATTAAAGGTGTATGGCTCAAATGAGGATGTTGCAGGTGCGGTTCATTATGTGACTCCGCCCGATTTTTCTTCTGCGTTTTCACAAAACATAAATAATCTTATAGAAAACACTCTTACACAAAGCGGTGTAAATGAAGCTGCCAGAGGTGATAGCAGAATTAATAATGCAACCGCACTTATTAATTTGAGAAACGCCGCAACTCTGCCGCTTAAACTTATTCAAAACAGGTTTTTTGCTTTTGTTGAGGATGTTTCTAAAATATGGGTAGATTTCTGGATAACCTATTACGGTAATCGCCGTATAAAAATGGTGGATGAAAACGGAGTTTGGTATTTACCCTTTGATGCACAGCGTTATAGCGGGCTTCATATTTTGGCAAATATTGATGTTGCGGTGCCTAACAGCTATGAACCGAATGAAAGTGTTATGCTTTTAACAAATCTATATGAAAAGGGCATAATTTCAAAAACTCAGTATTTAAAAAGACTTCCAAAGGGAATAATTCCAAAGCTTTCCGAGCTTTTGTTTGAAATAACAGATGATAAAGCACAGGAGGGGTTTGAAAATGAACGGGTATGATATTTATATGCGAGCTAATAGCCTTTTGGGATATAATACCTGCAAGGATAATACTTCTGCTTCACATCATCTTTTATCTTTTGCTTTTACGGCTGTTTGTCAAATTTGTGCAGACCTTTGCATAAAAACACCTCAAAGTATAACCGATGAAATATCGGCAAATGTTAAAGCTTTGGAGGCATTGCCTTACGGTGTTGCAATGATGCTTGCTTCATCACATGGAGATACCGATGCAAACCGCTTTTTTGCCGAGCTTTATAATGGCAAAAGGGCGGCTGCTAAAGCAGGTTCATCAAGTGTTAAGGATGTGCTCCCTGTTGATAGCGGTGGGACGGTGTAGAAAATGAAATATCCTTATAGAAAAGAAGTCAAACAAAGGTATTATGCGGTGCCCTCTCTTAAAGGAGGGATTTCTTCTGCAGAAAAAAACATCGAATGTTTGGAAGAATGTATTAATATGTGGTATAAAAACGGTGCACTCACCACACGCCCCGGATTTAATTGCAAAGATAAGAATTATGTGTTTTTTGGTGAATACTATGATAAAATACATTCCGGCCCAAGAAACGAAGGGGTGAAAATCGTATTAAACGGTTGTGAATATGATGTTGCCTCTGCTGTAATTTCAGATGAATATTCCTTTTATAAAATTTGCACATTTTTTATTGATTCCGATGGAAATGTTGTAAATTCGGGAAATATAAATTATAACAGGATAAACGATGAAACTTTTTATGCTCCCACAAGGTATTTCTTTGTTTCGGCAAAACCTACATATTCAAGCGGACTTTATCTTTTTGTAACAAGTGAAAATATAGGTTATGAAGCAGGGGTAGACTATCAAATTTATGAGTATTCTTATGATGAAATGCAGTGGCAAAGGCTTTATAACCGGGATTTTTATGTACCTACGGTGTATATAAACGGAAGAGGTACCTCTTATTTACAAGCACAGCTTAACGGTATGGAATATGATGCCGAGCCTATGGTTTTGCAACCGCAAAATTTGCTTACAGGGGAATTTAAGTGCTATTTTACATCTGACGGATATTCCTCAGCCTTTAAGCTTCCTTTGGGTGAATTGGATAACGAAGTGATAAAATGCCGTATTTATACCAAGGCAGATGCGTTTTTTGAATGGGTGATACATACGGATGAAACCGAAGCCACCACTGCTTTTGCAGGATACGATGTAACGCTTAAATGTGACCGTGCGGCAGGTGTTTTGGAGTTTTTTTTACAAGGTGAGGCTTTCCCAATATTGGCAATGTCCCTTTTTCCGAGTAATAATATTTGTATTAAGGCTCAAAAGACTATTCCTGACGGTTTGGAAAGGGTTGTGGGCGGTTCTTTTGCAAGGGCCTTTAATTCAAGAATATATATAGGCGGAAATAAAAAATACCTTAATGAGATTTATTACTCAAGAATGGAAAATCCTCTTTATTTCCCAAGTGACGGTGGGATAAACATTGGTGAAAATTCCACCGCTGTCACGGCTGTTGCACAAAAATCGGGTGAGCTGTATTTTTTTAAAACGGATGAGATATATAAGCTTTCTGTTACACACGGAAAATCCTATAAGGTTAAAGATTTTACCTTTAATGAGGGCGAAAAGCTTTTTTATTCCGATACTGTGCGTTCAACACTTATTTGCTCGTCAATAGGTGCACTTAGCGGAGAAAGCATTAAAATATGTAACGGCGCACTTGTGTGGCAAGGCAATGACGGAAATGTTTATAAAATGACAGATTCAAACAAGAATATCATTAATCTTTCACTTCCGTCAGAAAGCTTTATTTCAAAATATCCAAAGGCGGATTTTGCATTATTTTATGAAGGCTATTATATGCTGTTTTTCGGTAAAGATGTATATCTGCTTGATTTGAGCAGCGATAAATCTTCCGCAAATGAAGGTAATGCGTGGTTTTATTGGGAACTGCCCGAAAAAGTGCGTGTGAACTGCGGTGTGAGCAGTAACGGAAAAATGTATTTATTTTGTACCGAAAGCGGAGAAAGGATTATATTTGCGGCAGAACTTGATGGCTCTTGTGATGAACAGCTTTATTTTGAGAATAATACCGTAAATTCAGAGCAGCTTGATATATTAAGCGGATTTACATCACTGTATTATGATTTTGCTTCGCCACAGATTAAAAAGAGTTTTGATGCACTGTTTTTGACGGCAAAGGGTAATGGTGAAATAACGGTTGATGTGGGCTGTGAGCAGTTTTTATGTTATTTTAATGAGCAGGAGTCGAAGCTAAAAAAGGATAACTTTGAAACATTGCGGATAAATCCGAATATAAAGGGTGAAAACGGCATAAAATTTAAGGTTTTCTCAAATAAAAAATTTTCGGTTCTTTCTTTTGTTTTTAAATATCGAGAGCTTGGGGAGGTTCATTAATACCGTGAAAAGAATGTTTTGCATAATCCTTATTTGTATTATCGTGCTTTGCGGATGCGGCACAAATAATAGTAATGAATCCGCTTTAAAAGAGGTAAGAGTTGAAGATTATCATATAGGACTTTGGGTTTCTTACAGTGAGCTTAACGCTATGCTTAAAGGTGATTTCAAGCTTATGTTTGAAGAACTGCTAAAAAACTGTGTTGATAACGGCATTACTGATCTTTTTATTCATGTAAGAGCCTTTTGTGATGCGGTTTATCCTTCCTCACTTTTTCCTATTACCGAATCAGCTTCAGTTTTTAACGGTGATTTACTTGAATATATGATAGAAAGCGTACATAATAAAGGCATAGCTTTTCATGCTTGGATAAATCCTTACCGTGTACGTACTGCGGATGAAAATATAGATTCTTTGCCAATAAAAAGCCCTGTAAAACAATGGCTTTCGGATGAGGATTTGCAAAACGATATAAATGTTTGCTTTTCAAACGGTATTTACCTTAATCCGGCATCTTCTCAGGTTCGGCGCTTGATAATAGACGGCATAAGGGAACTGCTTGAAAACTATAAGGTTGACGGTATTCATTTTGATGATTATTTTTATCCCACGGCTGATGCCTCCTTTGACGAGGCTTCATATAATACATATAAAAACGGCTGCGTGCAACCGCTTTCTTTATATGATTGGCGGCGTTCACAGGTTAATCAACTTATAAGCGGTGTATATACGGCGGTAAAGTTTTACGATAAGAATATAATATTCAGTGTAAGTCCGGCGGCATCGCTTGAAAAAAATAAGAACGAATTATTTGCCGATATTGAAGCTTGGGTACAGGCATCTACCGTGGATTGGATAATTCCACAGCTTTATTTTGGGTTTGAATATCCCGATACCAACTTTTGTTTTGATACTTTATTGGAACAGTGGTTTTCAATAAAAAGAAATGATGATGTGCGTTTGATGATAGGTCTTGCCGCATATAAAATTGATACCGAATCTGCTGCTGACCGTGCTGAATGGAACGGTAATATAAAAATTTTGGCACAGCAAGCGGCTCTTTGTAAAAAAAATGGGGCAGATGGTCATATTTTCTTTTCATCAAGCGCATTGTTCTCAAAAAAAGAAACAAACCGCAAAGCGCTTGAGGAGTTAAGAAAAATAAAATGATGTTTTAAAAAAATAAATCTTGTATTTATTGCAGTGTTTGGTATAATTATTTCGGTGATTTATATGAGAATGAGGAAGAAAAAACATCTTGAAGAAAGACTTGAGGGTGTTTCTGATTATCTTTATATTATTGAAAGCGATGACCGTAATTTTAACACCGCTGTTATTGAAAAGGAATATATTGATCTTCAGAAATGGTTTGGTAACAACAATCCGCTTTATCTTGAAATAGGTTGCGGAAAGGGAAGGTTTTCGGTGGAATATGCCAAAGCTCACCCTGAAATTAATTTGCTGGCAATCGAAAAAAGCGGCAATGTTATAGTAAGTGCTTGTGAATCGGCTCAAAAGGCAGGGCTTTCTAATTTGCGCTTTTTAAAGGGCGGTGCAGAATACCTTGAAAAATTTTTGAGGGAGGATTCGGTTGAAAGGATTTTCCTTAATTTTTCCTGCCCCTTTCCAAAAAATAAATACGCAAGTCATAGATTAACGCATCACCGCTTTTTGGAAATTTATAAACGCCTTATGAAAAAAGGTGCACAAATTCATCAAAAAACCGATAATATGCATCTTTTTGAATTTTCTATTGAGCAGTTCAGTGCTAACGGATTTGCACTTGAAAATGTATCTCTTGATCTGCATAATAGCGGTTTTGAGGGAAATATTATGACCGAATATGAGGAACGCTTTGTAAATCTCGGTCAACCTATTTACCGTTTGGAAGCGGTTTTAAAATAAAAGTGAGCTGTTTTTAAGAATGAAAGATTTTCTTAAAAACAGCTCTTTTTGTGCCCCTAAACGAATGGTCGAGGGCAGGTAAATTATTCTAATACACCAATGATTTCCATTGGAGAAACAGCGCTACCGTTTTTATATGCTTCAAGATGCAGATGCTCTTCATCAACACATTCACACGGTACCGTTCCCACCGTTCCTATAGCTTCGCCCATTTTAACCGTCTGAGCGTTTGCAACGGTTACATTGTCAAGTCCGCAGTATTTAAAAATAATTCCGTCACGGTGTTCAATTACCACAATTTTTCCAAAAGCTCCACTTTCTTCAACCGATTTAACTGTTCCATCACCTGCTGCAATTACGGCAGTTTTGTTTTTTGCGGCAATATCTATTCCGGTGTGAAGTCTAAGGTCTCCATAGGTTGCGGAAAATTGTAATACCTCATCGCTGAAATTTTTAATTATTTCTCCATTCACGGGCATAATAAGTGCCTGTATAGGTTCGATTTCAGGTTGGTTTTCGGTTTCGTCATAAGGTATATCTTCAACGGGGTTTTGTGTTTGCTCGGTTGATGGCTTTTGGGTGGATGAAGTATTATCATTATATGAATCAGAGGGCTCATTATATGACTGTTCGGGTGTTATCTGACTGCTTGGCGGTTCTTTTTGTGTGGGGCTTGAGCCAACCCTTGAAAGCGCAAACCATGCCGCAGCTCCTACTGCTACAAGACAACATACTACCGTAATATAAAAGCCGGTGTTAAATCCGCCTTTTTTGGATTTTGGGTTTTCAAAATATTTCATATCATTTACTCCTTTTTTTGAACAAACATTTAATCTCTGATTTTATTATGATTGAAAATGGGTTTGTTTATTCAGTAACAAAATTTTATAATTTTGTTCACAAAATGATAAAAAATAGCTGTTATAATAGGCTTGTACCGCAAAGGGAGCCGCACCCTTTGGGTATAATTTCTCCTTTTAAAAAGAGAAATTCTCTCCTCAAACCCCTTAAAAAGAAGAACAGCCGCCTTTGTGCGGCTGTTTTTCTTTTTTGTATATGGATGCTTATTATATTTTTTGTAAAAACACTTGAAAAAAATGTAATAATATATTATAGTATATAGGTTAAAATATAATCTAATGTATTTTCCAAGGAGGAAAAAGTATGTCCGAATACATTAAAATGTCACCGGAGCAGTTAAGAGATGAATTTGCTGCTGTAAAGGCAGAGTATGAGCATCTTCGTTCACTGCATTTATCGCTTGATATGTCACGTGGTAAGCCTGGGTTTGACAATATGGATTTAAGCGAAAAGATGTTTGATCTTGTGGGGAATGATACCGGTTTTAAAAATATCAGCGGTATAGATTGCCGTAATTATGGCGGACTTGATGGCTTGCAGGAATTAAAGGAGCTTTTTGCAGGTGTTTTGGGTCTTGCTCCCGACCAGATAATTGTTGGAGGAAACTCTTCACTCAATATGATGTTTGATACCATTGCTCAGGCAATGACTCACGGTATGGGTGGTGTGCCTTGGGGAAAACAGGAAAAAATTAAGTTTTTATGTCCTGTTCCGGGATATGACCGTCATTTTGCCATTACCGAATATTTTGGTTTTGAAATGATTCCTGTTCCCACCACCAATGCAGGTCCTGATATGGATGTTGTGGAGGAGCTTGTAAAGGATTTTTCGGTTAAGGGTATTTGGTGCGTTCCTAAATATTCCAATCCTGAAGGTATTACCTATAGCGATGAAACCGTAAAACGAATGGCTGCATTAAAGCCTGCCGCAAGTGACTTCCGTATATTCTGGGATAACGCTTATGTTATACATGACCTTTATGATGAGGGCGATACACTTCTTAATATATATGATGAATGTGTTAAGTGCGGAAATCCTGATTTGCCGATTATTTTCACCTCCACCTCAAAAATCACATTCCCGGGTGCAGGTGTTGCGGTTGAGGCTGCAAGCCCTAATAATGTAGCATTATTAAAGGGAAGAATGCAGTTCCAAACAATAGGTCCTGATAAGCTTAATCAGCTTCGTCACGCAAGAATGTTCCATAATGTTGATGAATTAATGGCTCACATGAAAAAACATGCGGCTATTTTAAGACCTAAGTTTGATTGCGTTTTGGGTGAGCTTGACCGTCAGCTTGAGGGAAAGGGAATTGCTCATTGGACCAAGCCTAACGGTGGTTATTTTGTAAGCCTTTATGTTATGGAAGGCTGTGCTAAGCGTGTGGTTGAGCTTTGTGCTAATGCAGGTATGATATTAACCCCTGCAGGCGCTCCTTATCCTTACGGTAAAGATCCTAAGGATTCCAATATCCGTATTGCTCCGTCCTATCCTTCTGTTGAGGAAATCGGAAAGGCTTCGGTTGTGCTTTGTACAGCAGTTCGCTATGCGGCTCTTGAGAAGCTGTTGGCAGAATAATAAACTGTTAAAAAATATATATTTTAATTGACTTTATATGCTATTTTATGTATAATAAATAAATAGTACAAAAATGGAGGATTTGCCATGAAGTCCAAAAGAACAGGCAAGCCGGTATTTTTTGTAGTTTTAATACTGATTTTGGCACTCACATTTACTGCTTTCTTCGGTATTGATAACTACTACGGCGACAAAAGAGAAATTTATTTAAAAGGCGCAGAAGATATTCGTTGGGGTATTGATATCCAGGGCGGTGTTGAGGCTATTTTCTCACCTGCAAAGGGTTCGGATGTATCCGATGCGGATATTGAAGCGGTGAAGGAGCTTGTGAGCCTTCGCTTGGTAGAAAAAAATATCACAGATAATGAAATTTATTGTGATACTGCTTCGGGTCAGGTAATCGTGCGTTTCCCGTGGAAAGCAGGGGAGAGCGATTTTGATGCTGTTGCAACGGTTAATGAGCTTGCAACTGATGCTATGATCGTTTTCCGTAAGGGTACAGAAGAAACAGGCGATGTAATTCTTCAGGGTTCTGCAGATGTTAAGAAGGCTGCGGTTGGTATTCATCCCGAAACAGGTGAATATATCGTTGAGCTCACATTTACAGAGCAGGGTAGAACAAAGTTTGCAAATGCTACAGCAAGCCTTGTAAACAGCCAAATCTCTATGTGGTTGGATCGTAATGATCCCAGCAAAGAGGAAGGGGATGAGGATGCTGTAATACATACATTCCTTTCTGCTCCTACCGTTAATGAAAGAATTGATAGTGACAGCTGTTATATTGAAGGCAGCTACACTGCAGAAACTGCAAAAGAGCTTGCAGATCAAATCAATTCCGGTAAATTACCTTTCAGCTTAAAAATAGATAATATTCAGGTTGTATCTCCAACACTTGGTTCAAATGCACTTGAAGTTATGGTTTATGCAGGTGCTATTGCATTTGCTATCGTATGCCTCATTATGATATTCCGTTATCGTATGAACGGTTTTGTGGCTGCTATCGCACTTCTTGGTCAGCTTGCAGGTACAATCGCTTGTATTTCAGGCTTCTTCAGCAGTGTAAACAGTTTCACACTTACCATTCCGGGTATTGCAGGTATGATTCTTTCTATCGGTGTCGGTGTGGATGCCAATGTTATCGCGGCTGAGCGTATTCGTGATGAATTTAAAAAGGGTAAGACCATTGACGGTGCTATTGACAGCGGTTTCAAAAACAGCTTTAGTGCTATTATTGACGGTAATGTTACCATCGTTATCGTGTCTTTAGTGCTTATGGGTGCATTTGGTTCACCGGATTCCTTTATTGCAAAGATTTTCTCACCTGTTATGTCATTCTTCGGAACAGCAGTTACAGGTTCTATCTATTCATTCGGTTATACCTTGCTTATAGGTGTTATCTTCAATCTTATTATGGGCGTTTTTGCTTCCAAGCTTATGCTGAAGAGTGTTTCTCAGCTTAAATTCCTGAGAAAGCCCTGGCTTTACGGAGGTAAGAAAAATGGCTAATAAAATTTTAGATACCAGAAAACTTTTTAAAATGGCAATGATTTTTTACGCTGCAATACTCGTTATTGGTATAGTAATGACTGTTGCATTTGGCGTAAAGCTTGATATTAACTTTAGCGGTGGTACCCGTCTTTCTTACACATACGAAGGTAAGGTTTCACTTTCTGATGTTGAAAAAACAGTTAAAGAAGTAGTTGACCGTGATTTTACCGTCAGCGAAAATGAATCTATTGCAGGCGATACAAAGACCATTACCATAAGCTTTGCAGGTAATGAATCACTTTCAACTGATTCTCAAATTTCCATACTTGATAAATTGCAGGAAACCTATAAGGATAATAAGTTTGAGGAAGGTCAAATTAATGCCGTAGCTCCAACAGTTGCTGGTGCATTCCTTAAAAAGAGCTTGGCAGCAGTTGCTCTTACAGCAATCTTGGTTGTTATTTATGTAGGTATCCGTTTCCGTAAAATCGGCGGTGTTTCGGCTGCTCTTACGGCACTTTGTGCATTGGTGCTTGATATTATGGTTTCGTTCTTTGTATGCGTTATTTTCCGCTTACAGCTTGATTCCAACTATATTGCAGTTGTGCTCACTATCCTCGGTTATTCTCTTAATGATACAATCGTTATTTATGACCGTGTTCGTGAAAACCGTAAATATCATCCTGAGCTTGAAACAAGGGAGCTTGTTGATCTCAGTATAAGCACAGTTAAAACCCGTAACATAGTTACCACGGTTACAACAATTTCTGCCGTATTTGTAATCATTTTGGTTGCAGAGCTGTTTGGTTTAACAACCCTTAGAACCTTTGCTATTCCAATGGCATTCGGTCTTGTTTCGGGATGTATTTCTTCACTCTTCGTTTCAGGTCCGTTGTGGGTTTTCTGGCGTGAATACCGTGCTAAAAAGGAAAAGAAATAATCCTTATCGTTTTTTAAAAAATATATAACAAAAGTGTCTTATAACAAAATGTTATAAGACACTTTTTTAGTTTTGTGATTTGTACTATCAAGTGCAATGGTTTAATAAAGCTTTATATCAAGCCAAAGCTCTTCATAGTATTTTCGTATTTCCTCATCAATATCGTGATAATATTGAACAGTTGGCATATCCTCTTGCTTTGGATAAAGGATTTCATTGCCGTAATAATAGTATTCTTCGTTATTAATAACCGCTGTATTTGGGGAAGCATAACCAATGTATTCGGCATTATGAAGGGCAACCTGAGGCTCTAAAAGAAAGTTTATATAAATAAGTGCCGCTTCGTAATTTTGTGAAGAGTCAGGAATACAGATTGAATCAACGAATATATTTGTTCCCTCTTCGGGATAGAAGAACGCAAGGTCTTCATTTGTTTCATACATGGTAAGAAAATCACCCGCATAATAGGGGGCAACTGATGCTTCACCTGTTTCCATTTTACCGTAAACCTCATCCATTACATAGGATTGTAGATTAGCCTTTTGCTTTTTTAAAAGCTTTGCGGCTTTATCCCAATCACTTTTATTGGTTGAGTTGAGATCCTGTCCCAAAAGCATTTGTGCTGTCATAAAGGCATCACGGGGATTATTGAAGTTGAGTGACATATTCTTATACTTACTATCCCACAAAACATTCCACGAATGTTCAATATCCTTTATATGCTTGGTGTTGTAGATGATCCCCACCATTCCAACATTAAATGGAACACTGTATTCTTCCGTTTTGTCAAAATATAATCCCTTATATGAATCATCAATCAATTTATAGTTTGAAAGGGCGCCGGTATCAATTTTTTTGAGCATTTTTTCCTTGATAAGCCGTTCTATCATATAATCTGATGGAATAACTATATCATAGCTTACACCGCCGCTTTTAAGCTGAGAATACATCGTTTCGTTGCTTTCAAAGGTGGTGTAATTCACCTTAATGCCTGTAAGCTTTTCAAATTCCTTGTTTACATTCATCAAATCGTAATTTCCGTCAGAAATATACTCTCCCCAGTTGTAAACATTAAGCTGTGTTCCGGCAAGCTCCTTTGTATATTCCCCTAAAAGCTCAAGCTCAAAGTATTCATAACCGCCCTCACAGCCCGAAAGTGGCATTGTAAGAATGATTATACTCAAAACTAAAACAAGGAGTTTTTTCATCTAACACCCCTCCTTTTATCGCTTTTGTTTTGTATAACATTGTAAAGCACCAATAAAACAAAAACTACAATAAAAATAAGGGTGGAAAGGGCATAAACATCAGGTGTCACGGTCTTTTTAGTCATATTGTAAATAACTATCGGGAGTGTTTGATAATGACCGCAGGTGAAATAGCTTATAACAAAATCATCAAGTGATAGTGTGAATGCCATTATTGCACCTGTGAAGATACCCGATGAAATAGAGGGGAGCACAACCTTGAAAAATGCCTTAACGGGTGTACATCCAAGGTCAAGTGCCGCTTCTGCAAGATTGGGGTCGGTTTGCTTTAATTTTGGCATTACCGAAAGTATAACATAGGGCAGATTAAAGGTAATATGAGCAATTAATACCGTTATAAACCCAAGCGATTCTTTAAGTCCTAAAAGCTTTCCAAAGAAGATAAACAAAAGCATTAGAGAAATACCCGTAACAATATCGGCATTCATCATGGGGATGTTTGTTGCCGACATCATCATCTTTTTGCTTACTCTTTTTCTGAATGCTAAAATTCCAACAGCCGCCGCTGTTCCTATAACCGTGGAAATAATAGCTGAAAGAAAGGCTATTATAACGGTGTGTTTAAGTGCTTCCATAAGTGTTTCATCGTGAAAAAGTCCGTTATACCAATCAAGTGAAAATCCGCTGAAAACCCAAACACTGCTGCCGGAGTTAAACGAAAAGAATATCATTACCGCAACCGGTGCATAAAGGAATAACAGTATAAGTGCCACATAAAGGCGGGAAAGTACCTTCATATAATGACACCTCCCTCATCACTGTCTGTAAAGCGGTTCATTATTGCCATACAAATCAAAATCATAGCCATAAGAACCAAAGACAGTGCCGAAGCTACATTGTAGTAATCAGGTCCGTGATTAAACAAAAATTCTATTGCGTCACCAATAAGTAAGGTTTTGTTTCCGCCAAGCTTTTGGGAAATATAAAATGTGCTGACAGAAGGAACAAAAACCATTGTAATTCCCGAAATAACACCGGGAAGTGAAAGCGGAAGTATTACACGGCGAAGCTTTGAAAAGCTGTTTGAGCCAAGGTCAGAAGCCGCTTCTAAAAGCGAATTATCAATCTTTGACATAACCGTGTAAATGGGTAATATCATATATGGTATGAAATCATACACCATACCAAGTATTACGGCACCGGGTGTATTGATAAGCTGTACCGGGTTAAGACCTATTTTTTGCAAAAATGTGTTTATAAGACCTGTATTTGCAAGTATTGTTATCCAGGAATATGTGCGTATAAGGAAATTCATCCACATTGGAAGCATAACTATAACAAGAATCATTCTTTGTGAACTTATCTTCATTTTAGTCATACAGTATGCCATAGGGTATGCAAGTAAAAGTGTGATAACGGTAGCACACGCCGCATAAAGGATAGAAAGCCCAAATGCCTTTTTATACTTGCCTATCATAGAAATATTTGCAAGTGTGAAGCTGCCGCTTTGATCCGTAAAGGCAAAGTAAACCATTATCAGTAAAGGAACAATAATGAAAATTGCAGCCCACACAATATACGGCGAGGCAACAAGCCTGCTGCCAAAGCTTTTTCTTTTCACAGGCTATTCCTCCTCACAAACATCGGAAAGATGCTCATGCTCTTCACTGTAGGAGCTGTAATCACCGTAAAGTCCTGAATATTTGGATTTTTTCATAATGTGAATAGCATCGGGCTCAATAAACAGACCAACCTTTTCGTCAACACGATGTTCATCGGTTGTTTGAATCATCCACTTAAAGCCGCCTATATCTACTATTATTTCATAATGAACCCCCAAAAAAGCAACCGATGTAACCGTACCTGTAAGCATACCGTTTTGAGGCTCAACAATATCAACATCCTCAGGTCTTACCACAACATCAACCGCTTCGTTTGTATCAAAGCCTGCATCTAAGCAGTCAAAACGGTGGCCCGAAAACTCAACATATCGGTCCTTTAACATAATGCCGTCAACAATGTTTGATTCACCAATAAAATCTGCAACAAAGGCATTCTGTGGCTCATTATAAATATCCTGCGGAGAACCAACCTGCTGTATTTTACCGCCATCCATTACAACAACACGGTCAGACATTGTGAGTGCTTCCTCTTGGTCGTGTGTTACAAAGATAAATGTTATACCTAATTGACGCTGTATTTTCCTTAGCTCCTTTTGCATATCCTTGCGAAGCTTTAAATCAAGTGCCGCAAGCGGTTCGTCCAAAAGAAGTACCTTTGGTCGGTTTGCAATAGCTCGTGCTATAGCAACACGCTGCTGTTGACCACCTGAAAGTGTGTCAATATTACGCTTTTCAAAGCCTGAAAGATTCACAAGCGAAAGCATTTCGGTAACCTTTTCCTTTATTTCCTTTTCCTTCATCTTTTTAACCCTTAAACCAAAGGCAACATTTTCGTATACATTAAGATGCGGAAAAAGAGCATAACGCTGAAAAATGGTGTTTACCTGACGCTTATATGCCGGAACACCATTCAAATTTTTACCCTCAAAGATAACGGTGCCCTCATCAGGCTCCAAAAAACCTGCTATAAGGCGTAAAGTGGTGGTTTTACCGCAACCTGAAGGACCTAAAAGGGTAATAAACTCACGGTCTTCAATAGATAAATTAAGCCCGTCAAGCACCTTTTCGCCATCAAACGAAACCGAAATATCTTTAAGTTCTACAATATTATGTTTTTCCATTTAAGCATCCCCTTACGCGGCTGTAGTAAAATTGGTGCCGCAAAAGAATAGTAAATTTATTGATCGAATACGATCATACGTTTACCCTGCGAGCAAAAAGCTCCCAGATGCGTTAAATGCCAACTGTTAAAAAACAAACCTTGGCAATTTAAAACTATACGGCAAAAACGGCAAAAAGTCAATAACTTTTTGCAAAATCGGCATATTTTTCTATAAAATTCGGGTTGAGTTTGCGTAAAACTCAAAAATACTCTTGTTTACTCACTTTTGCTCTTAAATGCTCGTTTTTCGTCAAAAACAGAAAATTGGGACTTTTTAGATATTTTGCACAAAGAAAATTACTTTAAAAAAGTGGTGAAAGATGTAATAAATTTGTTGAAAAATGACTTATTAAGTGGTAGAATATACTATAAATATACTTTTTTAAGGAGGGGTCATAATGGCTTTTAAAAAATGGATGATCAGCACGCCTGACCGTGCTCTTGCAAAACAGCTTGCCGAAGAATGTGATATTGATCCTTTTATTGCTATGATCGCCTCTGTTCGAGGATATAGTGACCCGTATGAGCTTGAACAGCTTTTAAGTGAGGAGCCTCTTTTGTGTGACCCGTATGAGCTTGCAGATATTAATGTTGCAGCTGAGCGTATTAATAAGGCTTTGAGTGAGGATGAGCTTATAGCTGTTTTTGGTGATTACGATTGTGACGGTGTAACCGCCACGGCAATAGTTTATGATTATCTTTCTTCTAAGAATGCCCGTGTTATCAGCTACATTCCCGATCGTCAATCTGAAGGTTACGGAATGAACTGTGCGGCAGTGGATAAGTTACATTCACAAGGTGTTAGTCTTATTGTTACGGTGGATAACGGTATAAGCTGTGCAAATGAAATTGCTTATGCTGCGTCTTTGGGTATTGATACCGTTGTTACTGACCATCACCTTCCGCCGCAAGAATTACCCAAAGCGGTGGCTGTTGTTGATCCTCATCGCAGTGATTGCCCAAGCTCTTTTAAGGAGATTTGCGGTGCTGAGGTTGCATTTAAGCTTGTTTGTGTGCTTGAGGATAAGGAGCCTGAGCAGATGCTTGCACGCTATGGTGACCTTTTGTGTATTGCAACAGTGGGCGATGTTATGCCGCTTGTAAACGAAAACCGTTGTATTGTGCGTGAGGGAATTAAAAGAATTAAGATGAGTCCTCGCATAGGTGTATCGGCATTGCTTAATGTTGCGGGAATAGATCGTAATAATATAAGTGCCGGGAATGTTTCATTCGGTCTTGTACCCCGTATTAATGCGGCAGGCAGAATGGGCTCTGCCGAGCGTGCTTTTAAGCTTTTGATTTGTGATGATATGTTAGAAGCATTGGCAATAGCAAATGAAATTGATTCTGAAAATTCCGCCCGTCAGCAAACAGAGCAAAAAATAACAGCCGAAGCTTGTGAGCTGATAGAAAAGCAGGGGCTTAATTATGACCGTGTTATTGTTGTATCGGGTGAAAATTGGCATTCGGGAGTTATTGGAATTGCCGCTTCAAGAATTACCGAAAAGTATGGCAAGCCAAGTATTGTGCTTTCCTGTGATGGTGATGTTTCTCACGGCTCAGGAAGGAGTATTTCCGGTTTTTCGCTTTATCAGGCAATAAGCAGCTGTGGTGAATTATTGGAAAAATTTGGCGGTCATGAGCTTGCGGCAGGTCTTAGCCTTAAAAGTGATAATATTGAAAGCTTTCGCAGTATGATAAACGATTATGCCGAAACGGTGGAAATCTGCCCGGCACATATAAATATTGACCTGCGTCTTAATCCTGCGGCTATGACCGTTGATATGGCTGAAGCTTTAAAGGAGCTTGAACCGTTCGGCATGGGAAATCCTGCACCGCTTTTTGGTCTTTTCGGGGTTAAGCTTGATAAAATAAATGTCATAGGAAACGGAAAGCATTTAAAGCTTTTATTCTCAAGAGATGAAGCTGTTTTTCAGGCACTTCTTTTTGGTGTTACACCGCAGCAGTTTTGTTTTGAGGTTGGGGATGTTCTTGATTTGGCTGTGGTTCTTGATACAAATGTATATCAAGGAATATGCTCACTTTCGGTACAGATAAAGGCTATGCGTATGTCGGGAACGGATGATGACGCACTGTTTAATTCTCTTTTTGCATACCATAGCTATCTTTCGAAAAGGGGCTTTGATAAAGAGCTTCTTTGCGTTACCCGTGAACAGGTGGGAGAGGTATACCGCAAAATAAATAAAGCGCCGGTTTCAAAGCAAAGGCTTGAATATCTGTTTCTTTCGTCCTTGGGTTACGGCAAAACGATGATTGCCGTTGATATTCTCAGTGAGTTGGGTCTTATAAAAAATGATAACGGTAAATTATTTGCTATACCGGGGGTTAAAAGTAATCTTCAAAATTCTTCAATTTATCAAAAATTATCTTCTGGGGAGGGGATTTGATGAACCAACAGCACCTGCGTGATTATGAGGAGCTTTCCGCACTACTTGATAAATCGGGAAGCGGTTATGATAAGGCACTTATAAAAAAGGCGTATGAATTATGCGTAAAGGCGCATGAGGGGCAAAAACGCTTTACCAAGGAGGATTATTATATTCATCCTTTTCATGTTGCAAAAATTATCATTTCCCTTGGAATGGATAGTCAATCCATAGCGGCATCACTTTTGCATGATGTTGTTGAGGATACCGATTATTCACTTGATTTTGTTAAAAAGGAATTTGGTGATGATGTTGCACTCTTGGTTGACGGCGTTACCAAAATCGGTCGCCTTTCCTTTACTTCAAAAGAACAACAGCAGGCAGAAAGCCTAAGAAAAATGCTCATTGCAATGGGTAGGGATATAAGAGTAATTGTTATTAAGCTCGCAGACCGCCTTCATAATATGCGCACCTTGGATGCTATGCCTGACCAAAAGCAAAGGGATAAATCCTTGGAAACTTTGGAGGTTTATGCTCCAATAGCACACCGTCTTGGTATTCGTCCCGTAAAGGAGGAGCTTGAGGATCTTTCAATCAAGCACCTTGACCCCATAGCTTATGCCGAAATTGAGTCACTTTTAAAGGTGAAAACCAATGAGCGTGAGCGTATTCTTGAGGATATTCGTTCCCGTATAGAGGAACGGCTTGATAGCGTTATGCCTAATGTTAAAATGGCATTTCAGTCCCGTGTGAAATCCATACACGGAATATATCGTAAAATGTATCTTCAAGGCAGGGATTTTGATGAAATATATGATGTTTATGCCATCCGTATAATCACCGATACCGTTGCCGATTGCTATAATATTCTCGGTATAATGCACGATATGTTCCGCCCTATTCCCAATAGGTTTAAGGATTATATTTCAACTCCAAAGCCCAATATGTATCAGTCTCTTCATACAACGGTGCTGAGCCGTGAGGGCGTTCCGTTTGAGATTCAAATACGCACCTTTGAAATGCATCATACGGCAGAATTCGGTATTGCGGCTCATTGGAAATATAAAGAGGGTATTACGGGCAACGATAAGGGTATGGAGGAGCGTCTTGCCTGGATTCGTCAAATACTTGAAAGTCAGGATGAGGTTGGGGATGCTTCTGAGCTTGTTCGCACTATTAAGGTTGACCTTTCCGAAGAGGATGTTTTTGCCGTAACACCCAAAGGTGATGTTATAAATTTGCCGGTAGGTTCCACTATTGTGGACTTTGCTTTTGCTATACATTCTGCTGTAGGTGTCAGAATGGTGGGAGCTAAGGTTGATGGCAGAATAGTACCTATAAACCATGTTATCAAAACGGGTGAGGTTATTGAAATACTCACAACAAATCAAGCGGGTCACGGGCCCAGCCGTGATTGGATGAATATTGCTGTTACAAATCAGGCAAAGGCAAAAATACGCTCATGGTTCAAAAAGGAACGCAGGGCTGAAAATATTGCGGCAGGCAAGCTTGAGGTTGAAAGGGAATTTAAGCGTAATAACTTTACTTTTTCAGATGATGATTTTGATAAATTTATAAATGAAACTGCTCGCCGTGTGCGCTGTGCCGATGCTGATGATTTTTATGCAGCAATAGGTTATGGCGGAGTAAGTCTTTCAAAAATATTCCCAAGAATACGTGAGGAATATAATAAGCGAAATGCCGCTTTAAGACCTGCAAAGGTTGAAACGGTTATCACCCGGCATAAACATTCCTCCGAAGGTGTTTCGGTTGACGGTATTGATAATTGCCTTATCAAGCTTTCAAAATGCTGTGCACCGCTTCCGGGGGATGAAATAATCGGATATATCACACGGGGTCATGGTGTTTCAATTCATAAGCGTGACTGTAATAATGTGCCTCACGATATTGCTGCTTCACCTGAGCCTGAGCGTTGGATAGCGGCTCATTGGGATATTTCACATGCTGAAAGCTTTGTATCAACACTTCAGGTTATGTCTATTGACCGTGACGGTCTTTTGGTAGATGTTCTTACTGCGGTTCAGGGAATGCGTGTACCCGTTCATTCTATAAGTGCAAAACAGGCAAAAAGCGGTAACTGTGTTATCGTAATGTCGGTAAGCACGGAGGGCGTTGAGCATTTACGCAGTATTATTGCAAGAATTGAAAAGCTGTCAGGGGTATTTAATGTAGAAAGGATAAATCAATAAAATGAAGGCTGTTATTCAGCGTGTTTTGTCTGCAGATGTCAAGGTGGATGGCAAGGTGGTAGGCGAATGTAATAAAGGCTATATGATTCTTTTGGGCGTTCAGTCTGATGATACCGTGCGTGACCTTGAGATACTCATAAAAAAGGTTGTAAATCTGCGTATATTTGAGGATGACGAGGGTAGGATGAACCTTTCTTTACTTGATGTAGGTGGTGAGGTGCTGTGTATTTCGCAGTTTACCTTGTGTGCAGATACCAAAAAGGGTAACCGTCCGTCATTTATCGGGGCAATGAACCCTGATATAGCAAAAGGATATTATGATAACTTTTGTAAAGGACTTAAAGAAAACGGTGTAAAAAGAATTGAAAAGGGGATTTTCGGTGCTGATATGCAGGTAAGCCTTGTTAACGATGGCCCTGTAACAATAATATTGGATACCGAATTATGGTGTAAGCGTGAAAATTGAAACTTTGAGTGTTGGAGCATTAGGTACTAATTGTTACCTTGTTTCCTCTGATAATGCGGCTATTGTTATTGACCCGGGTGATATTTCATATACCGCACAAAAATTTTTAGAGGAAAACTGTGATAAACAGCGGCTTATTTTATTAACACACTGCCATTTTGACCATATTGGCGGTGCTTTATGGCTAAGGGAAAAAACAGGTGTTAAAATTGCTATCGGTGAGGGGGATGCTTATGCACTTTCATCGGCTGCGGCAAATCTTTCTCAAAATTTTGGTATAGAGCTGAAGCCTTTTTATGCTGATACCGTGCTTTTGGATGAAGAACAGCTTAAAATAGGTGATATTACCTTTACGGTTCTTAAAACTCCGGGGCATACCTTGGGGGATTGCTGTTATCTTTGCGGAGATACACTTTTTAGCGGCGATATACTCTTTTTTGAATCTATCGGCAGAACCGACTTTCCAAATGGCAGCATATCAAAAATGAGGGAATCACTGTCGAGACTTCTGTCTCTTAATGATGATATAACAGTATATCCCGGCCACGGACCTAAAACAACAATAGGTCACGAACGGCAGAATAATCCATTTATTGTGTGAGTTATATGAATTTATGTAATATAGGACATAGCTTTGTTTATGAGCTTGAAAAACTGATAAGAATTTTTCTTCCTTTTGAAAAAATTAAAATGCTTGATGAAGAGCAGGCGGATAGCCGCTTTGCGGTTGCAGGCAGAGAGATAAACGGTAATAAGTGCAAACTATGGGCAAAGCTTTGCATTGACGGTGCAAGCACACAAAGAAATGAAGAAATATCTGCTCTTTGCGATGATTTTGAAAAGCTTTGCGAAAGAAGACTTGCCGTATTGCTTTTTGAGTGCTTTGTTGAGCTTACATCATATAAGCCCGAATGGGGTATACTCACGGGTGTGCGTCCCGCAAAGCTTTATTCAAGGCTTTCTACAGCTTTGGGATATACAAAAGCACAAGAGTATTTTTCTGATGAGCTCAAGGTTTCACAAAATAAAATTTCTTTGTGCGAGGATTCGGTTGAGGGTGAAGAAAAAATAATCTCACTTTCAAAACCGCAATCCTTTAGCCTTTATATATCTGTGCCTTTTTGCCCCACACGCTGTTCATATTGTTCCTTTATATCACATTCGGTTGATAGTGCCAAAAAGCTTATTCCGCAGTATGTAGAGCTTTTGTGTAAGGAGCTTACAGTAACCGCACAGATTGCAAAAAAATGCGGTTTACAGCTTGAAACGGTATATATCGGCGGCGGTACACCAACAACCCTTTCGGCAGAGCAACTTGAAACGGTGATGGCAACTGTTTCGGAAAGTTTTGATCTTTCTGCACTTCGTGAATATACCGTTGAAGCGGGCCGTCCCGATACAATAACCACGGAAAAGCTTATTGCCATAAAAAACGGCGGTGCAACAAGAATCAGCATTAATCCGCAAACTATGGTTGATAGTGTGCTTGAGAATATTGGCAGAAAGCATACATCTTTGCAAACTGTAAACGCTTTTCAGCTTGCAAGGCAGTTGGGCTTTGATAATATTAATATGGATTTGATTGCAGGTCTTCCGGGGGATAGCTTTGAAGGCTTTTGTTACACTCTTGATGAGGTTTTAAAACTTAACCCTGAAAGTGTTACGGTTCATTCTCTTTCAATGAAGCGTGCATCAAGCCTTTCAACCGGTGGAATGTTTCCTGAATTGGAGGCAGGGTTACAGGCTGAAAAAATGGTTAATTATGCAAGGAACGCTTTGGGTCAAAACGGCATAGTTCCTTATTATATGTACCGTCAAAGCAAAACGGTTGGTAATCTTGAAAATGTTGGTTATGCCAAAAAAGGCTTTGAATGCCTTTATAATGTATATATTATGGATGAAACACATACTATTCTTGCATGTGGTGCAAGTGCTGTAACAAAGCTGCGTGAACCTTTGGGTGATTATATTGAACGCATATTTAATTTTAAATATCCGTATGAATATATAAGCCACTTTGATGAAATGCTTGCAAGAAAGGACGGTATAGCTTTATTTTATGAAAAATACGGTAAAGTATATTAATGAATTGGCAAAGGATGATATTGCAGGTTTTATTTGCAGGGTAGAAAATGATTATCATAACAGAATAGAGGAAATAGCAAGATATATTGCTTCAAATGATGATATTCGTATAGTTTCAATAGCAGGACCTTCGGGTTCGGGAAAAACAACAACAGCACATCTTTTGTGCGATTATTTAAGTGAGCTTGATGAAAAAACCGCTGTGGTTTCTCTTGATGATTTTTATCGTCCCTTTAAGGATTTGCCCGTTTTGGAGGATGGAAGTCGAGATGTGGAATCGGTGGAGGCTTTGGATATTGGGTTGATGAAGAAATGCTTTGAAGAAATTGTTGATTTTGGCAAAACTCAAATCCCTCAGTATGATTTTAAAGCGGAAAACCGTAAGTCAGAAAACAAAGAAATAAATATCGGAAGCCGTGGCATTGTTATTGTTGAGGGACTTCATGCTCTAAATCCTGTTATAACCTCGTTAGTGCCTCGTAAAAATATTTATAAGCTTTATATAAGCGTAAACTGTCCTATTACCGATAACGGGGAAGTAGTGCTTACAAGCCGTAAAATAAGGCTTATAAGGCGGGCCTTGCGTGATGAGGTTTTTCGTGATACCGATATTAATGAAACGCTTTCCATGTGGGAAAATGTTGTTAAGGGTGAGGAAAAGTATCTTTATTGCTTTAAAGATAGTGCCGATGTACAGCTTCAAACACTTCATTTGTATGAAGTCTGTGTTTATAAAGAGCGTTTTTTAAGACTTAAACATCAGGTTGATAAAAATTCACCCTGTTCAGATTATTTTTTCAAAACAGCAAAAGCTGTGGAAAGCTTTGTTTCGGTTAGTGATATTTTTGTTCCTGAATCTTCTCTCATTCGTGAATTTATAGGAATGGGTAAATATAACTGAAAAAATTAAGGAGTGTCAATATGAAGGAAAATTTAAAAATCGGTGTTGTTATTGCTGATAGTGAGGAATTTGCACCCTTTAAGGCATATACCGAAAATGCTTCAACCAAGCAGATTGAGGTGCTTTCAAGAAACGGTGTTACATTTTGCCTTGAGGGTGAGAAAAATACCGCTGAGGTTACCTGTGTTGTTTGTAAAATAGGTAAGGTAAATTCGGCAGCGGTGGCTTCTTATCTTATAGCAAGCGGATGTAACATAATACTCAATTTCGGTCTTTCGGGTGGAATAAGCCGTGTTAACAGGGGTGACCTTGTTATTGCTGACCGTTATCTTGAGCACGATTTTGATTTAACTATGATAGGTTATAAGCCATGTGAAAAACCGGGACAGGAATATATTTATAATGCAAATAGCCGTCTTTTGGAAATATTTAAGGACTGCTTGCCTGAAACATGTGTTGGAACGGCAGTTTGCGGAGACCGTTTTATCTGTAATGAAAAGGATCGCAATTTCCTGAAAGAAACCTTTAATGCTGTTTCCTGTGATATGGAAACCGGTGCAATAGCTTCGGTTTGTGCTATGGCAAATGTACCTTTTTTGGCACTTCGCCGTATATCTGATGACGCAGGTTCTGATGCTGAGAGCAGCTATAGAGAGATGAATAACGGCGATGAAACACTTCTTGCCGATTCTTTTTATAATTGCTTAAAGGCAGTTGTGGATGAATTTTGATTAAAATAAGTCGTTAATTTATCAAAAAAATTGTAGTAAAGTGAAAAAAACTGATGAAAAATTCTGCGATTTTACTAAAAATAGGAAAATTGCGCTAAAATATATTGATTTTTCACAAAATCTATGGTAAAAATAAATAGTACGGTTTTGCGTTTAGCAAAAAATGTACTAAAAAGATTTCTGCGATTATACATTGCGGCTGCTTGCATAAGGTGGCTGTCGGTCTGTATTCGTTAGAAGAATATTATTGGAGGTTAAATACCATGAAGAAAACTGAATTAGTAGCAGCTATTGCCGAGAAGGCAGAAATTTCTAAGAAGGATGCTGAAAAGGCTCTTGCAGCTTTTGTTGAAACAGTTACCGAAACTTTGGATAAGGGTGATAAGGTTCAGCTTATCGGCTTTGGTACATTTGAGGTTCGTAAGCGTGCAGCAAGAACCGGTATCAATCCGCAGACTAAGAAGACTATTAAGATTCCTGCTTCCAAAACTCCTGTTTTCAAGGCTGGTCAGGCTTTCAAGGCTGCTGTTGCAAAGTAAGAATTTATCTTCAAAAGCCGTCCTTTTTGGGCGGCTTTGATTTTTAAGGTTGATATGAGATTAGATAAGTATTTAAAGGTTTCCCGCCTTATAAAACGCCGCACCGTGGCAAATGAGGCTTGTGATGCGGGCAGGGTTTCTGTAAATGACCGTGTAGCCCGTGCTTCTTATGATGTTAAGGTTGGGGATAAAATTGAAATTTCTTTTGGTACAAGAACCGTAAAACTTGTTGTAACCGATGTTTCCGAAACGGTACGCAAGGATGATGCGGCTTCTCTTTACCGCATAGTAGATTAAGGTTTCACAATATTAAAATGAATACCTTTAACGCCTGTTCCATATATTGGAATGGGCATTTTTTTATTTTGAGGTGTTTTTATGGATATTGGTATTGATATGAACCATGCAATAATTACTGAGGGGCGTGAAAAATTAAGTATTTCGGGTGTGAGGGATGTTTTGGCGTTTGATGAAGAAACAATTCAGCTTGATACAGTTTGCGGCAGAATGACCGTAAAGGGCGAAAATTTACACATAGTAAGCTTTCATACCGAAAGCGGTGACCTTTCTGCAGAGGGCCGCTTGCACGCAGTGGCATATCTTTCGGATAATAGCCGTGGCGGTATGTTTTCTAAGCTGTTCAGATAAATATGTGGGAAATTAAAAATACTTTACAAATAACATCCTTTTTGGCGGCGGTGGTTTTTGGTATTTTAATATGCTTGGTTTATGATATTTTTCGTGCTTCAAGACGCACAGGCTCAAACGGTACGATAACGGTATTTATTACCGATATGATTTTTGCTTTTTTAACCGCCGTTACCACATTTTTGTTTTTAATGGTTTTCACAAACGGTCAGGTGCGTTTTTATATTTTAATTGGGCAGGGAATCGGTTTTTGTATCAGCCGTGTAACAATATCACGCTTGTGGCTTCGTTTTTTGGTGTGGCTTTTTATGTGGATAAAAATAATACATAATAGAATTTCGGGTATTTTGCATTGTTTTTCTGTATTTATTTTTACACAAATCAACCGCTTTTTGAAAAATATTAAAAAAATCTTTAAAAATGCGCTAAATAAAGCAAAAAAACTCTTGAAAAAGGTGTGAGTGTTGTTGTATACTGTATGGAGTAAAGATAAATGTACATAGCTTATTTAAGGTGGAGAATTAAATAATATGAGCAGAGGAAAAAAGCATAACAGGAGTATTATTGTTCGCTCTTTGGTTATAGGTATTTCTGTTTATATGATAATCACTCTTGCAACACTCTGGAAAGAGTTAGATGAAAAGCATGCGGAATTTACAGCTCTTGAGCAGCAAAAGGCTTTGAAGGAAGCTCAGATTGATGAGCTCAAGTATATTTTAGAGGAAGGTTCTCAAACCGCACTTATTGAAAAAGCTGCAAGGGAACGCTTAGGTTACGAATATTCAGACGCTATCGTTTATATCGATGAGTCAGGAAATTAAAACTTTAAAATTTGGGAGGAACACATAATTTTATGCAGTTCAATGTCGGTGATATTGTTGAGGGCAAGGTAACGGGAATTAAAAACTACGGTGCTTTTGTCGAATTGCCTGAGGGTAAGTCCGGTATGGTATTCATTTCGGAGGTTGCCCATACTTATGTAAATGATATTAATGATTTCTTAAAGCTTGGTGATACCGTTAAGGTTATGATCACCGCTATTGCGGATGACGGTAAAATCAGCCTTAGCATTAAGCGCACTACTGAGCCACCTGAAAAACCAAACGGCAGGGGAGCACATGCTAAAGGGGAAAACGCTCCACGTGAGCGTAAGGCTTTTACCCCTCCGCCAAAGCCTGATGGTTCATATACATGGATGCCCAAAAAGCAGGAAGCTGCTTCGCTGGATGAAATGATTAACCGCTTTAAGCAGACAAGTGATGAAAAATTTTCTGATTTGAAGCGCCGCAATCCTGAGGTTCGCCGTTCAAAGCGTGGAGCTTCGGTTAAATAATTAAAGGCAAAGTAAAAAAGCGGACGGAACCCACCGTGCATTTGCATGACGGATTCTGTCCTTTGTTTTTAAAAACAATTAGTTTAACGGAGGGAATCGGGATGTTGAATGAAATATCGGTATTTCGTATTCGTGATACGGTATCCCGCCTTTGCATAAAAGCAAATAAGCTGTTGCCTGAATGTATACAAAAGGCAATGTGTGATATGAAGCATAAAGAAACCTCGGCTTTAGGCTGCAGCATACTTTGTGACCTTGAACGGAATTTAACTGCCGCAAAACAGCTTGATATTCCAATTTGTCAGGATACGGGTATGGCAGTGGTCTTTTTGGAAATAGGTCAAGATGTTCACTTTGTTGATGGTGACCTTTATGAGGCTGTAAATCAGGGTGTGGCTATGGGTTATACCGATGGCTTGCTCAGAAAATCTGTTGTGGGTGACCCTCTTAAAAGAATTAATACCAATGATAACACCCCTGCCGTAATTCATACATCAATAGTTCCGGGAAAAGCTGTTCGTGTAACGGTAGCCCCAAAAGGCTTTGGCAGTGAAAATATGAGTGGTATTCGTATGCTAACCCCATTTCATGGATATGATGGTGTAATTGAGGCTGTTTTGGAAATAGTTAAAAATGCAGGCAGTAATCCTTGTCCTCCAATGGTGGTGGGCGTTGGTATCGGCGGTGATTTTGAACAGTGTGCTTATCTTTCAAAAAAGGCGTTATGCCGTGATATTGATGTGCCTAACGGCGATGAATTTTATGCCGGCATGGAGCGTGAGCTCTTAAAAAGAATAAATCAATTGGGGATAGGTCCTCAGGGCTTTGGCGGTGATACAACGGCATTAGCCGTTAATATTGAAACCGCACCAACGCATATAGCAGGGCTTCCCGTGGCAGTAAATATCGGTTGTCATGTAACAAGACATGCAACGGAAATGGTGGAATAAATGGAAAAAATTAAAATGGTTGCCCCATGCCTTTTCGGAGTAGAAGGCATTGCCGCTGATGAATTCAGGCGTATGGGCTTTGAAGAGGTTACGGTTGAGGATGGAAGGGTTTTGCTTTCGGGTGACTATAATATGCTTGCCCGTGCAAATATTAATTCAAGATTCGCAGAGCGTATACTTATATTGCTTGGTGAATTTAATGCTATATCCTTTACTGAGCTTTTTGATGGTGTAAAAGCACTTCCTTGGGAGGATTTTATAGGCCGTGATGATGCCTTCCCGGTAAATGGTCACAGTATTAATTCGGCACTTTTCAGTATACCGGATTGTCAGTCAATAATTAAAAAAGCAATAGTTGAAAGACTTAGACAAAAGTATAATGTTTCTTGGTTTGAGGAAACGGGGCCCGAATACCGTGTTCGTTTTTCTATTCATAAGGATAAGGTTTCATTGATGATAGATACTTCGGGTGAGGGGCTTCATAAAAGAGGTTATCGCCGTAATTCAAATGATGCTCCGCTTAAAGAAACCTTAGGCGCTGCTATGTGTGACCTTGCCCGCATTTATCCCGATACATTGCTTTTTGACCCAATGTGCGGAAGTGGTACATTGCTTATTGAGGCGGCCTTAATGGCAACAAAAACAGCCTCCGGTCTTCGCAGAAGCTTTGCGGCAGAGCGTTTTGGCTGCGTTCCTCAAAAGGCTTGGCAGCAAGAAAGAATGCGTGCACAGGATCTTATAATTCATAATGTTGATTTTCGTGCCCAAGGCTTTGATATTGATGAAAAGGCTGTGCAATTAACACTTGCAAATGCTAAAAAAGCGGGTGTTGAAAAATATGTTAAGGCGGCTATTGGTGATGTTTGTAATTTCACCCCGCCTGATGAGCGTTGCCTTATAATAACTAATCCTCCTTATGGAGAAAGGCTTTTGGATGTGCGTGCGGCTGAACAGCTTTATAAAACAATGGGTGAACGCTTTATACGAGGAAACGGTAGAAAATATTTTATAATAAGTCCACATGATGAATTTGAAAAGCATTTCGGTGCCGATGCTGATAAACGCCGTAAACTGTATAACGGAATGATTAAATGTCAGCTCTTTATGTATTTTAAATCGGATTTTAATGACCGTAAGGATAGGATAAAATGAAATACTTGTTTTTTATAAATCCTAAAGCAGGGAAAGGTAAAAATCAAAAAAGTATAATTTCTTCCATTCACGAATATTTTAAAAATAACGGCGGGGAATATAAAATAATAGAAACCCGTTTTAAGGGGGATGCCGAACAAACTGCCGCAGAATATGCAAAAACAGGTGAAAAATACCGTATGTTTGCTTGTGGTGGAGAAGGCACGGCTTATGAGGTTGCAAATGGTATTTACGGTTTTCAAAATGCTGAAATGGGTGTAATACCATGTGGCTCTGCAAATGATTTTTTAAAGTATTTCGGTAATAGTGAACCGTTTAGGGATATTGCTGCTCAGATTGAGGGAGCCGCTGTTGAGATTGATCTTATTGATGCTGATGGCAGGATATGTATAAATGGTTGCTCTGTTGGAATGGATGCAATGGTTGCCCGTGATATGCATATATTTAAAAGGTGGCCGCTTGTTGGCGGAGCGCTTAGTTATCAGCTTGCAATCGTGCGTAACTTCTTAAAGCCAAAGCTTGGTGTTACATTGGAGCTTACTTTGGATGGTGTTAATCTTGGTGAGCAGAATTGTCTTTTTGCGGTGCTTGCAAATGCTCCGTTTTATGGCGGTGGATATAAAGGCGCGCCGGATGCTGTTCCCAATGATGGTGAGCTTGATTTTACTAAGGTGGAAACCATTTCTCATTTCAAGGTGCTGAAATTTTTAGGTAAATATAAAAGAGGGGATATTGATGATATTCCTTTTTGTGATAAGCGCCGTAGTTTTTCTATGAGCTTTAAGTCCCAAAAGGCAATTCCCGTTAATCTTGATGGTGAGATAGATGAATGTACTTCAAAAACATTTTCTATTGTAAAAAATGCGATGAAGTTTGTTATTCCAAGCACCTTAAAACTACCGGAAGCATTTAAAAAATCACAATTATTAATAAATGTTTAAAAATTTTCATTTTATTTTTGACTTTACTTGACTTTTACAAAAAAATGAATACAATGTATAAATGTAACAGCAATGTCCAAAAATTACTAAATGAACTAACTGCTGAATTTTTTTATTGGAGGAATAATGATATGACTATTAAACCATTGGCTGATAATGTAGTTATAAAGGCTACTGAAGCTGAAGAAACCACCAAAAGCGGTATTGTTTTAACATCCGCTTCAAAGGAAAAGCCGCAGGTTGCCGAAGTTGTAGCTGTAGGTCCTGGCGGTCTTGTAGACGGTAAGGAAGTTAAAATGTCGGTAAAGGTTGGCGATAAGGTTATCGCAGCTAAGTATTCGGGAACAGAGGTTAAAATTGATGATAACGAATACACCATTCTCCGTCAGTCTGATATTTTGGCTATTGTAGAGTAATCCAAGGGAGGTATTTTGATTATGGCAAAGCAGATTATTTTTGGTGAAGAAGCTCGTAAGGCATTACAAAACGGTGTAGATAAGCTTGCAAACACCGTTAAGGTTACTTTAGGTCCTAAGGGCAGAAATGTAGTTTTAGATAAGAAATACGGCTCTCCTCTTATCACAAATGACGGTGTTACCATTGCTAAGGAAATTGAGCTTGATGATCCTTTTGAAAATATGGGTGCACAGCTTGTAAAAGAGGTTTCTGTTAAAACAAACGATGCCGCAGGTGATGGTACCACAACCGCTACCGTTTTGGCACAGGCTCTTATTGCAGAGGGTATGAAAAATGTTGCTGCAGGCGCAAATCCCATGATTGTTAAAAAGGGCATTAAAACAGCAGTAGATACCGCTATTGAAACAATAGTAAATAACTCAAAAAAGGTTTCAGGCAGTGAGGATATTGCACGTGTTGCAACCATTTCTTCGGGTGATGAAGCAATCGGTTCTTTAATTGCTGAGGCTATGGAAAAGGTTTCTGCTGATGGCGTTATAACCGTTGAGGAATCTAAAACAGCAACAACATATTCCGAGGTTGTTGAAGGTATGCAGTTTGACCGTGGATATATTACCCCTTATATGGCTACCGATACCGATAAAATGGAAGCTGTTTTGGATGATGCTTATATCCTTATTACAGATAAGAAGATTTCTGTTATTCAGGAAATTCTTCCTTTACTTGAGCAGATTGTTCAAGCAGGTAAAAAGCTTCTCATCATTGCAGAGGATGTTGAGGGTGAGGCTCTTTCCACAATTATCGTTAATAAGCTTCGCGGAACATTTATCTGTGTTGCTGTAAAAGCACCGGGCTTTGGTGATCGCCGCAAGGAAATGCTTCGTGATATTGCTGTTCTTACAGGTGGTGAGGTTATTTCCGATGAACTTGGTCTCCAGCTCAAGGATACCGTAATTGAACAGCTTGGCCGTGCCCGTCAGGTTAAGGTTACAAAGGAAAATACCATTATTGTTGACGGTGCCGGTGATAAGATTGATATTAAGGACCGTGTTAATCAAATACGCAATCAGATTGCTGAAACAACTTCTGATTTTGACCGTGAAAAGCTTCAGGAGCGTCTTGCAAAGCTTGCAGGCGGTGTAGCAGTTATTAAGGTTGGTGCCGCTACAGAAATTGAAATGAAGGAAAAGAAGCTTCGTGTTGAGGATGCTCTTTCTGCAACCCGTGCCGCTGTTGAAGAGGGGATTGTTGCAGGTGGCGGTGTAGCACTTCTTAATGCAGTAGCCGCTGTTGAGGCATTGCTTGAAACTACCTCAGGTGATGAAAAGACCGGTGTTTCAATCGTTCGTAAGGCTTTGGAAGCACCTGTTCGTCAGATTGCATTTAATGCAGGTATAGAGGGCTCTGTTATCGTTGATAAGATTCTTACAAGCGGTAAGATTAATTACGGATTTGATGCATATAATGAGGATTATACCGATATGCTTCAGGCAGGTATTGTGGATCCTACCAAGGTTACCCGTTCTGCACTTGAAAACGCAGCTTCGGTTGCCGCAATGGTTCTTACTACAGAAAGCTTGGTTTCCGATATTAAGGAAGATGCCGCAGCAGCTCAGGCAGCAGCCGCTGCAGCCGCACAAGCAGGCGGTATGTATTAATAGATTAAAAAATCCGCAGGGTAAGGGACATACCCCAAAGGACAGTTTAGCTAAAATTACATCCGCAGGTTTTAATCTGCGGATGTTTTTTATCTTTGTTTGTTTATTTACATAAAGCATGTTATAATAAACACACCGATAAAATGGAATTTGACAGAATGAGGCTTTAATTATGAGATATGTTACGTTAATCATATCAATTATCATTGTTTGCATTGTTTTTTCTTCTTGTAGCACAGTAGGTAGTGGACAAAACGAATACTTTGGTTTCAAAACAAGTGTGTTTGCTGTCATTGAGGAGAAAGATGCGCACGGTGGTTTTCATGGTGATGGCTTGTATTATCTAATACTGGACTGCTCAGAAAAAAGAGAACAAGCAACGAAACTTATTAAGGATTGGTCACCACTTCCTCTTTCGGAGAATTTGCAGTTGGTTATGTATGGTGGGGAAAAAGATGGTGTGAACTATGGCTATAATCTTGCAGAAGAAGCACATTGGCCTATCATTAACAACGGCGTTTATAAATTTGTTGACCGCCACCACGAAGCAGACGACAAGTCAGACGATACAAACCTACTAAACAGATACTCTTTTAATTTTTCTGTTGCATTATATGATTTAGATACGAACACATTGTATTATTTTGAATTTGACACTTAATTGTTATCAAAAATCCAATTTATCCAAAAGATGTATTGTTTTAGAAAAGGGTTTTAGGTTCTCCTAACAAGTGGAAAATGTGCTGTACATTTTCCCTGCCTGCTATGGTATAAGATAAAATTAAAAGGAAGCACGAAATTTTCGTGCTTCCTTTCTTACTTTCCTTAAGTGTACAACGCCTAACCTGCGGATTTTTTTGTTGGCAATGCTTTTGTGCCGATAGGTAATGTGCATGGCAAAGCTGTTATAAAAGCGATATATTTATGATATTCCACCTTAATGCCTGCAATGCAAGAATAAAAATCAAAAAACTTTCAAATAATTGTTGACAAATCACTAAAAATTTTATATAATAATCAGGCTGTGAAGTTTAAATTTCGAGGTGTGGCTCAGTTTGGTAGCTTTGAGCTTGACCGCCGCCGGTGGCGGAAACAGGGAAAGCGAAAAGGCGCCGTGGTCGAAAAAATTCACCGCCCCAAGGTGAAATTTTTTTCGGGTCACCACAAGAGTTGGCGCTGCGTAGCAGTGCGAATGGGAAATCACAGTTTTTTATAATAATAAATCATAAAAGATATTTCGAGGTGTGGCTCAGTTTGGTAGCTTTGAGCTTGACCGCCGCCGGTGGCGGAAACAGGGAAAGCGAAAAGGCGCCGTGGTCGAAAAAAATCACCGCCCCAAGGTGAAATTTTTTTCGGGTCACCACAAGAGTTGGCGCTGCGTAGCAGTGCGAATGGAAAATCACAGTTTTTTATAATAATAAATCTTAAAAGATATTTCGAGGTGTGGCTCAGTTTGGTAGAGCGCTGCGTTCGGGACGCAGAGGCCGCAGGTTCAAGTCCTGTCACCTCGACCATATGAATCACCCCTCAAATCTGAACCATTAATGTTCAGTCGAAGGGTGATTCATTTTTTTTTATTATCAGTGTTTATGCGGCTCTAAGCCGCTTTTTTATTTTGGGGTTAATTGCACACGGTTTCCGAAACCCTTTAAAATGAGTTCCTGATTTCTGAAATATCATAAATATGAACCACAGGTGTTCAGTTCCTATGCTTCCAAACTTATTTGCTTCTTGAAATAGTTCATTTCATATGCGTCAGGTGACCGGTAATTCAAGAACTCATGTGGGCGACGGCTATTATAATGCTCTACGTATTCTTTTACAGCCTCTTTTA
>SVPW01000033.1 GCA_015065645.1 Oscillospiraceae bacterium | reverse complement strand
TATCCTGCTGAGGTACAGAGACGTGTATAAAATTTTATCTATATTATCGCTCGCCTTTTGAGCAAAGGCGAGTGATTTAGTATAACCTTAGGAGGCGGTCGCTCTATCCAGCTGAGCTACGGAAACATCTGCTTTTTTCAGTTTTTACCACATTATATTACATCACAAACCGACCTTTGTCAACATAAAACTTGTAATTTGCATACAGTTTTGGTATACTTATAATACAATAGATAATATGCCACAAAAAATATAATATAATCTTTAACCTGAATGGCGGTGAAGGTATGAGGCGGGTTTTAAGGGTTCTTAAAAAAACCTTTTGCACCAAACGCTTTTTGGTGTTTTCGCTCTTAGGTTTAGTTAATTCTTTTAATACAGGCTGGATTTCTGCGGTTGCAAGCTATGCTATTCCAAATCCAAACACTGCGGCTGTTTTGGGATATTTTTGTTCTCTTTCAATAGCTTTTGTGCTTGATTCAAAATTAGTTTTTAACCGCAGGCTTACCAAAAAAAGGTATTTTAAATTCTTAATTTCCTATGTTCCTAATTTTATTATATATTTCCTCGTAACCTTTATGACTATAAACACATGGCATCTTCCTCAATTTTGGGCAACCACCTTGGCAACCGTTATTGGCGGACCCATTACCTTTGTTATAATTCAGTTTTACACATTCAGACCCAAAAGGTAATATTTTTTATAAAATTTCATTACGATTATTGTGTAGGGGACGGGTTATCCGTCCCTTTTTAATAAAGATAATATTTTAACAACATTATATAGAAATTACAGGGAGAGAAGCCCCCTCCCCTACGGATGTAAATGTTCTTTGATTATGACAAAAAAAGCCTTCCCCTTGACGGGGAAGGTGCCGAGTGAAACGAGGCGGATGAGGTGAGGCAAATTAACAGAAAACATATTCCAATTATCAACCCCCTCATCCGTCTTTGCCTTACGGCAAATCCACCTTCCCCACAAAGGGGGAAGGCTTTTGGGGATAGCACTTATGCCATACCCTGCGGTATATCAATAAATAATCCCAAAATTATTTTATATCGCCGTACACAATACCTGCACTTTGCTTTATTTCATCCATACAACGCATTACCTTTTCACAAAGGGTATTGCGTTTTTTATATTCCTGTAAATCTTTACCGTTTATAAAATCGGCAAAACAGGCGGCTTCACCACTCATAACCTTAATACGGTCATAATATGGAACAATCTCAGTTTCCTCTCCGTTTTTATCAAGTGACGAAACGCCTACAAACTGTGAAATTGAAGAAATTTTTAAACTGCCGTTTTCCCCGATAATCTCACTTCCCAATGCCGATTGACCGGCTTTACTGTATGTAAGCACTGCCTGAAAATTGCCGTAATCAAAAACGGTGGTTCCCGAATGGTCACAGCCATTTTCAAAAAACGAAGCCCCTGCGGTAATATTTTTAGGCTCACCCAATAAATCAACCGCCGCATAAACACAGTAAACCCCAAGATCCATTAATGCCCCTGCATGAAGCGACATATCAAAAATATTCTGAGGAATTCCTGCCATAAAGGCATCATAACGGCTTGACCTTTGGCAAAAATCAATACGGGCAACCGCAATATTCCCAAGCCTTTTCACGGCATTTTCAATATCCTTATGCCAAGGTATATTGCAGGACTTCATAGCATCCATATAAATAAGACCGTTTTGGTCTGCTATACGCTTTGTTTCAAGATACTCTTCATAACTTACGGCTATGGGCTTTTCGCAAATAACATGCTTGCCGCCTTTTAAAAAAATACGGCTTTGAATGCTGTGAAAAACATTTGGCGAAGCAATATAAACGGCATCAATTTCACTTGATGCCGCTAATTCTTCAATATTGGTATAAACTTTTTCACAGCCTGTTTTTGTGGCAAAAGCAAGCCCTTTTTCATAGCTTCTTGAATAAACGACTGTGTGTTTAAGGCTTGGTACGGTTTTGGCAGACGCTATAAACTGCTCGCAAATTGCACTTGTTCCAACCGTTGCAAACCGAATAATACCGTTATTCTTCATCTTCTAATGGCTTTTTAACATGCGGACAGGTTATCGGGTTGCGATAAATTGGGTTTGCCCAATAAATTGCATTTTTGATAACACGGATAACATCCTTATTGTAATAGGTGGGATAGCTTTCGTGACCGGGCTGGAAATAGAAAATATTTCCGTTACCACGCTTAAAGCAACAACCGGCTCTGAAAACCTCACCGCCCTCATAATGACCGATAAACAAAAGCTTATCAGGCTCAGGAATAGAGAAAGGCTCACCATAGGTTTCTTCCATATCGAGCTTTATAAATCTACCTATACCCTGAGTAATGGGATGGGAAGGATCGCAAACCCAAACAAGCTCACGGTCATCATTCTCACGCCAGGTAAGAGCGCAGGGTGTACCCATAAGCTTTTTAAAGGGCTTTGAGAAATGAGATGAATGTAAGAAAATTATTCCCATTCCTTCATGAACAGCCTTTACAACACGGTCAGCAACCTCATCAGGCACCTTATGATGTGCCATGTGACCCCACCAGATACAAACATCGGTTTGGGCAATTTCTTCATCGGTAATAACCTCTGCACAGTTTTCTACTGTGGCAGTTTTTATAACAATATCATCGCACTCAAGCGCCTTTTTAAGTGCTATATGAATACCCTCCGGATAAACAGCCTTTACCTTTTCCTCTGTTTGTTCATGAACAAACTCATTGAAAATAAGTACCTTTATCATTAATCTATCCTCTTTTATCTGTTATTCTCCCTGATGAGCCTGGATATAGTCAACTACAGCACCAACAGTTTTAAGATTTTCAATTTCATCATCGGGAATCTGAACATCAAATTCTTCTTCCACACCCATAAGCATTTCAACTACATCAAGACTATCTGCATTAAGATCATCAAGAATGTTAGTATCGGGTGTGATGCTTTCATAATCCGCATCAAGTTGTTCTGCAAGAAGTTTTGCAACCTTTTCAAATACCATAAAATATTCCTCCAGAAATAGTTGTATAGAAATCAGTGCAAATGCTTTGCACCAAATCCACTACAAAAATAATAAGATTTTAAATCGCTTTTGTCAATAGATTTTTAAATTTTTTCACAGATAGTTAATTTAAGCATTAAAAATAGTTGCAAAAGCTGAAGTGTTCAATTATAATATATAAGATAACACAAAATATGGAGTAGTGTGATAAAAATGGCTAAGGAAAAATTAGTTAAAGAAATAACCTCTATGGAAGAGGATTTTGCAAAATGGTATACCGATGTTTGTATTAAAGCAGAGCTTATTGATTATTCATCGGTTAAGGGTTGTATGATAATCCGCCCTTACGGTTATGCAATTTGGGAAAACATACAGAAAATTATGGATGACCGCTTTAAGGAAAAGGGTCATGAGAATGTTTATATGCCAATGTTTATTCCCGAAAGCCTGCTTCAAAAGGAGAAAGACCATGTTGAAGGCTTTGCACCTGAGGTTGCTTGGGTAACACATGGCGGAAGTGAAAAGTTAGAGGAAAGGCTTTGCGTTCGTCCCACAAGTGAAACTCTTTTCTGTGACCATTTTAAAAATATTGTTCATTCTTATCGTGACCTGCCAAAGCTTTATAATCAGTGGTGCAGTGTTGTGCGTTGGGAAAAAACCACCCGTCCTTTCCTGCGTTCCCGTGAATTTTTATGGCAGGAGGGTCATACAATTCATGCAACTGCCGAAGAAGCAAAGGCTGAAACTATTCAGATGCTTAATATATATGCTGATGTTGCAGAAAAATGCTTCGCAATTCCGGTTGTTAAGGGTATAAAAACCGAAAAAGAGCGTTTTGCAGGTGCCGAAGCCACCTATACCATTGAAGCTCTTATGCATGACGGTAAGGCTTTACAAAGCGGAACCAGCCATTATTTTGGTGATGGCTTCTCCCGTGCTTTTGATGTTGTATTTACCGACCGTGATAATAAACCCTCCCATCCTTTCCAAACCTCATGGGGAACCACAACCCGCCTTATTGGCGCAATTATTATGACCCACGGTGATGACAGCGGTCTTGTTTTACCGCCTGCTATTGCACCAATTCAAACGGTTGTTATTCCTATTGCATCACATAAGCCCGGTGTTACCGAAAAGGCTACTGAGGTTTATGAGCGCATTGCAAAGGTTTGCCGTGCTAAGATTGATGTGAGTGAGCAATCACCGGGATGGAAGTTTGCTGAGTATGAGATGAAGGGTGTACCGCTTAGAATTGAGCTTGGTCCCCGTGATATTGAGAATAACTGCTGTGTGGTTGTTCGCCGTGACAATATGGAAAAAACGGTTGTATCCTTGGATGAGCTTGAAACAAAAATTCCTGAGCTTTTAACCGCCGTACAAAACGGTCTTTATGAAAAGGCTCTTGAACGCAGAAGCGTTATGACATACGATGCACATAATCTTGAAGAAATGAAAGAAATCGCCGATAACAAGCCCGGATTTATAAGGGCTATGTGGTGCGGTGACCGTGAGTGTGAGGATAAGCTTAAAGAGGTTGCCGGTGTTACCTCAAGATGTATTCCCTTTGAGCAGGAAACCATTGGTGAAACCTGCGTTTGCTGCGGCAAAAAGGCAAAGGATATGCTTTATTGGGGTAAGGCATATTAAAAAATGCCGTAATTATAATTATACGGGAGGGCAAAACCCTCCCGTTTTGTTTGTGTGAAGATAAAATAGCAAATAATAGATAATAGATAATAGATAATAGATAATGGATAATAAAGAATAGATAATAAAAAAGAATAAACTGTAAAATTAAAGCCTTACCCGATTTATCCCCCTTGTGAAAGGGGGATGTCACGGATAATTCCGTGACAGGAGGATTCAGGGAAGGTGTCACGAAATGACGGAAGCGGTGAGGCAAATCTGCTATATCTTCCGTCTTCAACAAATAGCCTTCCCCTTGACGGGGAAGGTGCCGAGTGTAACGAGGCGGATGAGGTGAGGCAAATTAACAGAAAATATATTTCCATCATCAACCCCCCTCATCCGTCTTTGCCTACGGCAAATCCACCTTCCCCACCAAGGGGAAGGCTTATATTTCAATCTGTTTCTTACATTCATTTTTGATTTATTTATATCTATTATTTTATTAAAATCATTTTTTTCGACAAAAAAACCTAAATTATTACAAAAATAGTCTTTTTTAACTCCTTGAAAAACATAGAAATATGTGATATTATAAAGGTGCGACACAATTCAATATTTGACATAGCAAGGACGAGGTTTTTTTACTTTGGTAAAAACACTTCTCCACCTTCTCGTTTCTTGTAAATGTCAGAAGAATTGTGTCGCAGCAATGGAGTTGCGTGTTTTTCGGTGCACAGGCTTTGCCTGTGCATTTTTTATTTTAATATAATATCATAAAGAAAGCATTTTGTCTCCCGTTTTGTTTTTATGAAGAAAAATATTAAAGAATAGAGAATAAAATTAAAATATTGTCAATAACGCCCCTTGTTAAAGGGGAGAGGGCCACGCAAATGCGTGGCGAGGGGATTCAAAAAACAAAAATTTTTTTATTTAACACATTTCTATAATTTTAAATTCTCATAATTTCGGCGGATACATTTTTCACCACGCCAAGCATAAGCTCTGCCGGTTATATCCTCATTTTCGGTATAACAATCACGGTAACCCTTTAAAAATTCGGGAATATCCGTAATTTTTGCCGTTTCATTCAATGGGCAAACTTCGGCACAAATATCGCATCCCCACAAAAGTTTGTTTTCAAAAAGCAAACGGCTTTCTTCTATTGTAAGCTCACCCTTTTTTTGAGTTACTGCCGAAAGGCAAACCTCCTCCTTTGGGCAGGCGGCTAAGCATTTTCCGCAAGCGCAACATTCACTAAAGCTATTTTTACACTCAAGCTCTAAATCTGTCACTATCTCACCCAAAAAAACATAGCTTCCATATTTTTTTGTTATCAACAAACCGTTTTTTCCCCTTAAACCTAAGCCTGCGGTTGCGGCGGCATAAACTTCGGGAATGGGAGAATTATCCACAAAGGCTTCAAAATTATTTTGAGGAAATTTATTTTTTAATTCCTTTACCGCACGGTTTAAATAATCCATACAAACCGAATGATAATCAGGCACGGCGGCATAACGGCTTATAAATTTTGGAGTGGAATTTTTCACCTTATAGGGAAAAATACAGCAAATCACCGTTTTTGCATTTTGAGGTATGCGCTGTTTTGCTCTACATTCAAGTAATTTTTCCGAAACTTCATCAAAAGCGCAAAATCCGGCATCTGTGATACCGGATTTTTTTATTATTTCAAAAACCAAATCATTCATCCTGTGTTCTTACCGCCTTAAAAAAATTTGAAAGCAATGAGGAACATTCATCCTCCTCAATACCGCCGTAAACAACGGGTCTGCTTTCATAAGGATAACGGCTTAAATCAACCACGCTTTCAAGGCTTCCTGCCCTTAGGTCAAACGCACCGAAAACAACGGTTGAAATTCGAGAATTGATTATTGCCCCCGCACACATTGGGCAGGGTTCAAGCGTTACATAAAGGGTGCAATCATCAAGCCGCCAATCATTAAGCTTTTTGCAGGCAGCAGAAATCGCCTCAATTTCAGCATGAGCCATTGTGTTTTTGGTTTCCTCACGGCGGTTTGAGCCTTCACCCAAAACACAGCCGTTTTTATCAACAACCACAGCCCCAACAGGAATTTCACCACGGCTTGCGGCATCCTTTGCAAGCTCTATTGCACGGTTCATCCACCTGCGGTCGATTCCGTTAAAATTTGTTTTTAACATTATTCTTTTACTCTTTCAAACTCAACCTTGCCAAAGCTTGACATTACAATAATCAGGTTATCGTCACCATCAAATTCATACTCAACCGCTGCACCGTTTATCATCAAAATGCTCTTCTTTAGGGAATACCCAAAGCTTTCGCTTAAATATTCGCTATAGGTTTCAACCGTTTCCTCAACATAATCATCCAAATTTAAGCCTGTTTGCTTTTCCCATTCTTTAACACTCATATCAAACTGCTCTTCTATGGACTCACCAAGTGGTTTTTTCAGTGCTTTTTTCATATTATCGGTATCAAAATAATACTTTGCGGTGCCGTCTTTTTTAAATTCAAGCGTCATTTCAATAAAAATTTCACGCTTTAAGCCGGAGATTTCGCCAAAATCAGCAATACCCACCCATTTTCCAACAATACGCTCGGTATCATTTTCATAACTGCTGCAGCCTGCAAATGCAAGTAACGAAAAAATCATCACCAAAAGCAGGCAGAATATCTTTTTAAAACCGATTTTTAACATAAAATCACCATTAATATCCCTGTTCGGTAAAGAAGGAGTCTTTATCATCCTGCTCTACCTCTTTTGTGCTTACAAAACGCAGGAACAGCGGCGAAAGGAAGGGTAATAAAAAGCCTAAAACGGTATATATTACGGCATTAGCTTTAAACGATGCGTAAATTTTACGAAGACAAACGGTTTTTAAAAGGTGCTTTATAAGGCAGAAAGCAAAAAACGCAATAAATACATACAGTGCGATTGCCAAAAGGTTATATTCCGAAGCAGAAATTGAATTTTTGCCTGAATTATAGGCTTCATCTGCGGCAAAAATCAAACGGCTTAAACCCAATCCGCCCAAAATTACCGAAACGGTGGAAAGGCAAAAACTGCAAACGGTTAAAAATGCGTTTAGCTTACCCAAAATTCCTGCTTTTCTTTCACCGCTTGCCGCCATATCAAGAGCCAAATCAGAAAAAATAGGAACAAAGCTGTACCACGCACGAATATTACCCTGACGGCGCAGAATATCATATAATGACAAGCCTTTAAGTGAACGCAAAAAGAGGGAAAATACAAGCAAAACAACAATAGCAGCTACCGCAAAAATAAAAATCATATTAATATTTGCTTCGTTTATACCGTAATCTGCAAGAGACATACAAATAACTCCTTAAAATAAAATGCCGATTAATTAAAAATTAAAAAATGATATTTGAGGCAATGCTTCTAAAAGACACAATGCTAAAAACACAATTATTATAGGGTGGGTGAAAACCGCCTTATAACGCTCCTTTAAGGAAAGCGGCATTTCGGTTTCAACCTGCTTTAACAACGGTTCACCCGTTTGAGGGTCAAAGGTGGTTTCATAATATTTCACCCTTGGCTGAGAAAATTCAAAGATATTTTCTTCCTTACGCAGCATCCACGCTCCAACAAGACCCAAAATGAGTGCCAATGCAAGATAAAGTGTATACCAAAGATTAACTGCTTCGGATGATGTATCAAAGAAGAAATCAATAACCACCGAAAGCATATTATTAAATGCGTGAACGGCACAGGCAATCCACATTGTTCCTGTTTTTACACGAATAAAGCCTAAAACAAGACCCACCAAAAAAGCAAACGGTATTTGCTCAAAATTACCGTGCATTGCGCCAAAAAGAATTGCACTTGTCATTATTGCAAAGCCCTCACCGTAACGGCGCAGCAATCCCTGAACCACGCCACGGAAAGCAAATTCCTCCATAAGACCGGGTTCAACCGTAATAACAAGAAAAGAAATAATAAAGCCTAAAATACTTTCGGGATAATCCATTCCGCCTGTGGAATAATCTATTCCAAAAAGGTCAAAAAAGTTATCGGCATAAGATGAAAGTATATTAGCAAGTGCACAAAAGCTTACGCCTATAAAAAAGTAAGGTAAAGCGGTTCCTTTTTTAGGTTTTCCTAAAGGAATAATTCCGCTAAGCCTGAATTTTCCTGCCTTTACGGCAATAAAATAAGGCAAACCAAAGCAAAGAGTTGTTACCGCCAAATTGAAAACAAGTGCCACAGCGGGGTCATCAAAAAATGAATACACTTCATTGGTATCCATTCCTGCAAATATCAATACCGTTACCAAAATGGTTGCAATAACAGCCATTAATAAAACAAGCAAAAGGCAGGGAATACCAAAAATTCTGCTTCTTCTGCGAAGCTCTTTTTTCTCACGCTGCCTTAACTGTTCTTTTGGGTCAACAAAAATTTTCCCGCCAAAATAGTGAGGGGGCGGCGGTGGCGGTTGATATGGTGCATAAGGGTATGGCGGATAATATGGATAAGGCGGATATTGACCTATATTCTGAGGATAATATCCGCCGTAAAAATTACCATACATAGGCGGTGCGCCGTAATTATTATTATTTTGATTATTCCGGGGTTCTAAAGCCATTAAACAACAGCCTTTCTTTTAAAGTTTGCGGAGAAATATTAAAAATTTCTCCGCAAATAAATTAATAATTATTCTTCATCACTGACCGTTTCGTCCGCATCGGTCTCCTCAAATTCCACTTCTTCGGCTTCAATTCCTGTATCTGCGGCATCCTCATCGGGAGCATCCGGGGTGGCATTAACCTCCTCCTCGTCATGCTCAGCCAAACCAACTGAAAGAATTTTTCTAACCTCTTGCTTATCCTTATTCTTGGTATTCATTATACGAACACCCTTTGAAGGACGGGCAAATTCAGAAATATCATCCATAAAGATACGGATTATCACACCGTCATCTGCAATCATAATAATATCGGTGTTTTCAAGTGCGGGAAGAACCGCCGCAACATTACAGTTATACTTATCTGTACGGTAGTTCTTTATACCCTTACCACCACGGGATTGCAAACGGTAATCGGAAATGGAGCTTATTCTTCCATAACCGTTATCGGTAATAGTTAAAATCTTGGTGTTTTCATCACAGATAGCCATATCCACAACGCTATCCTCACCACGAATGGTAATTGCCTTAACACCACGGGCAGTTCTGCCCATTGGGCGAACATCACTTTCACGGAAGTGGATTGCAATACCCTTTTTAGTGGCAAGAAGTAGATTATCCTCACCTGTGGTCATACGAACAAATTTAAGCTCATCATCCTCATCAATGGAAAGGGCAATAATACCGCTTTTACGGGTATTTTTAAATTCAGAAAGACGGGTACGCTTAATAATACCCTTTGCTGTAACCATACAAAGGAAGCGCTCTTCATCATCCTTAACGGTACAGGGAAGAATTGTTGTTATTTTTTCATCTGCCATAAGAGGAACAATGTTTACAGCATTCATACCCTTACTCTGACGGCTTCCCTCAGGAATTTCATAAGCCTTAATTCTGTAAACTCTTCCCAAATTTGTAAACATCATAATAGCATCGTGAGAAGAACATACAAACATATTCTGTACAATATCATCTTCACGGGTGCTCATTCCCTTAATTCCCTTACCACCACGGTTTTGAACGGAATATTCACTTGCGGGAATACGCTTAATATAACCGTTTTGGGTTTTGGTGATAACACAGGTTTCCTCAGGAATAAGGTCCTCAATATCAACCTCACCGGCAACATCGGAAATTTCGGTACGGCGGTCATCCGAAAACTTATCACGGAGATTAAGGCTTTCGGTCTTAACTATATCAAGTATACGGCTGTGACTTGCTAAAATTTCATCACATTCCTTAATAAAGTCAAGCTTTTCCTGTAATTCATCAAGAATTTTCTGCTTTTCCATACCTGCAAGCTTACCTAACTGCATTTGAACTATTGCGGTGGTTTGAATATCATCAAGGCCAAAGCGGTCGGTCAATGCCTGCTTACTATCGGGAATTGTTTTTGAACTGCGGATAATTGCTATAACTTCATCAATAAAATCAAGCGCAATTTTTAAACCCTCTAAAATATGCGCACGCTCTGCCGCTTTTTTGCGGTCAAACTCTGTTCTGCGGCGAACAATATCACATTGGAAATCAATGCTGTTTTGAAGCATATCTTTAAGGGTGAGAAGCTGTGGCTTACCGTTTACTATTGCAAGCAAAATTGCACCAAAGGTTGTTTGTAAAGAGGTATAAGAATAAATCTTATTAAGAACAACCTGTGGATTGGCATCTCTTTTTACATCAACAATAATTCTGATACCGCCATCTCTTGCAGATGAATAGTCAACAACATCATCAATTCCCTCAATACGCTTTTCGGTAGCTAAATCATAAATATGCTTAACCAAATCCTGTTTGCGAACTTTATAGGGAATTTCGGTAATAACTATGCGGAATTTGCCGTTTTTAACCTCTTCAATCTCAGCCTTACCACGAACAATAATTTTTCCCTTACCGGTTGCATAAGCGGCACGAATACCGCTTCTTCCCATAATAATACCGCCGGTTGGGAAATCAGGTCCCTTTATGTGCTGGCAAAGCTCCTGCAAATCTGCCTCAGGATTATCAATAAGGCAACACATTGCATCAATAACTTCACCCAAATTATGAGGCGGAATTTCTGTAGCCATACCAACCGCAATACCGCTTGAACCATTTACAAGAAGCTGCGGAAAACGAACCGGCAATACCTCAGGCTCTTCAAGACGGTCATCATAGTTTGGAAGCATATTAACGGTATCTTTCTTTATATCATCAAGCATACCGTAAGAAAGACGGTTCATCTTAGATTCGGTATAACGATAAGCAGCAGCGGGGAAGCCATCTATATTACCGAAGTTTCCGTGACCATCTATAAGGGGATAACGAAGGGAGAAATCCTGCGCCATACGAACCATTGCATCATAAACAGAGGAGTCACCATGAGGATGATAACGACCCAGCACCGCACCAACGGTATCGGCGCATTTACGGTGTTTACCCTCAGGGCTAAGTCCGTTTTCATACATTGTATAAAGAATACGGCGGTGAACCGGTTTTAAACCGTCACGAACATCAGGGAGAGCACGGCCTACCAATACCGACATTGAGTATTGTAACATACTTTGCTTTACTTCATCTGTAATTTCTACCGGCACAATATTTGTTTCTTCACTGCTGGGCCAGTAAACATTTTCTTGTTTTGCCATTTTTCTCTCTCCTTTCCTTAAATATCAAGATCGGTTGCATAAACCGCATTTTCTTCAATAAACTTTCTTCTGGGCTCAACCTCTTCACCCATAAGAATTGTAAAGGTTTCATCTGCAATAGCTGCATCTGCCATTGTTACTTGTAAAAATGTTCTGCGCTCAGGGTCAAGAGTGGTTTCCCAAAGCTGATCGGGGTCCATTTCACCAAGACCTTTATAACGCTGAACATCGGCAGTGCCGCCAAGCTGTTCAATATATTTTGCTTTTTCTTCATCGGAAAAGGCATCAAAATGCTGTTTACCCTTTGAAACACGGTAAAGAGGGGGTTGTGCCAAATATATATGGCCTGTTTCAATAAGCTGAGGCATATAACGGAAGAAGAATGTGAGCAAAAGTGTTCTGATATGGCTACCGTCGACATCGGCATCGGCCATAATTACTATCTTATCGTAACGAAGACGGTTAATATCAAAATTCTCACCAATTCCCGTTCCCAATGCCACGATAACGGGTGTTAGCTTATCATTACCGTAAACCTTATCTTCTCTTGCCTTTTCAACATTAAGCATTTTACCCCAAAGCGGCAAAATTGCCTGATATGTGCTGTTTCTTCCCTCAACAGCCGAACCACCTGCAGAGTCTCCCTCTACGATATAGATTTCGGTCTTGGTGGGGTCGTTTGAAATACAGTCTTTAAGCTTTTCGGGCATTCTTGTTTTATTGCCTATACCTGCCTTATTTCTTGAAGCATCCCTTGCTTTTTGTGCAGCTTCACGGGCATTTGATGCGGCAATAGCCTTATCAATTATTGTTTTAGAATCATTTGGATGCTCTTCAAGGAAACGGTAAAGCTGATCGTTTACAATATCCCTTACAAGCTGACCGATTGAGGTGTTACCAAGCTTTGCCTTAGTTTGGCTTTCAAACTGAGCATCAGCCAATTTTACCGAAACAACGGCAATCAAGCCCTCTAAAATATCCTCACTCTTTAAATTATCTTCATTTGTCTTTAGCTTTTTAAAATCATGAGCATATTTATTGATTATTCTTGAAACAGATTGACGGAAAGCCTGTTCGTGGGTACCGCCGTCAATAGTATGAAGTGTATTAGCAAAGGAAAGAATCCTGTTATCATAAGCGGTTGACCACAAAAGTGCAATTTCTGCGGTGGAATCACCCTTTGTTCCCGAAAGATAAATAACATCAGTTATCTTATCCTTTTTAATTTCCTCTAAAATATACTCAACATAGGACTTAATACCACCCTCAAAGCAAAGGTCATCCTGCCTATCCTTTGTATAGGATTCCTCACGGCAATCGGTTAAAACAACCCTTATACCCGCATTAAGGAAAGCCTGCTCACGAAGACGGGTAAGCAATGTTTCATATTCAAAAACAGTGGTATCGGTAAAAATATTAGGGTCCGGCTTAAAGGTAACGGTAGTACCGGTTTCATTTGTTTCACCTATAATTTCAAGGTCAGATACAATATTTCCCTTTTCATATCTTTGTTTATAGATATTTTTTCCGTCCTTAACCTCAACCTCAAGCCAAGAAGACAATGCATTAACAACCGATGCACCAACACCGTGAAGTCCTCCCGAAACCTTATATCCGCTTCCGCCGAATTTACCGCCTGCGTGCAGAATGGTAAATACAACGGTAACGGTGGGAATACCCTTTTGAGGATTAATACCCACAGGAATACCACGGCCGTTATCGGTTACACGGATAATATCACCATCTAAAATATCAACGGTAATCTTATCACAATAACCTGCCAATGCTTCGTCAATAGAGTTATCCACAATCTCATATACCAAATGGTGGAGACCTCTCTCACCGGTAGAACCTATGTACATACCGGGTCTTTTACGAACAGCTTCAAGTCCTTCAAGTACCTGTATTGAATTTTCGTCATAATTTTCTGTAACAGGTAAATTTAATTCTTCGCTCATACTTTTTCTCCTTTTTTAATATGAGGTTATTTTTATATTTTCGGAAAAAATCCGTAATTTTTTTATATTTTATAATTTATATTTTAAAATAAAAATTTTATCTATCTTTATAATCCCCTTTATGAAAGGGGGATGTCTTGGCGTAAGGCAAGACAGGGGGATTCTTTTATAGAAAATATAATTTTTTATTTCTTTTATATTTTTAAAAACTGAATCCCACCACCAACTTCGTTGGTTCCCCTCCCTTTAACAAGGGAGGTTATTTTGGACTCTTCTTTTAATAAAGAATGTTGTAAAGGATTTTATTCTCTTTTATAAGCTTTTTTTCTTGATTTTTTCTTTAACAATTAAATCTATATATTCACAAACACCCGAAAAATTTCTTTTAACTTCGTTATTTGGTATTCTTATGACAGTTAAATTTCTTTTTTCAAATTTTTCGGTTCTTATTTTATCTTTTAACATTCCTTTTTCATCATAATGCTGACTTCCGTCAAGTTCTATTACAAGACCGGCTTTACTGCAATAAAAATCAACAATATAATTATCAATAACCTTTTGACGCAAAAATCTTACAGGATAATTCCTTAAAAACTTATACCAAAGATTTTTTTCTTCACTTGTCATATTTTTTCTTAATATTTTTGCGTTTTCGGTTAATTTTGGATTATGTTTGTAACTTTTTATCATTTTTTTGAATCCCACCACCAACTCCGCTATCCATTTAATTTAACAAAAGAATTCATAAAAAACATTCATTTTTTAAATCTCAGATTTTTTGCAATCCTTAATCCCCCTTATGAAAGGGGGATGTCTTGGCGTGAGAAAAGACAGGGGGATTCTTTTTTATAAAAATAAAAATATTAAAAATTTTATTTTAATTATAATTTTTCTAAAGATTCTCTAATTTTCCGCTTCTTTTAAGAAGTGTGGAAGAGGAAAGTTGGGAAATATAAATTTTTTGCTTTTTTTCATTTTTCTTTGCACAAACAACAAAGGATTTTGGTAATTCATAAGAAACTGTAACAGCTTCTTTTCTTTTTTCCGCTTTGGTTAAATAATCACGGCTGCGTTTTGAAACGGTGGTACTGTCAAGGTCAAAAATCCCTATTATATCCTTTGTTCTTATAATAGTTTCATTACCCAAATGAAGATACATAATATCCTACCTTTCAGTAACGCTTCCGCCTATAACCTCAAAAACCTTTCCTTTTTTAAGGGAGGTAAAGTTTGAAGGGTCACAACAGCTCAAAAAACACTGCCAATTACGGATATGATTTAATATATATTCCTGACGCTTTGGGTCAAGCTCACTCATAACATCATCAAGCAGGCAAACGGGATATTCTCCTGCAACCTGCTTTATAACCTGTGCTTGAGCAAGCTTTACGCTAAGTGCAATACTTCTCTTTTGACCCTGTGAGCCGTAATTACGGGCAGAAAGCTCATTAATCTTAAAATCAATATCATCACGGTGAGGTCCCACCGATGTAACGCAGGTAAACATATCCTCTTTTCGTGAGATTAAAAGCTTTTGCTTTAATTCATCACCTTTACTGCTGCAAAGATATTCTGCACTTATAAATTCCCTGCCGCTTGATATACCGTAATAAATATCGGGAATGAAATTTTTTAATATATCAAGGTAACGAAGGCGGGTTTTTATAATTTTTTCTCCCTTATTTGCAATTTCTTCCTCAAAAATATCAAGCATTATTGAAAGTGAGGAATCATATTTATATTCCTTTAAGGATTGGTTTCTTTGCATTACCGCCTTATTATAATCCCTTAAAAGAGAAATATAATTTGGATAAAGCTGACCCACCGCTAAATCTAAAAATCTTCTTCTTACAGAGGGCCCCTCAGTAACCAAAGAAAGGTCAATAGGGGAAAAAACAATAGCATTAAATTTTCCCGCAAGTCCGCTTGGGCTTTTTAAAGCCTTTTCATTTAAGAAAGCACATCTTTTATCGGAAAATTCCATTTTTGCGGTGTATTCTGTACCATTATCCTCAAATGAAAGAATATTTACTCCCTTTTGAGAATCAAGGTTTAAAAATGCACTGTCCTTTGAATTTCTAAAGCTCTTGGCACCTGTAAAAAGCCAAATAGCTTCAATCAAATTTGTTTTACCCTGTGCATTTTCACCGCAAATAACATTCATTCCGCTGCAAGGTGTTATTTCAATTTCGGTTAAATTGCGGAAATTTTTACAATAAAGCTTATTAACCTGCATTTTTAATTGAAAGGGTTTTACCCTCAAACTCTGCCTTATCGCCAAGGTGAAGCTTTTTACCCCTTTGCAGGCAAACCTCACCGTTTACTTTAACAAAGCCATCCTGTATAACCATTTTTGCGTGACCACCTGTTGAAACAAAGCCTGCAAGCTTTAATGCTGCATCAAGCTTTATATATTCTTCTTTTATGGTAAGCTCTTTAATTTCTGGCATTGTTCAACCTCATAGGCATAACGAGATAAAGATATTCATCATTTTCTTCATTTGCAGAACAAAGAACTATACCTGCATCTACACCCTTAAATCTTATTTTAACCGTTGGCTCATCAATAGCACGAAGTGCATCCAATAAAAGACGGCTGTTTATACCTATCTCAAAAGGCTCACCCTCTAAGTTAATTTCAAACTTTTCGGTAACACGGCCCATTGAAGTGGTACAATTAAAGGTAACCTCATAATTATCAAAATAACAGCGGATAGGGGAGGTTAAATAATCATTTATAAGCAGTGAAACACGCTCAATAATATTTATAAGCTCATTTGTATTAATTACAACGCACTGCTTATAATCTGTGGGAATAATTTTTTGGTAATTTACATATTCACCCTCAAGCAAACGGGAAATAAACAAATAACCGTCAATACTGAAGGAAATAAGGCGCTTTCCAACAAGAATATCAATAGTTTCTGTTTCCTCAGAAATCAGCTTTACTGCTTCACTAACAGCTTTACCTGTTGCAATAAACTCAATATCAGTATCCACTTCAACCTTTTGACGGCGAATAGCCAAACGGCAACCATCAACCGCAACAAGCTGTAAAAAACCGTCTTTAACCGAAATATCAATACCGGTTAAAATAGGTCTTGTTCCCTCATTTTGAGCAACTGCAAAAATAGTTCCTGAAACCATATCTGAAAATACAGAGCTTTCAACCCTTATTTTTTCACCGTCTGCAACAGATGGCATTTCAGGAAAATCTGTGGCAGACATTCCCATAATATCAAAAACAGCTTCTCCGCAGGAAATATGACAAAGTAATTTTTCATCCGATGAAATTTCAACCTGCAAGCCATTCATCTTTCTCAAAATATCTGCAAGAAGACGGGCATTAATTACAATATCTCCCTCTTCATCACATCTTGCATACATTTCCTTTTTCATTCCCATTTCAAGGTTGTATGCCGAAAGTGTTAAAAGCCCCTGTTCGGCAGAAAGTAAAATACCCTCTAAAACAGGCATTGTGCTTTTAGCACCTACTACTCGTTGTAATTTTGAAACACACTCCAAAAGGCGTGCACGCTCAACGGTAATTATCATTTTTTCGTCCTCCGTTTGTATGTATGAATGATTAATAAATAATAGTTATAATAAGTGAGGTGGAAAAGGTGCAAAACCCATATAAACCCTTTATTTTAAAAGAAATCAGCGATTGGATAAAAATTTGATTAAAATTTGATAACTTTAATAACTTTTAATTATCAACACGGTATGTTAATAATTGAGTGTTAATTAAAGTGGACAAGTATAATAACTTTTTTAAAATTATTCGCCCTTCAAATTCTTAATTATTTCATCAACCAATGCCTTTTCGTGTGGTTTATCCCTTAAAAATTCTTCTATACGGGTAACATTGTAAAGAACGGTTGTATGGTCCTTTCCAAAGGCTTGTCCTATTGCTTTATAAGAAAGGTCAGTAGTTTCACGGGTGATATACATTGCAACCTGCCTTGCTAATGCCAAAGGAGCTGTACGACGATTGGAAAGAATATCATTTTCGGTAACATTATAGGTTCTTGCAACCTCAGAGATGATTTTCTCGGTTTTAATGGGTTCAGGCTTGGTGTCATTAATAACATCCCTTATAAAGCCCTGAACAACCGTGACCGATGGAATTTTTTGCTGAATGGTAATATAAGCGTGAAGTTTTTTTACAACACCCTCAAGCTGACGGGTATTATCCTTAATATGATCTGCAATATAGAAAACCAAGCTTTCTTCAAGCTCAATATTAACCTGCTCTGCCTTTTTATTTATAATACCAACTCTTGTTTCAAAATCAGGAGGGGTAATATCAGCAAAAAGTCCGCTTTCAAAACGGGAACGAATACGGTCATCCAAAAGGTTTATTTCTTTTGGAGGGCGGTCAAGTGTTACAACAATTTGCTTATTGTTTTGGTGAAGTGTGTTAAAGGTATTGAAAAATTCCTCTTGGGTAGATTCTTTACCTGCAATAAACTGAATATCATCTATAAGTAAAATATCGGCAGTGCGGTATTTTGCGTGAAATTCATCCATTGCTTCAATGCCGTTTTTAAGGGCTTGAATAAGCTGATTGGTAAAATCCTCACTTCTTACATAGGCAATGGTTTTCATTGGGAATTTTTTCTTAATATGATTTTTTATTGCAAGCATAAGGTGGGTTTTTCCAACACCTGATGGGCCGTAAATAACAAGAGGATTATAAATAATACTCGGCTTATCCGCAACAGCAAAGGATGCTGCATGAGCAAAGCGATTTGTTGAACCTACGATAAAAGAATCAAAGGTAAAGAAATCCTCAAAGGTAAGTCCCTCACTGTATTGCTCAGCATTGCGTATTTTTTCTTCATCATCCTCCAAATCAATTCTAAGCTCCAATTCAATACCCATAACCGCCTTAATAGATTCCTTTAAAACGGCGGTGTAATTGGTTTCAATAACGCTCTTTAAATAATCATTATTTATAGAAACAATAAATTCACCCGGTTCTAAAGCAACGGGCTTTAAATTTTTCAGAAAACAGTCAAAAGTTATAACTGAAATTTTTGTTTTACATTCCTCACAGACTGCAGTCCATATATCTTCAATGGATTCTATAGCCATACTTTTTCAACTCCTATTTAAAATAATATATATTATATAATAACTAAAGATAATAATACCAATATATTATAACATAGTAGAATATATTTTTCAACATATTATACTACTAAAATGTGGATAAATAATCCCTTTAAATTTTGATTATTTCATATAAAAATTTCACCTGCCAAAAATTTTATTTCCGGATAATAAAATTATAAAATAATATTCTCCGCCTTTCACCGACATTTCTAACATTTTTAATGCCAAATGCCGACATTTATTCAAAAAAATAAACCCACAGAAAAATTTCTGAGGGTTTGAGAGTGTCGACAAAGTCTCCACTCTCTTGGACGGGGATGCCGTTCGCAAAAAATTAAAAATTTTTTGACTGCACTCTATCCCCGCCAATACCACCCCTGTGCCCTTGAAAATCCGCATTATAAGCGGATTTTCGCTTATGATGTGTTTTTTCACCGCACCTGTCGCTGAAAAAACAAAAATGCGGCTACAAGCCGCATAAAAAATAAAATTTAGGTTT
>SVPW01000032.1 GCA_015065645.1 Oscillospiraceae bacterium | reverse complement strand
TCCCGATTTTGATAAACCCTATATAACCGAAGAAAAGCACACAGAAGCAGGCAATAATCTCGATGTAAATGCTTTCCCTTATGTTGAAAGAGCAGTAGATGGTAGTTATACCGCAATAACTGCAGAAAATTTTGTAAAAGGTATAGCTGACGGCACTTTAGCAAAGGGCGGATATTTAATATCTGACGGCACTTTAAAATTTGATAGCCGCTTTAATAACAAAATAACCGATTTATCGGGATATTTTGTAAAGGCTCATAATATCGAATTTGCAGGTGTGGAATCGGCAAGAATTAAGAATTTAACCGCAGAGCTTACAAATGGCGGTACTCTTATTAAAACCGATAGCGTAAGAGATTGCCGTATTATGGGCTGGCAGGTAAGCTATTCGGGTGAAAGCGAAGCCGAGCTTTTAAATACTGTCGGCACAGCCACCAATGCACAAAAAGCCGATCTTGTAATAGATGCTTTGCGTTTTGTAGGTAACGGCAAGGTAAAGGGAATAACCTTTACCGATTCGGTTAAATATGCAACACTTATAAATTCTTATATTACAGGTGTTAAAGATTATGCCGTAAAGGATAGCGGCATCTCCACAGAAGGCGTATATACCGCAAATAACTATATTGAGGGTAATATAATACTCAATAAGGATTCTGCTGTAGTAAAGTATAACACCGTAAAGGGAAATGTTACCTTAGGCGGTAATTTTGCAATGACAGCTTCAAGCAATATAAGCGGAAATATTACCGTGGCAGATAAGCAGTCGGTATCAATACTTAAAAATACAGTTGCAGGTAATATAACCCTTACAAACGGTAAATCCTGTGCGGTAATAGAAAATAATGCAACCCAAATAATCGTTACAGGCGGTAAAAACTGTATTGTAGAAAATAATAACAATGCAGGCAGAGGAAATAACGGTAAGCCCGTAACAAGTGTAACGGTAGATAAAAACGGGACCGACCATTACGGCTCTAATGTTTATGACCAGAGTGAAAGAAAATCTGTTGGTGTAAACAAAGACTTACTTGCTAAAGCGGATAATAAGATATTTGTCGGAATAGAAAGAAAACTATATCTTAATGATAACGGAAATATAAAGGCTGTAGGCCAATTTGTTGAGGATAATGCTAAGCTTGAGGATGATGTATTCTTAGCACCCGGAGCATATACCTTAAACAGTGCAAGACTTTATAACAAAACAGGACTTGACCTTTATTTCTATTGCAGTCTTTTTGAAGCGACAACCAGCAGAATGTCCTATTGGAACTTCACATTAAATAACAGCAAAAACTGTTCACTCAGGGGAATTACAATAGGCTATAACGAAGCGGCACTCGGTCAGGGTAAGGTTACTCAGGTAGAGGATGACTACTTTATAGTAGAAGCAATGCCCGGTTATTATCCCGACCTATCAATTAATGAATACTATATTAAAAATTTCTATACCTTAATTTACCGTGATGGCAGTTCTACTCCTGCAGAAAAAGCTAACTTTACGGGGGATAGAGAATATCTTGGTGATGGTTTCACAAAGTTCTATAATACATCCAACTCTGACCAAACAAGCAGTCAGGTATACAGCAATATTCAGGTGGGAGATACCTTTGCCGCCCGTGTAAGAGGAAACCGTTTTATTCAGTATGATAATAATACTAATTGTTTGACTGAGGACTTAACAGCATACTCAAGCGTTGAAGCGGCAATAGGCGACCAATGGGGTAATAAAAACTATTATAATCGCCTGCTTTCACTTCCGGGTTACGGTTATGAGGTGGATTCTGCCAATGAAAAATTCAGTTATTGGCAAGAAAAAGGCTGGATAACCGAATATAACGGTAAATATTACGGACCTGAGGCTATATGGGGTGTTTCAAACTTTCTTAATGCAAATGAAAATGCCGTAGGTCCGCAGGTTACTAACTACAAAGCTAATCAAAGGCATGATGACGCCTTCAATATTCACGGCGTTTATTCATCTGTAACCGATTATAATTATTTCACTAAAACCATTACTTATGATAACAGTGCTTCTGCTTACGGTAATGTTACAAGACATTTTAAAGCAGGAGATAAAATACTTGTATATCTGCCATCTTCGGGAAGGATTTTAGGTGAAACTACCGCTGCAGCCGATACGGTAAGTTATAACGGCGGTGAATATTTCACCCTAAAGCTTACTAACGAATTGCTTTATTATTTCCCCGGTGCAATTATGTTTAATCTTTCGGCTTTGGGTGACGGCTTCCTTTATGATAACTGCGAATTGCGAATGAGCTATCCCAGAGGCGGAGTTATAAAAGCCAGCGGCACGATGCAGTATTGCTCAATAAGTGAAAGCGGCAGAGCAGGCATTTTGGTTTCGCCCGAAGTGGTTGACTCAAGCTTCTGTGAGAGTGGATATGTAAACGGACTTAATCTTCTTTACAATGAAATTAAGAATACTAACCTTACCGAAGAATTAACCGATGATAATAGTGCGTTGGCGATAATTGGAAGCAGTAAGAAGTTAGATTCTGGCTATATTAAACACCAAAACATTGTAATCAAAGGTAACCGATTCGAAAATTGGGGTGCTCATGCAATATATATTGACTCTGCTGACAATGTTAAAATTTTAGACAATATTTTTATTGATAACAAAGCATACAGTGATAGCAGAAGTCCCATTTATATTTCGGGTGCTAAAAATGTAGAGGTTTCTGGTAATATGTTCCCCGCAGAATTTAAGTATAATCAAAGGGCAGAGTATTCTGCGTCCGATACAGAAAATATTTACGGTACAGACCTTTCCGAAAAGCTTTACGATGCAAGTAATTTAACAGCTTTGCGTAAAATGCTGTTAAATATTGCCCAAAAGGATAATTCTTACGATTTCTATAAGGACGGAGAAATAAATGTCCGTGATTTGGTAAGACTCAAAAAGATTATCGCTAATCAGTGATAATGTAAAATCCTCAATCTTACTTTTTTTCCATATCGTCTTATCAATAGTGTAGTATTGCAAAGTGCCAAATATTATAATAAAGTTGTGAAAATAAATTGTATATTTTCATAAAGAATTTTTATTAAAATTATAGGGAGGAACAAAAATGAAAAAGTCTTTAATCGGTTTATTGTCACTTATACTTACATTAACGCTAATGTTTGGCTGTGTGACGGTAAATGCAGAAGAAACAACGGCAGGAATTCCTAATTTATTTGATTACAAAGCTTCCTTTTCAACCGAAAAATGGTTGGATAATGACGGTTGGAGCTATTACCCTTATGTAAGAACTGCTGATGGTACAACCGTAGGTGTTTTTGATGAAAGCACACAAGAATATACCTTGGTAGATGATTATGAGACCAAGGCTTGGTTTATGTCAAACTTTATCAGTGCTGATTTTATTCACACTTCCGGTCAGGCTGTAACAGGTATTGTTTTTGAGGCACCTAAAAGCGGTCTTGTAAATGTAATGCAATCATTTGATATTACCGGTAAGCCGAGCAATGTTTATAAATTTGCTGTATATAAGGCAAATGCACAGACTACCGAACAGGGTAAAATCCAGGATGCAGATATTCAGAGCACAGTTTATCCAGCCGGTGCAGCTAACGGTTCGTTTACTTTAACAGCTCAGGGTACTTATGGGGTTGTTACTATTGGCTCTGACGGTACTGCAAAAATAAATATTGATGAAATCGTAGAGGTTGAAGCCGGCGAAAAGATCATATTTGTTATAGCTCGTGCCAATTCAAGCGGCGGTACATACGATAAATTTATGTTTAATGAGTTTAAGGTAGCGTATATAGAGAATGTATATGATTATAAGGCTGATTTTTCTACTACTCAGCATAAAGACAACATAGGATGGAATTATTATCCTGCTGTTTATGACGGTATTTATGATGAATCAACTGCATATACCACAAAAACTTTTGAAGGAGCAGATTATTGGAGTATGTCAACATGGATAGGTAAAGATAAGATCTTATTTACTAACTATGTTGTTGGCGGAATAGTTTATGAGGCTCCAAAAGACGGATTTATTAAGGTGAGACATTCCTTTAAGGTTAATAATGCGAATACTCACGGTGTGAAATACGGTATATTCCACGCAGCTGCCGAAAGTGTAGAAGCAGGAAAAATCCAAAACGCAGATTTATTGGAGAATATGATTTATCCTGCAAACAGAGCATCCGGCTTGCTTACGTTAGGTAAAGAAGCTGACAGAACCGAACAGGCTTATGATGTTATTGGCGGCGGTCAAAGCCGTGAGGTTGATGAAATCGTTAAGGTTAAGGCAGGAGAGAAGATAATTATTTCTGCTGCAAGATCTGCAGGCTCCGGTATTACTTATTTGGATTTTAATGAGCTTAAAATTTCTTACCTTGTTTCGGGTGATGTTGACGGTGATTACACCACAAACGCAAGCGACCTTATTGCTATCAGAAAAGTTCTTTTGAATGCTATAGAAACCTTTGATTTTGCTGATGTTAATGTTGATGACATTGTAAACGTTAAGGATTTGGTAAGATTAAAGAAGATAATTGTAAATAAGTAAAATAATATATGGCTGTCGCAGTAAGCGGCAGCCATTTTTATAAGGCTGCGAAAAAACATATAACATATTATGTATAATGTGTTATAATGATTATAGAAACGGTGTAAAGCAATTCGATAATCTATTTTAAGTGGTTTTTAAAGAAAGCAAAGGTGTTTTTATGAAAATAACCGAAAAAATCAATATGGATTATGATGCTCTTGTAGAACACGGTCCGATAACGATTGTGGCTTTTGGTGACAGCGTTACGCATGGTGCTTTGTCAAGCGGCGAATTTAATTATGAAACGGTATATTGGAATTTATTAAAACGCAAAATTTTAAATGTGCGTAATTATGTTCCGGTAAATGTTATAAATGCGGGCATTGGCGGTATTACAGCAAAGAGGTCTCTTGGCAGACTTGATTCTCAGGTAATTACATATCATCCCGATCTTGTTATAGTTTGTTTCGGTCTTAACGATGTAAACGGCAGTTTAGAAGATTATTTGTCCTCTCTTGAAACAATTTTCACAAAATGTATAGATAGTGGGGCAGAGGTGGTTTTTATGACGCCCAATATGCTTAATACCTATGTTGCTGATGATACCGATGAAGCGCTTAAACATTATGCAAAAGTTACGGCAGAAATGCAAAACGGCGGAAAAATGGATAAATATATGAGTGGTGCTGTAGATATTGCGTTTAAATGCGGTGTAAAGGTATGTGATTGTTATTCTGCATGGAAGAAAATGTCCCAAAAAACCGATACCACTATGCTTCTTATAAACCGCATTAACCACCCAAATGCCAAAATGCATGAGTTATTTGCCGATATGCTGTTTGATACGATTTTTGCGGATAATTCATTGAGGGCAAGAAATGTTGACAGTGCAATGTATGAAGAGAAGTAAAAAGGTCTTTCATTTTATCTACTTACCTTGACAACTCTTTTAGGGTGTGCTTTAATTATAGTGCAATTCTCAACTTTTGTCAGAAAAGGGGCGGTGTATATGTATCCGAAAGAGCGGCGTGATGCAATTTTGGAAATACTTAAAAAACAGGGATATGCCACTGTTGAGGATATTATTTCAAAGCTTCATTACAGCTCAGCAACAATAAATCGTGACCTTAATATTTTGCAAAAGCAAAACCTTGTAAAGCGCAGTTACGGTGGGGTAGAGCCTGTAAAAGCTCACGGTATACCATTGCCTTACAGATATGATAAAATGAAGGTTGAAAAGCGGCATATAGGCCGTGAGGCGGCGCATCTTGTGGAGGATGGTGATACTATTTTTATTGATGCCACCACCACAACTCAAAGTATGGCTCAATATCTTACAGAAAAGAATAATATCACCGTTATCACCAATAATATGGCACTTGCAATATACCTGAGTAATTACGGTATTAAAGTAATAGTGCTTGGCGGTGAAATAATTGAGAGCCCTAATTTTACCGGTGGCTTTGATGCTGCGGAAATTGCACAGAAATATCACGCAGATAAGCTTTTCTTTTCAACCGGCGGCATAACAAATGACGGTAGAATTTGCTCCTCTTATTCCGATGTTTTGCGTGTGATGCTTCGTAATTCCGATAAAGCCTACTGCCTTGTAGACCACGAAAAAATAGGTGTAGATGCAAAGGAATATGCTTTTGATTTTTCCAAAATAACAGGTGTTATAAGCGATGCCGATATATCCCATTTCAAAGAAAGCTATCCCGATACGGGATTTATTCGTGCACGAGTATAATTTATTGACAATATTCGCTTTTTATTTTATAATAAATACAGGTTGGAATATCCGACCAAAATAATAAGGAGTGATATTATGGAATCTATTAAAAAGTATGTTGCGGAATTTATCGGTACATTCGTACTGGTGCTTTTTGCCTGCGGAACTGCGGCAATGGTAGGCTGTTCTACCACAAGCTTTGATGCTGCCTATGTTCTGACCGCTCTTGCCTTCGGTCTGGTTATCGTTGCTATGGCATATTCTATCGGCAATGTTTCAGGATGCCATATTAACCCCGCTGTTTCCATTGCGATGCTTGTAAGCAGTAAAATGAGTGTTAAAGATTTTATAGGTTATGTTATTGCACAGTTTGCAGGTGCTACCGCCGGTGCGGCTGTTCTTATGGCAATAATAGGTGAGGAAAAAGGTCTCGGAGCTAACGGTCTTTTTGAAGGTGATGTTGTTAAATCGCTTATTATTGAAGTCATTCTTACATTTGTTTTTGTTATTGCAATTTTAGGTGTTACATCTAAGGTTGAAAACGGCAACGTAGCAGGTCTTGTTATCGGTCTCACACTTACTTTGGTACATATCTTCGGTATTGCCTTTACCGGCACTTCGGTAAATCCTGCACGTAGCTTCGGCCCCGCACTTTTTGTCGGCGGTGATGCTTTAAGCAATGTATGGGTATTTATAGTTGCTCCTCTCGCAGGCGGCGTTCTTGCGGCTTTGGTTTACAAGTTCCTGGCAGGTAAAAAGGCAGAATAAATAAAGCTGTTATTATAATTAAATAATTTTAAAAAAACACACCTTTGCTGTTGACATTACGGCAAAGGTGTGTTAATATAATCTGTAGAAAATCTTTAAGTACGATACAGAGAGATCGGCAAGATTTATTATATATCAGTTTGTAAGATGCGGCAAAATTGTGCTGTATCTTGTTTCTGTATGTAGTCTTGTCTGTCGGCAGGGCTTTTTTTATGCCCTGAGTGTGTAGAAAGGAATTAACAATGGCAGGTATAAAAGCAAATGTTATTGGTATGAAACAGTATCCGCAGCTTGAAAAAAAAGTAGCGGAGTTTTTGTCATTTGATGCTTTTTCCTCTCTCAATTCATCTTTATTTACCGTTTTCCCCGGTTTTTGCGATGTGCATGTGCATTTTCGTGAGCCGGGATTTTTTTATAAGGAAACGATAAAATCGGGTTCTCTTGCGGCAGCTCATGGCGGTTATACCGCTGTTTGCACAATGCCAAACCTCAATCCTGTGCCTGATAGCGCCGAAAGCCTAAAGGCTCAAACCGATATTATTGATCGTGATGCTGTGATTGATGTTTATCCTTACGGCTCGATAACGGTGGGCCAAAGAGGTGAAGAGCTTTCGGATTTTGAGGGTATGAATGCCCGTGCTATTGCCTTTTCTGATGATGGCAGGGGAGTACAAAGTGAGGAGCTTATGCGCAAAGCCATGCTCAAAGCAAAGGCTTTGGGTAAAATAATAGTGGCTCACTGTGAGGATAATTCGCTTCTTCACGGCGGTTATATCCATAAGGGTGTTTATGCCGAAGCTCATGGTCACAAGGGCATTTGCAGTGAAAGCGAATGGGGGCCTATTGAGCGTGATATAAAGCTTTGTAAAGAAACAGGATGCAGTTATCATGTTTGTCATATTTCAACCAAGGAAAGTGTTGAGCTTATTCGTAAGGCAAAGCAAGAGGGTGTGGATATAACCTGTGAAACCGCCCCACACTATCTTATAATGGATGAAAATGACCTTAAAGAGGATGGCAAATATAAAATGAATCCTCCGCTTCGCTCTAAAGAGGATAGGCAGGCGCTGATTGAGGGAATAATAGATGGTACTATTGATATGATTGCAACCGATCATGCACCTCATTCTGCAGAAGAAAAATCAAAGGGTCTTAAGGGAAGTGCATTTGGAATAGTCGGTCTTGAAACCGCATTTGCATCTATGTATACACACCTTGTTTTAACAAATATCATAACACTTGAAAGGCTTATTGAATTGCTTTCTCTTAATGCAAGAAAAAGGTTTAATATACCTTTAAAGGATGATTTTACCGTGTTTGAGCTCGGTAAAAAGACGGTAGTAAGCTCTGAAAACTTCCTATCAAAGGGAAAAGCCACACCTTTTGAGGGAATGCAGTTTTACGGTGAATGTGTTTTAACGGTGGCAAATGGAAAAATAGTTTACAAATAATTTTTTATACACTAATTCGGGAGGCTTTAGTATGGCTAAAAGAACAGACATTAAAAAGGTATTGATAATCGGCTCAGGACCTATAGTTATAGGTCAGGCGGCTGAGTTTGACTATGCCGGCACACAAGCGTGCTTGGCACTCAGGGAAGAGGGGTATGAGGTAATTCTTGCAAACTCCAACCCCGCTACAATTATGACAGATGTTACCGTTGCGGATAAGGTTTATATGGAACCGTTAACGCTTGAATACATTGCAAAGATTTTGCGCTATGAGCGTCCTGATGCTATTGTTCCCGGTATTGGTGGACAAACCGGTCTAAACCTTGCAATGCAACTCGAAAAGAAGGGCATTTTAAAGGAATGTGGTGTTGAACTGCTTGGTACAAGCAGTGAAAGTATTGAGCGTGCTGAGGACCGTGAGCTTTTTAAGGAGCTGTGTCAGTCTATCGGTGAGCCGGTAATTCCTTCTGAAATCACATATAATCTTGATGAAGCTAAAGAGGCTGCCGAAAGAATAGGTTATCCGGTAGTTCTTCGTCCTGCATTTACCTTGGGCGGAACAGGTGGCGGCTTTGCAAATAATGAGGCAGAGCTTATTGAAATAGGCACAAACGCATTCAAGCTTTCTCCCGTTTCTCAGGTTCTTATCGAAAAGAGCGTTAAGGGCTATAAGGAAATTGAGTTTGAGGTTATGCGTGACTCTAACGATACTGCCATCACCATTTGCGGAATGGAAAATGTTGACCCTGTTGGCGTTCATACAGGTGACTCTATAGTTGTTGCTCCTATCCTTTCTCTTAACGAGCATGACCTTAAAATGCTTAACGATAGTGCTATTAAGATTATTCGTGAGTTGAAAATTGAGGGCGGATGTAATGTTCAGTTTGCACTTGACCCCAATTCAAGCCAGTATTATCTTATTGAGGTAAACCCAAGAGTTTCCCGTTCTTCAGCACTTGCTTCAAAGGCAAGCGGTTACCCTATAGCCCGTGTTACCGCAAAGATTGCTCTTGGTATGGCTTTGGAGGATATTCCCGTTGCAGGCGGTACTGCTGCAAATGAGCCGGTGCTTGATTACATTGTTGCAAAGTTCCCACGTTTCCCGTTTGATAAGTTTGCTTCTGCTCCAAATGTGCTTGGTACTCAGATGAAGGCTACCGGTGAGGTTATGGGTATAGGCTCCACTTTGGAGGAATGTTTCCTTAAATCTGTTCGCTCTTTGGAAACAGGTGTATGCCACTTCTACCACGCTAAGTTTGATGAAATGACCGAGCAACAGCTTGTTGATTATATTGCAGAGTCAAGGGATGATAATATCTATGCTATTACCGAGCTTATGCGTAGAGGAATGAGCGTTGAGAAATTGCATGAGCTAACTAAAATCACAGAATTGTTCCTTGAAAGCATCAAGAAAATAGTTTATATGGAGAATACCTTAAAGCAAAATATCGGTGATGCTGATGTTCTGCAATATGCTAAGAAGATGGGCTTTTCGGATAAGTTTATTGCAAAGCTTTGGAATACGGACGAGCTTTCTGTTTACAATAAACGCCGTGAACTTAAACTTAATCCTGTATTCAGAATGGTTGATACTCTTCATACAGGTAAATATATTGCATATCTTTATTCTTCCTATACAGGTGAAAACGCTTCAAGACTTACAAATAAGCGTAAAATTGTGGTTCTTGGTGCAGGTCCTATCCGTATAGGTCAGGGTGTTGAGTTTGACTATTCCACCGTTCACGCTGTACAAACCATTAAAAAGGCAGGGTATGAGGCTATTATTATAAATAATAACCCCGAAACCGTTTCTACCGACTATACAACCGCCGATAAGCTTTATTTTGAACCGCTTACTCCCGAAGATGTTATGAATATTATTGAGTTTGAGAAGCCGGAGGGCGTTATTGCTTCATTGGGCGGTCAAACCGCTATAAACCTTGCAGAGCCTTTGATGGCACGTGGTGTTAAGATTATCGGTACAGATTGTGCCGCTATTGAGCGTGCTGAAAACCGTGACGCTTTTGAAAAGATACTCAAGGAGCTTGATATTCCTCAGCCTAAGGGTCGTGCTGTTACCAAGATTGAGGATGGTGTAAGTGCTGCTGCTGAAATTGGTTATCCCGTGCTTGTTCGTCCAAGCTTTGTTTTGGGCGGTAGAGCAATGCAGATAGTTGGTAATGAGGAACAGCTTCGTCATTATCTTAAAACTGCCGTTGAAATTGATGCAGATAAGCCTGTTTTGGTTGATAAATATATTCAGGGTAAAGAGGTTGAGGTAGACGCAATTTGTGATGGTTACGATGTATTCGTTCCCGGTATTATGGAGCTTGTTGAGCGTACAGGTGTTCACTCGGGTGACTCTATCAGCGTTTATCCCACATTCAGTATTTCCGATAAGGTAAAGGGCATTATTTTGCAGTATGCTAAAAAGTTAGGTCTTGGTATCGGAATTATCGGTCTTTATAACATTCAGTTTATCGTTGATGACAATGATAATGTATACATTATTGAGGTTAATCCCCGTTCTTCAAGAACAGTTCCGTTCCTTTCAAAGTCCACAGGCTATAGCCTTGCCGATATAGCCACAGAGGTTATTATGGGCAAAACCTTAAAGGAACAGGGTATATTCGGTATTTATCCCAATGAGAAAAACCGTTTCTATGTAAAGGTTCCGGTATTCTCATTTAATAAGATTAAGGGTCTTGATGCATATCTTTCTCCTGAAATGAAGTCCACAGGTGAAGCAATAGGCTATGACGATAAGCTTAACCGTGCTTTGTATAAGGCTTTGCAGGCAAGTGGAATGCATCTGCAGAACTATGGTACGGTATTTGCCACTATTGCCGATAAGGATAAGGAAGAGGCATTGCCGCTTATCCGCCGTTTCTATAATTTAGGCTTCAATATTCAGGCAACCGAGGGCACTGCTGAATTCTTAAAGGAAAACGGTATCAGAACCCATATCCTGCAAAAAATTGCAGATGATTGTGATGAAATACCAAATGCTATTCGTCAGGGTCATATAGCTTATGTTATTAATACCCGTGATATCGGTGCTACCGATCAGGTGAGTGACGGTCAGCAGATTCGTCAGTGTGCTATTGAAAACAATGTTACAATCTTTACGGCACTTGATACCGTAAAGGTATTGCTTGATGTTCTTGAAGAAACAACCATCACCGTTTCCACAATAGATGCTTAATTGGGTGATATTATGAAACAACTTGATTTTAAAATTACAGAAAATATCCCGTTGACGGATGATGTTTTTAAAATGACCCTTGAGGGCGATACCACAGGTATTAAATGCGGTCAATTTGTTAATATCAAGCTTGACGGTCTTTACCTTCGCAGACCTATTTCGGTCTGCGATTGTGAGGACGGTGTACTTACTTTGGTTTATAAGGTGGTAGGTAAGGGTACAGAGGCTATGAGTAAAATGAAGGAAGGCACCCTTGATATTCTTACCGAGCTTGGTAACGGCTATGACCTTTCGCTTTCGGGTGAAAATCCGTTACTTATTGGCGGTGGTGTTGGTGTACCGCCTTTGTATCTTGCCGCTAAAAAGCTTATTAATGAAGGCAAAAAGGTTTCTGTTATATTGGGCTTTAATAAAGCCAATGAAATATTCTATTATGATGAGTTTAAGGCTTTGGGTGCCGATGTTTATATAACAACGGTTGATGGCAGCAAGGGAATAAAAGGTTTTGTTACAAACGCTATGGAAACCCTTGATTACAGCTATATTTATACCTGTGGTCCTGAGCCTATGTTAAAGGCGGTGTTTACCGCTTCTAAAACAAGCGGTCAGTTCAGCTTTGAAGAGCGTATGGGCTGCGGATTCGGTGCTTGCATGGGTTGCTCATGTAAAACCGTTACAGGCTATAAGCGTATCTGTAAGGATGGCCCGGTGCTTAAAAAGGAGGAAATATTATGGGAGCGTTAAGTGTAAATTTATGCGGTATAGAGCTTGATAACCCCGTTATTCCTGCAAGCGGAACCTTTGGCTTTGGTTATGAGTTTGCTGAGCTTTATGATATAAATGTTTTGGGTACATTTTCTTTTAAAGGTACTACTAAGGACCCACGCTTCGGTAACCCCACACCCCGTATTGCCGAATGTAATGTTGGTATGATAAATGCAGTAGGTCTTCAAAATCCGGGTGTTGAAAAGGTTATTTGCGAAGAATTACCTAAACTTAAAAAGTGCTTTAATAAGCCTGTTATGGCAAATGTAAGCGGATTTTCCATTGAGGATTACGCATATACCTGTGAAAAGCTTGATAAATGCGAACAGGTTGGTTGGCTTGAGGTTAATGTAAGCTGTCCTAATGTTCATGGTGGCGGTATGAGTTTTGGTACAAGCCCTGAAGCTGCGGCAGAAGTTACAGCAGCCGTTAAAAAGGTCACTACTAAGCCTGTAATTATAAAGCTTTCACCTAATGTTACTGATATTGTTTCAATAGCAAAGGCGTGCGAAGCCGCAGGGGCTGACGGTATAAGCCTTATAAATACACTGCTTGGTATGCGTATTGACCTTAAAACCAAGAAACCTGTTATTGCAAATAAAATGGGCGGTTTTTCGGGTCCTGCAATTTTCCCGGTAGCTGTTCGTATGGTATATCAGGTTGCAAATGCCGTAAATATTCCTGTTGTGGGAATGGGCGGTGTAAATAGCGCTGATGATGTTATTGAGCTTATGCTTGCAGGTGCTACCGCTGTTGAGGTGGGAGCCGCAAACCTTATAAACCCTTATGCCGCACGTGATATAATAAACGATTTACCACGTGTTATGGAAAAATACGGTATAAATAACTTAAAAGATATTATAGGAGGAGTTAAATAATGGGTAAGGACGTAATTATTGCTTGTGATTTTTCAAGCGCTAAGGAAACTTTTGATTTTCTTGATAAGTTTACCGGCAGGAAGCCGTTTGTAAAGATTGGTATGGAGCTTTTCTATGCTGAGGGTCCTGAAATTGTTCGTCAGATAAAAGCAAGAGGTCATAAGATATTCCTTGACCTTAAGCTTCACGATATTCCAAATACCGTTATGAAAGCAATGGCTGTGCTTTCCCGTTTGGATGTTGATATGACCAACCTTCATGCTTCGGGTACAATTCGTATGATGGAGGGTGCTTTAAAGGGTCTTACCCGTCCTGACGGTACACGCCCACTGCTTATTGCTGTTACTCAGCTCACCTCTACCGATCAGGAAAGTATGGAAAATGATCTTCTTATTAAAGAGCCTATTGATGAGGTTGTTATGCACTATGCCGCAAATGCTGAAAAGGCAGGTCTTGACGGTGTTGTTTGCTCACCTCTTGAGGCAGGTAAGGTTCACGATAGATGCGGTAAGAATTTCCTAACCGTTACTCCCGGTGTGCGTTTTGCTGACGGTGATGTGGGTGACCAAAAGCGTGTTATGACTCCTGCAGAAGCTAAGAAAATAGGCTCTGATTATATTGTTGTAGGCAGACCTATTACTGCGGCTGCCGACCCTGTTGCAGCTTATGAAAGATGTTGTGATGAGTTTATAGGATGATTTTCTTCTAACCTATTTTTATAAAGGAGATGATTAATTATGGCAATGATATACTGCCGTGAATGTGGTAAACAAATTTCCGATCAGGCTCCTTTTTGTCCCAATTGCGGAATACCTCAGAATATACAAGCAACAATATATCCTATTTATGCGGTTAAGCCTAAGATTCCCGGCAGAGGTTTTTCTATAACAAGTATGGTTATGGGATTGATAGCTTCTTTTAATGCTTTTGTTTATATAGTAGGAGCGATTAAAAGAATTCAAGAAGGTAACAGTTACTTTAGAACAATCAGCGAAAAATTAGAAGCTGGTAGGGGATTTTTGATTTTTGCAATAATATTTTCTGTTTTGGCGTTGAGCTTTGGTATAGCATCTCATGAAAAAGCTTCTAAATCAAAGAAAAAAACTGCGGGAATAATAATGGGAATTTTATCACTAACAGTTCCTTTGTTAGTATTTATAATCGGTACGATCTTATCGAATTGAATTGGAGGAGTATTATTATGTCAATGATATATTGCCGTGAATGTGGTAAACAAATTTCCGATCAAGCCCCCATGTGTCCTCATTGCGGAGCGTTTCGGCAAACGGTACCGCAAAATATAAATCCTGCACAACCCGTATACATAGTAAAACCCAAAATCCCCGGCAGAGGTTTTTCTATTGCAAGTCTTGTTTTGGGTATAATCGGGATATATTATGCGTTTTATGATTTGATTTTTTTAATGATATATCCGGTTTATTTTGAAGTGATGGAATCATCCTTTCGTTATAGTGGGTATAGTCAGGAAGTCGTAGATATTTCCGGTCAGATAATAAATATGTCAGTTTTCTTAACTATGTTTATATTCACCTTTGTTTTAGGTTTATTGGCGGTTATTTTTGGTAATGTGTCACATAACAGAGGCTGCAGGCTTAAAAAGAAAACAGCAGGTATAGTAATGGGTGTAATAACAATAGTAATGGCATTTATACTTACAGTTATTGGTTTTATAACATATTAAATAAATTTGGAGGTAATAAAAAATGGAAAGTTATAAAAGAGAATTTATACAGTTTTTAGAGAGTGCAGGCGTTTTAAAATTTGGCGATTTTACCGCTAAATCAGGCAGAAAAATCCCTTATTTTATTAATGCGGGTGATATTAAAACAGGTGAACAAATCTGCAAATTGGGTGAGTTTTACGCAAAGGCTTACTTTGAAAAGGTGGGCAATAAGAAAACCGTTCTTTACGGTCCCGCATATAAGGGAATCCCGATTGCGGTATCTGTTGCGGTTGCTCTTGCTAAAGAGGGTCTTGATGTTCCGTTCTTCTTTAACCGTAAGGAGGAAAAGGATCACGGTGAAGGCGGCGTTTTTGTAGGATATAAGCCGCAAGAGGGTGAAGAAATAGTAATCGTTGAGGATGTTATTACCGCAGGCACAGCAATTCGTGAAAGTATGGCTATTTTATCAGGGCTTAAAGGCACAAAGGTTGCCGCAACCTTTGTTATGGTTGACCGCAAGGAAAAGGGTCAAACCGAAAAAAGTGCTATGGCTGAGGTAGGAGAGGAATTTGGCTTCCCGGTATACTCGGTTGTTGATGTTTATGATATTATTGAGTATTTGGAAGAGGATGAAGCCAATCGTGAAAATGTTGACCGTATAAAGAAGTATCTTGAGGTCAACGGTGCAAAGGCATAATTTCTAAATTACCGAAAGGAAAAAGGTAAATGCGAAGCTTAATTGATATATTGGAGCTGTCAACATCTGAATTAGACGAGCTTTTATCAACCGCTAACGATATTATTGCAAACCCCAAAAAATATGCACATAAGTGTGATGGTAAAAAGCTTGCAACACTGTTTTTTGAGCCATCAACAAGAACAAGACTCAGCTTTGAAGCCGCAATGATGGAGCTTGGCGGTAATGTACTTGGCTTTTCCGAAGCCGCAAGCTCATCTGCCGCTAAGGGAGAAAGTATTGCCGATACCGCAAAAACCGTGAGCTGTTATGCCGATATTATCGCAATGCGTCATCCAAAAGAGGGTGCACCGCTTGTAGCATCTATGAATGCATCCGTTCCGGTTATAAATGCAGGTGATGGCGGTCATAATCACCCTACACAAACACTTGCGGATTTACTTACTATTTACCGTGAAAAGGGAAGACTTAATAATCTTACCATAGGTTTATGCGGAGATTTGAAGTTTGGAAGAACGGTTCATTCTCTTATTAACGCAATGTCAAGATATGAGGGTATAAAGTTTGTGCTTATTTCTCCTGATGAGCTTAAAATCCCAAGCTATGTAAAAAATGATGTTCTTGAAAAAAAGGGTATACCATATAGCCAAACCACCTCTTTAGAGGAGTCTATGTCACAGCTGGATATTCTTTATATGACCCGTGTTCAAAGAGAACGCTTCTTTAATGAGGAGGATTATTTGCGTCTTAAAGATAGCTATATTCTTGATCTTCCAAAGCTGAAAAATGCAAAGGCAGACCTTTGTATTATGCATCCGTTGCCTCGTGTAAATGAGATAAGTGTTGCTGTTGATAATGACCCGAGAGCCTGTTATTTTAAGCAGGTGCTTAACGGTAAATATATGCGTATGGCACTTATTTTAAAGCTTTTAGAGGAGGCGGCAAAATGAATATAGATTCTATTAAAAACGGTGTTGTTATAGACCATATAACAGCAGGTCGTGGTATGCGCCTTTATGAGCTTTTGGGGCTTGATGCACTTGATTGCCCGATAGCTCTTATAAAAAATGTTGGCAGTAAAAAGATGGGTAAAAAGGATATAATCAAAATTGATGCTGCAATTACACTTAATTTTGATGTTATAGGCTTTGTTGACCCGGGTGTTACGGTTAATATTATCAGTGATTCTGTTATAACAGAAAAACGCAGTATTGATATACCCGAAACCCTTACAAATGTTATTTACTGCAAAAACCCTCGTTGCATAACATCGGTAGAGCAGGAGCTTGACCATATTTTCCGTCTTACCAACCGTGACGAAAATGTGTACCGCTGTATCTACTGTGAGGCAAAGAATTCCCAAATTTTTTGAAATTTTCAGTCGTTTTTTAGAGGTTATGTGTCTTGACACTATATAGCTTTAATGGTATACTTTATATAGTGAATTTAATATGTTCTTTGCGACTGACGGATAATGTGGAGAACCACAAGGGAACAAAGAACAATAAGTTTTAAGCCGACCGTCTGGGCGCATTTACTCATTTTTGGGAGTAGGTGCGCCTTTTTCGGTTTTATAGGAGGTTCTTTATGAAAAAAGTCGGTATTGTAATGGGTAGTGATAGTGATCTGCCTATCATTAAAAAAGCAACTGATATGCTTGATAGTCTTTCGGTACCTTATGAGGTGCATATATATTCTGCTCACAGAACACCTGTTGAAGCACGTGATTTTGCAGTTAATGCCCGCCAAAACGGATTTGGTGTGTTAATAGCTGCCGCAGGTATGGCGGCGCATCTTGCAGGAGCTATTGCCGCAAATACTACATTGCCTGTTATCGGTATACCGTGTAAATCTTCTAATCTTGACGGTATGGATGCTCTTTTATCTACCGTTCAAATGCCTACAGGTATCCCCGTTGCAACCGTTGCAATAAATGGTGGCGGAAATGCCGCTTTGCTTGCAGCTCAAATTATAGCTCTGGAGGATAAGGAGCTTAGCAATCGTTTGGATGAAAAGCGTAAGGCTGATGCTGCGGCGGTTCTTAAAAAGGATGCGGATTTACAAAAAACTTTTAATTCATAAAGCAGTCTTGTTTTTATAAAGGAGCTGAAAATTAATGGGCGGTTTTTTCGGTGCTGTTTGCAAAACTGATGCTATATCAGATGTCTTTTTCGGAACAGATTATCATTCTCATTTGGGCACTCGCCGTGCGGGAATGGCGGCATTTGATAAGGAAATCGGTTTACAGCGTGAAATACATAATATTCAAAATTCTCCCTTTCGTACCAAGTTTGAGGATGTTTTTGATGAAATGCAGGGCTTTGCGGCTATCGGTTGTATAAGTGATACCGATCCTCAGCCTCTGCTTATCCGTTCAAAGCTTGGAACCTATGCAATCTGTATGGTGGGTCTTATAAATAATAAAGAAGAACTGATTCAGCGTTATTTTGATGATGATAACGGTCACTTTACAGCTATGACAGGTGGTAATGTCAATTCTACGGAGCTTGTTGCTGCTCTTATTGCTCAAAAAAATGATTTTGTTGAGGGTATTCGTTTTGTGGGTGATATTGTTGACGGAACGGTATCCATACTCATTCTAAAAGATGATGGTTCTTTAATTGCGGCTCGTGATAAAATGGGTCGCCTTCCAATACAAATCGGCAAAAATGAAAACGGTCATTGCGTTTCATTTGAATCCTTTGCCTATAAAAAGCTTGATTATGCTTTTGAAAAGGAGCTGGGTCCCGGTGAAATAGTTGAAATCACCGCTGATGAGGTAAAGGTATTGGCGCCGGCACTAAAAGAGATGCGTATATGTGCCTTTTTGTGGTCGTATTACGGTTATTCCACATCTGATTATGAGGGAATAAATGTTGAAGCTATGCGTTACCGTAACGGCATGATAATGGCAGAAAACGATATAAAAAATATGGATATTTCGGATATAGATTATATTTGCGGTGTACCTGATTCGGGAACTCCTCACGCAATAGGTTATGCCAATAAAAGCGGAATACAGTTTGCTCGTCCCTTTATTAAATATACCCCAACATGGCCTCGTAGCTTTATGTCTGCAAAGCAAACCGATAGAAACCGTGTTGCCAAAATGAAACAAATACCTGTGCATGAGCTTATTCAGGATAAGGATCTTTTGTTTGTTGATGATTCTATTGTTCGTGGTACACAACTTAAAGAAACAGTTGATTTTCTTTATGAAAACGGTGCAAAATCGGTTCATATGCGTTCGGCATGTCCTCCTATTATGTATGGTTGTAAATATCTTAGCTTTTCAAGCTCAAAAAGTGAGATGGAGCTGCTTAGCCACCGTATCATTATGGAGCTTGAGGGTGAAGAAGGCTTTAGGTATATTGATGAATATAGTGACAGTTCAACCGAAAGAGGAAAAAAACTGCGTCAGGTAATATGCCAAAAGTTCGGTTTTGCTTCTTTGGAATTTCAATCCCTTGAGGGTATTATAAAGGCAATAGGAATAGAAAAATGTAAGCTGTGCACCTATTGCTGGAGTGGAAAGGATTAAAAAGTTATGAATAATTCAAGATCTGATAGCTATGCTGCAGCAGGCGTTGATATTACTGCAGGTTACCGTGCGGTAGAACTTATGAAAAAGCATATCGCAAGAACCCGTAATGAGGGCTGCCTTGATGATGTTGGTGGCTTTGGCGGTTGTTTCGGTCTTCCGATAGCCGGCATGGAAGAGCCTGTTCTCGTAAGCGGAACAGATGGTTGCGGTACAAAGGTTAAGCTTTCTATCCTTATGGATAAGCACGATACAATCGGTATTGATGCAGTTGCTATGTGTGTTAATGATATTATTTGTGCAGGTGCTAAACCGCTTTTCTTCCTTGATTATATTGCTTGCGGTAAGAATATTCCTGAAAAAATAGCGCAAATCGTAAGTGGCGTGGCAGAGGGCTGTGTGCAGTCAGGTGCCGCACTTATAGGCGGTGAAACTGCTGAACATCCCGGTATGATGCCTGTTGATGATTATGACCTTGCAGGCTTTGCGGTTGGTATTGTTG
>SVPW01000031.1 GCA_015065645.1 Oscillospiraceae bacterium | reverse complement strand
TGTAAAATGTGTATACGGCTTCATATTAACCTCCGTGTTATGTTTGTTGTGGTGACTACATTTTACACTTTGGTTAGTATGAAGTCTATTTATTTTTTACTGTTGCACTTGATATTATAATTTGCCGTTATCCTGTAACAAGTATAGGTGGTTCTGCGTTTAAAAATTGCAGTAGCCTTACAAGTATAACTATACCTGACAGCGTAACAAGTATAGGTTATAGTGCTTTTTCCAACTGTTACGGACTAACAAGTATAACAGTTGAAAAAAGCAACTTGGTATACCATAGTAATGGTAATTGTATTATAAAAACAGATACTAAAACATTGATTGTAGGTTGTAAAAATAGTGTTATTCCAAAAGATGGTTCCGTAACAAGTATAGGTGATTATGCGTTTTCTGATTGCAGTAGCCTTACAAGTATAACAATCCCCGATAGTGTAACGAGTATAGGTGATTCTGCGTTTAAAAATTGTACAGGACTTACAAATATAACTATCGGTAATAGTGTAACAAGTATAGGTGACAATGCGTTTAAAAATTGCACTGGGCTTACAAATATAACTATCGGTGACGGCGTAACAAGTATAGGTAATTATGCGTTTTCTGATTGCAGTAGCCTTACAAGTATAACAATCCCCGATAGTGTAACGAGTATATGTGATTTTGCGTTTTCTTGGTGCGATGGACTTACGAGTATAACGGTTAGTGAAAATAATCCAATATATCATAGTAACGGTAACTGTATTATAGAAACAGCTACCAAAACATTGATTGCAGGTTGTAAAAACAGTGTTATACCGGAAGATGGTTCCGTAACAAGTATAGGTGATACTGCGTTTTTTCGTTGCATCGGACTTACAAGTATAACAATACCGTACAGCGTAACAAGTATAGGTAATGATGCATTTTATGGTTGCGACGGACTTACCGATGTATGGTATTTGGGAACTAAAAGTGATAAGGAAAAAATTTATATAGGTTCGTATAATACGGATTTCACCAATGCTAATTGGCATTATATAACCAAATGGGAGGTTGATTTAGAACCTACTTGTACCAAAAGCGGTATAAAGGTAGGAGAATGTTCTGTATGTGGCAAAAAGACGAAACGCAGTATTGGTCCAAAACACTATTTTGATAAATGGAAAGTTGATTTAGAGCCAACCTGTACTGAAAACGGAATAGAAGCAAGAAAATGTATATACTGCGATGTAAAAGAGGAACGGAGTATTGATGCTTTAGATCATACACTTGGCGAATGGGAAATAACCAAAAATCCAACCTGTATAGAGAAAGGCGTTGAAACGAGAAAATGCTTATTCTGTTCTTACTTTGAAGAAAGAGATGTAAATGCATTAGGTCATTCTTTTAGTGAATGGGAAATAGATTTAGAACCTACTTGTACCGAGGATGGTATTAAACTCAGAAGATGTAAAAACTGCGGTGAAAAAGAGAAACATAGCGTTGATGCTTTAGGTCACACCTTTGGTGAATGGAATGTTACTGTAAATCCAACTTGTATAGTTAATGGTATTGAAACAAAAAAATGCTTATTCTGTTCTTACTTTGAAGAAAGAGATGTAAATGCATTAGGTCATTCTTTCGGTGAATGGGAAATAGATTTAGAGCCAACCTGTACTGAAAACGGAATAGAAGCAAGAAAATGTATATACTGCGATGTAAAAGAGGAACGGAGTATTGATGCTTTAGATCATACACTTGGCGAATGGGAAATAACCAAAAATCCAACCTGTATAGAGAAAGGCGTTGAAACGAGAAAATGCTTATTCTGTTCTTACTTTGAAGAAAGAGATGTAAATGCATTAGGTCATTCTTTCGGTGAATGGGAAATAGATTTAGAGCCAACCTGTACTGAAAACGGAATAGAAGCAAGAAAATGTATATACTGTGATGAAAAAGAGGAACGGAGCATTGATGTTTTAGACCATACACTTGGCGAATGGGAAATAACCAAAAATCCAACCTGTATAGAGAAAGGCATTGAAACAAGAAAATGCTTATTCTGTTCCCATTTTGAAGAAAGAGATGTAGATGTAAATGCATTTGGTCATTCTTTCAGTGAATGGGAAATAGATTTAGAACCAACCTGTACTGAAAACGGAATAGAAGCAAGAAAATGTATATACTGTGATGAAAAAGAGGAACGAAGCATTGATGCTTTAGGTCACAACCTTGGCGAATGGAATGTTATCATAAACCCAACCTGTATAGAGAAAGGCGTTGAAACAAGAAAATGCTTATTCTGTTCCCATTTTGAAGAAAGAGATGTAGATGTAAATGCATTTGGTCATTCTTTCAGTGAATGGGAAATAGATTTAGAACCAACCTGTACTGAAAACGGAATAGAAGCAAGAAAATGTATATACTGTGATGAAAAAGAGGAACGAAGCATTGATGCTTTAGGTCACAACCTTGGCGAATGGAATGTTATCATAAACCCAACCTGTATAGAGAAAGGCGTTGAAACGAGAAAATGCTTATTCTGTTCCCATTTTGAAGAAAGAGATGTAGTTGCATTAGGTCATTCTTTCGGTGAATGGGAAATAGATTTAGAACCTACTTGTACCGAGGATGGTATTAAACTCAGAAGATGTAAAAACTGCGGTAAAAAAGAGGAACGAAGCATTGATGCTTTGGGTCATACCTTTGGCGAATGGAATGTTACCGTAAATCCAACCTGCACCGAAAAAGGCATTGAAATGAGGAAATGCACCGTATGCGGAGAAACGCAGGAAAGAGCAGTAAATACAATTTCGCATAATTATATAGGTATAAATTTCACCCCTGCAACCTGTAATACAAATGGTGAAAGAATTAGAATCTGCAAAGATTGCAACCATAAAGAAACATCCGTAATTGAAGGTGGAAAACACAGTTACAAAAACGGCAAATGTGTAAGCTGTGATATTACGGCAGAGGTTGTTGAATCAAAGCATAATTATGATAGAAACACAAACGAAGTATGGACTGTTACAAAGAAAGATGCCGATTCTTTAAGCGTTGAGTTTTCATCACAAACCGAAACCGAATCGGGTTACGATTTCATTTATATCTATGATAAAAATAATAGTCTTATAGGTACATACAGCGGTACGGAGCTTGCAGGCAAAACAATAACCGTTACGGGCGATACCGTTAAAATTAAACTTACATCTGATAACAGCTCTCAAAAATACGGCTTTTATGCTACCGTTACACCGATAAGTTCAGATATTATTATTGGTGATACAGACGGAAACGGTGAATTGGATGCAGATGATATTTTAAATGTTCGTTTTTCACTTCTTACGGGCAAATCCACATTGACTTATGATATAAACGGTGACGGTGTAGTTAATGTTAAGGATTTAATTAAAATCAAAAAGCTTATTGCCGAAGCAGTATAATTAAATTTAAAAATGCAATTTTTATTGCAAACAATATCTAACACATCGTAGGGGAGGTTTCCTTCTTCTATCAAAAACCAAACGGAACAAAGGCAAAAATGCTTTTGTTCCGTTTTTGTATCTATGTATTTGCTTTCTTTTTCCGCTTTGGTAAAGGTGGTAATTGCGCTAAAACTATTGCGGCGAAAACTAATACGCAACCTATAATCTCATTGGCGGAAAGTGTACGGGGGTCACCAATTTCAAGGAATTTATATGCTGCCCATCCGCCAACCGCCGCAAAAACGCTTTCAAGGCTCATTGAAAGGGAGGCTATAGATGGTTCGGCATAGCGCTGACCGATTATCTGCAATGTATAAGCAACCCCGCTTGACATAATACCAAGATAAAGTATTTGCGGTGCGGCGGAAATTATGTTATCAAGGCTTATTTTTGAAAATTCAAATATAAGCGACATAATGCCCGATAAAATACCGCACACCAAAAACTGCAACATTGAAAGGCGAATACCGCCTATTGCTTCAACAAAGCGGTCTATAGAAAGAATGTGAACGCTAAAGGAAATGGCACAGAAAAATACCAATAAATCGCCTAAATAAAGCTTATCAAGCCCATTTGTGAAGCACAACATATAAAAACCAATAAGGCAAACGGCAACCGCCGCCCAAACCGTTGGGGTTACCTTTTTTCTGAGAAAAACAGAAAAAACAGGAACGAGAATTACATACATTGCGGTGATAAAGCCCGAATGAGCTTCCACTGCGGCACCCTTTGGATAAAGGGCAATGCCAAACTGCTGAAAATTAACCGAAATGGTTAACATAACACCGCATATTAAAGAGCCTGCCAAAACAGTTTTACGAAGTGCTTTATCGGCAGGGATGATTTTTTCTGCCGATTTAAGTGTTTTAAACTTTAACAGTACAAATAGAAAAACTGCACTGATAAGCGAACGCAGGCAGTTTATAAGGAATGGGGGAACACGGTCAGCGGCATCGCTTTGTGCTACAAAAGCAAGCCCCCAGATAAGTGCGGCCGTTATAAGTATAAGGCTGCCTTTAAGGTTGTTATGCTTCATTGCTGACCTTTTCCTTCCTCATTGTAAGGGAAATACGCTTTTTGGAAACCTCAACACCAAGTACCCAAACCTTAACTATATCGCCAACCTTTAAAACCTCACTTGGATGCTTTATATAGCGGTTGGTTATCTGAGAAATGTGAACAAGACCGTCCTGATGAACACCTATATCAATAAATGCACCAAAATCTATAACATTTCTAACAGTTCCCGTAAGCTCCATACCGGGTTTCAGGTCTTCCATAGACATAATATCGGTTCTGAGCATCGGAGGCGGCAATTCATCACGGGGGTCTCTGCCCGGTTTTTCAAGCTCTTTTACAATATCGCAAAGGGTGGGGATGCCAATGCCAAGCTCTTCGGCTAAAGCATCCTTGCCCTTTTCCTCCACAAGCTCACTGAGTCCTTGTATACCGTTGTTTCCGATTTTCTTAATATCATATCCGCAGAGTGTTAAAAGCTTTTCTGCGGCAGGATAGCTTTCAGGGTGAACACCTGTGTTATCAAGCGGATTTTTACCCCCTGCAATACGCAAAAATCCTGCACACTGCTCATAGGCCTTGGGACCTAATTTGGAAACCTTTTTAAGCTGTGTACGGCTTTCAAAAACACCGTTTTCTTCACGGTATAAAACTATATTCTTTGCCACTGCAGAGCTAAGTCCCGAAACACGGGTAAGAAGCGGTGCGGATGCGGTGTTAAGGTCAACTCCAACCGAGTTAACACAGCTTTCAACTACACCGTCAAGTGCGCCTGATAACTGATTTTGCGGCATATCATGCTGATACTGACCCACACCTATTGCCTTGGGGTCAATTTTAACAAGCTCTGCCAATGGGTCTTGAAGACGGCGGGCAATTGATACCGCACTTCTAAGCGATACATCATAATCGGGGAATTCCTCTGCCGCAAGCTTTGATGCTGAATAAACGCTGGCGCCTGCTTCACTTACAACCATATAGGAAATGCCGTCATTAAGTTCTTTAATAACCTCTGCCGCAAAAACCTCTGTTTCGTGGCTTGCAGTACCGTTTCCTATTGCAAAAATGCGAACATTATGCTTTTTAACAAGTGTTTTTATAATAAGCTTTGCCTCTTCTTCCTTTTTGTGGGGAGGAACAGGATAGATAACACCTGTATCAAGCACCTTGCCCGTACCGTCAACAACGGCAACCTTACAGCCTGTGCGGTAACCGGGGTCAAGACCTAAGGTTACGCAACCTCTTACGGGTGGCTGCATAAGAAGCTGCTTTAGATTGGTGGAAAATACCTTTATTGCGCTGTCACTTGCTTTATCGGTAAGCTCGTTACGCATTTCTCTTTCAATAGAGGGGAAAATAAGTCTTGTATAAGCATCTTCGGCGGCGGCACGCACGGTTTCTGTGCATGGAGAACCCTCTTTAATATGGGTTTTTCCGATTATAAACATTGCCTTTTGACGGTCAAAATCAACCGAAACCTTTAAAAATTCTTCCTTTTCACCACGGTTTATTGCAAGTACACGATGCCCCGGGATTTTAGAAAGAGGTTCACGGTAATCGGCATACATTTCGTATACATCAAGCTCCTCTTTGGCACCTGTAACCACCAAAGAGCCGTGTGCCATACAAACAAAACGCATTCTCTTTCTAACATCGGCATCATCGGAAATAAGCTCTGCAATAATATCCATGGCACCGGCTAAAGCGTCTTCGGCAGTTTCTACACCAAGCTCCTCGTTAATAAAGTCTGCAGCTAAACTGAGTGGCTCAGCACTATCGGGAGCTTGTGCATAAATAGCCTCAGCAAGCGGCTCCAATCCCTTTTCTTTTGCAACCGAAGCTCTGGTTTTACGCTTTTTCTTATATGGGCGGTAAAGGTCATCAAGCTCGGTAAGTGTTGCGGCGGCATCCAAAGCGGCAGAAAGCTCATCGGTAAGCTTGTCCTGCTCTAAAATAGCGGCTCTTATCTTTTCTCTTGTTTCGTCAAGGTTACGAAGATATGTGAGTCTATCAGAAAGCTCACGAAGCAGCTGGTCATCCAAAGAGCCTGTTGCTTCCTTACGGTAACGGGCAATGAACGGAATGGTGTTTCCGTCGTCAATAAGCTCAATGGTGTGTTCAACCTGCCATTGCTTCAAACCGAATTCTTCGGTCAAGGTTTTTATTATATCCATAATTTCACTCCAAAAACAAAAAATTCATTTTATTATAGCATAAATTTTCATTTTAAGCAAACATATAATTTTATTATATAATTATTGCTTTTTTTCGGCAAAGAATGTATAATGTATAAGAATAATTGTGTTTTGTTTTTTGGAGGCATATATGTTAGAGCTAAAAAACATCTGCTTTACCGCCGTTGATGAAACCGATGGCAGTAAAAAGGAGATTTTAAAAGATATTTCTCTCAAAATAGAAGAGGGCTTTGTTGCTATTACAGGACCTAACGGTGGCGGTAAATCCACCTTAGCAAAAATAATTGCGGGAATAAACTGTCCCACTTCGGGTCAGATATTACTTGATGGTGAGGATATTACAAACCTTTCCATTACCGAAAGGGCAAAAAAAGGAATAAGCTTTGCTTTTCAGCAGCCTGTTCGTTTTAAGGGTATTACGGTTAATGACCTTATTCGTCTTGCCGCAGGCAGGGAAATAAGCATTAATGATGCTTGCGATTACCTTTCACAGGTGGGGCTTTGTGCAAGGGATTACATCAACCGTGAAATTAACGCTTCCCTTTCCGGAGGAGAGCTCAAGCGTATTGAAATTGCAAGTATTTTGGCTCGTGGCACATCGGTTTCTATTTTTGATGAGCCGGAAGCCGGTATTGACCTTTGGAGCTTTAATAATCTTATTAAGGTTTTTGAGCGTATGCACAGCCGTTTGGGTGGTTCTATACTGATAATTTCACATCAGGAGCGTATTCTTAATATTGCGGATAAGGTTGCCGTAATTGCGGCAGGAAAATTAAAGGCTTTTGGCCCCAAAAATGAAATTTTGCCTGAGCTTCTCAGTGCAACAGCCGCTGCTTGCAAGGTCCTTACCGATAATATGGAGGTGACCGAATAATGGATAATACCGAAAAGCAGTTGCTTAAAATAATTGCGGATATGGAGGGTACACCTGAGGGTGCTTATAATATTCGTTCAAACGGTTCTTTGGCTGAACGCCATGTTACCGAGAATGTTGATATCAGAACCAAAACGGACAAGCCCGGTATTGATATAATTATTCGTCCCGGAACCAAGGGAGAAACGGTGCATATTCCCGTTATAATCAGCGAAACAGGTCTTTCAGAAATGGTTTATAACGATTTTATAATCGGCGATGATGCCGATGTTACCATTATGGCAGGTTGCGGTATACACAACTGCGGTGATGAGGAATCCCGTCATGACGGTATACACACATTCTTTGTGGGCAAAAACGCAAAGGTGCGCTATACCGAGCGTCATTACGGTGAAAGTGACGGAAAAGGCGATAATAATATGAACCCCACCACCGTTATAAACATTGCCGAAGGCGGTTATATGGAAATGGATACCACTCAAATAGACGGTATTGATTCCACATACCGTATAACCAAGGCGGTAGTGGAAAAAGACGGTACGCTTGTTATAAGAGAAAAGCTTATGACGGGTGGAACACAGCATGCCGAAACCGATTTTACGGTTGACCTTAACGGTGAAAATTCAGGTGCAAATGTTATTTCCCGTTCGGTTGCAAAGGGTAATTCAACGCAAATTTTCCGTTCTAATATAAATGGAAATAATTTGTGTTCTGGTCATACCGAATGTGATGCAATTATTATGGATAATGCAAAGGTGAGTGCTATACCGGAAATTACGGCAAACCACCTTGATGCATCCCTTATTCACGAGGCCGCAATAGGAAAAATTGCAGGTGAACAGCTTATAAAATTAATGACCTTAGGTCTTACTGAGCAACAGGCCGAGGAAGAAATAGTAAACGGATTTTTAAAGTAATATGAAAACTACTAAACTTATAAAGCGTTTTTTACCTTATTATAAGCCGTATGTCGGTATAATGATACTTGACCTTTTTTGTGCATCCCTCACTACGGTTTGCGAACTTGTTTTGCCGATGATTGTGCGTGAAATAACCGACCGTGCAACAAATGAAACCGTAAAGCTTACTGTTGAGTTTGTGCTGAGTATTGGTGCATTGTATCTTGTGTTAAGGCTTATTGATACTGCCGCTAATTATTATATGTCAACGGTGGGTCACATAATGGGCACTAAAATTGAAACCGATATGCGCCGTGATATGTTTGAGCATTTGCAAAGGCTTTCGTTTTCGTTTTATGACAACACCAAGGTTGGAAGTATAATGTCACGAATTTCAAGTGACCTTTTTGATGTTACCGAGTTTGCACATCACTGCCCCGAGGAGTTTTTTATTACCGGAATAAAAATAGTTGCGGCATTTATAATTCTTTGTACGATTAATGTGCCCTTAACGCTTATAATTTTTGCCGTAATTCCGCCAATGATATTGGTTTTGCGTGTATTTAACCGCAAGATGAAAACGGGATTCAGGGAATCACGAAAACAGGTGGCTGAGCTTAATTCAAATGTTGAAGATAGCCTTTTAGGTATTCGTGTTGTGCAGTCCTTCGCAAATGAAGAGATTGAAAATAAAAAGTTCGCTAAGGGAAATAACGGTTTTTTAAAGATAAAGTCAAAGGTTTATATGTATATGGGCGGTTTTCAGTCCTGTACACGCTTTTTTGACGGTTTGATGTATATTGTGGTTGTTGGTGCACTGTTTATAATAAATAAGCAGATTAACACTGCCGACCTTATGGCATATTTGCTGTTTGTAAGCACATTACTTACATCAATCCGCCGTATAGTTGAGTTTGCGGAGCAGTTCCAAAGAGGTATGACCGGAATTGAACGCTTTGCCGAAATAGTTGACCGTGTGCCCGATATCAAGGATGAAGCGGGTGCGGTTGATATAACCGATGTTAAAGGTAAAGTTGAGTTTAAGGATGTTACCTTCCGTTATTCCGAAGAAAACGAAGAGGTTTTAAATCATATAAACCTTTCTATAAACAAAGGTGAAAATATTGCTTTGGTAGGCCCTTCCGGTGGAGGAAAAACTACCATTTGCTCACTTATTCCAAGGTTTTATGATATTGAAAGCGGAAGCATAAGCGTTGACGGGGTTGATGTTCGTAATATCACACTTTCGTCATTGAGAGGAAATATAGGTATAGTTCAGCAGGATGTTTATCTGTTTTCCGGAAGCGTTTATCAAAATATTGAATATGGCTGTCCGGGAGTCGCACCCGAGCAGGTTTATGAAGCGGCACGCTTAGCGGGTGCGGATGAATTTATTAAAAATCTGCCGGATGGTTATGATACCTATGTGGGTGAACGGGGTGTAAAGCTTTCCGGTGGACAAAAACAGCGTATTTCAATAGCACGTGTGTTCCTTAAAAATCCACCTATACTTATATTGGATGAGGCAACAAGTGCTTTGGATAATGAAAGTGAATATCTTGTTCAAAAATCTCTTGAAAAGCTGGCAAAGGGCAGAACCACGCTCACCATTGCCCATCGATTAACAACCATAAAAAATGCTGATCGAATAATTGTGCTTACCAAAGAGGGCATTGCCGAACAGGGTAGCCATAAAGAGCTTTTGGAAAACGGTGGTCTTTATTCACAGCTTTATTGTTCGTATACTCAGATATAATAAAAGCTTTAAGCTATTTAAAGGGGGGTGAGCCGTGGAACCGAAAATTTCTGCCGCTATCGTTACCTATAACGGTGGCGAAAAAGCGATTAAAGCTTGTAAGTGTGTTGTTGAAAACACCAAAAAATTACCGCTTGATTTTTATGTTATAGATAACGCTTCTTCTGATGGTACAGCCGAAGCTGCAGAGCAGCTTTGCGGTGTAAAGGTGCTTAGGCAAAACAAAAATTTAGGTTTTGGTGCGGCGCATAACAAGGTGTTAAATGAGGAAATGGGTAAGTACCATTTTGTAATCAATCCCGATATTTCCTTTTCAACCGATATTTTGTCAGAGCTTGCTGAGTTTATGGAAAACAATCCCGATATAGTGATGTGTTGCCCCAAAATACTTAATGAGGATGGAAGCGAACAGCATCTTCCAAAAGAACGCCCCACTGCAAAAAGGCTGTTTTTGGGAAGGCTTGCTCCTTTGGGCGGTGTGTTCAAAAAAATCCGTACAGAGTATACCTGGGCTGACAGGGTTACTGATACTGTTTCGGATGTTGATTTTTGTACCGGTTGCTTTTTTGTGATAAAAAGTGAGGTATTTAAAAAATTAGGCGGTTTTGATGAAAGGTTTTTTATGTATCAGGAGGATGTTGATTTAACCCTTCGTGCCAAAGAATACGGCAGAACGGTTATAAATCCGCAAATTGCCGTTACCCATTTGTGGGAGCGTGAAAGTGCAAAAAGTATAAAATACCTTTTAATCCATACCAAATCTGCTATTAAATTTTTGCGTAAATGGAGGAAGCGTAAATGAAGATAATGATTACCGGTTGTCACGGACAACTGGGGAATGAGCTTATTTCCTGTCTTAAAACAGGAAAAAGCGAAATAGGCGCAATACCTTGTTCTCTTGAAAACAGTGAAATTTTAGCGGTTGATATTGAGGAGCTTGATATTACCGATTTGGCAGCTGTAAGAGCTTTGGTTGAAAAAAATACTCCCGATGTTATTATTAACTGTGCCGCAATGACTAATGTTGACGGTTGTGAAACTGCCTACGAAACGGCATTTAAGGTAAATGCGTTAGGGGTTAGAAATTTGGCAATGTGTGCCGAAGAAAAGGGCGCTAAATTTATTCATGTTTCAACCGATTATGTTTTTGCGGGTGACGGTGTAAAGCCGTATATTGAATGGGATAATATTGACCCTCAAAGCGTTTACGGTGCATCTAAGGCTTTGGGCGAAAAGTATGCACTTTCATTCTGCAAGCGTTCATTTATCGTAAGAACATCCTGGCTTTACGGATATATAGGCAAAAATTTCGTTAAAACGGTACGGCGTGTTCTTAGGGAGCGTGGTGCAATTACTGTTGTTAATGATCAGCGTGGCAATCCAACCAATGCAAACGATTTAGCTCATCATTTGTTAAAGCTTGCCGTAACCGAAGAATACGGTATTTATCATTGCACAGGTGAGGGTGAGTGCTCTTGGTATGAATTTGCCTGCCTTATTGCAACCCTTTCGGGATTTGACGGTGCGGTTAAGCCCTGCACTTCTGAGGAATATCCCAGTCCCACAAAGCGTCCTGCTTTTTCATCTCTTCGTAACCTTGCGCTTGAATGTACAGTTGGCAATGAAATGCGTGATTGGCAAACAGCGCTTAAAGAATATATTTCAAAAGTGGAGGATTAATTATGAAAACCTATTTAGTAACAGGCGGAGCCGGATTTATCGGTTCAAACTTTGTCATCTATATGCTTGGAAAGTATGATGACATTCGTATTATCAATGTGGATAAGCTTACCTATGCGGGAAATCTTGAAAACCTTAAAAGCGTTGAAAAGGACCCTCGTTATCGCTTCGTTCAGGCAGATATTTGTGATAGAGAGGCTATTTCCAAGATTTTTGAAGAGGAAACGGTTGATTATGTTGTAAACTTTGCGGCAGAAAGCCATGTTGACCGTTCCATTACCAATCCCGAAATCTTTGTTAAGACCAATGTTGAGGGTACTGTTAATATGCTTCAGTGCGCTAAGGTTGCTTGGACTGTTGGTGACGATACCTATCGTGAGGGTGTAAAATATCTTCAGGTTTCTACCGATGAGGTTTACGGTACCTTGGGTGAAACAGGCTATTTTATGGAGACCACTCCGCTTGACCCACACTCCCCTTATTCTTCCTCTAAGGCAAGCGCAGACCTTTTTGTTAAGGCTTTTGGTGATACCTATAAGTTCCCGATAAATATTACCCGTTGCTCTAATAACTACGGTCCTTATCAGTTCCCTGAAAAGCTTATTCCGCTTATTATGAACAACACCTTACAGCATAAGGATTTGCCTGTTTACGGTGACGGTATGCAGATAAGAGACTGGCTTTATGTTGAGGACCACTGCAAGGCTATTGATATGGTTATCAATGACGGCGTTTTGGGTGAGGTTTACAATGTTGGCGGACATAATGAGCGTCCCAATATCTTTATAGTTAAGTCCATAATTGAATATATTAAGGAAAATGTTGATGATACTGTTGGTGAGCATATGATTAAGCATGTTACCGACCGTAAGGGTCACGACCGCCGTTACGGAATTGATCCTCAGAAGATCAAGGATGCTCTTGGTTGGTATCCCGAAACCTGCTTTGAGGTTGGTATAAAGAAGACTCTTAAATGGTATCTTGACAATCAGGATTGGGTTAAGAATGTAACCAGCGGTGCATATCAGAATTATTATGATACAATGTACAGCGGAAAGAAGGAAATTTAAGTTGGGTAAGTTTAATTTTATTAAAACCTCTATAGACGGTGTTGTTATTGTTGAACCAACAGCTTTTGGTGACGCAAGAGGCTACTTTATGGAAACCTATCAGCGTGAGGATTTTATAAAGGGCGGAATTGATGTTGAGTTCGTTCAGGATAATCAATCAATGTCTACTAAAGGCGTACTACGTGGACTTCATTTCCAAAAGCAGTATTCACAGTCTAAACTTGTGCGTTGTATCCGTGGTGAGGTTTTTGATGTTGCGGTTGATTTGCGCCCCGGTTCCCCCACATACGGTAAATGGGAGGGTGTGCTTTTAAGTGCCGAAAATAAGCGTCAGTTCTTTATTCCCAAAAACTTTGCCCATGGCTTTTTGGTGCTTTCTGATGAGGCTGAATTTGTTTATAAGGTTGATGATTATTATCATCCAAATGATGAAGGCGGCCTTATGTGGAATGACCCTGAAATTGGCGTTGAGTGGCCAATTCCCGAAGGCTTTGAAGTAAAGCTTTCTGATAAGGATAAGCTCCACCCACCGTTTTCTGAGCTTGTAATCGAATAATATATAAAAAACCTGTGGTCCTATTTTAAGGAACACAGGTTTTTGATTTAGTGTATATTATGTAATGTATTATTCCACAACAGATAGTATAAAAGATGATAAATAAAATTTAATCTTTAGCTCTTGACAAAGAATTATGCTTGTTTTATAATAACACTTGAACAATCGTTCAAGTGTTTAAATGTTTATAAGGAGTTTTTTTATGAGCTGTAAGGAAAAGGTAATGAATATATGTGATGAGCAGGGTGAAAATACAGGGGAAATGCCCTCTATTGATGTACTCTATGATTTGGCTGAGCTGTACCGTATTTTTGGTGACAGTACCCGTATTCGTATACTTTATGCCCTTTTTGAAAGCGAAAGAAGTGTTTGTGAAATCGCAAATACACTTGAAATGACCGTTTCGGCAATTTCTCATCAGCTTCGTGTTTTAAAAAGTGCTGACCTTGTAACCTATCGCCGTCAGGGAAAAACCTGCTATTATAAGTTAGCGGATGACCATGTAAAATCCATTCTCGCTCAGGGAATAGAGCATGTAACCGAAGAATAGAGCTGTTTTAAGGATGGTAAATTATGCGTGAACATAGGGAAGATATTATAAAATTAGGGCTTGGTGCACTGCTTCTTGCAGTGGCGTGCATTATAAAATATACCGTTCAAATGCCTTGGTGGGGCTATGCGTTAATATTTGCTTTGCCGTATCTTACGGTTGGCGGCGAAGTATTGCTTGGTGCTGTTAAAAATATTTTAAAGGGCGAAATTTTTGATGAATGTTTTTTGATGAGTATTGCAACGGTAGGTGCATTCTGTATAGGTGAATATGCCGAAGCGGTTTTTGTAATGCTGTTTTTTGGTATTGGTGAGCTTTTTGAGCATATTGCAGAAGACCGTAGCAGAAAATCAATCACATCTCTTATGGAATTGAGACCGGATTTTGCTGCGGTTGAAAAGGAAAACGGCATTGTAATTACAGAATGTGAAAAGGTTTGCGTGGGGGATATTATCGTTGTGAAAGCGGGGGAAAGAATACCGCTTGATGGGATTATTGTTTCGGGAGAAAGCAGTCTTGATGCAGCAGCTATTACGGGTGAAGCAGTGCCCTTGGCTGTTGGTTGCGGTGATAGCGTTTCAAATGGTTGCATAAACCTAAGCGGTGTATTGAAAATTAGGGTTTCAAGTGTTTTTGCTGAATCAACCGTTGCAAAAATTCTTGACCTTGTTCAAAATGCAAACCAAAATAAAGCCAAAAGCGAAAGCTTTATCCGCCGTTTTTCAAAAATTTACACTCCGGTTGTGGTGGTTTCGGCATTTTTGTTAGCGGTAATACCACTGTTTTTCGGGATTAATTTTATTGAACGAGCTCTTATGTTCTTGGTGGTTTCCTGCCCTTGTGCGTTGGTGGTATCTGTACCGCTTACATTTTTCAGCGGAATAGGCGGTGCTGCTAAAAACGGTATTTTAATAAAAAGTGCCGGTGCACTTGAAATGCTTTCTCATATTAAAAATGTTGTTTTTGATAAAACAGGAACCTTAACCGAAGGAAGTCTCAGCGTTTGTAAAATAAACGCTTGCGGCGTGGAAGAAGAATACCTGCTTTATATAGCGGCAGCTTGTGAATGGTATAGCTCACATCCTGTTGGTGTTGCATTGAAAAAAGCATATAAAAAGCAAATTTCAAAAGAAATAGTTACCGATACGGCAGAGTTTGCAGGAAAGGGTGTTTCTGCTAAGGTTTTGGGAGATTTTGTGCTTGCGGGTAATTACGGATGGTTGCGTGAAAACGGTGTTGAGGTTGAAAAAATAGATACCGTGGAAACCGCCGTTTATGTGTCACAAAACGGCAGATATATTGGATGTATTGAGGTTTGCGATAGCATCAAGGCTGATAGTAAAGCTACTATTGATGCATTAAACTCAAAGAATATTGATGTTTTTATGCTTACGGGTGATAATGCAACTTCTGCAAAAAACACAGCCGAAAAGCTTGGCATTAACAAAGTTTATTCTGAGCTTTTACCTGCCGGAAAAGCAGAAATAATAGGCAAAATAATGAAAAACACACCAAAGAAGAAAACCTTGTTTGCAGGTGACGGCATTAATGATGCACCGGTGCTTGCAACTGCGGAAATTGGGGTTGCAATGGGTGCTTTGGGAACAGATGCTGCCATTGAAGCTGCCGATATTGTGCTTATGGAGGATAAGGTTTCAAAAATTTTAACGGCAATTAAAATTTCTGATAAAACCTGCCGTATAGTACGCCAGAATATAGTATTTTCCATTGCCTTTAAGCTTGCGGTAATGGTGCTTGCGGCATTTGGTTTACCGTTTATGTGGTGGCTTGCAGGTTTTGCTGATGCAGGTGTGCTGGTAATTACGGTTTTAAATTCTGCAAGGGCACAAATAAGCAAGTCATAAGTTGATTAATTTGCCATTTTTACAAAAAAGTGAAAAAAATGAATTAATTTGAATTTTTTGGCACCCGTTTATAAAAATAATTCCTTTACTTTCGTGGTTTACTATGATAGAATGATATAGTAATTTCAAAATGGGTAGAACTGTGCCTACTTGGATTGATTGTATACATTTATTAAGGAATTACGGGGGAAGATGGGTGAAGAAAAAAGATTTAAAAAAATATTTAAACGCACTATTTCTAATAGTCGTGTTTATCGTTACTTTATGGGCCGTTTTCCGTGGTAAGGATTTAGGGCAGATAGTTTCGTTCCTGATAACTGCAAATCCAATATATGTAATTTTGGGCATTGCATGTGTTTTAATGTTTATTTTCGGTGAGGCTGTTATAATATATTATCTTATGCATACGCTGGGCATAAAGGTTAAGCTTTATCGGTGTTGCTTATATTCATTTATAGGTTTCTTTTACAGCTGTATCACACCATCGGCTTCGGGTGGTCAGCCAATGCAGGTAATTGCCATGAGAAAGGATAAAATACCTGTTGCTGTTTCAACCGTTGTTTTGGCGATAATAGCTATTACATATAAGCTTGTTTTGGTTCTTATCGGTGCGGTGGTTATGATAGTTAGGCCTTCACATTTAATGACCTATATTGAGCCGGTTGAAGGTATTATTTATTTGGGAATGGTACTTAATGTGATTTGTATTGCGGCATTACTGCTTTTGGTATTCCGTCATAACATATTAAAGTCAATTTCGTTTAAGGTTCTTATGCTTATTAACCGTATAAGACCGTTTAAAAATTTACAAAAGCATACTGAGCGTCTTGAAAGGGTTTTCAGCCAATATGAGGGTGCGGCCGACTTTTACAAAACCCATAAAAGCGTTATGGTGAATGTTCTTATGATAACCCTCGTTCAGCGTTTTGTGCTGTTTTTTGTAACTTATCTTACTTATATTGCGTTTAACCTTTCCGGTCATGGTATGCCGCTTATTGTAAGCCTTCAGGCAATGATATCTGTGGCGGCGGATATGCTTCCTTTACCTGGCGGAATGGGCGTAAGTGAGACTATGTTTGTTGATATTTTCAAACCCATTTTTGGTGAAGAATTGGTTATTCCCGGAATGGTTATAAGCAGGGGATTAAGCTATTATACCCAGTTGCTTATAAGTGCTATAATGACGGTTGTATCGTCATTTATAATAAAAGAAAAAAAGATTGAGGAAAAGGCGGAAGAAGTTTAATGTTACGGTTAATCGGTTTTTATGATTATACGGTAGTTCTTACCTATTTGAGTTTGATTTCATCGGTATTCGGTATTACTCAGGCTATTCACGGAAATTATAAAATCGCAATTTTGTGCTTGGCTGTGTCAGGCTTTTGCGATGCTTTTGACGGTAGGGTTGCACGCACAAAGAAAAATCGTGATGAAGACGAAAAAAGCTTTGGTGTACAGCTTGATTCGTTGTGTGATGTTATTTGTTTTGGTGTTTTCCCGGCGCTTATTTGTTATCTTATGGGTGTTCGTGGAACACTTGGTCTTATTCTTGTATTTTTCTTTTGCATTTGTGCGGTTGTTCGTTTGGCATTTTTTAATGTTTTGGAAGAGAAACGCCAAAAAACAGAAAGCGGCGGTAATAAAACCTATCGTGGCCTGCCTGTAACATCCATTGCTTTTATATTACCTTTGGTTTTCTTGCTCCAGTTTGTTGTATCTCCTCTCTTCTTTAAGGTTATACTTCATATCGTTTTAGGGGTTGTTGGTTTATTATTTGTTCTTGATTTCCCCGTGCGTAAGCCAAGCTTTAAGGGTGTACTTATAATGATAATTATAGGTGCAATAGCAGTTGGTGTTGTTGTGATTTACGGAATGTTTATCGTACCTGATCCTAAGGATGAATCCAACCCGATATATGAGGAGATTAAGAACGGAATTGAATCTTCTGAAATAGATACGGATTATAATAATTCTGTAAGCGGTGAAAATTCAAATATGGAAAGCACCGATACCACAACCAATTCTTCACAAACTACCGTATCCACAGGTGAAACAAATGAATCGCAGGTTGCGTGACGGCACATTAATAGAGGTAGATAACGGTCAGGAACGGTTTTTAAGTAAGCTTTACGGAACAGCACCGGGTCGCTTTTTTCTGAAATTGCTTATATGCCCGTTTATATCAAAGGCTGCAGGTGCGTTTTTATCAAGCGGAGCCTCCCGTTTTCTTAATAAAAAGTTTATTAGAAACAATAATATTGATATGTCTCAGTTTGAGGATATTAAATACCGCAATTTTAATGACCTTTTTTCAAGAAAAATTCGTGATGGTGCCCGAACGGTGGATTATACAAAAGGTCATTTTATCAGCCCTGCCGATAGTAAGCTTACGGTTCTTCCAATAACAGAAGATTGTCATTTTGCCCTTAAAAACACCGAATATACGGTGGAATCACTTCTTTGTAACGGTGAATTGGCAAAAGAGTTTATCGGTGGCACGGTGCTTATTTTCAGGCTTACCGTTGATGATTATCATCGTTATTGCTACACTGCTGATGCCCAAAAGGAAGATAATGTTTTTATTAAGGGCAAGCTTCATACTGTTAATCCCATAGCCAATGATTATTATCCTATTTATAAGGAAAACAGCAGGGAATACTGCGTTTTGCACTCAGAAGAATTTGGTGATATGGTTATGGTTGAGGTTGGTGCACTGCTTGTTGGTAAAATTGTTAATCACCACGGGAAGGCTCAGGTTAAACGTGGTGAGGAAAAGGGATATTTTCAGTATGGCGGGTCAACCGTTGTGATTATTGTTAAAAAGGATGCCGTAAAGCTGGATGCTGATATTATTCAAAATTCACTTGAAGGTGTTGAAACCGTTGTTCGTTACGGTGAAAAGATAGGCGAAATTGCTTGATTTGATTTATATAACACAGTACCGCTACTGCTGTACTGTGTTTTTTTGTAATGTGCGTAATTGTTGTGCTAAAATTTCTTGACAATCGGGATAAATAATAATATAATATCTTTTATAGGCTTAGATTGGCATATTATGTTTAATTGTTGCCGGTTTAAAATAATGAAAAGGTGGTTTTTGTTTTGGCAAAGACAATCAAAATTACCGATGAGGGTTTAAAGAAACTTCAGGAAGAATTAGAATACCTTAAAACGGTAGGTCGTACCGAAATTGCCGAAAAAATTAAAGTGGCAAGAGGTTATGGTGACCTTTCGGAAAACAGTGAGTACGATGAAGCAAAGAATGAGCAGGCTAAAATTGAAGCTCGTATTGTTGAGCTTGAGGCTATGCTTAATAATGTTGAGATCATCAGTGATGTCAAAGGCGCAGCAAAAACAGTTATTGTCGGTGTTTGCGTTAAGGTTCGTGAGCTTAAAACTGAAAAGGAATTTGAATACCGTATTGTTGGTTCAACCGAAACTGACCCTCGTAACGGTATGATTTCGGATGAATGTCCCGTTGGTAAGGCACTTCTTGGCAAAAAGGCAGGGGAAATAGCTGTTGTTGAGGCTCCCTCCGGTGAAATTAAGCTTGAAGTCCTCAATATTTCAAGATAATTTTTTGGGGGCAGAAAAAACTGTCCCCCTTTTTTAAATTGTGAAAGGATGTTATGTCTATGGCTGAAAATAAAAATAATGCTCCCGTTCAGGACTTAAATGAGCTTTTGCAGGTTCGCCGTGATAAGCTTGCTGCTCTGTGTGAAGCAGGGGAGGATCCGTTTGTAAAAACAAAGTATGATGTAACCGGTTCTTCGGTAGCAATCAAGGCTGATTTTGATGCATTTGAGGGTAGGGAAGTATCCTTGGCAGGCCGTATAATCAGCCGCCGTATTATGGGTAAGGCAAGCTTTGTCGGTCTTCGTGACGGTGACGGTGATATTCAGCTTTATGTGCGCCGTGATGATGTCGGTGAGGATGTTTATGCAGGCTTTAAAAAGTGGGATATAGGCGATATTATCGGTGTAAAGGGTGTTGTTTTCAAAACCCAGACAGGTGAAATATCGCTTCATTTAACACATATTGAGCTACTCGCAAAATCCCTTTTGCCGTTGCCTGAAAAGTTCCACGGTCTTAAGGATAATGACCTTCGTTTCCGCCAGAGATATGTTGACCTTATTATGAACCCAAATGTAAAGCGTAATTTTATAGTTCGTTCTCAGTTTATAAAGTTTATGCGTAAATACCTTGATGATATGGGTTATGTTGAGGTTGAAACTCCCGTTCTCAACACAATAGTAGGCGGTGCGGCTGCTCGCCCGTTTATTACACATCATAATACACTTAATATTCCTATGTATATGCGTATCGCAACCGAATTACCTCTTAAAAGGCTTATTGTCGGCGGTATGAATAGGGTTTATGAGATAGGCAGAATCTTCCGTAATGAGGGTATGGACCCTAAGCATAATCCTGAGTTTACCACGGTTGAGCTTTATCAGGCTTATGCCGATTTTCACGATATGATGGATATTGCCGAAGGTATAATTTCCGGTGCGGCAATGGCTATTCACGGTACCTATGAAGTTGAGTGGCTGGGTGAAAAGATTGACCTTACCCCCGGTTGGAGAAGACTTACTATGGTTGATGCCGTAAAGCAGTATGCAGGTATTGACTTTGGTGCTATTACTGATGATGCCGAGGCTGTTGAAGCCGCTAAGAGTATTGGCGTTGAGCTTGCCGATACCGCAGATAAGACATGGGGTAACGCACTTTATGCCTGCTTTGATCAGCGTGTAGAGGAAAAACTTATTCAGCCCACATTTATAACAATGTATCCGGTTGAGGTTTCCCCTCTTACCAAGGCTTCTCCCGAAGACCCGAGACTTACTGAGCGTTTTGAGCTGTTTATATGCCATAGTGAGCTTGCAAATGCTTATTCTGAGCTTAATGACCCGATTGTTCAGCGTCAGCGCTTTGAAAAGCAGTTGGAGCTTCGTGAGCGTGGAGATGATGAGGCTGAGATGCTTGATGAGGATTTCCTCACCGCAATGGAATACGGAATGCCCCCAACAGGCGGTATGGGTATTGGTATAGACAGAGCTGTAATGCTGCTCACCAATTCCGATACAATCCGTGAAGTAATCCTCTTTCCGACGATGAAACCCCTCTCGGAGTAAAAACCCACAAAAACGAGGTTTTGACAGGTTTTGAGGCGTTTTGTTAATCCAAAAATGAAACACTTCATAGGGGTTACGACAAATTTACG
>SVPW01000030.1 GCA_015065645.1 Oscillospiraceae bacterium | reverse complement strand
TAACCTCCGTGTTATGTTTGTTGTGGTGACTACATTTTACACTTTGGTTAGTATGAAGTCTATTTATTTTTTACTGTTGCACTTGATATTATAATTTGCCGAGGGCCAACGAATGTTGGCGAGGGGATTCATAAAAAACAAAAGATTTAGGGAAAGGGGACGGAAAATCACCTCAACACAGAGAACCGTCCCCTGTGTTCACCTTGCCTTTTCATTTCTTTTTTCTAAAAATAAAGCAAATAATTAAAAAATAAATCGTGTTAAAAAACATCAAACAAATATGAAATATAATTAACATAACTACTATTTGGAAGTTGTCAAACATAAAATAAATAATTGAGTTAAGAGGAAAGAGTATAGCAAAAAAGATTACAATAAATAACTCAATATAAAAATATATAGGAATATATTTTTGTCTTATTCTGAAAAAATTTTTAATTGCTTTATGTGGTTTGACATAATGTTTAGGATAAAATTTTTGATTTATTCTTATTTCCTCTATTTTAGTTAAAGTTGCATTTCGGAAGGAAAGATATGATAATAAAGATAAGCATAGACATACTAGTAAAAATTTAATATACATACTAATCTCCTATCACCAAGGTTTCCAAGAAAAAGTATCGCATGACACAAGGGGACGGTTCTATTGTGTTGTTAAAATTTGCGCACAACATTGAAACATACCCCCTGTTAAACGACTAATTTGTCTAATAGATAAACTTTTTTCTCTTAAATTTTTAAAAATTTATTTCGTGTATCAATAGATAAATTTTGAAACTCGGTAATATTTTTGCATTTGCTGATTTTTTGAATTATTTTTTTAGCTTCGTCATCAGTTAGTCTGAATTCGTTTTCTTTAATATCTAAACATAAATCGCAATTTGTTTCGTTATTAAACACAACAGAACCGTCCCCTGTGTTATGTTTGTCCACGCTAACCGTTCCCCTGTGTTCTAAAATAGTTTTGCTCTCAAAAAATATGTGATAAACATAATCTCAAAATTGATAAATCCGATAATTAACACTTGTTTATAACTCAATGGTATATGCAATTTTTTAAGCAATTTTTTAGCATCAGCAGGTCCCATTATTTGTTCGTATATACCGAATACTCCAAACAACACTGTGATAACAAAAGAAATGATATTTATAATTAGCAACGTTACATTGATGAAATTATTCATCTTAAAACATACCCCCTTTGATTCGCCATTGTGATGGGATTAGGGCAAAAAACGAATATGCTGCATAATTCAAATTATATGTGGCACCGAGATATGGAAATACTTTCCCACCAGTAGACTGTGTTCCCACTTATTGATTTCCCAATACTATTTTGTTATCATTTACTATTACGCTATACTGTGGATTTAGATTTGTGATATGTGCATAATAGGTAACAAAATTTTTTTCGAGCGAATCATTGTATCTTTCTAATGAAAAGAATTTGGTATTGTATTCATCCGATACAGTTGATTCACCACCATTTGTGTCAAGGATGGTTATAAAATAATCACTTGTATCCTTGTATTGGTAAACATATAAAACAATTCCGTTAGAAACTTTTTGAACTACACGTTTAGTGTTTGAGCCAATTCCTATTTTCCATCCATCCGCTGTTTTGGGTATAATAAGATATGTGTCGGAGCCATTTTTGCGATTAATGATTAAATCGCTATCATTACCCTCTACTATAAGTTCAATATTTGATTTTCCTAAATTAAAATACTCATAGGCAGCTTTTGGGGAATCGAAAGTTACAAATAGATTCTCGAATGGTAAAAATGCCAACACAACAAACAATATCCCCGACAAACTTGTAAAAACAATATATAATATATGTTTACGAATTACTTTGGAATTTTTTATGGCTATAATTGAACACACAAGAAAAATACAACTAATTATCAATCTAATAATGTTATACATTGTGCTATACCTCCTATAATACTAATATGCATATGATGGCGACTGCACATATTGTCCCGTTGTGTTAGATAATTGTATGAAACCGTGCTGTTACCTGAAGTTACCGACTGCAAGCGGTCGAGACAGGGGAAAGGGGACGGAAAATCACCTCAACACAACAGAACCGTCCCCTGTGTTCTTGGATAATATTTACAAATTTATTATATCATTTCGCTTTATTTATTGTCAACGATTATCACAAAACTGTAATAATTAAAAGCAAACCGCCCAAGACTGTAAATTTAAGTCATGGGCGGTTAGTTTATTTCTTATTTAGAGTATCTATGCCTATTTGTTCGTGCAAAAAGGGGACAACCTGTTCCGGCTTGATGTTAAGCACCAACGCAAATTCGTTATAAAGTATGGTTTCGGCACGGTTTAAAAGAGCTTCATCGCTTTGGCGAAGCCTTTTTCCGTTTTTTTGCCGTTCACATTGCTCAAGATAAAGCGTTTTTATAATTTGAGCAATTTTTTTACTTTCCCCGGATGAAATTATTTGTCCGAATTTTTCCTTTCGCTCAGCATCGTTTTTAATCCAAATGGTTTCATCATCGGGCATTACCTTTATAAGCTCTTCAATTTCCTGCCTTGAAAGCACACGGCGCATTTTTTCCAAAAGGGCAGGGTTTGAAAGCGGAACATAAATTTTAGAACCGGATTGAAAAATTGGTTCTAAAACAAAATATTCCTCAGCTTTTCCCAAAAGATTCATTTTTTCTATTTTAGTTATTGTGCAAACACCTTGTGTTCCGTAGGATACGGTATCGTTAATCTGAAACAATTTTTGCCTCCTTAATTGTGTGGCGTATATGCTTATTTATATTAATTATAACATTTTTGTGGCACAAAATGTCATAGGCAAATTTATAGAAAATATAACTTTTGTGATTGTGTAAAATGAATAGACTGTGTTTTAAAAAGCGGCTTTGAGGGCATAATTTGTTTGAGGTGTGTTTAATTGAAAGAAAACTGTTTCGGAAAGATTTTTGCCCGCCGTTCGGCGGTTTGTTATTTTGTTATCTGTATGTTTTTCTTATATAGCGTTTTGCGAATATATACTGTTGCTACCGCAACTTATACTCAAGCTTCTGATAATCACGGAAGATATACCCTTACCGTAACCCGAAAGCGGGGTATAATTTACGATTGCAATGGAATACCACTCAATAATAAAAACGAAAGAATAATAGCAGCGGTTTCACCAAACGCTTCTGCAGTTACCGCTTTAAAAAGCATACTTTCAGATAACCCTGCATTAACAGGCATTTTAAAGCGTCTTGAAAGCGGAAAACCTGTGTTGTGTGAGCTGCCTTATATAATAGAAAGCGATGGGATAAAATGTGTTTGTGTTTCTGATACCGATTTTCCTCAAAAAAGCGCGGTTCATACTATTGGATATACCGATTCCTCAGGACATGGTGTTACGGGATTAGAGCTTGCTTTTGATGATATATTATACTGTGAAGAAACCGTAGATGCCGTTTTTGAGATAGATGGTGTTGGCTCTGTTTTGCAGGGTGGTAAAATCACCATTGAGGGAAATGATATTCAGCCAAACAGTATTGTAACTACTATAGACAGTAATTTTCAACATATCGCCGAAGAAAGCTCACGGTCAATAGAAAAAGGTGCGGTTGTTGTATGTGAGGTATCAACGGGCAGAATAAAGGCAATGGTGAGCCGCCCCGATTTTGATTGCACCGATATTTCACAGTATCTTAATGATGAATCCTCTCCGCTTATAAACCGTGCTTTAACGGCATATAGTGTGGGCTCTGTTTTTAAGCCCTGTGTTGCGTTGGCGGGAATTGAAAGCGGATTTGGTGACTTTTTGTTTGAGTGCAGCGGAAGCACAAAAATTGAAAACAGAATTTTTCATTGTCATAATCGTTCGGGTCATGGAGTTCTTTCTTTATCTGATGCTATTAAAGAATCTTGCAACACTTATTTTTATCACCTTGCAAACAAAATAGGTAAAAATGCTCTGCTTGAAAAGATTTCTGTATTCAGCTTTGGCTCACCTTTAAAGCTTGCGGAAAATTTTTATTCTTCTTTAGGCTCCTTGCCCGAAAGCACATCGCTTAATAATTCCTCCGCACTTGCAAATTTGGCAATAGGGCAGGGGGAAATGCTTCTTTCACCCGTTTCTATTCTTCCGCTTTACTGTGCAATAGCTACCGACGGCGGATATTTTCTGCCGTCCATTGTCAGCAGTAAAATAATAAATGGTAAAGAGCAAAATTTGCCTCTTCCTAAAAAAACCTTGGCTATATCCTCGGAAAGTGCCGCACTTATGCGTGAGTATCTGAGAAAAGTGGTGAGTGACGGAACGGGTGTTGCGGCAGCTCCCACACTTTGCACTGCCGCAGGAAAGACGGCAACCGCCCAAACGGGTAGATTCGATGAAAACGGAAAGGAAATAACTATTGGTTGGTTCTGCGGATTTTTTCCTGCTGAAAATCCGCGTTATGCTGTGGCTGTTATGATAGAAAATGCCAATGGTTTTGATGCCGCACCCATTTTTGCCGAGCTTGCAGATTCTATAACAGCTTTGCAAAACGGTCAACCTGTCGAAATATAAATTGACTTTTATATATATCAAGTGTATAATTATAATTATAGAGTAAAATGCAGGAGGTATAGTTATATGGGATTTTTTAAAACTGTTTTTACTAATAAAAGATTGATTTGGCAAATGGCTAAAAATGATTTTCGTAATAAATTTTCCGCTACTTCTTTAGGCTCGGTTTGGGGCTTTATCAATCCATTATTTTTTATGGGTATTTATTTTTTGATTTTTTACTTTGTTCTCGGAAGCGGAGATATGATAACCCCTTCGGGGAAAAATGTTTCTTTTATAGTTTGGTTTTTAAGCGGTTTCGCAATGTGGCTTTTTATAAGCGATTCACTTGCTTCGGTTTCACAATCTGTAAGAGGTTATTCGTATCTTGTTAAAAAAACGGTTTTTAATATTGATATAATTCCGGTTTTTTCTTTGGTTTCAAATGGTATAGTTGCGGTATTTGTATTTTCGCTTTCTATGCTTATATGTTTTTTCTATACCATTCCTAATTTTTTAATCATTATATATATGATCTTTTGCGCTTTTGTATTTATGATGTCTCTTACAAGATTAACTGCGGCGCTAACAACACTTATCCCTGATATGACATCGATAATAAGCATTTTTACGCAGATGATTTTTTGGTTTACCGCTATTTTATGGGATATAAAAATCATTGATACAAAGATTGAGATTCTTGGTAAAATTTTGAGATGCAGTCCGTTTACCTATCTTGTATATGGTTATAGACAAGCCTTTACCGAGGATCTAACCCCAATAATTACTGAAAACCATGGCTTATATACGATTGTTTTTTGGTTTTTAACAATACTGATTTTCCTTTACGGAAATTATGTATTTAATAAACATAAAAGCGATTTTGCCGATATCCTTTAATGAGAGGCGCGTATGGAAGAAACAATTATTAAAATAGAAAATCTTTCGAAAAAATATAAAATGTATAATAAAAAGCGAGATGTTTTTGCTGAGGCTCTTTTTCCTTGGCTTAACAGGCATCGCCTTTTTACTGCTGTTGACGATGTGAGCCTTGAAATTAAAAGGGGCGAATCGGTAGGTATTATGGGTAGTAATGGCGCTGGTAAATCTACAATTTTGAAGATGATTACAGGGGTGGTTAAACCTAGCAGTGGTACTCTTGAAACATACGGAAAAATAAGCTCGCTTTTAGAGCTTGGTACGGCTTTTAATCCGGAGCTTACCGGCTTACAAAATATTTATCAGCATGGTCAGGTTTTTGGCCTTACAAATGAGCAAATCAAGGAAAGAGAACAGGAAATTATAGATTTTGCTTCTATAGGAGATCATCTTTATCAACCTGTAAAAACCTATTCTAGCGGTATGTTTGCTCGTCTTGCTTTTGCGTGTGCTATAAATGTAGATCCGGATATACTTATTGTTGACGAAGTTCTTTCGGTAGGTGATATGGCATTTCAGATGAAATGCTTTAAAAAGTTTGAACAATTTAAGGATGCCGGAAAAACTATACTTTTTGTATCTCATAATACAAATGATATTTTAACTAATTGCGACCGTGCAGTTATTTTGGATAAGGGTAAAAAGATTTTTGACGGCACATCCAAAGAAGGTGTAGAGCGCTTTAAAAAATTGATGAGCGGCGTGGATTTGGATGAAAATAAGGGCATTACCGGAAATAGCGTTATGCAGATAAATCCTGAAATGCTTGTTTATGGTAATGGCAAAGCAGCAATTTCTAATTTTGTTATAAAAAATGAAAAGGATGAAGTTACGAGTACTGTTAGTAATTCGGAAAAAATCACTTTTTCTTATGATGTTACATTTAACGAATTTGTTGAAAATCCTATATTTACAATGAGTGTGAAAAATTTCAAAGGTGTTGTTGTTTGTGGTGCAAATACTAATCTTTATGGTGTTAAAACACGCAATTATAATGCCGGTGAGGTTGCGCATGTAAAATTTGTACAAAGGATACCCCTTGCTCCTGATAAATATTCCTTATCGATCAGTTGCACAAAGTATCAGGATGATGGTGAGTTAGAAATTATAGATAGGCATTATGATGCAATATTTTTTGATATTACGTCAACCAGAGCATCTGTGGGGATATTGGATGTTAAATCAGAAATAGAGATTGAGTGAGGTGGAATATGGCGGTTTTGAATGTTGAATTCGATAAAGGAAACAAATTGCGTTTAAAAGATACATCTTATGAAGCGGTTACCTCAAAAAATAATAAAGTAGATCAAGATGTTGAGGAGTTTTTGTTTTCAACAAGAGAAAACCTTCTTTCTTGGTATAAATTTAAGCCAAATGCAAATGTACTGGAAATAGGGGCAGGATTTGGTGAGATAACGGGTGTTTTATGCGATAAATGTGAAAACGTTACTGCAGTAGAACTTTCAAAAATAAGGGCGCAAGGATTGTATGAACGCTATAAGAACTGCGAAAACCTTGAAATACTTGTTGGGGATTTCAATGATATGGAATTTTCGCAAAAGTTTGATTACATTACTCTTATAGGCGTTTTAGAATATGCCGTTTCTTTTACCGATACCGATAACCCGTTTGAGGATTTTCTTAAAAAAATTCGTTCACTGTTAAAGCCTGATGGTCGTTTACTTATTGCTATAGAAAACCGTTTCGGTCTTAAATATTGGTGTGGTGCTTGTGAGGATCATACCGGTGTACCGTTTGACGGCATAAATGGTTATCAGGATGTAAATTTTGTTAAGACTTTCAGTAAAAAACAATTACAGGAAATACTCAATAAAAGTGGATATACAAGCCAAGAGTTTTATTATCCGTACCCGGATTATAAATTGCCGCAGGCAATTTATTCGGATCGTTGCCTGCCGGATAGGTCAAATGCGACAAAATATAGGGAGTTTTATTCGGAAACTAAGCTATTTACTGCTCATGAACGCCAAATAATGGGAGAAATCGCTGAAAATAATGTGTTCCCGTTTTTCTCAAATTCTTTTTTGGTGGATGCGGGTGTTTCGGAAATCTCAGGAAACAGCCGTGCCGATGCTGTATTTTTCGGATGTGAACGTTATAAGCAATATCGTATAGGAACAGCTATTTATGAGAATGGATCAGTAGTAAAATATCCCACCAGTGCGGAGTCGGAACGGCATATAGAAAAAGCACATAATAATTTCCTATGTTTAAAGAAAAACAATATAAAGGTTATTGAAGAAAAATTAGAAAACAATAAATTGATAACCGAATTTTATAATTGTAAAACTCTTGACAGGGTTGTTTTATCGGCGTATTTTTCGGGCGATACTCAAAAAACTTTAGAATTGCTTGATAAGTTTTTTGGCCTTGTGTTATCTTCTTCCGAACAGATAAGTGGGGAGGGGATTGATACTGTTTTATCAATCGGATATACCGATATGATTCTTTCTAATTGCTTTTACGATAACGGTGAACTTATTTTGTTTGACCAGGAGTGGAGCGAAGAGAACATTACTGCAGGATATGTGCTTTACAGGGCATTAAATCATTTGTTCATTACTGTCGGCAATCAGGATTTTAAAGCTTTGGTGCTTGAGCATTTTGGTATGGATGAAAAGCATATAACCGAATATGTTGAAAAAGAAAAGGAGTTTTGTGAAAGCAAATTAAATTCTCGTATTTCTTCTTATTTGGATGAACACACCTTTAAGTTCGATAAAAAAATCGACCATATTTTAGCTGAAAAGGATAGTATTATCGAGTGTCAAAAAGGAAAAGTCGAAGAACTTGAACTTTATAAAACAGATTTAGAAAAGCTTTATTATGATACCCAAGCGTATTTGAACGGAATTACTAATGACGTTTCTTTGCTTGGAAGGAAAAAAGTTTTAAAGGGTTTTATAAAATGCTTTACTCCAAGCATTGTTTACAGAATTTTGAGGAAGTTTATTTCTGGTTTGAGGCGTATAAAGTATTCTTTAAAACAAAGAAGAATTAACCGTCGTTCCAACTATGAAAATTGGGTTAAGGAAAAGGCTAAAACGGTTAAAAATACTGAACAGCTTGAACGTAATCCGCTTATAAGTATTTTGGTTCCTCTTTATAATACGGATCCTAAAATGCTTAGAGAAATGATTGAATCGTGTATAAATCAAACCTATAACAACTTTGAACTTTGCCTTGCTGATGCCAGCGATGAAAAACACGGTTATGTTTTTGAAATTGCTTCTGAATACGCAAAACGAGATAAGCGTGTAAAGGTTGAAAGGCTTAAAAAAAATTTAGGCATTTCCGGCAATACAAATGCCTGCCGCAAAATGGCATCCGGAGAGTATATTTCGCTTCTTGACCATGATGATTTGCTTTGCTGTAATGCTTTGTATTCGGTTGCAAAGGCTATAAATGAATATGATTGTGATGTTGTTTACAGTGATGAGGATCACTTGGTAAACGGCAAAAGAAGTAAACCGTTTTTTAAACCTGACTATAACCGTGATTTGCTTTACTGCCAAATGTATATTTGCCATTTTCTGTGCTTTAAGGCAGAGCTGTATGACCGCACAGGTGGAATGCGTGATGATTTTAGTGGTAGTCAGGATTATGATTTAATGTTAAGACTTACGGAGCTTACTGATAATATAATTCATATTCCGGATATTCTCTATTGTTGGCGAGAAACTGCCTCCTCTACATCGGTAAACCCCGATTCGAAACCGTATGCTCATAATGCCGGTAAAATGGCTCTTGATTCGCATCTAAAGCGCAAATACGGTGATTATGCACACGCCGAAGATGGAGCGTATACTTTTGTTTTTGATGCACGTTTTGATTTGCCGGAAAATAAGCCAAAGGTTTCGGTAATTATTCCAACCAAGGACCATATAGATTTGTTGGAAGATTGTGTCAACAGCATAATAGAATGTACTGATTATCACAATTATGAAATTTTAATACTTGATAATAACTCTGAGGAAAGTGCTACACTTGATGGTTTTAAGCGTTTGAAAGAAAAAGATTCGCGTATACGTATCATAGATGCATTTTTTGAGTTTAATTGGTCTAAGCTTAATAATTTTGGTATGGATAATACCGATGCCGATGTGTTTATTTTTCTTAATAATGATACAAGCATTATTACCAAAGATTGGATGACACGTCTTGTTGAGGATGTAAGCCGTGAAGATATTGGTGTTGCAGGCGCATTGCTTTTATATGAGGACGATACTATTCAGCATGCCGGAGTTATTGTTGGGATGAATGGTTGGGCAGATCATGTATTTAAGGGAATGCCGCAAATTCACGCTGCCGATCCCTTTGTATCTCCAATGTTGAGCCGTAATGTTTTGGCGGTTACCGGTGCGTGCATGGCAGTATCCAAAAAAACAATACAGCGCATAGGTAAATTTGATGAAAGCTTTATTGTTTGCGGAAGTGATGTTGAGCTTTGCATAAGATCATGGCAAAATGGTCTTAATGTTTTATACGATGCAAATGTTAAGCTTTATCATTATGAATCTAAATCGCGTGATGTTTCAAAAATCCCTCAAATAGATTTTGTTCGTTCGGAGCAGTTATATAAACCATTTGTTGAAAACGGTGACCCGTACTATAATATCAATTTGGATATTAACAGTTGTGTACCGAGAATATCTGTTAAATGAAAGGAAAGAGCGTAATGTCTTTGAAAATTTTTGCCAAATCAGTTTATAGAAAAGTAAAAAAGGCTGCTGTTTTTAATCCTTCTTTGCCTATGATAACACCTATGGTTCCTCGTTTTAGTGAGGAATTGGGTGATGATGTAAGACTTAATATTATAGTTCCTACACTAAATCCCGAGCATGTTTTCGGAGGAATTTCAACAGCATTGCTTTTCTTTGAATGCTTAGCAGATACGCTATGTGTAAAAAGAAGAATAATTGTTGCAGATGAAGATACTAAGCAGGAATTTTTGGTTAAATATCCAGGTTATATTTTGTCTGATTCTGCATCAAACACAATTTCTGAGCGTCAGGTTATTCCGTTTTCAGATCGTGCAACAAAAACTATACCGGTAGGTAAAAATGATATTTTTGTGGCTACAGCTTGGTGGACAGCGGTGACCGCCACTTCAATGCTTGATTTTATCAGACAAAAAGAGGGCAATGCCAATCCGATGGTTTATTTTATTCAGGATTATGAGCCTTTCTTTTATCCGTGGTCTTCATTCAGTGCAATGGCAGAAAGTACTTATCATCCGAATTCAAATGTAATTGCTGTATTTAATAGTCATGAGTTAAAAGATTACTTCAAAAATCATAATTATAGTTTTTATAAAGAGTATTTCTTTGACCCAGTGTTAAATGCATCTCTTAAAAAGGAACTTGTTGCAAATCCGCCTAAAAAGAAAGAGAAAAAAATAATCGTTTATGGGAGACCTTCTGTTGCACGTAACTGTATTGAAATAGTGGCTGAAAGCCTTAGAAAATGGGCGGTTCTTGCTGACGATGCCGCAGAATGGGAGTTGATCTCTGCAGGGGAGAAGCACCCGTCATTAACAGTTGGAGAAGGTTGTGTGCTGAAATCTGTAGGAAAGCTTACTATTGAGGAATATGCCCGCATGATGGGATCATGTTATGCAGGAATATCTCTTATGGTTTCTCCTCATCCAAGTTATCCACCACTTGAAATGTCAACATTTGGTATAAAAACAATTACCAATACTTATGAAAATAAAAACCTTTCAGACTTTAATAAAAACATTATTTCATTGTTAGATATGACTCCTGAGAATATTGCAAAAAAATTGCATGAGATTACTGAAAGCTTTAATGAAAATGATTTTGAAATAGCAGATAATACCGATTATTTCAAAAACAGTTTTTCTTTCAGTGATATTTGCAATTCAATTAAAGAAGTTATAAATATTTAAAATACATAACCGTTTGATGTAATTTATATTTTTCATCAAACGGTTATATTTTATTTGTGATTTTTTTAACAATTTCTTATATAATTTGTAAAAAAAGCGTATTTTTTCAAATTTTCTTATTTACAAAAGAAGTAAAAAGTGATATGATATATTTTGTATGAAAGCGTTTATTCGTTTTCTGAGATTATTATTATAGGAGGAATTTTCAATGGCCAGAAAATTCAAAACGATGGATGGTAATAACGCTGCGGCTTATGTGTCTTATGCGTTTACCGAAGTAGCCGGTATTTATCCGATTACTCCGTCCAGCCCTATGGCTGACTATGTTGATCAGTGGTCTGCACAGGGTGTTAAAAACATTTTTGGAACAACAGTAAAGGTATCCGAAATGCAGTCCGAAGCAGGTGCTGCAGGTACAGTTCACGGCTCTCTTAATGCCGGTGCTCTTACCACAACATACACCGCTTCTCAGGGTCTGTTACTTATGATCCCGAACATGTACAAGATCGCAGGTGAGTTACTTCCCAGCGTATTCCATGTATCTGCTCGTTGCGTAGCTTCTCACGCACTTAACATTTTCGGTGACCATTCTGACGTTTATGCTTGCCGTCAAACAGGTTTTGCAATGCTTGCTGAAACTAATACTCAGGAAGTTATGGACCTTGGTGCAGTAGCTCACCTTGCTACCATTAAGTCAAGAGTTCCTTTCATTAACTTCTTTGATGGTTTCCGTACATCTCATGAGATTCAGAAGATCCAGGTTTGGGATTATGAGGATCTTAAAGAAATGTGTGATATGGATGCTGTTGATGCATTCCGTAAGCGTGCTCTTAATCCTGAGCATCCCGTAATGCGTGGTTCTCACGAAAACGGTGATATCTTCTTCCAGCACAGAGAAGCTTGTAATAAGTATTATGATGCTACTCCTGCTATCGTTGAAGAGTATATGGATAAGGTTAATGCTAAGCTTGGTACAGACTATAAGCTCTTTAACTACTATGGTGCTCCCGATGCTGAGCGTGTAATCGTTGCTATGGGCTCTATCTGTGACGTTGCAGAGGAAGTTATTGACTACATGGTAGCAGCAGGCGAAAAGGTTGGTCTTGTAAAGGTTCGTCTCTATCGTCCTTTCTCAGCTGAAAAGCTTGTTGAGGCTATTCCTGCAACAGTTAAGAAGATGGCTGTTCTTGACCGTACTAAGGAGCCCGGTTCTTTGGGTGAGCCTTTATTCCTTGACGTTGTTGCTGCTCTTGCAAAGACAGGTCGCAAGATTGATACAGTTGTAGGCGGTCGTTACGGTCTCGGTTCTAAGGATACTCCTCCTTCCAGCGTATTTGCTGTATATAAAGAGCTTGCTAAGGATGCTCCTAAAGCTCAGTTCACTCTCGGTATCAATGACGATGTTACCTGTCTCTCACTTGATGAGGAAGAGGCTCCCAACACTGCTGCTGAGGGTACTATTGAGTGTAAGTTCTGGGGTCTTGGCGGTGACGGTACCGTTGGTGCTAATAAGGACTCCATTAAGATTATCGGTGACCATACCGATAAGTATGTTCAGGCATACTTCCAGTATGACTCTAAGAAGACCGGTGGTATCACAATTTCTCACTTGAGATTTGGTGATAAGCCGATTAAGAGCCCATACTATATCAATAAGGCTGACTTCGTTGCTTGTCATAACCCCTCTTATGTAATCAAGGGCTATAAGATGGTTAACGATGTTAAGCCGGGCGGTGTATTCCTTATCAACTGTCAGTGGACTGCTGAAGAGTTGGATAAGCATATGCCTGCAGAAGCTAAGCAGTATATCGCAAAGAACAATGTTCAGCTTTATACCGTTAATGCTATTGACTTGGCTGCTCAAATCGGTCTTGGTAAGCGTACTAACACCGTATTGCAGTCTGCTTTCTTCTCACTTTCTAAGGTTCTTCCTGAGGCTGAGGCTATCGGCTATATGAAGGAAAAGGCTCAGAAGTTCATGAAGAAGGGTATTGAAATCGTTCAAATGAACGAAAAGGCTATTGATGCAGGTGCAACAGCTTATGTTAAGATTGATGTTCCCGCAGCTTGGGCAACTGCTACTGATGATGCTGCAGTTGAAGCTACTGCTGATACCTCTAAGCTCGTTAAGATGGTTGATGGCATCATGAAGCCGGTTGGCCTTATGAACGGTGATTCTCTCCCTGTATCTGCATTTATGGATCATGCAGACGGTACATTTGAGCAGGGTGCTTCCGCATTTGAGAAGCGTGGCGTTGCTGTTATGGTTCCTGAGTGGAATAATGAAACCTGTATCGGTTGTAACAAGTGCGCATTTGTATGTCCTCATGCTACAATCCGTCCGTTTGCAGTTTCTGCTGATGAAAAGGCTGCTGCTCCTGCTAACATGAAGGTTGCAGTTAAGGAAAAAACAGCTACAAACAAGGGCTATTCCTTTGTTCTTGCTGTTTCTCCGCTTGATTGTATGGGATGTGGAGTTTGTATCGGCGAATGTCCCACAAACTCTCTTAAGATGGTTCCGCAGGAATCTCAGCTTGCTGAGCAGGATGTATTTGATTACTGCGTAGCAAATGTTACCGAGAAGAGTGATGTTGCTTCTGATGCTAATGTTATCACTTCTCAGTACAAGAAGCCGCTTCTTGAGTTCTCCGGTTCTTGCGCAGGCTGTGCTGAAACCGCTTATGCTCGTCTTGTAACACAGCTCTTCGGTGATAGAATGTATATCTCTAACGCAACAGGTTGTTCTTCTATCTGGGGTGGTCCTGCTGCTACATCTCCGTACACCACTAATGCTGAAGGTCATGGTCCTGCTTGGGCTAACTCCTTGTTTGAGGATAACGCTGAGCACGGCTTTGGTATGTACCTTGGTCAGAAGGCTCTTCGTGATGGTCTTGCTGCAAAGGTTAAAGAAATGGCTGAAAGCGATAAGGCTTCTGCTGAATTCAAGGCTGCTGCTGATGCTTACTTTGCAACCTATGATGATACTGCAAAGAATACTGACGCTACCAAGGCTTTGATTGTTGAAATTGAAAAGGCTGCTGCTGCAGGTTGCCCCACAGCTCCCAGCGTTCTTGAAAATAAGGAATACCTCTCCAAGAAGTCTATCTGGATCTTCGGTGGTGACGGTTGGGCTTATGATATCGGCTTCGGCGGTGTTGACCATGTTCTCGCTGCAGGTGAAAATGTAAATATTATGGTATTTGATACTGAGGTTTACTCCAATACAGGTGGTCAGGCTTCTAAGGCTTCCAATATCGGTCAGGTTGCACAGTTCGCAGCTGCAGGTAAGGCTATTTCTAAGAAGAGCCTTGCAGAAATCGCAATGTCCTACGGTTATGTATATGTAGCACAGGTAGCTATGGGTGCTGATATGAACCAGACCCTTAAAGCAATCAAGGAAGCAGAAGCTTATAACGGTCCTTCAATCGTTATCTGCTACTCACCTTGCGAAATGCACTCTATTAAGGGTGGTATGGTTAACTGCCAGAAGGAAATGAAGAAGGCTGTTGCTTGCGGTTATTGGGATATGTTCCGTTATAATCCTGCACTCAAGGCAGAGGGCAAGAATCCGTTCAGCCTTGACAGCAAGCCTGCAACTGCTGATTATAAGGAGTTCATCTTGGGTGAGGCTCGTTACTCATCCCTCACACGTTCCTTCCCGGATCGTGCAGAAGCTCTCTTCGAGCAGGCAAGCGAAGCAGCAAAGGCTCGTCGTGCTCACCTCGAAAAGCTTGTTGAGCTCTACGGTAAGTAATTTTAAAATTGCTTAAACTTAAAAAAATTTACACCCCTGCACAACCGTTTGGTTGTGCAGGGGTGTTGTTGTTTAATGATTATTTTCAAAGAATTGCCGTAAAGGGAATATAAATTATACCGTAGCTGTAATTATTTCAGCGTTTCCTGTAATAGAAAGTCTAAAGTTTGCAGGCACTAAAACACTGTCACCTTTTTTAACACGGAAGTTTCCTCCTGCATAGGAAATTACAGCCTCGCCATCTAAAACAAGAAGCGCTTCAAAGCTATCCTCGGTATTAAGACCTGCCATACCCTCCAAGCTTAAAAGCTTGGTATTAAATAACTCACAGCAGGCAAGCTGACGAACCTTGCCAAAGGGATATGTGCTTACACTTCCAACATTTCCGTAATTTTCTTTTGGAGGCTGGGTTTTTGTTACATCAAGCGCTTTATCAATGTGAAGCGGACGGGGTTTCCCGTCTGCACCAAGTCTGCCATAATCAGAAACACGGTATGTAGTATTTGAATTTTGCTGAATTTCCGCAATGAGTATACCTTTTCCTATTGCGTGAAGTGTTCCTGCAGAAATAAAGAAAACATCACCTTTTTTAACCGGAACATAATTACAAACATCGGTTAAGGTATTGTCCTTAATTCTTCGTGCAAATTCTTCCTTAGTTATTTCGTGCTCAAAGCCGTATATAAGCTGTGCATTTTTTTCGCAATCAACAATATACCACATTTCGGTTTTGCCGTATTCGCCTTCATTTTTAAGGGCATATTCATCATCGGGATGAACCTGTATTGAAAGACGGTCTTTTGCATCAATAAGCTTTATAAGCAAAGGAAAGTAGGGAAAAGCGGCGGCTTTTTTTCCAATACCATCTTCACCCCAGATTTTTAATACCTGCGGTAAGGTTTTACCTGAGTATTCACCGTTTCTTACTATGCACGCACCGTCCTTATGGCATGAAAGCACCCATGCTTCTGCAACCTTTTCGGCTTCACTTTCAAACTTAAATTCATCTTTAAGTCTTGTGCCTCCCCATAAATAGTCCTTTACAGGAGCTTTTAAAAGTAAAGGATACATCATTTTTTGTTACCTCCGAAGTCTTTGTATAATTATTATATCACCTTATAAGCCTACTTTCAAGGTATAAAAAAAGCATTATTAAAGTAAAAAAATAGTGTTTTAGCATTCAAATCGTAAAATAATCAAATTTTATATTAAAATACTCAGAGATTATTTTAAGGGCAATTATTATAAAAATATCGCCTGCGGCTTTGCTTCTGAAATGGGTTATCACGGCTGTCCTTCTCCCGATTCTTTAAAGAAGTTTATAGCACCCGAAATGCTGTGGCCCAATATGAAAAATGAAAAAACTGCCAATGATGATTGGCATATTCATGCTGCAAATATGGAGATACGGGAGGATACTAAATATGCCTACCGTATAAACCTTATGAATAAGCAGATAGATTATGTATTCAGTGAAAAGTATGATAACCTTGAACAGTTTGCAAGAATGAGCCAAATTGTGCAAGCGGAGGCTAAAAAATACTTTATTGAAAGATTCCGTCTTGCTAAATGGAAGGGAACAGGTATAATCTGGTGGAATCTTATTGACGGTTGGCCGCAGATTTCCGATGCGGTAGTGGATTATTACTATACCCCAAAGCTTGCTTATCATTATATAACCCGTTCTCAAAATCCCGTTTGCCTTATGTTTGATGAACCAAATGAAGGCAATATAAACCTTTATGCCGTTAATGATTTATCTTTTGATAAGGATGTTAAATATAAGGTTACAAACCTTTATACAAAGGAGGTTTTGTGTGAGGGTGAAGTAAATGCAAAGGCCGATACTTCGGTTCTTGCTTGCCAAATCAAAGAACCTCAAAAAGCTTCATTCCTGTTTATTGAGTGGGAGATGGATGGTAAACACTATACTAATCACTTTATGAGCCAAACGCTTGGTATTTCTTATGAAGATTATTATAAGGCAATAAAGGAATGTTCTTATGATGAATTTTCGGGCTTTAGCTCACTTTAAAGCCTTGCGGTAGTTTTTAGGTGTGGTATTGTTTTTCTTCTTAAATTCTTTAAGGAAGTTTGAAACCGAGTAAAAGCCGCTATCAAAGCATATTTCCGTAATGGTATCACTTGAGGTTATAAGCCGTTTTTCGGCATAAGAAAGCCTTAATGAAGTAAGATATTCGGTGTATGTTTTTCCCGTATTTTTATGAAACCATGAGCTGAAATATGCGGGTGTCATATTAATACTTTTAGCGGATTGTTTTAGAGTTACGGCATTTCTGTAATTAAGATGTATGTATGAAAGAGCCTGCCTTAATTGGTTATCCTTTGTATCAATATCACTTTTGCGTGTTTTTCGCATTATGCAGATAATAATACATTCAAGCAGGTTCTTTTCTACCGCATTTCTCATTTCAAAATCGTTATCGCTTTCGTATTGAAGGCATTGTATAAGCTCTGATAATCGGCTAAATTCCTCCTCTTCAAAAAGGGCAAAATAATCTGTGGTTGAACCTATAATATCTATAGCAAGTGTGTTTGAAAGCATAGCTTCATTAAACATAATCTTTTGTATTGAAAGCTCGCTTGTAGTTTCAATAGAATGAAAGTCTGTTGGGCGGATAAGGTATGCTGCACCTCTTTTAAGAGGATATGTTTTTCCGTTTAAAATCTGCCTACCTTCACCGTTTGTTATAAGCTCTATTTCAAAAAAATCATGAAAATGCAGATGGTAATTCTTGTTTATAATTATCCTGCCTGCACAAAGCTGTTGATTTTTAGGGAAATCTTTTGAAGATAGCATATAAACATTATTGCTCATAAATATCACCGCAAATCACATTTTTTATAATACTAACATAAATCTCGTAAATACACAATAATTCAGCCAAATTTTATATTTTTCAGCCATAATAAAGTATTAAAATATATTCTGATAGGTGTATAATTTTTTTAAAAAAAGGGAAGTGTTGTTATGCGTCATTATTTTTTACCGGAAAACGGTCAGTTTTATAAGGCAAACCTTCATTGCCACAGCAATTTTTCTGATGGTCGCCTTTCTCCTGAAGAACTGAAGCGTATATATAAAGAAAATGGTTATTCCATTCTCAGTATCACAGATCATGAGGGCATTTTTGATCATGGATATTTGGATGATGATGAATTTTTAACACTGCCGGGTTATGAGCGTGAAATAAACTGTACAGATGAGGTAGAGGGTGGATGGAACAGCGTAAGAACCTGCCATTTGTGTATATATCCTAAGGATAGGAAGAATATTAACTGTATCTGCTATGACCCTGATTTTATTCATCCTCATTTTAAGTGGATGCACGATGAACGGCATGATAATATGAAGTATATCGGTGAGCCGTATAAAGCGCTTCATTATGATCCCGATTGCATAAATTATATTATTTCAGAAGCTAATAAAAACGGTTTTTTGGTAACCCTTAATCATCTTGAGTGGTCTTATGAGCTTTATGAGCAGTTCAGTCAGTATGAGGGAATGTTCGCAACCGAAATTTATAATAACGCAAGTTATGAATATAATGATCGTTATTATGATATGCTTTTAAGACTTGGCAAGAGAATATACTGCATTGCGGCTGACGATAACCATAACAAAGCTGAAGAGGGAAGCGTTTACTTTGATTCCTGCGGTGGTTTTGTCATGATTAAATCAGATGCTTTGGAGCATAATAGCATAATATCAGCACTTGAAAAAGGTAATTTCTATTCCTCAACAGGCCCTGCTATAAATTCGCTTTATCTTGAGGAAAATAAAATTATAGTGGAATGTTCCGAAGCTAAAGAGATCATTTTATATACGGGCAATCGCCGTAAGATGGTTGTTAGAGCTGAAAAGGGTGAAAAACTTACCCGTGCAGAGTTTAACCCTTGGGGCATATACGAATATTTCAGAATAGAGGTACGGGATTTTGAGGGCTATAAAGCTTTTTCAAACGCCTATTTTACCGATACTTATTAATGATAAAAAATTACGGCTGTCTCTTTTGAGACAGCCGCTTTTTCTTTTTTAAGCTGTAAGATAATAACGAACCAAAGATTGTAAAAGAGTATCACGGTCAATCCGCCTTATAAGATTGCGGGCGTTATTATGCGTTGTAATATATGTCGGATCTTCCGAAAGGATATATCCCACTATTTGATTGATAGGATTGTAACCCTTTTCTTTCAGTGCATCATAAACACAGGTAAGTATGTTTCTTATTTCCTGTTCGGTTTGGTCACCTAAGGAAAAGGTCATAGTTTTATCATTCATAAATAACACCTCATTTATCCGTTTACAATCTTTATTGTATACTGATTTTATTAAAAGTTCAAGAAAAATTTTTTTAATTTTTAATTAAGAATTGAATTATTTTCTGAGCTCTGCTCCAACAGCTTCCAATTTCTTGATTATCTTGGCGCTTACTTCCTCAATCTGCGTATCGGAAAGGGTGCTGTCGGCACTTCTAAGCCAAATACTGTAAGCAACGCTCTTTTTGCCTTCGGGGATTTGTGAACCCTCGTAAACATCGAATAATTCAATGCGCTCAAGCAGTCTTCCTGCACCGCTTGTAATTGCCTTTTCAAGTGTTCCAACAGGTATATCCTTGTCACAAAGCATTGCAAAGTCACGCTCAACTGCAGGGAACTTTGGAAGTGGCTTGTAAACCGTTTTACGCTTTTCGATTGCGTAAAGCACATCAAGCTGAACCTCTGCAATATAAACCCTTGTATCAATGCCGTAGCTTTCAGCAACTGTGGGGTGCACCTCACCAAAAACAGCGGCTACCTTATTGTTTGCCTTAATAAGTGCCTGGCGTCCTGGGTGGAGATACGGCTCATTTGAACGCTCATACTGTGTGTGTGCTCCGCAAAGCTGCATAAGCTCCTCTAACATACCTTTAAGTGTGAAGAAATCTTCATCTTTTCCGTATATACCGATAGAAAGTGTTGCAAGCTCATCGGGTTGCTCGGTTAGGGGAAGTGATTTTGGAATAAAACGCTTGCTCAATTCAAAGAAACGGCCGTCGGTTATTTTACGGTTGATGTTGGTTGCAAGAACGGTCAGCATACTTGTGGTAAGCTGGGTACGCATTGTTGAATATTCATCACCCAAAGGATTGATTATCTTTATCTGATTGCGTCTTGCATCATCATCGGCAAGTCTTAATGTATCAATAGCTTTAGAGCTTATGAAAGAATAGGTCATTATTTCGTTTGCGCCCATTCCGCAAAGCATAGCCTTGATGTTATCAGCTTTTTTGCGCTCAGGCAAAATGGTTCCTCGGATTACCGCACCACGCATGGGTGTGCCCACAATGTGGTCATAGCCGTAAATTCTCATTACCTCTTCTGAAAGGTCGGCTCTGCCCTCAACATCATCTCTTATAGAGGGAACCTTTACGGTAAGTGCTTTGCCTTCGGCTATAGTTTCAAGTCCTAAGCTGTTAAGGATGTTTACGATTGTTTCATCGGGAATTTCCACACCCAAAAGCTCTAAAATTTCGGTTGTGGTGGTCTTAATAATTCTATCTTCGGGCAGACCTTCATTTTGGTCAAGCACACCCTCAATAATATCGCCTGCATCAAGCTCATAAATAAGCTGTAAAGCACGCTCCATCGCAAACTCAACATTCAAAATATCGGTTCCGCGCTCATAACGACCACTGGCTTCGGTACGAATACCCAAAGCACGTCCTGTATGACGGATATTATCACGCTTAAACTTAGCGGATTCAAGGAAAAGATCTTTAGTATCTTCCTCAATTTCACTTTCCCTGCCACCCATAATACCTGCAAGGCAGGATGGCTTTTTGCCGTCTGCAATTACAAGCATATCTTCTGTAAGATTATGCTCCTTGCCATCAAGTGTTGTAATGCTTTCTCCAATAGCGGCATTTCTTACGATTATCTGCTTGCCCTCAATCTCGTTGTAATTGAATGCGTGCATCGGCTGACCTGTTTCAAGCATAACAAAGTTTGTAATATCAACAATGTTGTTTATCGGTCTCATACCCGAAGCGCTGATTGCCTTTTGCATCCAATCGGGAGAGGGCTTAATACGAAGATTTTTAACAAGTCTTCCCATATATCTTGGGCAAAGCTCAAAGTTTTTAACCTCAAGAGAAATATAATCGCTTATATTTTCTCCCACTGTTTTATAGGTAGGAACGGGTGGATTGTACTTTGTGCCAAGCACTACCGAAACCTCTTTTGCAACGCCTAAGAAACAGTTGCAATCGGGGCGGTTTGCAGTAATCTTAAAGTCTATAACAACATCGTCAAGACCTAAAACCTCACGCATATCTGTTCCTGCGGGATGCTCGTCCTTTAAAATGAGTATACCGTGAACCGAAGCGCCCTCATAATCGGCCTCGGTAAGGCAGAGCTCCTCACCGGAACATAGCATACCGTTAGAGGGTACACCACGAAGCTTTCCTGCAACAATGTGCATACCGTTTGGCAAATAGCTATCATCCAAAGCGGCGGGTACCAAATCGCCTTCTTTAATATTTTGAGCGCCGG
>SVPW01000051.1 GCA_015065645.1 Oscillospiraceae bacterium | reverse complement strand
GTTCCACCTTTTGGTCTTCCCATCTTTTTCAACCCCTTTTCTTTATTCTAACATAAAAAGTGATGGTAGACACTTTTTTGTGTCTACCATCACTATACCACTTCAGAGTGCCAAGCTTTTTTGAGGTTTACTTTATGTATTTGTCTAAATTGAACTTTTCACCGCAGCCGTATTTTTCATAAACGTAGTCGATATCCTTATCGCCTCTGCCCGAAAGACAGGTGAGAATAGAACCATGACTATGCTCTTTAGCATAACGAATGGCATAAGCTACTGCATGAGCGCTTTCGATTGCGGGAATAATACCTTCGAAACGGCTCAGTAAGAAGAAAGCTTCCATGGCTTCTTCGTCGGTAGCGGTTACGTAATTAATTCTGCCTGCATCACGAAGGAAAGCATGCTCAGGACCAACGCCGGGGTAATCAAGACCGCTGGCAATTGAATAAACCGGTAAGGGTTCGCCGTTTTCATCCTGCAAGAGGTAACTTTCAAAGCCGTGAAGTCTGCCCTTTGTGCCAAACTGCATTGTGGCAGCGTGATCTCCAATAGCGCCACCCTTACCCAAGGGTTCAACACCATAAATTTCAACAGGGTCTGCAAGGAACGGAGTGAACATACCGAGTGAGTTTGAACCACCGCCTACACAAGCACAAACAGCATCGGGCATAATACCGGTCATATCAAAGAATTGCTCGCGGGCTTCAATACCTACAACCGATTGGAAATCTCTTACCATCTTGGGGAAAGGATGTGGACCTAAAGTAGAACCGATACAGTAAATAGCATCCTTATATTCCTTCTGATATGCTTCGAACGCCGCATCAACCGCTTCTTTAAGGGTTTTAAGACCGTGGGTTACAGGTACAACATTTGCACCGAGCATTTTCATTCTGATAACGTTGGGATGTTGCTTTGCAATATCAACCTCACCCATATAAATATCACATTCAAGACCGAAATAAGCCGCAGCAGTAGCCAAAGCCACACCGTGCTGACCGGCACCCGTTTCGGCAATGAGTTTTTTCTTACCCATAAACTTAGCAAGCAAGCCTTCACCCATACAGTGGTTTAATTTGTGCGCTCCTGTATGATTAAGGTCCTCACGCTTTAAATAAATCTGGCAGTTGCCGAAAAGCTTTGAAAGTCTTTCGCAATGATAAACGGGAGTGGGTCTGCCCTGGAATTCTTTACGAATTCTGCGAAGCTCGTTGATGAACTGCGCTGAATGGCAAATAGCTTCATAAGAATTGCTTATTTCTACAAAAGCGGGTTTTAATTCGTCTGAAATAAATGCACCGCCGTATTCACCGAAATAACCGTCATCGCTGGGGTATTCTTTTAAATAATTATCAAAATCTTTGTATTTGTTCATTTTTCTTTTCTCCAATCAAAATATTTTAAATTCTATTAAATCATGCCGTAAAATATTCAGCTTCGCCATCGTTTAGATTTAATGAACATTTTTATATCTCCTTGCAAAATAAAATCCCAAGCATCTTGCGACACTTGGGACGAAATAACAAATTCCGCGGTACCACCCAAATTGGTTAAAACCCACTCTTCAGTGTACTGACATACACCCTCGCTGTAACGGGCGAATACCGTCGGCTCCTACTCAAATTCAGGCCGCCCTCATAAGTCCATTCACCAAAAAATCCACTGCGACATTTCCACCGCCGGCCGCTCTCTAAAAGTTTCAAAAAAGGTTACTACTCTTAATCTTCGGTTTATACAAGTTGATGTTACCACTTTGCAATAAAAATGTCAAGTATTTTTTCTTTTTTTATATTAAATGCCAAAAGTTTGAAAATTAGGTTGTTTTTGTTGACATAACGTTTTAAAATCTGTATAATAAATAAAATATAAAATTTTAATATGAAGGAGTATAACTTATGGCTTATTATTTTCCTGAAATGTCGCACACCTTTAACGAATACCTTTTAGTACCCGGTTATTCCTCAAGTGAGTGTGTGCCTGCAAACGTTAGCCTCAAAACCCCCCTTGTTAAATTCAAGAAGGGCGAAGAACCCGCAATCTCAATGAACATACCTATGACCTCGGCTATAATGCAGTCGGTTTCGGGTGAACGTCTTGCCGTTGCACTTGCTAAAGAAGGCGGCGTTTCCTTTATTTACGGTTCCCAATCTATTGAAGACGAGGCCGCAATGGTTGCACGTGCAAAATCCTATAAAGCAGGTTTTGTTGTAAGCGGCTCCAATGTTACTCCCGAAGATACATTGGCACGTGTATTGGAGCTTAAGGCTCTTAACGGTTTCTCCACCGTTGCCGTTACTGAAGACGGTACTGCAAACGGTAAACTTTTAGGTATTGTTACCGGCCGTGATTACAGAGTAAGCCGTATGTCTACAGATATCAAGGTTAAAGAGTTCATGACCCCCTTTAAGGACTTAATTGTTGCCGATGAAGATACCACCCTCAAACAGGCTAACGATATTATCTGGGATAACAAGCTCAATTCCCTTCCTATTATTGATAAAGACCAGAACTTAAAATATTTTGTGTTCCGCAAGGATTATGAAGAACACAAGGAAAACCCCAACGAGTTGTTAGATAAGGACAAGCGCTATGTTGTAGGTGCAGGTATCAACACCCGTGATTACGAGCAGCGTGTTCCCGCTTTGATTGAAGCCGGTGCGGATGTTCTTTGTATTGACTCTTCCGAAGGCTTCAGCGAATGGCAGTCAAGAACTATTGCATTTATTCGTGAAAAGTATGGCGATACAGTAAAGGTTGGTGCCGGTAACGTTGTTGACCGTGACGGTTTCTTGTTCCTCGCCGAAGCAGGTGCCGACTTTATTAAGGTTGGTATCGGTGGCGGCTCTATCTGTATCACCCGTGAAACCAAGGGTATCGGCCGTGGACAGGCTACTGCTTTGATTGAGGTTTGTGCCGCTCGTGATGAATACTTTGAAAAGACCGGTGTTTA
>SVPW01000029.1 GCA_015065645.1 Oscillospiraceae bacterium | reverse complement strand
CCCCTGTGCCCTTGAAAATCCGCATTATAAGCGGATTTTCGCTTATGATGTGTTTTTTCACCGCACCTGTCGCTGAAAAAACAAAAATGCGGCTACAAGCCGCATAAAAAATAAAATTTAGGTTTTTTTCTACAGGCTGAACAGCATAGTTATCCTATGCTGTTTTTTTATTTGCATTATAATTCTATTTGAGTCACCTTGCCCGAATGTTCATACGGACGGTATAAAACACCCGCCGCTTCAAACATTCGTTTCGAAGCCTTAACACTATCAGATTCGGCATACTTATCCTCTTTATAAACAACCTCAGAAATGCCTGACTGAATAATTGCCTTTGCACACTCATTACATGGAAAAAGAGTGGTATAAACCGTGCATCCCTTAACCGAACCTCTATGACAGTTAAGTATTGCATTAAGTTCCGCATGACATACATAAAGATACTTTGAATCAAGACCTTCTGCACGTTCCCAAGGAAAATTATCATCACTGCAACACCTTGGCATACCATTATAGCCCATTGAAAGTATACGGCGGTCAGAATCAACTATACAAGCGCCAACCTGTGTTGAAGGGTCCTTACTTCTCATAGCAGAAAGTACGGCAATACCCATAAAATATTCATCCCAACTAAGATAATCAAGTCTCTTCAAATTTAATCACCTCTGATTTTATTTTAACAGCAATCAGTTTACTTTGCAATCCTTTTCTTTAACAACAAAGGCTGCTATAACCATAAGCAGTGGAAAAGCCGAACTCACAACAAAGCCTGTATTAAGGCCGAAATAGTCCGCCACAAGACCTAAAAGCCACGGACCCAAGGAGCAACCTATATCACCGCAAAAAGCAAATATACTAAACATTTTTGTGCCGCCGTTTTTATATTTTGCCGCCGCCAAGGAATATGTTCCCGGCCACGAAAGGCTTACGGTAAATCCGCAAAGTGCACAAGCCACCAATGACAAAGCCTTTATATCACAAACACCAACCATTATATAGCAAACGGCACAGAGTATATTATTGATTATAAGTACCTTACGGATGGAATATTTGCCCGAAAAGGCACCCAGAACCACACGACCCGTTCCCTGACATATTGCAAACGCACAAGGCCCTAAAAGGTCACCTGTCACCTTGCTTACATTAAGACCCTGCTGAGCAAACAGTGAAGCCCATTCAGCCATTGCAATTTCACTTGCTCCCGCACATACCATAAAAATAACAAAGCAGTAAAAGGTGCGTTCTTTAAATACGCCCTTTAAGCTACCGCCACGCTGTTCTTTAGGCGGTTCCACCACCTTCACCCTTGTGAAAGCAACTGCGTTTACTAATGGAATTACCGCCCAGATTATTGGTATTAAATTCCAATCAGCATCACCTATAAGCTTTACAAAAATAGTTGTTAAAATTACGGTAAACGCTTGTCCCCAGCAGTAAAAGGAATGGGTAAATGCCATATTTGCTCCCTTATTTTTGGTGGGAAGCAGTTCCATAATAGGGCTTAAAATAACCTCCATCATTCCGCTGCCCATTGCATAAACTATTACCGATATTACTATTCCCACATAAGGCGAGGGACAAATCCCCGGTAAAAACGAAAGCAACATAAGACCCAAAGCCGCTGTTAGCTGTGACAACGCCGCACACCCTTTATAACCGAAAATATCGGTTATTTTAGGGGTTAGCAAATCAGCCACAATTTGAGTACAGAAATTAAACAGCACTATTCTGCCAAGGGCTTCGTAAGATAGCTTATAGCTATCCTGCAAGATAACAAAGAGTATAGGCAAAAAGTTATTAATAATTGCCTGAACAACAAAACCCGAATAGCAGGCCAATTTTGTTTTGGTATAATTATAACTCAACTGTTTTTCTCCTCTAAAACACTAAGCAGCATTTTGGGTGTATCAATTATGTAATCAGCACCATTGCTTTCAAGCTCTTCCCTACTTCTAAAGCCCCACAAAACACCTACACCTGCCGCCGCACCGCAGTTTTTAGCTGTTTGCATATCTATACCGGAATCACCTACAAAAAGGCACTCCTCTGCAGATACACCAAGCTCCTTCATTGTAATAAAGGCAGATTCAGGCGATGGCTTTGCGGCAACCCCATCTCTTTTTCCCATAATAAAGTCAAAAATACCTTCATATAATTTTGGAACCATAAAATCAGCTCTTGACTGTGCACCATTTGTAACAACAGCAAGCTTTATGCCTTTTTTCTTTAGTTCTCTCAAGGTTTCGGGCATACCGTGATAAACCGTTGTATAATCGGAGGAATGAGCAGCATTATATTCATCAAAAACAACCTTGCATTTTGCTATTGTTTCCTCGTTTCTTTCCCCTTCAGGCAACGCACGCATAATTGCATCAAGTATACCACGGCCCACAAGCTCCTTATACTCTTCGGTTTCATGGGTGGGAAAGCCATAGCTTGAAATTGCATAATTATAGCTGTTAGCCAAATCACGCAATGTATCCGCAATGGTTCCGTCTAAATCAAAAAGTACCGCTTTAATCATTTTTTCACTCACCCTTTACAATTAGAAAAAAACTCCGTTCAAGCCGTAAGGCGTGATACGGAGTTTAGTTTAAGAAATCACGATTAGATAGCTCTGGTAACTTTGCCCGAGCGCAGGCAACGGGTGCAGGCATAGATACGACGGGGTGAACCGTTTACGATAGCCTTAACACGCTTAACATTCGGCTTCCAAGTTCTGTTGGAACGACGATGGGAGTGGGAAACCTTAATCCCGAAAGCGATTTCTTTACTGCAGATTTCACATTTTGCCATGGTCTGCACCTCCTTTTAGTTAGATCGGATATCCGATCACGATAGCAAAGACTATAATAACAGAAAACGCACAATAATGCAAGCATTTTTTTTGATTTTCATTGAATTTTAGAAAAAAACTGTAAAAAGCACGATTTATGACGACTTTTATACCTCTTCACACACCGAAATAACCAAATCATCCTGCCATTTTGTTCTGACTATAAGATTTTTTGGAAGATTAAGCGTATCTATTTTACCGCAATCACAAAGACGCAAAGAATAAAATTTCAATACCGCTTCCTTTTTAGTCCAAATTTCAAGATACCTTTTTGAAAGCAAATTTATATCTTCGTTTATATAAATGCTTTCTTTTTCGGTGAAAAATTTATAGGTATCGCATTTTTTTATATCCTTTAAAACCTCTATATCCATACCTATATTTTTATCCGATAAAGCACACGCAACATAGCCCCCCGAATGGGAAAGGCTTATAAAGCATTTATCCATAAACGGTTTACCGTTTTGATTATAGCTCAATGTATAGTCAGTATCGCCAAATGCCTGCTTTATGCCAAAACGAAGCAAACACAATGCCGAAAGGCTTTCTTTTATCCCGTTTTGATTTTTTTTATCCAAATGCTCACGAACAATATCATTTTGATAAAAATACTCAGACTTTAATTCTTCATCGGTATAATCGGAAACCTTTGCAATAAAAAGTCCTATCATTTAATTTCAGCGTTTTTACAAAGATAATCTGATACCTTTTCGCTTACTATTAATGATTCAAAATAAAATTCACCCAAAACCGAAATAAGCTGTTCTTTGGTGACTGTTGTACCTGATTTTTTATAATCATCAAGTTTTTCATCAATTCTCTTATCCACCTCAGCAGAGGTAACTTTAAGATTCTGTTTATCAAGTATACTATATAACACCATTTGCTCTTTCATAAGGGGTTTAACATAATTTTCTGTAATATTCTTTTCAAATTCTTCCATTGTTTGACCCGAATATGACAAAAGTGTTTCAATATCCATCCCATACTGCATTTTATAGGTGTATTCATTTTGCTCTATGCTAATTTTCACAAGTTTTTCAAGTTCTGCTTTTGGGTAATCACTTACAGAAGCATCTTCCAAAACCTTTGTTAACAGATAATCTTCAACAGCACGCTTTTTAACATCGGAATAATAAGCATCAGCAGAAGCAAAGCCAAGCTGCTTATAATAAACATCAGGAGAAAGAGCTTCCTCTGTTTTCACATAATTTACCTTAACGGTAAATACAACAGCTGCTCCCGCAAGTTCCGGGGAATTGCTGTAATTATCAGGGAATTTAAGGTTAAGGTCAACTGTAGAGCCAATTTCAACACCTATAAGACCATCCTCAAATCCGGGGATAAACTGACCGGAACCGATAACAAGGAACTGATCCTTTGCAGTACCGCCATCAAAAGCAATACCATCCTTTTTACCGGAATAATCCATATTTACATTATCACCCTTGGCAATAGTACCCTCTGTTTTTTTAACATAAAAATCATTATTTTTCACATCTGATTCAAGCATTGAATCATAAATCTTTTTAAAATCCTCAGTTGAAGTATCAACAGTGATTTTTTTGTAATCACCAAGCTTTACATATTTATCAAGCTTTACATTGTTATAAAGTATTCTTCCCGATTCCTTTTTATCATCAGTCTTTTCATCTTCTCCGCAACCTGCAAACGCAAAAAGCATTATAAGGCAAAGTAAAATTGCAACTATTCTTTTCATAAATAACTCCATCCTTTTATTCATCTGTTGTTTCAAGCAACGCGCCCTTTGAAGCCGCCTTTAAATAAGCATTTATAAAACCGTCAAGCTCACCATCCATAACGGCATTTACATTACCCATTTCAAAGGTTGTACGGTGATCCTTAACCAAGGTATAGGGCATAAATACATAAGAGCGTATTTGCGAACCCCAAGCAATTTCCTTTTGAACGCCCTTAATATCCTCAATTTTTTCAAGATGCTCTCTCTCTTTAATTTCCATCAACTTAGATTTAAGCATCTTCATAGCCTGCTCACGGTTTTGCACCTGACTGCGTTCATTTTGACAGGCAACTACGATACCCGTGGGAAGGTGGGTTAAACGAACCGCCGAAGAGGTTTTATTGATATGCTGACCGCCTGCACCTGAGGAACGGAAAACATCCATTTTAATATCCTCATCACGAATTTCAATTTTTATATCATCGTTAATCTCAGGCATAACCTCTAAAGATGAGAAAGAAGTATGCCTTCTGCCCGAAGCATCAAACGGAGACACACGCACAAGACGATGTACACCCGATTCACTCTTTAAATAGCCGTATGCATTTGTACCCTCAACAAGAAGTGTGGCACTTTTAAGGCCTGCTTCATCACCATCAAGAAAATCAAGCATCTTAACCTTAAAATCATGGCGCTCACCCCAACGAATATACATACGCACAAGCATTTGCACCCAATCCATAGCCTCAGTACCACCCGCACCTGCATGGAATGTCAGAATTGCATTGCTTTCATCATATTCACCTGTAAGCAATGTTTCCAAACGCAGGGATGCAATATCCTTTTCAAGGCTTTCAATAGAAGCGGTTATTTCATCAATAAGCGAAACATCCCCCTCTTCATCGCCCATATCAATAAGCACCAAAAGATCCTCGTAGCCTGAGCTTATACCGTCATAAAGAGCAACTGTATTTTTAAGCTTACCTGTTTTTTTAAGGATTTTCTGTGATGCCTCCATATCATCCCAAAAAGATGGGTCAGAAGCCTTAGTTTCAAGCTCCTCAATTTCACGCTTTAAAGCATCATAAGCAATAGCATCTTTAAGGTCACGAACCTCCTGCTCATTTGCGGTAAGGCGGGCTTTAAGCTGTTCAAATTCCAGCATTATTTTTCCTCCGAATCACTTTTGTATAGTATAGGCACACCAATTTTCCTTAGTGTATTCCTGTGTTATTTTAAAACCATGCATAGCGGCAGCTTTTTTAACATCATCTGCACGAATATCAATAATACCCGAAACAATAAGCACACCGTTATCGGTCATAAAATCAGCAACATTTTCAAAAAGACGAATAATAACATCTGCCACAATATTAGCACAGATAACCTCATACTTTCCGCTTACCTTATCTGCAAGGTCACCTACAAAGTATTCGGTTTTATCAGAAACACCGTTGATTTCGGCATTTTCCTTAGCCGTTTTTACAGACTGTGCATCAATATCAACACCAACAGCACTCTTTGCACCTAAAAGCACACCTGCAATACTTAAAATACCGCTTCCGCAACCAATATCAAGCACATTGCAATGGTGTGTTACAACATTTTCCATAATGGACATACAAAGTGAAGTTGTTGCATGTGTACCCGTACCGAATGCTGCACCGGGGTCTATCATTAAAACAGTTCGGTTTTCACAATTTTCATACTTTTCCCAGCTTGGGCAAACAGCCAAACGGCTTCCCACCTCAAAAGCCTTAAAGTATTTTTTCCAATTTTCATTCCAATCTGTATCCTCAACGCCAACCGAGCCGATTTTTGCATCTATCCCCTGGGCAACAAGCCTTTCCTTTAAAAAAGCAACCGCTTCGGGAGCATTATCACATTCAGAAATATAAATATGAATAATGGATTTTGTTCTATCCTTTGCAACAAGTTCTTCATCAATAAGGTCAATATGAGCTATTTCCAAAGCATCCTGTTCAAGCTCAGAATAATCCTCAATATAAATACCGTAAGGCACTGTCATATTAGCAATAGCGGCAGCGGTATCGGTATCCTTTTGAGGTATTTCAACCGTAATTTCTGTCCAATTCATTCAATTACTCCTCAACAAATAAATATAACTAAACTAGTATATCATAAATTAATCAAAATTGGAAGTATGATTTTAATGAATCTTCATCTGCGGCAACACTTCCCTGCACCATACCGTTTCTGCCACCGCCACGAACTGTAAAATCTTTGCGGAAAGCGGCAAAAAACTCATCCAATTTATCGCTTTCATCACAAATAGCAAAATTATAACCGCCGTTAGAGCTTGAAAATACAGCACGTATACCGCCATAGGTTTTATGAAGAGCATCACTTAACATCTGAAGCTCCTTTATATCAAGACCATCAACAAACAAAATATTGCTGTTTGCAGATGAAGCCACCAAAGCGTTTACAAGACGCTTTTTAAGCTCATTATTGAGTTGCTTTTGACCATCAAGTGTTTCATTAAGCTTTAATACTGCATTATAGGTATTTTCATGCTTTGCAGAAAGCAATGTACCGATATTTCTCACATTGCGATATTTATCATTATAATCATCTAACGCTCTGCCTCCGCATTTAAGCTGAAAACGGGTTCCTGTACGCACCTTTTCATGGTCAAGCAATTTTATAAAACCTATTTGGGAAGCCGATTTTACATGCGGAGCACAACAGGCACAGCGGTCAATATTTTCCGCCTCAACTATGCGAACTGCACCCTCAAGCTCTTTTTTACTGCGGTATTCAAGTGTTTTCAGCTGTAACTTGGACGGATAATATGTTTTAAAAGCAACATTTTCCCAAACACAGCGGTTTGCCCTACGCTCAATTTCAATTATTTGTTCCTCTGTAAATGTGCCGTTGAAATCAAGTGTTACGGTTTCCTCACTTAAATGGAAGCCGACATTTTCATATCCTAACATTGAATGTACTATACCCGATACAATATGTTCACCCGAATGCTGCTGCATAAAATCAAAACGGCGTTCAAAATCAAGAACACAGTTTACCGTTTCTCCAACATTTACGGCATTTTTAACCTTATGAACAATAATTTCATCCTTTATCTGAACATCAAATACCTGATAATCATTTATAGTACCAATATCGGAGGGTTGTCCCCCGCCCTCAGGGAAAAATGCAGTACGGTCAAGTACAACATCAAATCCATCATCGGTTTGTTCACAAGAAATTACCGTTGCAAAAAACTGCTGTATAAATGAATCCTTATCATATAATTTCTCAGTCATTATTTAAGTTTCTCCTTAATTATTTGTGCGGCTTTGTAAATATCACCGCCACCCATTGTAATAACAATATCACCATTAGTTGCAGTTTTGATTATATAATCGGCTATATTTTCAAAGCCGTCTATAACGGTGCATACGGGAAGTTTTTCGGCAAGCTGTTCGGAAGAAATACCATAAGTGTTTACTTCTCGTGAACCCATTATTGGGGTGAGTACAACCTCATCCGCAACAGAAAGAGCCTCAATAAATTCATCCTTTAAAAGGGCTGTTCGTGAAAAAGTAAAGGGTTGGAACACCACAACAACACGTTTATAATCAAGATCATGTGCGGCTGTGAGGGTTGCCTTTATTTCGGTTGGGTGATGGGCATAATCATCTGCAAGAGTAAAGCCGTAATCTCCCAAAAACTCAAATCTTCTTCCGGCACCTGTGAAGCGTTCAACAGCATCGGCAATGCCTTGCGGTTCAACACCCATTTCATAACATACGGCAAAGGCTGCCAAGCCATTAAGCACATTATGCCTACCCGGAATATGCATTTTAAGCGTTCCAATGACATTGTTATCCTTTTCAACATCAAAAATAAAGCCATATTTACCCTTTTTAATATTTACTGCACGGTAATCATTACCCTCATCAAAGCCAAAACTTACAACCTTTGAATCAATTCCGCTTGCCGCTTTACGACAAAGCTCATCATCACCGTTTATATAACAAAGCTTTGACATAGAAATGAACTTTGTAAAAGAAGCCACCAGATTATCCATTGTTTTAAAATAATCAAGATGATCGTTATCTATATTAAGAAGCACCGAAACATCGGGTGACATCTGCAAAAATGTATCAACAAATTCACACGCTTCACAAACCAATGTTTGTGAATTTCCCGTAACACCGTTTGCATTAATAAGCGGTAATCTTCCGCCTATAACAGCATTAGGCTCACGATTATTAAGAATTAAAATCTGTGTAATCATAGAGGTTACAGTGGTTTTTCCGTGGGTACCGCAAACACCTATAACATCATCATAACGGCGGGTAAGCGCACCTAAAAGATGTGAACGCTCCATGGTGGGAATACCCTGCTGTTTGGCGGCTATAAGTTCAGGATTTTCAGGAGAAATTGCCGCAGAGTAAACTATAAGCTGTGCGCCCTTTATATTTTCGGCACTGTGCCCCATAAAAACCTGCGCTCCCAATGCACGAACTCTTTTAAGGGGATCGCTTTCATTATTATCCGAACCTGAAAGCTTATAACCCTTTGAATTAAGTATTTCGGCTAACGGGCACATACCGCTACCGCCTATGCCTATCATATGAATATGATGAACACCCTCTAACAATTTATCTTCTGCACGAAGCTCCTTCATACCTACACTCCCTAAAATATAAATTTTATTATTAATATTTAGCTTTATACATACATATCTATTATATTGCTTTTTAATCAAAAAATAAACCCCTAAATTTGAAAAGGTTACATCACATATTAAAAAACGCATCATAGTATATACTGTAGTTAAATTGACAGCGGTTTTGGAGGATAAGAATATGACAAAAATAACTATTTTCGGCGGAGATGCAAGAATGCGTACCGCTTATGAACAGCTTAAAGAGATGGGATATGCGGTTGATTCATTAGGACTTTATGAAAACGACTGTGCCGATTGCACCGATAGCAAGGTGTTTTTACTGCCTGTTCCCGCAACACGAGACAGAAGAACAATATGCACGCCTCTCACAAGCAAAATCATACCGCTTTCTTATATTGAACAAACCGCCGGTGACCGTTTGGTTTTAAGTGGTGTTTACAAGCCGCAGGTCAAAAACTGCATCAACTATTGTGAAACGGACGGATATGCAATCAAAAACGCTGTTCCCACTGCCGAGGGTGCTATAGCTATTGCAATAGAAAAAACCGATTTTACGCTATTTGGAAGCCGTGTTTTGGTCATTGGCTACGGCAGAACAGGCAGGGTGCTTTGTGATCGCCTAAAGGGGCTTGGTTGTATTGTTACTGCAGCCGCAAGAAAGGATGAAGCCTTAGCTCTTGCACAAGCTCTTGGTTTAAATACAATACACACAAAGGATATTTCAAAAAATATCGGCACCTTTGATATTATTTTTAACACTGCCGATGCACCGCTTTTGCAAAACTGTAAAACCGATGCGCTCATTATAGACCTTTCAACAACAGGTTGTATTGATGAAACATTGGTTTCTACCGATAATTATAATTATTGCAAAGCACCGTCATTACCGGGCAAAACAGCACCACGAAGTGCAGGAATAATCCTTGCACAAACCATTTCACAAATTATTGAACAGCATATAAAATAAAATTAATTTAAAACTTATTTTAACCATTATTATCCGACATCAAAGGAGAAGCTTTTATGAAAAAAATCACCGTAGGTTATGCGTTCTGCGGCTCCTTTTGCACACTTGCAAAGTCGGTAGCAGCATTAAAGGCGCTAAAAACACCCGAGCTTGAAATTATACCGATATTTTCGGAAATAGTTTGGAAAACCGACACCCGATTCTATAAATCGGAGGAGCTTAAAAAAGAAGTTACCCAAATATGCGGCAACCCTATAATTCACGATATTCCCTCAGCCGAACCTATAGGACCTAAAAATTTGCTTGATGCAATAATTGTGGCACCCTGTACGGGAAATACCGCTTCAAAAATTGCACTTGGCATCACAGATACCGCAGTTACCATGGCTGTAAAAGCAAGCTTACGAAACAACACACCTGTAGTTATTGCCATTGCCACAAATGATGCTTTGGGAGCTTCTGCAAAAAACATAGGACTTTTACAAAACACAAAAAATATATTTTTTGTACCTTACGCACAGGATGACCCTATAGGCAAAAACAATTCGTTAGTGTGTGATTTCACTAAAATTCCCGAAACCTTTAAAAACGCACTTGACGGCAAACAGCTTCAGCCGATGCTCATAAAATAGGTATATAAAGATTAAGAGACCGCCGTTTTTAAGGCAGTCTCTTATGTTTTTTCATTAGATAAGCTTGATAAATCCTATCAGCGGAAGGGGTGTTTCCTTTTCATTACAAGCATTAATGATACCGATTATCATAAGTGCCAATAAGCCAAGGTCAATCAACCACGCAACCAAACCGATAATGAAGCCCACAAGCGGTATGAATCCCAAAACGGTAGCTATAATAGAAACCGCTAAGGAGAGAATACCGAGTATCAAGCCTTGATTAAGGTGGAATTTAGACTCATCACGAGTACCTGCAAAATAAGCCACCAACCAGCCGATAATAGTGATATAAGCTACTATATCAGTTGCCTTTTTAGTCATCTATACTTCCTCCTTTCAAAATTTTTACTTTATTCTCTACTGCCTTTTACGTGAAAACATATCACGCCAAGCAGCAGGATGGAACAATAAAAGAAGCGGAAACAGTTCAAGTCTGCCTGCAAGCATATCAAATATGAGCACCCATTTTGAGAGATTACTAAGCCCGCCAAAATTGCCAGTAGGGCCAACCCCCTCAAGACCGGGTCCTATATTATTAATTGTAGCTGATACGGCAGTAAAGCTTGTAACAAGATCCTTACCCTCAAGCGAAACCAAAAATATTGAGATACCGAATATAATTATAAAAGTAATAAAATAAACATTTATTGAGCGCACAACATCATGCTCAACAGGCTTACCATCAAACTTTATTTTACGAATACTTTTGGGGTGGATATAAGAGCCAAGCTCTTTAAATACTGTTTTAACGACCACAACAAAACGGGAAACCTTTATTCCGCCTCCCGTACTTCCCGCACAAGCACCCACAAACATAAGCATCACAATTATCAGCCTGCTCGTTTGAGACCACGCATTAAAATCCGTAGTAGTATAGCCTGTGGTTGTAATAATGGATGCAACCTGAAATGCCGAATGGCGAAGTGCCTCCCAAAAGGAAGAAAATCGGTTTACAACATCAACCATTATAATTCCGACAGCCGTAACCACTATAATAAAGTAGGCGCGAACCTCCTCCATAGAAAAGGCCTTTTTGAAGTGACGGTAAAGTATAAAATAATAGGCATTAAAATTAACACCGAAAAGAAGCATAAATACCGTTACCACCCATTGAATATAAGGAGAATAACCGCCTATACTATCCGTCTTTATTCCAAAACCACCCGTTCCCGCCGTTCCGAAAGTTGTGCTTAAAGCATCAAAAACAGGCATTTTACCGGCAACAAGCAATATAAACTGAATCACTGTAAGAATAAGATAAATAATATATAGAATTCTTGCTGTATGACGCAGTTTTGGAACCAATTTCCCCACAACGGGACCGGGGCTTTCCGCACGCATAAGATTTATATGCGAACCACCGTTAAGCGGCACTATTGCAAGCAGAAAAACAAGTACACCCATACCGCCAATCCAATGGGTAAAGCTTCTCCACAAAAGGGAGCAATGAGAAAGTGCTTCAACATTTGATAAAATACTTGCCCCCGTTGTAGTAAAACCCGATACGGTTTCAAAAACGGCATCGGTAAAGCTTGGAATTTCACCACTGAAGATAAACGGTAAACAACCGAAAAAGCTCAAAAATATCCAGCAAAGAGAAGTGGTAATACATCCCTCTTTAAGATAAAATGTATTACTCTTAGGTTTTTTTAAGGTCATTAATATGCCTAAAATCAAGCACACAGCCGATACTGCTACATAATAAAAGCCCTCAAACTCACCGTAACAAACAGCCGTAATTATAGGGATTGCCATAAAAGCTCCCTCAATTTTAAGCACCTGACCCAGAATATAACGAATTATGGAACCATTCATACAGCTTTACCTCAAAATATTTTCAATATCGTTAAAGCCTGTATGAGCCGTAACAATTATTACGGTATCCCCTACCTTAATGCAATCCTGACCGCTTGGGATAATAATAGCTCCCTTACGGTTAATACAAGCAATCAGCAATTCCTTTTTCAGCTCAAGATTTTTAAGCGGAATATCAGTAACGGCACAGCGCTCATCAACACGAAACTCTATTGCCTCAACACGCTGATCAAACATATGATTAAGGGTTTCAATATTGCTTCCCATTGAATCCTTTTTAGCCCTTACATAAGCAATAATCGCCTCACTTGTAATATAATGCGGATACATAACCGAACCGAGATTAAGCGATGAAATAACCTTTTTAAAGGTTATACGGTCTATTTTTGTAATAACCTTTGCCTTTGAAACACGGTTTGCAAACAATGTTAAAACTATATTTTCCTCATCAATACCCGTAAGCGGTACAAAACCGCCCATATTTGCAATACCCTCTTCATGCAAAAGGTCCTCATTTGTACCATCACCGTTAATAATTACCGCTTTAGGCAGTAAAATGCTTAACTCTTCACATCTTGCACGGTCACTTTCTATTATTTTAACTGCAACACCTGAATTTAACAACTGCTTTGCAAGATAATACGCAGTTTTTCCGCCGCCTATTATCATAACGCTTTTAGCCTGATTTACAACAAAGCCTACCTGCTTTAAAAACTTTCTTGCAGTAGCACGGGTGGCAGTAAAGGAAACATTATCCCCCGAACGCAATATAAAATTACCCGAAGGAATATGAACCTCTTCTCCCCTTTCAACCGCACAAATAAGTATATCAGAAGGAACCTTACTTGAAAGCTCAATCAAGGACATTCCGTTAAGCATATTATCCTCAGGTATGGTAAAGCTTATAAGCTCCGCAAGACCGTGTGCAAAGGAATCCACATTTAAAGCTGTTGGCAAGGATAATATTCTTGCGGCTTCCTTAGCAGCCTCCAAATCGGGATTAATAATCAAAGCAAGCCCCAGCTTTTCACGCAAATATCCCGATTCCTTACTGTAATCAGGATTTCTTACTCTGGCGATTGCCGCACAGTCACCCACACGCTTTGCAACGGTACAGCAAAGAAGATTAAGCTCATCCGAGCCTGTTACTGCAATAAGCAGGTCACAATCTTCTATACCGGCTTCCATTTGAACGCTATAGCTTGCACCGTTTCCTGCCATTCCCATTATATCATAGGTGGATGTGATTTCCTGTATTCTTTGCGAATCACTATCAATAACCGTTATGTCATGGCCCTCACGGATAAGCTGTTCAACCAAAGCAACTCCAACCTTACCACAACCCACAATAATTATATTTAGACTGGTTTTTTTAGTATTACCCATTAATACCACCCTAACATTTCATTCTTAATACCGCACCCGACTTAACCGGACGAGAAAAAGGTATTTTGATTTTCATCATAGGACTTGGAGCCGATTCAATTGGATTATTATCCCCATCAAAAAGCTCATCGGTAGAAACCAAAAACGGCTCAGCACCGGGTTCCAAGCAATCAAGCATACATCCACGCAAAAATTTATTTTTAAGCACAGCCACTATACAGCCATCCTCATATCCTTCAACAGTTGCCGCAACAGCATAATCACGAAGATAACCCGCACTTTCAAAGGTTTGTTCCCCATTTGGACGACCAAAATAAAAGCCTGTTGAATAAGGGCGGTGACTTATTTTTTCAAGCTCCTCAGTAACCCACAAAGGTGCTTTCCAATCCATATCTCCCGAATACAAGCTATCAAGTGCACCACGATAAGCATTTGTTACAACGGCAATATAATATTCGGATTTTGCTCTACCCTCTATTTTTATGCTATCTATTCCTATTTCATTAAATTTATCAAGATGCTCCGCCATTTTAAGGTCATTTGCATTAAGTATATATGTGCCGCCATCAGCTTCGGAAATATCATAATACTGTCCCGGACGCTTTTCCTCAACAAGTGAATAATGCCAACGGCAAGCCTGAGCACAAGCACCACGGTTTGCATCACGACCTGTCATATAATCCGAAAGCAGGCATCTTGCAGAAAAGGAAACACACATAGCACCATGGGCAAAAAGCTCAAGCTCAAGCTCTTTGGGTGTTTCATATCTTATTTGAGCAACCTCATCAAGAGTAAGCTCACGGGCAAGCACAATTCTTTTAGCGCCAAGCTCATAAAATGCCTTGGCAGTTTCGCTGTTAACAGTACCCGATTGCACAGAAATATGAAGCTGAGCCTTTGGTGCATATTTTTGTACAAGACGCATCGAACCCAAATCAGACGCAATAATTGCATCTGCACCAAAGGAATTAAGCTTTTCAAGAAATGCAGGCATTCGCTTTATTTCATCGTTATGAGGAATGGTATTGCAGGTTATATGAACCTTAACACCCTTAGAATGTGCATAATCTATACCGGCTTTGAGTTCATCGTCATTCATTGCGGCAGCTGTTCGCATACCAAACTCATTACCCGCAATATAAACGGCATCAGCACCAAAATCAACCGCTGTTTTAAGCCCCTGCAGTGTTCCTGCAGGGCAAAGTAGTTCCATTTTTTTCTTAGTCAAAATACTCATATACCCAGTTGTCACCCTTTTGTAAACGGTTTATAGTTGCACTCTGCTCCGCCAAGGTTTTATGATAATAAAATTTTCCTTTACTATCTGTAACAAAATAATAATACGGTACATCCTCGGTTGGATACAAAGCTGCCTTTATTGCCTCAATTCCGGGAGAGCAAAGCGGTCCGGGAGGAAGTCCCTTTGCTTTATAGGTATCATACCTGCCGTCGTCATTTTTAAATGAATTTCCGTAATAGCAGGTTGGAGAAGAACCGAGTGTTGCAAAAGAATCGCTTTTTAGTCGATTATAAAAAACCGCCGCAACATTAGGCATTTCTGATGTGTTTTGTCCCGATTCCATTTGAATTATTGATGCCATTGTAAGGATTTCGTTCATGGAATATCCCATTTCCTTTGCACGCTCAAGCATTTGTGCCGTTATACGCTTTTCACTTTCGGCAATCATTCTCTTAACGGCAAGGCGGGCACATTCCTTTGAATCGTAATTATAAAACTGATAGGTTTCCGGGAAAAGATACCCCTCCAAAGCATAATAAGCTTTACCAACATTGGCATTTTTAAGAAGTTCGGATTCAAACTCAACCTCATTTAATGCGGCAAAGAAATCAGATTGTGTACAAACACCTGCCTCCTCCAAAATGGTGGCAATTCCCTTTACGGTAACCTTTTCGCCGTTTACATTTTTAGTATAATCGTTTATTCCCGTACCCTCAGGGATAGTAACCTTTACCGATTCCGCAACAGCACCCTCAGTCATAAGCTTATCCACAACACCGCCGTAACCGCAGTCATCCTTAATGGTATAAACACCATATTTAAACTGTGAATCATAGCCTTTTATTTTTGAATAAAGCCTAAAAGCCAAAGGAGATTTTACAATCCCCGCCTTTTCTAATGCTTCAGCTATTTTCTGTGTTGAAGAACCTTTTTCAACCTCAAAGGTAACCTCTTTACTTTCACGACCAAAGCCCAGACCTGCATAATCGGCACCTATATATATAACACCAAAAGCCAAGCTACAGGAAATAACCAAAATTGAAACAATCCAAATTATATTTGAAAGAGTTTTACGCTTTTTACGGCGTTTTTTAGTCTTTTTAACAACAGGTTGTACCGGTTCAGCAACGGTAAAGCCCTTACCTATTACAAAGGCATCATCATCGTTTTCTGCCGTTCTTTTATCTTCAAATTCAAAATTTTGATTTTCAGCCATTTTTCAAAATTCCCCTTTAATCTTAAACGCAACACATAGATTTACGCAGTTTTTCTGCAGTTTCGGCATCTTTAAAATATGCTACAAGTTGCAGACCGAATTCCAAAGCGGCTCCTGCTCCACGGCCTGTAATAATATTGCCATCCCTTACAACACAATCATTTGTAACAGCAGCACCAATAAGCTCTTTTTCAAATCCCGGAAAACAGGTAGCCTTTTTATTTTTAAGAAGCCCCTTATGACCAAGAATAGATGGTGCGGCACAAATTGCCGCAAGCAATATATTATCCTTTGACGCAATATCAATAAAGCGCTGTACCGCTTCATCCTTTTCAAGATTAAGTGTTCCGGGCATACCACCGGGCAATACTACCCCCTGCAAATTTGCGGTTTCAAGCTCATTACAGGTTATATCCGCAGTAACGGTAATGTTATGCGCTCCCACAACATTTTTACCCGTAACGCCTACCGTTAAAACTTCAATTCCTGCACGGCGTAAAATATCAACCGGAGCTAAAGCCTCCACCTCTTCAAAGCCATCAGCTAAAAACACATAAACCATAAAAACACCTCAAAACAGCGCAAGTGCCGCTGATTTAATATCTTCTGCTATATCCAAAATACTGCGGGGTTTACCATTTTCGGCACAGGAAATTATTTTCCAACCCGAATAATTTGCGGTAAACAATGCAGATTTACGGCAATTTGCAAGATATTCGGTATCACGCTCATGAATATCCTTTTTATCATTATCACCCTCATAACGGTGGGCAAGAAGCTGTTGAGAAACCTCAACCGGCATATCCAAAAACAGCACAAGGTCAGGCTTTGGAATTGCAATTTTTTTATATTCAAAATCATAAAGCCAATCCAAAAAGCCTTTCCATTCACCCTCAGGAAGCTTAGAGCATTGATGAACGGCGTTTGCGGTGGTGTATCTTCCCGCAATCACGGTACCGCCATTATTATAAAAATCTCCCCAAGCGGTTTTATAAGAAGCATAACGGTCTGCAGCATAAAAAACCGATGCGGCATAGGCATTAACCTCCCCGGGCTTATCACCAAATTCTCCGCCCAAATACATTTTTACAAGCGCACTTGAATCACTTTCATAATCGGGAAAAGAAACACTTGTACATTCAATACCACATTCGGTTAAATTTTTAGGAAGTAGCTCAAGCTGAGTGGATTTTCCGCAACCATCAAGCCCTTCAATAACTATAAGTTTACCCATTATTTCTCATTTCCTCATACATTTTTCTCATTTCTGCCGCTTTACCGCAGGTCATTTTACCCTCAGGGCAAGCACCTGCAACGCATGAAGGACCTGCCTTTTTGAAGAGATTTGGTGCCACCTTTAAAACAAGAGATAACATTTGATTTGCAACATCACGAATTTCCCACTGTGCTCTTGTACAGCAACGGTGACGGAAGAAATTAAGAAGAGAGCGTGTATTCATTGTTACAACCATTTTGGTTTCACAGGCATTCGGAAGCACAAAACGTGCATCCTCTATTGCCATTTTTTCTGCCATTCTTGCGGCAGTTTTTTCATCTTTACCCTCAGATAAAAGCTTTGCATTATGTTTTGTAAAAAGCAATTCAGTAAGCTTATCATAAGCCGCTTGATCGGCACGCATTGTTTCCTCAAAAAGCTCCAAAGCCTCAGGAATATCGGCAATCTCCGGTGGAGTTACATATTCAAAGCATCCTTCTGTAACATAGCGTTGGCTTTTTACCGAATATGATGCAATACGATGTCTCGTTATCTGAGCAAGAAGAGCACGTGAAACACCCTCAATACCAAAAGTGAAGCTTACATGCTCAACCGGGCTTTCATGACCAAGACTTGAAAGCATTTCAACGAACGAAGCCGCCTTTTCATCGGTGAGACCGTCAAGCAATTCTTCCACACCTGAAGAGCTGTAACAAAGCTTTGCCGCAGCGGCAACGGTGCGTTCGGGATCTGGCGTATGGGCTAAAAGTGTTACTTTAGGCATTTTTACACATCTCCTGTGATTATATAAATATTCACCTTATTATAACAAATCAATCATCAAATAGCAACTAATTTTATTATATTATATAACCTGTTATATAAATTTGAATTATAGGCTTATCATTAACGGTAAAAAATAAAAACGGCAAGAATGAATAATTGTTCATTCTGCCGCTTTTCAATTTTTATTATTGTGGATTTATATAATTACCCTTTGAATCATAAAAAGGGCCTCCCCATTCACAATAATTGCCCCTACCATCATAAAAAGGAGCTCCCCACTCACAATAATTACCCCTTGAATCATAAAAAGGAGCTCCCCATTCACAAAGATTTCCTTTAAAATCATAAAACCAATTTCCCGAAACGGTATAATTACCTTTTCCGTCATAAAAAACAAATTCTTTTGGGGGAGCATCGTCAGAAAAATTGCTTGAAGTAAATTCAGGATTAGGACTGTAAGAGCTTGATGACGATGATGATCGTGGAGACGATCTTGACAAACCAATAGCAGAAGAAAACAGTCCTATATAAGCACTTGTGCAACCCTCATTTGCCGCCTTGGCAAGCCAATATTCAGCAGTGCTTTTAAGGCTTTCTCTTCTGGAACCGCTTGCACCCAATGCCGCTTTAAGATATAACTTTCCAAGAGCCTCCATAGCTTGGGGAAAACCTAATTCTGCCGCTTTCTCATAAAAATAAACCTCTGTTTTACCATTGGAAGGTCTGTAATACCCCTGTTCATAAAGAACACCCAAATTATGCCAAGACCCCGCTATCTCAGAGTTATTTTTCAATGCCTCAATAAAAAAATCCACACTTTCACGAGGTTTTTTATAAATTTCAAAAAGAATATAGCCTATAAAGTGACAGGCATACGGATAATATGATTCTTTGCCGCATTTAATTGCACGCATAAAATACTGATAAGCTAAATCATAATTAATCTGAACACCCATACCCTCATTATACATTCTGCCGATATTGTAATAACCTCTGCCAAAATTAGGGTCTAATTGTATTGCATAATTAAACCATTGCAAAGCAAGCTGGTAATTAGGCTGCATTCCATTACCTTCCAAATATATAATTCCAATGAAATTTACCGCTTCTACATGCTTTAAATCAGCGGCTTTTTTAAAGAATAACGCTGCTTTGTTATAATTTATCTGATAGCCGTTTTCACCGTAATAATAATTTACACCTTGATTGTAATAATCCTCTGCACTATTAAAATTATTCAAAGGTTTACCGCAATTAGGGCAAAATTCACATTTATTTAAAACCTGTTTTCCGCAATACTCACAAGTCATATTTTCTGCTCCTTAAATATTTATATATAGATTATATCAACTACCACCTTTATTTTCAATAATATTATAAAGGTTTTTACACATAATAAACACGGTGATTATTTTGATAGCAGTTATTTTCAGAACATTAATACTGTATGTTTTTGTAATAGTGGGAATAAGGCTTATGGGCAAACGCCAAATAGGAGATATGCAACCAAGTGAGCTTGTAATAACGCTTTTAATATCGGAAATTGCCGCTATTCCTCTACAGGATACAACCCAACCCATTGCAAGTGGTATAGTTGCAATTTTTACGCTTGTTATTTTGGAAATTGCAGTTTCTATTATTGCAATGAAAAGTTTTTTTGCAAGAAAGCTTTTAAGCGGTAAATCCGCAGTTGTTATTAAAAACGGAGAAATAGACCAACATGCCATGCGCCGTATAAGATTAACCGTTATTGACCTTATAGAGCTATTGCGCTCACAGAATGTTTTTGATATTTCAACCGTTGCATTTGCGGTGATTGAGGTTAATGGAGACCTGAGCGTTTTATTAAAAAGCGAAAATCTTCCCGTTACGGCAGGCGATCTCAATATAAAAAGCGAACCCGACGGCTTACCGCTACCGGTAATTTGTGACGGAAAAATAGTAAACGAAACACTCACCTCCCTTGAAATTGACCGCAAAAAAATTCTTAAATGCTTAAAAAAGGAAAAGCTTAGGGAAAGTGATGTTTTTTTAATGACAATGGATCGTTACGGAAACACCAATACCGTTAAAAAACGGGAGGGTAGAAAAAAATGAAGAGGTTAATTGCCGCATTAATACTTTTAGGATTAATAATCGGAATTTGCTGTATCGGCAACCGCACAGTAACCGATATTCACGCAAAAACCTATAAGATATTGGATGAATGTGAAAAGGCAATTTTATCACAAAACAAAGCAAAAGCGTTATCTGCGGCAAGATCTGCAGTTAGCTACTGGAAAAAACGCCGTTTACTGCTTTGCGCCTTTGTTAACCACTCACGGTATACAGAAACCGAAATATGCCTTGTAAAAATATGCAAGCTTATTTCCGGCAACACACTATCCGAAGCACTTCCCGAATGTGCCGAAGCCAAGGTGATATTAAAGGAAATATACTCAGAACAGCGGTTCAAATTAGAAAATATACTGTAAAAATAGCTTGACATATTATAAATATAGGACTATAATAAACAATGTCAAATTGCGGGGTAAATTATCACCCGCTTTTAATTTTAAAAGGAGAGTTTATTATGAAAAAGTTAGCAAAAATACTCAGCATTGTTTTGGCTCTTGCTCTTATTGCAACATTTGTTGGTTGCTCCGGCAAAGAAACAGAAAAAAAGGATGATAACAGCAAAACATCATCTACAACAGAAACCGTAACCACAGTTAAAGAAGGCAAGCTCACAATGGCTACCAACGCTTATTTCCAGCCGTATGAGTTTTATGAAGGCGATAAAATCGTTGGTATTGACGCTGAAATTGCAGCCGCTATTGCTGAAAAGCTTGGTCTTGAGCTTGTAATTGAGGATATGGCATTTGATTCTATCATTACCGCTGTTACAGAGGGTAAGGTTGATATGGGTCTTGCAGGTATGACAATTACCGAAAAGCGTTTAGAGAGCGTTGATTTCTCTATCAGCTATGCAAAGGGTGTTCAGTCCATAATCGTTAAAGAAGGCTCCCCAATTAAGAGCGTTGATGATCTTTATGCTGATGGTGCCGCTTACAAGGTTGGAACACAGCTTGGAACAACCGGTTACATATATGCTACCGATGATTTCGGCGAGGAGCTTGTTACACCTTACACCACAGGTAATGAAGCTGTAAGCGCACTTCTTGGCGGAGATGTTGATTGCGTTATCATTGACAATGAGCCTGCTAAATCTTTCGTAAAGAACAATGAAGGACTCAAGATTCTTGATACCTCTTATGCAGATGAAGACTATGCTGCTTGTGTTGCTAAGGGCAACAGCGCACTTCTTGATGCTATTGATGGTGCTATTACCGAGCTTACTGCTGACGGCACCATTCAGAAGATTGTTGACAAATATATAAAATAATTTCTTTTGAAATTTAACACCGAATAGACAGAAAGTGGGAATGATTTTATATCATTCCTATTTTCTGCTGTCAGGAGATATTTATGAAATTTAAAATATCAAAAAGGTCCCTGATTTCATTAATCGTTGCAGTAGTTATTATAATTGCGGCGGTGGCAGGGATAATTATTACCGAAAGTATTTCCAAAACAGTTTCAAAGGAGCTTTCGGTAAAGCAGTGTCAGCAAATTGTTGACCAAACCTTTTCCTCCCTTGCAAAGCCCACAGCAATAGGCGCTAAAAAGGCTTTTGAAAATTCCAAAGTAACCGTAAAGACGGTTGAGGTGGGAGACGAAAAGAACCTTATACTTAATTGTGAATACTCAGCAGTTGATGTTGGTTCGGCTATTGCTTCACACAAAGATGAGCTTTTGGTAACGGTTTACAAAAAGTATCTTCAAAACGAAGCCGCCGGAATTTCAACTAATGCAACACGCATAAGCATTGATATTGCCGAACAGCTAAACATTTACCTTGAAGAAGCCAAAGCAGTTTCAGGAAATGTTATATTAAATCTTTATGAAATTAAAGAGGGTGAATTTTCACTTTATTTAGCGGATGATGCTATTGACAAATGCACAGGCGGTCTTATAACAGTTGCAAAAGAAATTAACAATGTTAAATCCATAACTGTTGACGGCAGTTCTGTAGATATTTCCAATATGAATACACTGCGCACAGGTATTAAGCAGTGTATGGCACTGAAAAATTATGACAACAACAAGCCGAATATAGGCGGCCCAATTTCAAAGTGGTGGGCTGATTTTTGTGATGAATTTGACCGAAATTTCATTCAGAAAGCACAATGGAAATATCTTACAGATGGATTAATGACCACACTTTCAATAAGCGGACTTGCCGCACTTATCGGTACTGTAATAGGATTTTTTGTTGCAATAATACGCTGTACTTATCAGACCACAGGCAAGTTAAAGCTGCTTGATTCGATATTTTCACTTTATCTTACCATAATGCGTGGAACACCTGTTATGGTGCAGCTACTTATAATCTACTTTGTATTCCTTTTACCTGCAGGTGTTGATAAGTTCCCGGCCGCAGTGCTTTGCTTTGGACTTAACAGTGGTGCCTATGTTGCAGAAATTGTAAGAGGCGGTATTATGGCGGTTGACAGAGGTCAAATTGAAGCAGGACGCAGTCTTGGCTTTAACTACCCCAGCACAATGTTCCATATTGTTGTTCCTCAGGCATTTAAGGCGGTACTCCCTGCCCTTGCAAATGAGTTTATAACATTACTTAAAGAATCATCTGTAGCTTTCTATATAGGTGTTGCAGACCTTACACAGGGCGGTCTTAAAATTCGTTCCATAACCTATAGTAACTTTATGCCGCTTATAGCAGTAGCGCTTATCTATCTTGTGATAGTTATAATACTCACAAAGCTTGTAGGTATTCTTGAAAGGAGGCTGCGTAAGAGTGACCACTAACAGTAAAACATTAATAAAGGTGGAAAATCTGCAAAAAGCCTTCGGAAACATACAGGTTCTTAACGGAATAAATACCGAAATCAAAAAGGGCGAGGTTGTTGTAATTATCGGCCCATCAGGCTCAGGAAAATCCACATTTTTACGCACACTTAATCTTCTTGAAATTCCCACAGGCGGCAAAATAATATTTGAGGGAACCGAAATTACCGATAAATCGGTAAATATTAACCGTCACCGTATGAAAATGGGAATGGTTTTCCAACAGTTTAATCTTTTTCCCCACATGACTATTTTACGCAATATGACTATTGCACCTATGAAGCTTTTAAAGCTTTCAAGGGAAGAGGCAGAAAAAAGAGCTATTGGTCTTTTGGAAAAGGTTGGTCTTGCTGACCGTGCAATGTCTTATCCCTCACAGCTTTCCGGAGGACAAAAACAGCGTGTTGCAATCGTGCGTGCACTTTGTATGCAGCCTGAGGTTATGCTTTTTGACGAACCCACAAGTGCTCTTGACCCCGAAATGGTTGGTGAAGTTTTGGCGGTTATTAAAGACCTTGCCAATGACGGAATGACCATGGCAATCGTTACACACGAAATGGGATTTGCACGAGAAGTAGCAGATAGAATTTTCTTTATTGATGAAGGCATAATTATGGAGGAAGGCTCCCCGGAAGAAATATTTACAAATCCAAAAAGTCCCAGACTTAAAGACTTTTTAAGCAAGGTGCTTTAAATTTAATAAAAGCTTATGAAAATTAATTTAAAAATTTTCATAAGCTTTTTTATTTTAATATTTTTAAAATAAATACATAAAAACACAGCACAGCAAAATTGCTGTACTGTGTTTTGTTTTTGGTATGAATTATTTTTATGCCTTGCCGATAGAACCGAAGAGTTCCATCTTTTCCTTAACTGTTGCTTTAATAGCCTCAAAGCCGGGAGCAAGAAGCTTTCTGGGGTCAAATCCCTTACCGGACTGATCCTTACCTGCTTCAATATACTCACGAGTAGCTGCAGCAAAAGCAAGCTGGCACTCAGTATTAACATTGATTTTGGAAACACCAAGAGAGATAGCCTTTTTAATCATATCGGCAGGAATACCTGTACCGCCGTGAAGAACGAGAGGCATATCACCTGTAAGCTCCTGAATCTTAGCCAAAGTATCAAAGCTGAGTCCTGCCCAGTTTTCAGGATACTTACCATGAATATTACCAATACCTGCAGCAAGCATAGTAACGCCGAGATCAGCAATCATCTTGCACTCATTAGGATCAGCAACCTCACCTGCACCTACAACGCCATCTTCCTCACCGCCGATAGAACCAACCTCAGCCTCTAAAGAAAGACCCAAGCTATCACATTCAGCAACTAATTCCTTAGTTTTAGCAATGTTTTCTTCGATAGAATAATGAGAACCATCAAACATAATAGAAGAGAAGCCTGCTTCAATGCACTTCTTTGCACCCTCATAAGAACCGTGGTCAAGATGAAGAGCAACAGGAACAGTGATACCAAGCTCATCAATCATAGCTTTAACCATATTAGCAACGGTTTTATAGCCGCACATATACTTACCTGCACCCTCAGAAACACCAAGGATAACAGGAGACTTCTGCTCTTGGGCAGTAAGAAGTATAGCCTTAGTCCATTCAAGGTTATTGATATTGAACTGACCTACGGCATAATGACCGGCATGTGCTTTTGTGAGCATTTCTTTTGCGGAAACTAACATTTTAAAATTCCTCCAAACAAATAAATATCTTTAATTATTATACCTGAAAAATACTGAAAATCAAGACTTTCTTGTGAATTATTTAGCAAACACCAAAAGAATTTTTAACTTTTATACGCTTAAATCTTATTTTAAAGATAAAAAATCATTTATGAACGGCATTTTGTAATAAAACGCTCAAGCTCTACTCTTACCCTTTTTGTATCAACCAAAAAACTGAATCCATGACCCGCACCGTCAACAAGGCAAATATATTTATCTGCACATTCCATAGCCTTATAGGACTGCTTGGTCATTCTAACCGGTACAAAATCATCCGCATTACCGTGAATAAACAAAACAGGTATTTTATTATCTTTAAGTGCTTTAACGGTGGATGCCTCAAATATACTGAATCTGCCGAAAACAAGACAAAATAAATTAATCAAGGGTAACAGTATACGGGCATTAATTCTGAAGGATTTGCGTGCAACCTCACATATAATCTCCCTTGGAGAGGTGAAACCGCAATCGGCAATAATTCCCTTTACATTTTGAGGTAAATTAAGCCCTGCTGACAGCAAAACGGTAGTAGCACCCATAGACATACCGCCGAGAATTATGTTTTTAACAGGAAATTTTTGAAGTATTAAATCAACCCAGCTTACAACATCCTTTCTTTCCTTTATACCGAATGTTATGAGCTTTCCCTCGCTTCTTGAATGACTGCGTTGGTCAACAAGTAATACATTCATACCCATTTCATAATACATCTGCACAGCACAGCAAAAATCCCTTTTCCCGCTTGAACGATAGCCGTGAAATAATATCATGGTGGTATCGCTGTTTTTGTTCTCATAATAATCGGCAAAAAGATTCAGACCGTCAAAGCTTTTAACATTAAGCGTTTGATGAGGCTGTGTACGGTTAAACTCCATACCTTTTTCAACAATTTCCCTATAAGGCAAAAGCGGACGGTTTGCCCTTGAATTAAGGTTTTCAATATTGCAGATTTTACGGCGGATGAATGCCACTTTAAAAAAGTAAAAGCACACAGCAAGTATAAGCAAAATAAAAGCTGAAATAATTATAAAAAATATCATTTATATCACCGATTAATATTTTACCATAATTACGGAAAATTAAATCAATAATTTGTAAATTTCAAAAAAAACTTCATCCGAGTTTCTCGGATGAAGTTTCAGCCTGTCGAAAAACCTAAATTTTATTTTTTATGCGGCTTGTAGCCGCATTTTTGTTTTTTCAGCGACAGGTGCGGTGAAAAAACACATCATAAGCGAAAATCCGCTTATAATGCGGATTTTCAAG
>SVPW01000028.1 GCA_015065645.1 Oscillospiraceae bacterium | reverse complement strand
CTTATAATGCGGATTTTCAAGGGCACAGGGGTGGTATTGGCGGGGATAGAGTGCAGTCAAAAAATTTTTAATTTTTTGCGAACGGCATCCCCGTCCAAGAGAGTGGAGACTTTGTCGACACTCTCAGAGGTTATCTCATTTTTTTGAGATAACCTCTTTTGTTTTATTGAAATTTCAACTCTTCAAAAGCACAAACAATACCATAATCGGCATAATCAAAAATTGGAGCATCCTTATCGGGATTTACGGCTATTACCGTACCGGCTTTATCCATTCCTACAATATGATGAACCGCACCCGAAACACCAACAGCTATATATACAGGCGGGCTTACAACCTTTCCCGTAAGACCTACCTGATACTCATACGGAAGTATTCCTTGATCCACCATTTTTCTTGTGGCGGCAACTGCACCGTTAAAGCTTTCAGCCAATTTTTCAACCGCTTCAACATTATCCTTAACACCATAGCCTGCGGCTATAAACACATCGGGTATACCCTCTTGTGCAGTACGAACGGTAGCCATTGCAGGAAATGTTACACTTTTAATCTTGGCAATAATACTTCCCGAAAGAGCAGGGCGAATCATAAAAAGCTGTTCACCGTCTGTTTCAAGAGAGGTACAATCAGCGCAAAGACCAAGGTTTAACATTGAAGCAACCTGAGCCGATAGGCGCTTTGAAAGAGGGTCGCTTCCCCAAAGAACTGCTTTAGGCTGTTCTTTTTTTATAATCTGTGCCAAATTTTCAGGTGTATCAAGCGGCAAAACGGTGATATCATCGGAAACCGTTTCGGCAAATCCACGGGGAGCCTCCCCCACTATATAAACCTTAGAAAGCTTATTTTGAGCCACACCTTTAGGTGCTGTGCGTTCGGCATTTTTTAAAAGCCCCTGCTCTACCGCAAACCTAAGCTTATCAGGACTTAAAAACTCACATTTTCTGTGACCCGATTGGTTTTCATAGGTTTTAATAACCCTTGTTGGAGAACCTGTAAGTCCGCATTTTGAAATATCTGCATCAATACAAGCCGCATCCCAAACCTCAACCGTTCCAAGCTTTGAACGAAGACGAGGCAGACGCAATGTATTTATTCTTTCAACCGTAATAAGCGCCGGTACATTTGAAACCGCTTCACCTTCTGTTCGGGTTTCGCACACTATTTTATCATCATCACACGATTTTATAGCCATTACATTAGTAATAAGCGAACTTCCAAGCTTTACCGAAAGCATTGGTCCTGTTTGGGCGGTATCGCCCTCTAAAGTTTGCCTTCCGCAGAAAACATAATCAGGAGAAAGCTTTTTTATGGCACAGGAAAGTGCATAGGCGGTAGCCAAAGTATCTGCACCTGCAAAGGCTTTATCACAAAGAAGTATTGCCCTTTTTGCACCAAGCCGTGTAAGACCTAACAAAAATTCTTCAACCGAAGCAGGCCCCATGCTCAAAAGCGTAATTTCAGCATTGGGCACACTTAAAGCCGCCTCATAACTGCAGGCATCAAATGGGTTTATCTCACCATTTCTACCCTGTCTTATACAAACTACTATCTTCATTTTATCTCTCCTGATAAATAGGAGCTAAAGCATCGTGTATCTTTTTATAATCCTCAAAAACCTTACGGTATTTTGCAGTGTTTTCAGGGTTAGGATATGTAATATCCTTTTGCTTTACGCAAATTTCAGCCGCAGTTTTGGCATCCTTAAACACACCAACCGCAATGCCTGCAAGCATTGCAGAACCCAAAGAAGAATCTGAGCTTTCTGTAGTTTTAAGAGCAATTCCCAAAACATCGGCTGTTATCTGACGCCAAAGCTTACCCTTTCCGCCACCGCCGATAAGTGTTGCAGCACTATCATACGGAATATTAAGACTATCAAGGTAAAGCTTGCTATCAAGAAGTGAAAGTGATACACCCTCCAAAACAGCACGGGTAAAGTGACCTCTTGTATGTGTGGCTCTTACACCCGTAAAGCTTCCGCAAAGCATTGGATCGGCATAAGGGGTAAGCTCACCATTTAAGTATGGATGGAAAATAAGACCATCACATCCAATATTTACCTGTTCTGCTCCACTATCAAGCTCCTTATACTCACCGCCAAAGGTATCTCTATACCAACGATACGAAGAGGCAGCTGCCTTTGTTGCAGTGCCGGGATACCAAAGGCCGGGTACTATATGAGAATAGTTTACAAGGTGCCTATCCGGATGAGCTTTATCGGTAATAACACAGATTCTGCCTGCGGTTGCAAGCTTTACGGTTACATTTCCCTTTTCAACTGCACCCGATGCAAAAACCTCCATTACGGTATCGGTAGTGCCGCAGATAACAGGTGTTCCCTCTTTAAGGCCTGTTTTATCAGATGCCTCTGCTGTAACAGCACCTATAACATCTGTAGGAGCTACCACTTTTGGCAGAACAGATATATCAATACCGCAAAGACTGCACAGCCATTCATCCCAACACATATTGTTGCAATCAAAGAGCATACTTCCCTCAGCCTCAATATAATCTGTACAGAAAACGCCTGTCAAATAATACCTTACATAATCCTTTTCAAAAAAGATATGCTTAATTTTTGCAAAGGTTTCGCCTTCATTTTCCTTTAACCATAAAAGCTGTGGCAATGTCCATATAGTATCAGGCTTATGATAAGTTTTTTTGAATATTTCCTCTCCATATTCCTCACGAAGACGGTCTGCCTGTTTTCTGGAGCGAGTATCTGTCCAGTGCATAGCATTTCTAAGCGGTTTATAATTCTCATCACAAACAAGTGAGGTATGTGTTGCGGAATCTATAGCCACAGCCGCAATATCAGCCGGATTAACAGAACTTTTTTGGAGTAATGCATTGCTGTTTTCACAAAGTGCATTTATCCAATCTGAAGGCGACTGCTCACAAGCACCGTTTTCGGGATAAAGGGTGGGATATTCAACGGTATTTTCGGCAATTATATTACCTAATTCATCTAACAAGGTAGCCTTAGAGGCACCACCGCCGAAATCTATTCCTAAAAGGTATTTCATAATCTTCTCCTTTACATAAACACCGCAAACATTAACGGTATAGTAATTACCGACATAACATGGGAAATAAGTGCCATACTTGCTCCCGGTGTGGTATCGCCATCGTAAGCCGCAGGAAATACAACGGTATTAAGTCCCAACGGCATAGCTGTAGCACAAAGGGTTAGCAGAATAATAGTATCATCTGTTTTCAGAAGCTTTAATACAAGCACAAAAACAGCAGGAATTACAATAAGCCTTAAAACTGAAGCAACATAAACCTTTTTTACCGTCGCCAATTTTTTAAGACTGAAACTTCCAACAACAAAGCCCGTAAGTATCATTGCCAAAGGCGACATACAAGCACCGGCTGCCCCTATTGCTTTTCCAAACGGGGATAAAAATTTCCCCGCATACCCAACCGCATTTTCCAAAAACGGTATCTGTGACATTTTGGCAGCACTTCCCACCACACCGAAAACGGCACCTAAAAGCATCGCCATACATATAGGATTTAACAAAGATTTTAAAGAAAACCTTTTTCCTTGGCTATTAGGTATAAGTGACGCCGTTCCGTATGAATAAACATATAAACTAAGCGGCAGGGTGAAAATCATATAATCAAAAAGCACATCTTCGCCAAAAATACCCAAAACAACAGCATTTCCCATAAAGCTGAAATTTGCCACCGCAAAGGAATATGTATAAATCTTTTGCAAATAGTCATCCTTTGCAAACACCTTTGCAAGCAATATTGCAATAATTACGGAAACTACCACCATTGCAGTTCCGTATACCAAATATGTCCATTTTTCGCTTAAATTCTTTACGGTACAATACTTTGAAAAGGTACTGAATACAAGACACGGAACAAGCACATGTGTTTCAAGCCTTGAGACAGCTATTACAGTATTAAGCGGCAAAATGCCCTTTAAATTCAAAAAATAGCCCAATGCGATAAATGAGAATAAAACTATCATTTGGTCTATTGTTGAATATAAAACTTCCATTTTTTATTTCCCCAAATACCTAACTTAATATTTAATTTCGTAATTTATACCCGATATTCCGCCCTTTACACCCTTTGCAATAAGCTCCTTATTATCTTCATGAGCAATTATCCACTTATTCTTGCGGAACAAAAGGGTATCTTCATACTCACCATCAAGCGGAGTATTGGTACCAAGCGGAAGACCTACAACACAACCAAAGCCTTCATCCGATACCTGACAAGGACAGTAATGAAGTGATGTTGCATATACTTCAAGAACAGTACCTGCAGGCACATAAAATGCCTTGAAAGCTTTAGAATCAATCTTGCCGTCCTTAACATCCCATACGTGACCTAAAATAAGCACAATATCGGTAATGGCAATATTAAGCTCACTTGCAGTATGCCACTCTGTAGCATTAAACATAGTATTATAGCCCCAGCAATAGCCTATCTGCACACGGCCCTCACCGTAAATATTACGCTTTATCTCCCCTGCTATGCTAAGTTTTTCAAAAGCATCTACACCCGGAAGATAAGATGAACCGCTTTCGGGCTTTTCAATATTTTGGGCCTGTGACATAATTTCTGATATATCCATACCGGTAACAACCCTGCCAAATGTTTCAAATTCGGCAGAATCCACACCGTAAAATTCAATTTCGGGATTTTTATTTTTCAACTCATTCAACATACTTATCACCTATTAATTCAAATTAAAAGCGGCATACAAAAATTTAATACAACAGAGATATACCTGTGGTATATCTCTGTTTTTTTCAAGAAAGAATTATCTTTTTTCAATCCATGCGTGCTCAGGGTCAGAGCTTCTGTTAAAGCCCTGATAATCACCTGCCATAAGCCAGAGGAAATATGTCTGATAACCGGGAGTTGCAACGGTTGTATGATAACCGATTGGGAACTCTACAAGCTCATCATTCTTAACCCTGTAAGCTTCATCAATAGCACCGTCAGCGGTATAAAGGCACTGTACGGCAAAGCCCTGCTTGGGGTCAAATAGGAAGTAATAAATTTCCTCTGCAATACATTCTGTGGGCATATTGTCCTCATCATGCTTATGAGGTGGGAAGCCTGCCCAGTTACCTTCGGTGCAGTAGCACTCACCAATAGTTAAAATTTTAGCATTGGAGTTGCCGTCAATAAGGAAGCTGGTCTCACGCTGGAAGGGCTGTTCACCCAAAACCTTTAATACAACATGGTCCTCTCTGAGTACCTGCGGTTCGGTTTTTTCAGCAACAGGAGTAGCACAAACAGCAATCTTTATATGGTCAATAGCCTCAATAACACACTCCTGCTCACGTGGCATATAAAAGCTTTCAGCCTTGCGGTTTTCAAAAACGGTCATTCTGTTACCTACATTTTCATAGGTTTCACCGTTTACTTTTACATTACAATGACCCTCAAGCATTATAAAAGCAGCTTCTTTATCCTCTGTATAAAAAGGAAGTGACTGACCTGCCTCTAACTCAATTATACCAAACTCAAGCTTTTTGAGTGAACATTCGCCAATCTTACAAATAGGTGTATAACCATTTGCAGGAACATAAGCTTTTTTATAGTTCATAACCGTTCTCCTTTAAATATTTCTTTACGGTATTAAAATCAGGAACACTTTCACGTGCACCGATTCCCATACACTTAATAGCCGAAACAGCACTTGCAAAATGACAGCACTTTTCATAATCATAGCCCTTAACAACAGCTGCGGCAAATGCACCGTGGAATACATCTCCCGAACCGTTAGAGTCTACCACTTCGGCAGGATATATGGGGTAAGTTATAAGTTTTTCACCGTCAAACAGCATACCGCCACGCTTACCCTGGGTTACAACAACAACCTCAGGATGATAAAGCTCATAAAGCTTACAAGCGGCTTCCTCAGCAGAAGCACAGCCTGTATGACCCATTGCAAATTCTTCTGAAGGGATAAGAATATCGGTGTATTTAAGCAACCTTTCAACACCCTCATAAAGACCGCCTGCATCATACAAAACCTTTGTGCCGTTGCGGCGGGCAAGCTCTGCAGCCTCTTCTGCGGCATCCATTTCGTTGCCGTCAATCATAAGAACAGAGGCTTCCCTTATAGCATCCTTTTGAATAATATTAAGCTCCAATGGGGGAAGATTTCCCTTATCAAATACGCAGGTACGGCTGGTGCTCTCACGACTTAACCATATTACCGATGTAAAGGAACGATAGCCATTTTCTACAATAATACTATCCGTATTTACACCATATTTTTCAAAATCCTCCATAAGGAATTTTCCGCCCGCATCATCAGAAAGAACGCCGATAAATCCTGCTTCCTCACCTAACTTTGAAGCAGCAACAAGCCCTGTTGCAACAGGGCCGCCGCCTGCCGGCTTGCTGGAGTCGGCACGCAGCTTTGTATCTTCTTTTGGGTAAAACGGCACATTAATAAGCGTATCCATAACGCATGCGCCTATTCCAACTATCTTGCCCATTTTATGCCTTTCCGTCCGCACCTACAAGGCGGATCTTATCCATTGCGAGTGCCTTAATAGTTTCAATAGGCTTCTTCATAAACAGGTCTATAGCAAGGCTACGGTTAGGATCGTTAAGAGATTCCAAAGTGCCCTCAGCAAAAGCACAGCAAACATCTGTACCGATATTCATTTTACGAATACCTGCCTTAATTGCAGCCTTAACCTGATCATCGGGAATACCTGAACCGCCGTGAAGTACAAGCGGTGTACCGCCGGTAGCTTCTCTAATAGCCTTTACTCTTTCAATATCAAGACAGGGTGTCTTCTTATAATGACCGTGAGCATTACCAATAAGAACTGCCAAACAGCAAACGCCTGTTTTCTTTACAAAATCAGCAGCCTCTTGGGGATCGGTATACTCCTCCATAGAGTCATCATTAACACTTCCGATATGACCGAGCTCACCCTCAACGCCAACATCAATACACTCACATATATCAACAATATGCTTTGTGTTTGCAACATTTTCCTCATAAGGATGAACAGAGCCATCATACATAATGCCGGTAGCACCCCAACGAAGTGCACGCTGAGCCTCAATTTCAGAAGGACCGTGGTCAAGGTGGAAACAAACCGGAACGGTAGCCTTTTTAGCAGCAGCCAAAACAACCGGAGCTAAATAATAACCAACCTCTTCATTGATAAGACGGGGATAAACCTGAATGATAACGGGAGCTTTAAGCTCTTCAGCAGCCTTTATAATGCCCATTACACTTTCAACATTGTATACATTGAATGCAGGAACACAGTAGCCGCCTTCTTCAGCCATACCGATAATCTGTTTTAAATTTACTAACATCTCAAAACCCTCCGATTAACCTAAGATAAGATCTTCAAGAGAAAGAACGGTTACATCATCCTGCTCTACACTCTTGAGAGAAACATACTCAGAAACGCAAGCGGTAACAATGGTATCCTGACCAATGCTCTTAACATTGGAAAGACGACGATTTGCTACCATTTTCATAACATCGGGAATATACTGAGCCATAAGGATATTACCTGCCCAAACGGTTTCCTTGCGGTTAAGAAGCATTTCACCTAAAACTGCATAAGCAGTAATGATCTCACGAGCCTCTTCGGTTTCCTCAAGATCACGGGAGAGCTGATAAGGATCCTGGAATACAACAGCCTTACCGCTGTTCTTAGCCTCAAGCTTGCCGTTCTTTAAGAGATCAGCAACAAAGCTTGTATATGTAACAGCCTTGTAATCACCCTCAACGCCATACTCTTTGTAGATCTGCTTAACGGTCTTAGCATCGTTAGGATCATAGAATACAACGGTATCAAAACCTGCAAATACTGCATTTGCGGCATTCATCTGCTCCTTGGTTTCATTAGCTGCACCGATAAGGAAATCAAGCTGTGAACCGCTGGGAGCTTCATCTGCCAAAACAGTGAAGTTAACACCTGCTTTTTCAAGAACGGTGATAGCCTTAACAGCCTGCTCACAAGCCATATAACGAGCATCCACGCCAAGATAGAAAAGAATATCAGTTTTAGCGGAATGTGCGGCAATAGCAGCAGTTAATTTATCGCAAAGAGCAGTTTTGCCGTAGGCATTACCTGTCTCTAAGCAATTATCAACCAAAGTGTTGATATAAGAAGGAAGCTTATCCTCCAAAGCGGCCTGAAGTCTGGTCTCCTTAGTGAACATAACCGGATCCCAACCGGTGATACAATCATGTACGCAAGCACCGCAGGTGCAGCATTCATAGATATTATCCATGATTTCTTCGAGCTCAATAGCCTCACGATTTACAAGTGAAATTCCAAGTGCACGAGCACGTGCGGTATTTCTTTCCTGACCGGTTGCATTGCCTATGGGGCAAATGTGATGGCACATCCAGCAGAAACGGCAGGAATCAACATGCTGTTTGGATTTTTCGGACATAATCATAATTACTTTACCTCCCGTTTATATTAAAGACCAAGCTTAAACGGATTCATAATACCGTTCGGGTCTAACTGTTTCTTAATACCTTCAAATACCTGCATTGCAGGGCCATACTGTTCCTTCATAAGACGGCCAAGCTTAATACCAACACCGTGGTGGTCATTAACAACACCGCCGTTAGCGATAGCTGTACGAACACCGCAAGTCCAGATAGCCTGATGAAGTCTGAGTGCTTCAACCGGATCTTTTGGAACATCCTTACCGTCAACTATGAAACGGTCATAAATCATTGCACCCCACTCATACCAGTGAGAGAAGTGAGCAATAAACTTAGCCTGCGGAAAGTTAGTCTCAATAGCGTTCTTCATTGCCCAGTAAATCTTTTCGATTGTACCGTAAGGAGCGATTGTATCCATAGTACCAAAGCACTGCGGAATATCCATCATATGACCGGGATAGAAGAATGTAATCTTTTCCTTCCACCACTTTTCACCATACTCAGAGCCTAAGTCCTCAGCACCGTACTTCTTAAAGGTTTCAAGAAGGATCTTCTCCTCAACATCAACCATTTCTTTTACGCCTTCGTAAGCAACATTCATAAATGCACCCTTACGCTCAACGCCAACGATTTTCTTGATGAGAGAAGCGGTTTCAGCCTCGTCATAAAGACGCATAACAGAGGGTTTAAACTTCTGCAAAAGCTCACGGCTTGCTTCAAATGCACCGTGCATATCCTGGAAAAGGAAGCCACGGAAACGGCGCTCCTCAGGCTGATCAAAAATACGAATCTGAGCCTTAGTGATGATACCCAAAGTACCCTCAGAGCCGATAAAGAGCTGGTTAAGGTCAGGACCTGCAGCATGTTTTGGAGCAGGAGAGGTTTCAATAATATCACCGTTAGGAAGAACAACCTCCATTTTAAGTACCATATCATCGATCTTACCGTACTTGGTGGAAACAACACCGATACCACGGTGAGCTAAGAATCCGCCAACGGTAGAGCATGTGAGGGATGAAGGATAGTGCATTGTAGCTTTACCAACTTCATTTGCAGCCCACTCAATATGCTTATAGATAGCACCTGTGCCACACTCAATATACATACCCTCTGTATTTACTTCATAAATCTGGTTCATACGCTTTGTATCAAGAACGATACCGCCTGCAACCGGGATAGCGCCACCCTGTGTACCACCGCCTGCACCCCAAGTAGTTACGGGGAGCTTATAATAGTTAGCAATCTTTAAAACCTTGGAAACTTCGGTAGCATCCTTTGGGCAAACTACAAAGTCAGCCTCAGGCATACGGCAACCACGATCAGCCCACATACGGGAAAGCCAATAGTAGTCAACGCTGTGAGTAACCTTATCAATCGCACGGGTAGAGCAATTCTCTTTACCAACAGCATCTTCAAGCTCGGTAAGGATCATTGCAAATAAGAATTCATTCATCTGGATTTGCATTTTTTTATCTCCTTTTTAATTATTTATTATTTAACACTTTCATCAACCTTGAGGTTGGGGAAATACTTACAGAACTCTTTAATTTCCTTAGTGTAGTCGCCACGCATCTCAACAAAATGGTGGATGTATGGTCCGTCAATAAGTCTGTCTTCAACAGCCTGAAGATCCTCAAATTCACCCCAAATGTATGTACCGTGGGTTTGCGGACCTTCGGTTGTGTGGCATTTAAGCGGTAAAATCATATAGTCGCCATGCTCCTGGTCAATACGGGCAACGGTATACTCACCATCACGACCTCTGAGCCATGCACGCTGATTTACAAGGCGAGCCTTTGTGCCTTCTGCCATTTCGGCAATCGGGAACGGTCCGCAGTGCCAAAGTAATTCAGCATTTTTATTTTCAGGATGACGAACTGTGAATTCACCAAACAGCGGTCTTCCCTCACCCAAGGTTGCACACTTGAGAAGTGCCATTGTCATAGCGCAATGAATATCGCTTTCACAGGAAATCATATAACCCATTTCATTAAGCAAACCGTAAAGTGCGCAAGGAGCAAGACCGTCAAACATAACGGGAGTTGCTGTCCAGCACTCTGCCGAAATAACATCAAGGTTAAACTCCTCAAACAAGTGCTTATACATAGCAGTCATTGTTGCCATGGGCTTTATGTATTTAGGAGTTAAATCGTCAAGCTCATAATTTGTGAGGAAATACTGCTCATACTCAGCAATTTCATCGGCGTAATCCACTTCGGCAGTCTTCATTCTCTGCTCAATAATAGCAAAGTTAATGGGGATAATCTTAACTCCAAACTTCTCCATAAGCTCGCCTTCGTTCCAGATAACCGAGAAGAACGGTGCCGGACGAGCGCCAACCTGACCTATACGCATACCCTTGAAGTTTTTAACCATACAGGCAACACGTACAAAGCTTTCAAATCCCTCTTTAAATTCATCACTTTCAACCCTGCAGCAAGGAAGATGTGAGAAAGGAATATGGAAACGCTGCATCTGACGGGAAACACCGAAAAGTCCGCACTGGGAATCGGTAGGACGCATACCATCTACATAATATTCGTCATCAAGCGGTGCCCACAAAAGAACCGGTTTATCAATAGCCTTTGCCAAATCTGCGGCAGCTTCTTCGTTACCGAAGTTGCAGTTTATAATCATAACCGCATCAACATTTTCTTTCTTGAAACGCTCAACCGTCTCAGCAGCAGAAGCATCATCAAAAACAAGGTCTTCAATACCGATACCTTTATTATCAACAAAGGTAACCTTATCGGTGGTGAAGTTCTTTTCAATATAATCAACGAACTTCTTACCTCTCTGCTCGGCAGAATACCATGTAAGGAATGTGCCACGAGGACGGTCGGTCGTATTACGGCGCATAGCCACAAGACCGATTTTCACCTTATAATCAAACATTTTTAACCCTCCTAAAGAGCATATTTTTACCTTTTAATCATACCAAACTGTGACATTTTTTTCAATACAAAAATGAAAAAAACTTTCAGTTTTATTGACCTTTTTTCAAAAATATGATAAAATAATGAAAATAATTTTCATTTAGAGGTGTATAATGGAAACTATAATGCACAAAATCCAAAGATTGCATAACGATATGGGGCCGGGTGAAAGAAAAATAGCCGATTATATACTTGAAAACACACAGGAAATTCTTTCGGTTTCAATAAGTGAGCTTGCCGCCCGTTGCGGTTGCGGTGATGCCACTGCGGTGCGCTTTTCACGCCGTCTTGGTTTTGATGGTTTTCAGTCACTTAAAATAGGTCTTGCACAGGAATTCAGCTCAGCGTCAACCATATCGGGTGAAATAAACAGGCAAGACAGTTGCTTTGATATTTTCCAAAAACGCATAACCGATATTTCTACCGCACTTCACAATACGGAGGGTGTTCTTGACCCTGAAAGTCTTGAAAATGCGGCAAAGCTTATAATGAATGCTGACCGCATTGCAATTTTCGGATTGGGAAATTCGGCAGCAATAGCGCAGGATGCGGCACATAAGTTTTTGCGTTTAGGTCTTGATGCACAAGCCTGCTGTGATAACCATATGCAGGCAATAATCGCCTCACATTTAACAAGAGATAGCGTTGCTATAGGAATTTCACATTCCGGAACATCAAAGGATATTATTGAAGCATTACAGCTTTCAAAAATAGGCAGAGCCACAACCATTTGCATAACCAATCACGCAAGCTCACCGCTTGTAGATACCGCAGATATTACCCTTTTTACAAAGGCGGCAGAAACCAAACACTCCATACTTGCAATGAGCTCACGAATAGTTCAGCTTGCAATTTTTGACGCAATCTACTCATATATAGTTGTAAATGCCGATAAGGCATCTATCCGGGCAATTTACAATACCGAAGCGGCATTGCAAGGAAAAAAGCAACCAAGCAAAAAGGAAGAATTTTAATAAACTGTTTTTATCTTAATATTTGTTCTTTAACTGCATCTATCGCAAAAAATAAATGCGGTTGAACGCCGCACAAAATTTAAAAAAATTAGGTTTGTATATACCAATCGGGCGGCTACGCAAGCCGCCCGATACATTTTTTATGATGCAATAGTCCTTTTAAGGCAAACTAAATCCTTAACATTAACTACGCCATCATCGTTTATATCGTAAATCGCTGTAGATTTACCCGAAAGAATTGAAAAACGAACATTCAAAATATCATTGGCATCTAATTCGCCGTTATTATCGGTATCGCCTGCAATAACATTTTCGCTTATCGGCGTAACGGTTGCATAAAAGCCGTATTTTTGAGAGCTGTTATCGGATGTAAGTTTAATTTTTACCGTATCGCCGTAAACTGTTATTGTTTTTCCTGCAAGCTCTGTACCGCTGTATTTACCTATAAGATTATCATTTTTATCATAGATATAAATGAAATCATAATTTTTCTCGGTTTCGGTTTGGGAAGAAAATACAATGTTTAAGCCATCGGCGTTTTGCTTTGTAACAGTCCATACCTCATTTGTGTTTCGGTCATAGTTATGCTTTGATTCAACAACTTCTGCCGTAATATCGCAGCTTAAGCATTTACCGTTTTTGTAAATATGGCTTCCTGTAATTACAGTAGTTTGTTTGTGGTTGCAATCAACGCAAATACTAATTCTTTCACCGTTTGACTGACAGGTTGCAGGGGTGAAATCTGTAAATTTATAACTATGCGGAATTGTATTTACTTCTCTTTCCTTGCTTTCGCCGCATACGGTACATATTCTCGTTTCAATGCCTGTTTCGGAACAGGTTGGATTTTTAGTCACTTCCCATTCACCATAGGTATGACCTAAAGCATTAACGCTCCGTTCCTCTTTTACATCGCAGTATATACAATTTCTTGTTTCTGTTCCCGTTTCGGTACAGGTAGGATTTTTAGTTACTTCCCATTCGCAAAAAGTATGACCTAAAGCATTAACGCTCCGTTCCTCTTTTACATCGCAGTATATACAATTTCTTGTTTCTGTTCCCGTTTCGGTACAGGTAGGATTTTTAGTTACTTCCCATTCTCCAAAGGTATGACCTGCCGCAATAGCTCTTTCCTCTTTTTCACCGCAGATATTGCATTTCCTGATTTCAACACCATCTTCGGTGCAGGTGGGTTCTAAATCAATTTCCCATTCACTAAAAGAATGACCCAGTGCATTTAGATAACGCCACATCTTTTCGCCACATATGGAACATTCTCCCACCTCTATACCGCTTTGAGTACATGTAGGCTCTAAATCAACCTCCCATCCGGTTGTATAATGCCATGTAGCATCGGTAAGATATGTATTATTCGAGCCTATCTTTATTTTTCCTTTATCACTTTCACTTCCTAAATACCATACTTCGGTAAGGCTACTGCAATCAAAAAACGCATATTCACCTATACTTGTAACACCATCGGGGAGTGTTATACTTGTAAGGCTGCTACAATTATAAAACGTTCTATCACCTATACTTGTAACGCTATCGGGGAGTATTATATTTGTAAGGCTACTGCAACCGGAAAACGCAAAAGAACCTATACTTGTAACACTATCGGGTATATTTATACTTGTAAGGCTTCTGCAACCGGAAAACGCAGCGTTTGCTATTGTTTTTGTTCCCTTTTTAATATCGTAAATTCCCGAAATACTTATTTCAGCTTTAATTAAATGATTATCTATATACAAAACACCATTATCCCAATTAGCACTGTTATTATAATATCCTGTATTTTTAAACGCAGAAGAATCTATACTTGTAACACTATCGGGAATTGTTATACTTGTAAGGCTTCTGCAACCATAAAACGCCCGAATACCTATACTTGTAACACTATCGGGGATTGTTATGCTTGTAAGGCTACTGCAATTATAAAACGCACAATCATTTATTTTAGTAGTCCCTTCAGGAATGGTGACTTTTATAATAGGTTTTCCATTCAAAAGAAGATTTTCGGCATAATACATTGGGTTGGCATAATAATTCCCAAACTTAATATTAAGCCATGCGGCAATATCGGTTATATATACATTTGTAAGGCTACTGCAATTATAAAACGCAGCAACACCTATACTCGTTACACTATCGGGGAGTGTTATACTTGTAAGGCTACCGCAACCATAAAACGCATCATCACCTATACTTGTTACACTATCAGGAATTGTTATACTTGTCAGGCTACTGCAATAACAAAACACATAATTACCTATACTTGTAACGCCGCTTTCAATAATAATTTTTGTTATTGAAGAGTCATTATACCAAGGGGAATCCCAATATCCATAATTCCCCATTTTACCGTTACCTGAAATTGTGAGCACGGTGCCGTCAAGTTTCCAAGTACATTCCCCCGTAGTACCGCTTGTTGCGGCAATGGCGGTAAAAGACGCAAGCGGTACAGCAGTAAAAATTAAAGCTATACACAAAATTAAAGCGGCGAATTTTTTAATTTTTTTCATTTAAAATTCTCTCCTTTTTAAAAATCATATATTAAAAAATGCGCAAAGGCGAAGCTTTGCGCACGAAAAACGCAAACTCCGAATGTTGCGACACATTTGTCTTTGAATAATCACCAATACAGGAGCACAAAAACAGGAGTGCATTTTTACCAAAGTAAAATGCTCCCAAATAAAAGCAATTATTCAAATGTGTCGCAAGCATATTTTACCACCCATACCGCAAAAAATCAACACAAATTTCCGCAGATTTATTTTAGATTCATTTACGCTTAACGATTTTATGTAATAAAATTTGTTTTATGTTGTAGGGTCAGGTCTCCGGACTGACCGCAAAAATTACAATATGTATTGTAACGGACAGTCGAGGCGCCTGTCCCTACAATTTGTTAATTTATTTTGTAAAAAATATGCGGAACGGATAAATCCGTTCCATACGAAATATAAATTTATTTTGCAAAAAACATAATCCCCCTTGTGAAAGGGGGATGTCACTGCGTTGTCAGTGACAGGGGGATTCGTAAAAGAATTTTTACATAAATATTTATTTTTTTCGTTATGAATCCATATTTAATAAAAAATCATAGGTTTAACTATAAATCCCTCCGTCTTTTGCTTCGCAAAATCCACCTCCCTTTAACAAGGGAGGTTAGTTTTTCGGTATGTCGCAAAGCGACATACCGCCAAGCCTTCCCCTTGACGGGGAAGGTGCCGAGTGCAACGAGGCGGATGAGGTGAGGCAAATCAATGAAAAATACATTACCTTTATCAACCCCCTCATCCGTCTTTGCCTTACGGCAAATCCACCTTCCCCACGAGGGGGAAGGCTTTAACGGAACGGATAAATCCGTTCCCTACGATATATAAATTTATTTTTATCATAATTCGTAGCGTAGCCACACCAAACCTCTTCACTATTACATCTTACCTATTACTTCAAAATTTATCGCCATACCGTAGGATTCATTCACGAGAGAAAAGCAAAAATTCTGCAAAAAATAACGGGAGAGCCTTGATGAAGTGGCCCTCCCGTACTTGTCATCTATATAAATCATTTTATCATTAAACGCAAATAAATTTCCTGTGCTTTACTAAAGGGTTGTGAAAATAAAGAAACTCCCTCAATTCCGTGAGCTTTAACCTCACGATTGGTAAACTCTATACTCTCATAAGAATCTGAACAATACGCACCAAGCAGTTCATCGTCTTGGGAATAAATTAACAAAGCACCAATTTCTTTGCCATAATCATATTCCCTTCTTTTTCTATCAAAGGATTGTGTGGTATGAACGGTGTTATAACCCAGTTCTTCCCTCTTTTTTTCCTTTATAGATTCATAACGATTAATCAGCCCTTGGGTAGCCGCATCATTGTTACCTGAATATTTAAGTTTATCGTACTTACCCGCACCAAAAAGAATATCCTCTACGCCTGACACGGTAGAATCAAATTCACGCTGTTGCTGAGAATCAAACCTTTTATTAACCGAGTATGAGCCGGTGGTTTCAATATCTATGGTGATGTCCCATTTATGAATCATCAGTTTATATTTAAACTCAGGCAAAAATTCAGGAATACCCATATGGAAAAAAGGTGAAATTTTATTTTTTCTAAGCAGTTTTTCAGCTTTTTCTTTACTTATTTCCTCATAACCAAACTGCTGAGAATTTACGGTGACATAGGTTTCAACAGTATAATCTATGTCACTTTCTGTTTCTCTGTATTGGCAATCTTCAAACTTTTTTTCAAAGTCTGTTCCTGCTTTTCGCAAAGTACCGCAGGAAAAAGGCCTTTTTTCATCATAGCTACGCTTATAATCCATCCATGCTTTTCTTGGAGAAACAGCAAGCTCTAAACCGTTATTACTTATAAAAGTTTCTAATTCTTGCTGTGCCTTATCACCCAAAGATACATATTTTTGAGAAAGCTCATCAATAAGAGCGTTTCCCTCTTCAATCATTTTGCAATTTTCCGCAATTTGGGAATTGCTTTCACTAACTTTTTTTATTTCAATTAAGCGACACAAAATCACCGATAATATGCCACCCAATATGTAAACTGCAAACCAATTGGCTTTATTACCGAATATCACCGTTTCGCCGAAAGCGTATGAATAAAAACAATAAACAGCCAAAGCAGTTCTTAATATAGCTGAAAGATAAAGTGCTGTTGTTGAAAAATATTCACCTGTTACCCTTGACATAAAAACAAATGCATCACGAGCCAAAAACATTATAACAGAAAACATAAAGGCTACAAGTGCTAAATTTTCTGCTTCGTCACCAAAAGCAGAAACAATATTGTTTACCCACGGAATTTGAATTGAGCTTGTGTAAATCATCATCATAAAAACAGGTAAACAACAGATTATAAAACCCCATACACTGATACACGAAAACTTAAATCTATTGCCTGAATCTTTTTTCAGTTCTTTATATGTTTTATCTGCAACCTTTTCATATTCGCAGATTTTTTTCATATCTGATTCAAGTGCTGTGACATCAACGTTTGAAGAGTCAACCGCAGAAGGCGACAACCTTCTGCGGTTGATTTTTACATATTCTTTAATTTGTGAAGCTGTCATATAAATCCTCCTGCAGTTATTTTATTCCGGCTGATACATCAATAGATAAAAAAACTACAATGATAGCAACAGCAACCGCAATAAATATTAAATCCTTAACACTCACCAATTTAGAAGCACGGTGAAAAATATTAAGAGGATTTTTTCCGTTTTTCATTTTAGTCACCACTTTAAAAACACAAATTATTTAAAGAACAAAGGCAGTGGTTCAAGGAAGATTATATCGTCACGCTCAGCGGCGTCACCCTCTGCCAAAAAGGCACAGCTTGCGGCTTCTTTTGCGCCTGCTTTTTTAACAAGCTCACGCACAGCCGCCAATGATTCACCCGTGCTTATAACATCATCAACTATAAGCACACGCTTATCCTTTATTAATTTAACCTCAGTTTCACCAAGATAAAGATGCTGTTCCTTTTGGGTGGTGATGGAGCGCACACTCACATCAATCGAGTTACGCATATAAACCTTTACACCCTTACGAGCCACAATATAAGGCTTGCCCGATTGCCTTGCCATTTCATAGGCTATCGGGATAGACTTAGCTTCAGGTGTTAAAATCACATCAAATTCCGGCACCTTTTTAAGAAGCTCGGCACATCCTGCAACGGTAAGCTCCACATCACCAAAGATGATAAAAGCCGCAATATCAAGGCTATCACTAACAGGGAATTTTTCCAAATTGCGCTCAAGACCCGCGATTTTCATAGTATAAAATTCAGCCATTTTTAACGCTCCTTAATCAGCCCGGAGGCCATGCAAGATTACGGCGGGCGAGCAAATGGAAATGAATGTGACCCACGGTTTGACCACCCTGCTCACCGCAGTTATTAACTACACGAAAGCCCTTTTCAAGGTTTTCAGCCTTTGCAATTTTTGCAACCGCTTCATAAATTTTTGCAATATATCCACTGTTTTCTGCGGTTATTTCAGCCGCAGAAGCAATATGAACTTTAGGCACGATTATTGCGTGAAATGGAGCTTGAGGTTCAATATCCAAAAAGGCATAAACACTTTCATCCTCATAAACCTTGGTTGAGGGTATTTCCCCCGCAATAATTTTACAAAACAAACAGTCACTCATAAGTTTTCTCCTTATTTAAGCTGAGCCTTAACAAGCTCAACTGCCATATCAAGCGCTACTTGTGCTTTAGAGGTATCCTTACCGCCTGCCATTGCGCTATCAGGCTTACCGCCGCCGTTACCGCCTGCAAGCTTTGCAATCTCACGAACAAGATTACCTGCATGTGCACCTGCGGCTATTGCATCCTTACCGCAACAAGCGCAGAATGTGAGCTTTTCACCGTTTACTGCGGCAAAAACAGCTACAGCATCAGCGTTATCAGCCTTTACGGTATCGGTCATCTTACGAAGCTCATTAGCATCAACACCCTCAAGCAAAGCAGTGGCAACACGAACAGAGCCAACACTTACAGCCTTTGCCATAATATCCCCTGTTTTACCCGCAGCAAGCAAAGCTTCTAACTTTTCAAGCTGTTTTGCCTGTTCTTTAAGCTGGGCTGTTACCTGATTTGCCTTATTAACTATCTCTTCTGAATTATTAGCCTTTAAAACAGCCGCTGTTTCGGCAGTTAACTGCTGATAATGGCGCATAAGCTCAATCGTATTATAACCTGTAACAGCCTCAATACGGCGAACACCTGCAGCAACACCGTTTTCCGAAACAATACGGAAAAGACCGATTTTACCTGCAATATCAACATGGGTACCACCGCAAAGCTCAACCGACTTATCACCTACAGCTACAACACGAACAACACTGCCATACTTTTCACCAAATAATGCCATAGCACCAAGCTTTTTAGCCTCATCAATAGGCATTTCACGGTTATCTACAGCTATTGAAGAAAGAATAACATCATTTACAAAAGCCTCAACCTTTTCAATTTCCTCGCTTGTTAAAGCTGAGAAATGAGTAAAGTCAAAACGAACGGTCTTTTCATTTACAAGCTGACCTGCCTGCTCAACATGTGTACCAAGCACTGCACGAAGACCTGCCTGCAAAAGGTGGGCTGCTGTGTGATTACGGCGAATAGCATCACGGCGGATTTTATCAAAAGCCACATTAAGTTTATCACCAACAGAAATACTACCGCCCGAAACAGTACCAATATGGGTATAAATTCCATCAGCAGTCTTTTTAGTATCAGCAACATTAAATACCGCATTTTCAGCACTTAATATACCGCTATCTCCTACCTGACCACCGCTTTCAGCATAAAATACAGTTTTATCAAGAACTATAATTGCCTTAACACCGTCATTTACAGAGCCAACATGCTCACCGTCACTTACTATATCCAAAACGGTAGCTTCACATACATCATCGGTATAACCCAAAAATTCGGTAGCGTTGATATTTTCAAAAGCAATACCGTCACTCTTCCAGCTTTCCCCATCAGAAGCCTTGCGTGAAGAACGAGCCAATTCACGCTGTTCATTCATACATTTCTTAAAGGTTTCCTCATCAACCGTCATTCCCTTTTCTGCAAGGATATCACGGGTTAAATCAATCGGGAAGCCATAGGTATCATAAAGACGGAATGCATCCTCACCCGAAAGTGTACCGCCATCCTTAGTAAGAGTTTCAAGCATTGCAAGACCCTGATCAATGGTTTTTGCAAAGTTTGCCTCCTCATTAATGATAACCTTTTTAATCATTTCCTGTTTTTCAACAAGCTCAGGATAGCCCGATTTATTTTCATTTATTACAGCCTCACAAAGCTCAACAAAGAACGGACGGTCTATACCTATAAGCTTGCCGTGGCGAACTGCACGCCTGATAATTCTGCGAAGAACATAACCCCTGCCCTCGTTAGACGGAATTATACCGTCACTAATCATAAATGTAGAAGCACGGGCATGGTCGGTTATAGCACGGATAGAAATATCGGTAGAGGTATCCTTACCGTATTCCTTACCGGAAATTGCACAAACCTTATCGAGTATATTACGAATGGTATCAACCTCAAACATATTGTCAACATCCTGCATAATGCAAGCCAATCGTTCAAGACCCATACCGGTATCTATATTTTTATGCTCAAGCTCGGTATAGGTGCCGTCACCCATATTATTGAATTGGGAGAAAACATTATTCCATATTTCCATATAACGGTCACAATCACAGCCCGGCTTACAATCAGGTGAGCCACAACCGTATTTTTCACCACGGTCAAAATAAATCTCACTGCAAGGACCGCAAGGACCTGTACCGTGCTCCCAGAAATTATCTGCCTTACCAAGCTTTACAATTCTTTCTTCAGGCACACCGATAACATCACGCCAGAGTGCATAAGCTTCATCATCCTCTTCATAAACAGAGGGCCACAAACGCTCAGCCGGAATTTCAAGTGTTTCGGTTAAAAACTCCCAAGCCCACGGAATAGCCTCATTCTTAAAGTAATCACCAAAAGAAAAATTACCAAGCATTTCAAAAAATGTACCGTGACGGGCTGTAATACCAACACGCTCAAGGTCAGGTGTGCGAATACACTTCTGGCATGTAGTAACACGGTTTCTTGGCGGTGTTACTTCACCTGTAAAATATTTTTTCATAGGTGCCATACCCGAATTTATAAGCAACAAAGACTTATCATTATTAGGCACTAAAGAAAAGCTGTTAAGACGCAGATGTCCCTTTGATTCAAAGAAGGAAAGATACTGCTCTCTAAGGTCATTAAGTGAAGTCCATTTCATACTTACAACATCCTTTTTTAAGATATAAACATACAAAGTTATTATAGTACCAAACCATAATTTTGTCAACAAAAGGAAGTAAATATAATTATATCATTTTTAATAACCATTAAATTGTTGATTTTTTAAATATTCTCTGTTAATATTAATTTAATCATAAACTGTGAGGGTTTGATATGGAAAATAGTTTTAACAATCCGATTTTTTATGGTGCCGACCCGTTTTTGCTGACCTACGGCGGAAAATATTATGTTTATTGCACCACACAAAATGAAAATACACTTGCAAACTTTGCAACCACAAGCACCGATATTGACGGCTTTGAGGTTTATGAATCAAGCGACCTTAAAACATGGGAAAATAAAGGCTATTGCCTTAAAAAAGGTGACGGAGTCATTGGAGAAAAATGGTTTTGGGCACCCGAAGTTACTTATTACAACGGAAAATTTTATATGGTATATACATCCGAAGAACATTTGGCAATGGCGGTTGCGGACAATCCTTTAGGACCTTTCCGCCAAACAGAACAAAAATGGCTCAGAGAGTCAAAAGCGATTGACGGTCACATTTTGATTGACGATGACGGCAAAGCATATCTTTACTATGTTCGTTTGGGTGGAGGCAACAGAATTTTTGTTGCCACTTTAACAGAGGATCTTTTAAGCATTGAAGAAGAGTATGAAGAATGTCTTATCGAAGCTCAAGAGCCTTGGGAAACGGTTGATTGTAAGGTTGCAGAAGGACCGTTTGTTTTAAAGCATAAAGGCCTTTATTACCTTTCGTATTCCTGCAATCACACAAGATGCCCCGATTACTCTGTGGGATACGCAACCTCCCCCTCACCTTTTGGTCCTTTTAAGCGGTATGAGGGCAACCCCATACTTCACAGAAATGAAAAGTTTTGGGGTGTTGGCCACCACAGCTTTGCCTATTCTGCTGATGGCAGTACACTCATTTGTGCATACCATTGCCACAGTGGGCGTGAAGATAATTACAAGCCACGCCGTTTTTGTCTTAACACAGCAGAATTTAAGGAAAACGCTTGCGGTGAAGATATACTTGTAATCAACGGACCCTGCGAATAAAACCTTACAAAAATGTTATATTTATCTATCGTTTCAATTAATATAAAGAGCAGAAAGAAGCTTTAATATGAAAAAGCCCCGTTTTAAATTATCAACATCACAGTTTATACTGCTGGGATTTTTACTTGTAATACTTTTAGGCTCGGTATTGCTTTCTCTTCCGATAAGCTCTGCAAACGGCAAATCCGTGCCTTATATTGATGCACTTTTTACCGCCACAACCGCCACCTGTGTTACAGGTCTTGTCACAGTAACCACCGTTTCTACCTGGAGTGTATTTGGGCAAATTGTAATTTTACTTCTTATACAAATAGGCGGACTTGGGGTTGTTACCGTGCTTTCAGGCTTTATGATTTTACTGCAAAGGAAAATTGGTCTTGCAGACAGAATGCTTATACAAGATTCCTTTAACCTTAATTCTCTTGCGGGAATGGTTAGCTTTGTTAAAAAAGTGCTTTTCGGAACAGCAGTGGTTGAGGGATGCGGCGCTCTGCTTTTTATGACGGTTTTTATCCCTCAATTCGGCTTGAAAGGAATTTGGATTTCGGTATTTAACTCAATCTCCGCATTTTGCAACGCAGGAATAGATATTATTGCGGAAGACAGTCTTTGTTCATACGCCACCAACCCTTTAATCAATATTGTAACAAGCTCGCTTATTGTTTTAGGCGGTTTGGGTTATATAGTATGGTGGGATATTATAAAGGTAATAAATATACGAAAGAGAAAAAAGATAGGTTTTTGGAACGCCTTAACACTTCACAGCAAAATAGCAATTTTTGCAACCGTTTCTTTAATTATTTTCGGTGCTGTATGCTTCTTTTTCCTTGAATATAACAACCCCAAAACCATAAAAGACCTTTCATTTTTTGATAAAATTCAGGTTTCACTTTTTCAATCGATAACCACAAGAACAGCAGGTTTTGCCACAATTCCTCAGCAAAATCTTACAAATGCTTCCGCAATAGTTTCACTTTTGCTTATGTTTATAGGTGGTTCACCCGTTGGTACGGCGGGCGGTGTTAAAACAGTTACGATTATTGTTCTTGTTTCAACTGCCGTTTCAATTATTAAAAATAAAAATGATGTTAATATATTCGGCAGAAAGCTTTCTGAAACGGCTGTTAGAAAAGCTATTGCCGTAACAATTATTTCCTTTTTAACTATGTTTACATCAACCGTTTTGCTTGCGACAGTCACAAATGCCAACACAATAGATATCCTTTACGAAACGGTAAGTGCAACAGCAACGGTAGGTCTTACAAGAAACCTCACCCCAACCCTCAATTTATGGGGAAAGCTCATAATAATACTTACAATGTATTTTGGCAGAGTGGGACCCATATCCATTGCATTTGCCCTCAAAGGCAGAAACAAAAATGAAAATATAATCAAAAATCCAACAGAAGAAATAAGCGTTGGGTAAGGAGCTTTAAAAATGAGTATAAACAAAACTTATGCAGTGTTCGGACTTGGAAGATACGGAATATCGGTCGCAAAAGAGCTTGTTGCAAGCGGAGCAGAGGTTATTGCGGTTGATATTGACGAAGATATTGTAAATAATGCAAGCGTAGAGCTTCCTATATGTAAATGTGCGGATATTACCGACCCTAAGGTTATAAGGCAGCTTAGCATTGATGATATTGATACGGTAATTATTGCAATGGCAAGCAATCTTGAAGCAAGCGTTATGTCAATTATCCTTTGTAAAGAGGCAGGAGTTAAAACCATTATTACAAAATGCGCCAATGAAATTCATAAAAAGATTTACGAAAAAGTAGGCTCAGATATGGTAGTTTTCCCCGAAACAGAATCAGGAGCAAGACTTGCAAAAAATCTTTTAAGCTCCGGATTTATTGATATGGTAGAACTTACAAATGATGTTTCAATGGTTGAACTTGATGTAAAACAAGAATGGATTGGCAAAAATCTTGCCGAATTAAACCTCAGAAAGAAATATTCATTAAATGTGGTTGCGGTTAAAACGGGAGAAAAGGTTGAAACCATTATTGACCCTAATATGCCGCTTGAAAACACAATGAAGCTTATAGTAATTGCCGATACCGCAATGCTTGGAAAATTAAAATAATTGAATTTCATATCATAGAAAACAACCTGCGTATCGTTTCAATTATTTTTCCTATCATTTGAAAAACCTTGTGTATTTTAGTAATGAGTATACCAAATCACTACTATTATACACAAGGTTTTTTATGCTTTAAATACTTTCAAGTTTACTATCCGTTAGTATTTCTATCCTTTAACACTCACCTTAATATCACCTGTATCCGTACTGATTTCACACATCCCTCCGGTTACAGACTTTGGCACATCCACACTACCTGTATCTGTCTCGGTTATAAACACCTTATCGGTAAGCAAAGAGCCTGTAACATCACCGGTATCGGTTTCTATAGAAATTTCAGCAGCATCACAGCTTTCAAATTTCACATCACCCGTACTTCTCTCAATAGAGAGCTTTTCTTGAGCAACAATATTTTTTAATAAAATATCGCCCGTACTTCCGCTTGATATAACCTTTTTACATTCAATATCGGTAAGATGTGTTTTTCCGGTTGAAACACCCACAGATACTTCCCCTTTGCAATTAACACTGCAAACATTCACATCACCCGTTGAAACCGAAAGCTCAAGTGAACCGGCGGAAATATTCTTTACACCAATATCCCCTGTGCTTGTTTTCATCTTAATCTTACCCAAAGCGGATGCACCAAAATCAATATCACCTGTGCTTAAAAAAATTTGAGCTTCCCAAAATGTAAAATCCTTTGGTATCTTTACATCTCCGGTATATTCACGAATAAAAAGAGAAGCATATTCCGATTTTGGAAGATAAACCGTTATTTTAGGTGAGCCGAAATTCAGCTCAATATAATCATACACCGATCTTTTATCAACCAATTCAATGTTGAGCAAACCATTCTTCACCATAACAGAATGCTTTAAATTTTCTTTTTCATAACATTCCACTTTGCATTTTTGGTCATTCGATAAAACGAATGTGATATCTGCCGTATCGGTATTCATAGATATGCCGTCAAAAGCTTCACTGATTTCATAGGTATTTGTTTTGTAATTAACTGTTGAAAGCCTCATAAAATCCCAATCAAGTATTGACATTACACAAACAAACATAATACCTCCAACCAACACAAGAGAAGCCGCTATAACAAGCCATACTTTTGTTGTTTTTCCCATTATGCTTCCTCCTTTCTGATAAAGCAACCCTTAATCCATATTGTGATTTTCTTCGTGAGCATCAGAATACCTTTTGTTGCCGCCTTGCATCCGCAAAACATAAAGATAGAAAATCCCGCACAAATAATTCCTGCGGCAAGCATAACAACACCCGAAGCTCCCTTACCTCCTGTAACAAAAATCACCCCAGACAGTATCCCGCCAATAGAACAAGCTGCAAGTGAACCAAAAACAGCCCACAATGAAACAATCACAGACCATAAAACTATATAAAGTGAGAAAATCACGGCTAAAGCGGCTATCCCCAAAGAAAGCCATATAGGAGAACCAAGAATCAAAAGCACTATTTCCCCTGCATTTAACCGCCTTTTTGGTTTTATTCTCTCTTTGGCAATTTTTGAAAAAGGAATTTCTGCTACCGCCTGTGAAATAATTTCAGATACACTGCCTACTGCCGAAACCGCTTCTTCCTCCGAAAGGCCTTCTTCTATTCGGTCATCAATCATTTCACCGTAAAATGCCAAACGCTCTTCAATTTCATTCTGCGGCAATCCTGCTAAACCTTTACGCAGTTGTGATAGAAACTCCTGTTTATTCATTATCATCATCCTTTGTTACAAATCTGTATATTGATAAAATTTCCTTCCACTCAACCTTAAACTCTTCAATACGCTTTATCCCTTCATCGGTAATGCGATAATACTTCCTAAGTCTGCCATCGTGTTCAGCTGTGCGAACAGTGAGCATATTAGCTGTTTCCAATCGTTTAAGAATGGTGTATAAGGTTGATTCGGAAAGCTCAATATACGGCTTCATATCTTTTATAATTTTATAACCGTATGATTCTTCATTCTTAATTGCTGCTAAAACACAAACATCCAAAAGACCCCTCTTTAACTGAATATCCATACTATACCTCCCCTTGCGTAATACATCGTAACACGAAGTATATAATTTGTCAATACTTTTTATAAAAATATTCAGTAATACTATTACCCCCTTTAAAAATAACAGATAAACAAAAAAGCAAGATGGGGCTTTCTCATTTTGTGACCCTAATTCTATATTCCGTATACCGCCATGCCCGCTACTGCGGATATTATAATTAAAAGAATAGGCGACAGCTTTTTCTTTGCAAAATGCTT
>SVPW01000027.1 GCA_015065645.1 Oscillospiraceae bacterium | reverse complement strand
ATTTCGATCCGCCTTACAGACCGATAACTGATACAGCAAGTTTTACTGCATATACCGAAAATTTGTTTAATGACGAAGAACAAATTGAACTTGCTCGTTTCGTGGATGATATGCACAAGAAAGGTGCTAAGATTGTAATTAGTAATTCCGACCCAAAGAACTCAAATGCCGAAGACGATTTCTTTGATGACATTTACTCAGCTCATAAAATCAAACGAGTAGAAGCAACACGAATGATTAACTGCAACAGCGAGGCTAGAGGCAAAATAAAAGAATTGCTTATTAGCAATTTTTAGGAGGATTTATATGAAGAGGAATTTTAACGAATGGTTGTCTGGTTTTCGCGATAGTATTGCCGATTATGGTTATTACATAGATTTTGGTAAAGTTCATCGAAATGTAGATGGCATTAAGGTTGAACTTAACATCTTAAATTCACTAATCGGCTCTAAAAATATTGAACTTGATTTTGAAAACTTAATGAGAAAATATCCCGAAGTATTAAAGTGCATTCCGCTACTATTAGCGGTTAGGGCTAGTGAAATATACTGTCAGGATGAAAACGGTGGACACTTATTCCAATTTGATTTTGGAAAGTATCCGCCTAATAGCCATGCTCATTATGAACGTTATAAATACTTTATGCGTGAAACCGGATTGTTCGATTTATTAGAAAACCATATCGTAAACAATTTGGTTGATTACGCAACGGGTGTTGAAACAGGTCTTGATTCCAATGGTCGTAAAAATCGTGGCGGACACTTAATGGAAGATTTGGTTGAAAGCTTTATTCAGAAAGCTGGATTTGTTAAAGATGTAAACTACTTTAAGGAAATGTATATTCATCAAATCACAAATAAGTGGAATATCGACTTATCCGCCATTTCAAACCAAGGTAAGATGGAAAAACGATTTGATTTCGTTGTGAAAACGCCCAATATGATTTATGGTATCGAAACCAATTTCTATGGAAGTGGCGGTAGTAAATTAAACGAAACCGCACGTAGTTATAAAACGCTTGCTTGGGAAACAGGAGAAATCGAGGGTTTTACATTCGTTTGGTTTACCGATGGAAAAGGTTGGACAAGCGCAAGAAATAACCTTGAAGAAACCTTTGATGTTATGCAACACATCTACAATATTAAAGATTTGGAAGATGGTGTAATTAGCGAGGTTTTTAAATAATGCCAAAGAAAATCACTAAATGGGAACCGGATGATTTTGAATTAGAGATGACTACACATTGGTCATTTCCAAAACGAGGGGATTGGGCAACTCATGATGCTAAGTGGCGTGGTAATTGGTCGCCATACATCCCCCGAAATATTTTGCTGCGCTATTCAAAAGAAAACGATTTAGTCCTTGACCAATTTGCAGGTGGCGGCACAACGTTAGTAGAAGCAAAGTTGCTTAATCGGAATATCATCGGTGTTGATGTTAATGATGTTGCACTTGCTCGTTGCAAAGAAAAAACTGATTTTGAGCATGAAGGGGCAGACGGCAAGGTGTATCTTCATAAAGGCGATGCACGAAACCTTGACTTTATCCCGAATGACAGCATTGATCTTATTTGCACACATCCACCGTATGCGGATATCATTCAATATAGCGAGGATATACCTGAAGATTTGTCTTTGCTTAAAGTTAAGGATTTTCTTGAGGAAATGAAAAAGGTTGCGTCAGAGAGCTACCGTGTTCTAAAAAAGGACAAGTTTTGTGCAGTTCTTATGGGTGATACACGCCAAAAAGGACATATGATACCAATGTCATTTGAAGTTATGCGAATCTTTGAAGATGCAGGTTTTAAATTGAAAGAACTTATCATTAAAGAGCAGCATAACTGCAAAGCAACGGGATATTGGAAAACAAATAGTGTAAAATATAATTTTTTGCTTATTGCACACGAGTATTTATTTGTTTTCAAAAAACATTAATAAAACATTTATTTTTTTGTAACCTGCTAATATCTTTACACATAGTATTCCTAAGAGATCGTTATAGCGGGTTACTTTTTTTAAAAGACATGAAACAATAAAGAAAACGGGGCTGCTGTTGTGTTACGGCAGTCCTTTTTCATCTGCTAAATTTATTACAATTTTATTTTTCTTTTCAGCAAGAGATTTGAATTTGTGAGCGCCGCCAAATGTTTGTTTTACATAGGTTATAACATAATGAGATTTTTCTAACATCCATTCATTTCGTTTGATAATTGAAAATTTATTAATACTATAGGCAAGTTTATCAAGATATATTGTATAAGAGTAATCAATATGTTCATCTTTTTTAGTGGGCATATACGCTAAGACTATCATGAATTTTATTTGTGGATGAGAGTTCTTCAATTATTTTAATACTTTTTGTACTAATAAATCAAAGTTACCATTGTTTCCAACATAAAAAGTGTTGACATTTTCATACTTGATTAAATATGTTATTACTGCTCGTAATTTCTCTTCTGTATTTTTTTCTGCATTTCTATGACCAAAAATGTACAAACCATTAAATCACCCAATTAAATATTTAGTATACTTAAAATAAGTATACTATTAACATTATACCATAAAATAATCTTAAAATATACTTAAATTGAGATTTTTTGGTGATTTTATGCGAAATAAAGAAAATAAGCATTTGGGAATAGAAGTAGAACCTCAATTACATGGTAAATTGCATTATATTGCAAAATATGAGGGAAGGTCTGCAAATGGGCAGATTTTGTATCTTATTCGTCAATGTATAAAAGAATTTGAAGAAAAAAATGGGGAAATAAAGCTATAAAAAAATCTGTCTTGATAATTCAAGACAGATTTTTTGGTATATTAAATTTATTCCGGAATATTTTTTCCGCAGCTTGGGCAAGCGGCATTTTCATTCCTATCATACTTCACTCCGCAATACGGACAAAAAACTTCCTTTTTGGCGGTTTCGGTATGTTCGGGTGCGGGGGTTGCAAAGCTTGTTGTAAAGGGAACTGTTGTATCCGGTGTGGTATCAGGTGTGTATACAGTAGTGTTTTCAATAGGGGTAAAAGGGTTTTCTGTAATACTGCCTTGAGGCTCATCTTTTTTCTGATCGTTCATTTTTCCAAGCTTGGTATTGATTTGAATTACATTTTTAACAAGCAATATAAGCATCATGAAAAGCTCAAAAATAAGCCTTATGATAATGGGGGAAAGCAGCATTGTTAAAAGGCCTCTGCCTATGTTGAAATTACCAAAATAATCTCTTGTGAACATTGAGAATAAACCGCTGAAGATGTAATAAAATGTGAGCAATACATAGAAGAATTTAAGTATTGATTCTATAAGCAGACCCTTGAAATTGAAAATATCAGCGATTCCTCTGAAAAAGCCGTTAAGCTTTTTCCTGCGTTTTTCGGGTAAAACAAAGATATAAAGAAGAATTGTAATGGTTAATGCAAGTAAAATACTTATGAGAATGATAATAAGTGGTGCTGAGGAGGAAAAAAAGCTTGATACACCACCGGTGGCAGGATTTACGATTTGAGTCATAAAATACCTTCTTTCTTATTTTTATGATTATATTATGCATTATTATACATATTTTGTCAATCGTGAAAATTATCAAATTTTGGTTTTGTGTTTTATAGAATAAAATAATTGACAAACAAAAACTATAATGATATAATCACTATGCTTTATGGGATTGTAATGCTGTGTGATTATAAATTGTAAAATTTCAGCGCATATTTTGTTTTTTTAGCCGTAAACGGCGGTGGGGGTATAATGAATACTTTTGAAAAAATTTATGAACAGGTAAGGCGTATTCCTTATGGTCGTGTTGCAACCTATGGGCAGATTGCTTTAATGGCGGGAAATCCTCGTTGGTCACAGGTGGTAGGATATGCTTTGCATATGAATCCTGACCCTGAAAATATTAAATGTTACCGTGTGGTAAACCGTTTTGGTGAACTTAGCGAAGCTTTTACTTTTGGTGGAAAAGAATCCCAAGCCGCACTTTTGCGTGCTGAGGGTGTTGAGGTAGTTGACGGTAGGGTTGATTTGAAAAAATACTGTATAACAACGGATTTGTAAATAAAAGGGGAATTTAAAAATGCTTGAAAAGAAACTTCTTCTTGACCATTATGATAAAGTTAAAAAGTTTGTGGCAGTTGCCTGCTCAAAGGATTATGATATAGAGCTTATGTCAGGTAAGTATGTTGTAAATGCAAAGTCAATAATGGGTGTTTTCAGTCTTGATTTAACACGCCCTGTTACAATGGTTGCCCATTGTGAAATGGTGGCTGATATTATGCGCCAAATAAAACCGTTTATTTTTGAAGAAGAGTAAAAAAGCTCCGTATAGCAGAGATGCTATACGGAGTTTTTTTAATATACATCCTTATTTTCATCAAATAATTCGGTGGAAAGATAGCGGTCACCGGTATCAGGTAGTATTACAACAATGTTTTTGCCTGCGTTTTCGCTTTTTTTAGCAAGGCTTATTGCCGCATGAAGTGCTGCACCTGATGAAATTCCGGTTAAAATACCTTCTGTTTTGGTTAACATTCTTCCAACTAAAAATGCTTCTTTTCCGGAAACTGTTATAATTTCATCATAAATATCGGTGTTTAAAATTTCGGGTATAAAGCCTGCTCCAATACCTTGAATCGGGTGAGCTCCGGGTTTTCCCCCTGATAATACGGGGGAGGCTTCGGGTTCAACCGCTACAATTTTTATATTCTCATTTTTTTGCTTTAAAAAACTTCCTGTTCCTGTTATGGTGCCACCCGTTCCGACACAGGAAACCAAAATATCCACTTTGCCATCGGTATCATCCCATATTTCAGGGCCTGTTGTATTAAAATGGGCTTGTGGGTTTGCAGGATTTATAAATTGTCCGGCTATAAAGCTGTTGGGAATTTCGGCTGCTAATTCTTCGGCCTTTTCTATAGCCCCGTTCATACCTTTACTGCCTTCGGTTAAAATAAGCTCGGCACCGTATGCTGCCATTAATTTTCTTCTTTCTATCGACATACTGTCAGGCATAACGATTATTAACTTATATCCCTTTGAAGCCGCAACCGCCGCAAGACCAATGCCCGTATTTCCACTTGTGGGTTCTATAATTACAGAATCGGCATTTAATTTGCCACTTTTTTCTGCATCCTCTATCATAGCCATAGCAACACGGTCTTTTATAGAACCTGCCACATTGAAAAATTCAAGCTTTGCAAGAATTTTTGCTTTAAGATTAAGCTTTTTTTCTATATTTTCAAGCTCAAAAAGCGGTGTTGAGCCAATAAGCGAATTTATACCTTTGTAAATATTAGCCATATTAAAAACTCCTTTTGTATCTTTATTTAAATTATATCATCACATATTTTTGTTGTCAATCTTGAGGGGATGCCGTAATAATAAAAATATATTATATTAATATTATTTAATATTGCCAAAACAGCTCAAATATTGTAAAATAATAAACAGAATATTTTATGGAGTTTTTTTAAAATGAATTTGCATGCTTTAAGAAGAAAATTAATAGAAAAAGATTTTGGTTCAATGAATGACCGTCAGTTTGAGGCTGTTATAACGGTTAATGGACCACTTTTGGTTTTAGCGGGTGCGGGAAGCGGCAAAACTACCGTTTTGGTTAACCGTATAGCAAATCTTGTAAGATACGGTAATGCTTATAACTGCACGGATGATGGTTACTGCTCGGAAGAAGATATTGCTGTTGCAATGGATTATATTAACGGCAAGTGTGATACTTTGCCGGCGGGTGTTTTTGCGGTTAATGCTCCTCGCCCTTGGGAGATTCTTGCCATAACCTTTACAAATAAAGCCGCAGGGGAATTGCGGGATAGAATAAACGCAAAGCTTGGTGCAGGCGGTGAGGATATTTGGGCAGGTACATTCCATTCTGTTTGCGGAAAAATTCTTCGCCGTAATGCTGAGCGTATTGGTTTTAGCTCGCATTTTACCATTTATGATACCGATGATCAGCGAAGGCTTATGAAACAAATTATGAAGCAGCAGAATATTGATGAAAAATTTCTGCCGCATAAATCGGTGCTTTCGGCAATTTCTTCTGCTAAGGATGAGCTTGTTTCTCCTGCAGAATTTGAAATAAGTGCCGGAAGTGACCCTCGTAAGCAAAGCATAGCAAGGCTTTATAAGCTTTATACCAAGGCGTTAAAGGATGCCGATGCTATGGATTTTGATGATATGATAGTTCAAACGGTTCGTCTTTTGCGTGAAAATGATGATGTTCTTGAGTATTACGGTTCTAAGTTTAAGTACATAATGGTTGATGAGTATCAGGATACCAACCACGCACAGTATGTGCTTGTATCACTCTTGGCTTCGGTTCACGGTAACCTTTGTGTTGTGGGTGATGATGACCAGAGTATTTACCGTTTTCGTGGGGCAACGATTGAAAACATCCTTAATTTTGAGGAGGAGTTTTCGGGTGCAAAAACAATCCGTTTGGAGCAAAACTATCGTTCAACAGGTAATATACTCAATGCCGCAAATGCTGTTATTAAGCATAATTTGGGCAGAAAGGGCAAAAAGCTTTGGACAGATAAGGGTGACGGTGAGAAATTAACTCTTTACACCGCAGCAGATGAGCGTGCCGAAGCACGGTTTGTTGCCGATGAAATTTTAGAAAGTGTGCGTTCGGGGAGTAAGTTTTCTCAGCATGCGGTTTTGTACCGTATGAATTCACAGTCGGCTTCTATGGAAAATGTTTTTGCAAGAAGCGGCATTTCATATAAAATAATCGGCGGTTTCCGTTTCTTTGAGCGAAAGGAAATCCGTGATGTTTTGGCATATCTTAACCTTATAAACAACCGTAATGATGATATTCGTCTTCGCCGTATTATTAATGAACCAAAACGTGGAATAGGCGATACAACGGTAGGTCATGCCGCTAATATTGCCGAAAGTTTAGGCATTTCTCTTTTTGAAGTTTTTCGCTCTTCTGATGAATATACCTCAATTTCAAGAGCAAGCGCAAAACTGCTTGAATTTTGCGATATGATAGAACAGCTTGCCGAAAAGGTAGATGAAATTTCTATCAGTGAGCTGTTTGAGGAAATGCTTGAAAAAAGCGGTTATCGCAATGCTCTGCTTTGTGAAAATACAGATGAAGCAAGGGATAGGCTTGATAATGTTAAGGAATTTACCTCAACTATAAAACAATATGAGCTTGAAACGGAAGAACCCACCCTTTCAGGATTTTTAGAGCAGATAGCACTTTTTAGTGATATTGATTCAATGGATGCCGATGATGATAAGGTGGTTCTTATGACCATACATTCTGCAAAGGGACTTGAATTTGATAAGGTATACCTCGTTGGAATGGAGGAGGGAATTTTCCCGGGAACACAATCGGTTTATGGCGGTGAAGCTGAGATTGAAGAGGAAAGAAGACTTGCTTATGTTGCCATAACACGTGCCCGAAAACAGCTTACTATAACAAGGGCTCAAAATCGGTTGCTTTACGGTAAAACCGACCGTAATCTTCCTTCACGCTTTTTGCGTGAAATTCCGTCTGAATTTTGTAATGACCGCACACCTTCTATGGGATTTTCATCCTCTCATTCTTTTGGGAATTCTTCATTCGGTGGCTCTGCTTTCGGTAAGCGAACACCATCATATTCTCATTCTGCGGCTTCAAGTGGGGAAAAGGTTTCGTTTGCAAACCGTCCTCCAAAAAGTGATGATAATTCTTCCGGTACTAAAGCCGTTTACCGTGTGGGACAAACTGTTGAGCATAAGGTATTTGGTGTGGGGGTTATTCGTGGTGCAACACCAATGGGAGGAGATACACTGCTTGAAATCCACTTCCAAAAGGTTGGTAAGAAAAATATTATGGCAAGCTTTGCAAAATTAAAAATTCTGTAATACTTTTTAAATTGCTTTTTGGTATATTGATGTTATAATATAATTAAAGTATTTCTCTGATGTTTGGAGTGAAATGTGATGTTGGTGCCAACAAAGGTTATAAGAACCACAGCTCGTGCTGCCTTGAAAAATAAAATGGTTTCCTGTATGGCGGCAACCGTTGGCTTTTTGTTTTGTGTCTTTTCGGGGCTGTTTGTATGTGATATTTTAAGCTATATAACTAAAAGTATGGCGGTAAGCTTGGCTTTAAATATATTGTTTGTGGTTTTTGCCGTTTTGCCTGTTTTATTTGGTTTACTGCGTTATATGTGGTTTGTTTTATCGGGTATAACCCAAAATCCCATACAAATTTTTTATTATTTTTCAAGCGGTGAGCGTTTTGGCCGTGCGGCAAATCTTTCTGCTCGTTTGGTGATAAAGGGTTCACTGTGGGCTTTTGTATGTTTTTTACCTGCGTTTGTTGTAAGCGTACTGCTTAATTCTTCTTTTTATGAGGCAGCAGGTATTTCTATTCCTGAATTTATAGGTAATTTGTGGGTTTTAGAGGTGTTTTTGGCGGTTGCAGGCTTAATAGGCTGGGTGTTTTTAATGCTTCGTTATTATTTAGCACCGTTTTTATTTGTTGCAGATGAAAAAATGCCTGCGTTTACCGTTATGGATACAGCTAAGGTGCTTTCAAAACGAACGATGCTTGATTATGTGTGTCTCGTGTTCAGTATGTTTGTTTGGGTGCTAATTTCTCTGACGGGTATGCCGATCATATTCACATTACCTTATTTTTTAATGGCATATTTGGTACACGGTTGTTATGCTGTTGCACAGTATAACAGCACAATAACTGCAATCAATACACAAAAATTTACCGTCAGTGCTTGAAAAGGGGTTAATTGACTGTGAAAAAAAAGATATTATCTTTTGTCTATATTTTAACTGCAATAGTTGTTGCAATAAATACTTTTTTCTCCGTTTATGATAGCCTTTATTTTACTATGGATGATTTGCCTGAGGGGGAAGAAATTTATTCGGTTGCTTCGCCTTCAGGTAATCAGGTTTTAACCGTTTATAGCATTAATAATTCTTTGGGCACAGCTGTAAGAGCGGCTGTTAAAAATGGTAAAAAGGTGCGTAATCTATATTGGCAAACAGGTCTTTCGCAGGTGGATTCAGGTTGGATTAATGAGGGAACTGTTGTAATAAATGATGTAAGAATAAATGTGAAAAACGGCAGCTATGATTGCCGTAAGGGTTATTCAATCTTCAGTGAGGGTGCACTAGAGGGTAAGGATGTTGAGGAAGCACCCGTGAAAAAAAGTTATGAATAAAAACGATATTTTTAATGTTGAAATTACTGCCATGTCGGCAGAGGGTAGTGGTATTGCCCGTGTAGACGGCATGGCTGTTTTTATTCCGCAAACAGCCGTTGGCGATATTGCGGATATAAGAATAGTAAAGGTGAAAAGCCGTTATGCTTACGGAATAATAGAAAAGCTTATTAAGCCGTCAGATATAAGGGTAAATCCTGATTGTTCCGTTTTTAAGCAATGCGGCGGCTGTGTATATCGCCATATTGATTATAAAAGTGAATGTGAAATAAAGCGAATGCGTATTGCCGATGCAGTAAAAAGAATCGGCGGTATTGATATGGAACCAAAAGCCATAATTTGCGCTGAAGAAACAATTCGTTATCGTAATAAAGCGCAGTATCCGGTTTTACCAAGCGGGGATGTTGGTTTTTATGCAACCCATTCTCACCGCATAGTTCCCTGTGGGGATTGCCTTTTGCAACCAATGCAATTTGCAAAGGCTTCAAAAGCCTTTAAAGAGTGGATAACGGATAATAGTATAAGCGTTTATGATGAAAAAAGCGGTAGGGGACTTGTTCGTCATTTTTATTTGCGCCGTGCTGAAACAAGCGGCGAAATAATGGCTGTTATTGTTATAAACGGTAACAATATTCCCTTTGCTGATAACCTTGTTGCAAGGCTTAAAGCTGTTTTGGCAGATGATTTAAAAAGCGTTCAGCTTAATATTAACACTGCCGATACCAATGTTATTTTGGGAGATAAGTGTGTCACTGTTTACGGAAGTGATTTTATAACCGATACTCTTTGCGGTGTAAAGGTGAGGCTTGCAGCCCTTTCGTTTTATCAGGTTAATCGCTGTATGGCAGAAAAGCTTTATATGAAAGCTGCCCAATATGCCAACGCAAAGAATGAGGATATACTTGATCTTTATTGTGGTGCCGGAACAATCGGTCTTTCAATGGCAAATGAGGCAAAAGGCGTTATAGGTGTTGAAATTGTACCGCAAGCGGTTGAGGATGCAAAATTCAATGCACAAGAAAACGGTATAACCAATGCCGAATTTATTTGTGCCGATGCATCTGAGGCGGCAAAACAACTTGCACGGCGTAATATAAGCCCAAAGGTTGTAATAGTGGATCCACCTCGTAAAGGGTGTGATGAAGATTTGCTCAAAACTATAGCAAATGATTTTTCGCCTGAGCGTATAGTTTATGTTTCCTGTGACCCTTCAACATTTGCACGTGATGCCGCAAGACTGAGTGAATTGGGTTATAATCTTGTAGAATACACCGGTGTTGATCTTTTCCCAAGAACTTCACATGTAGAAACGGTAGCTCTTTTTGTAAAATCGTTAATATAAATCAATAAAAACGCAGAGGTGCGGTGTTTTGGATATTATTTCATTAAGCTATAGCGATCTCCGTTTTAAAATTGCCCAAAAGATAAAAAGGTATCTAAATCTTTCAAGTAAAAATAGGCTTACGATTGGTCTTTATAAAGAGGGCAGATTTTATATTTTCGGCAATCCAAAAGAGGAAAACCGTTTACTTTATGATATTGGTTCTGTTTCAAAAACCGTAACCGCCCACCTTATTTTAAAACTTTATGAGGAAGGAATACTTGATATAAACTGCACGGTTGATAAGTATTTGCCTCTTAAAAAAGGAAAATACCCAACAATCCATCAGCTTTTAACCCACACCGCAGGCTATCATCATTTAACTCCTATAGAGATTACTATACCGCATCTTATAGCAGGTGGTTATGCACGCAAAAACCCTTATGAAAACTGTACGATGGAAACGGTGATAAAAAGTCTTGAACGCCGCCGTTTTTTAAAACCAAAGGTTCGTTACGGCTATTCTGATTTTGCTTCTGCTGTTGCTGCTGTTATCGCAGAAACGGTTACAAAAAAGTCTTTTTCGGTGCTTTTTGAGGAATTTATCAAAAATGATTTGGGTCTTATAAATACTGTTGTTGAGGCTGATCCAAAATTTCGTACACCTCTTGCCGTTAAAGGGGAGAGAATACTTCCTTTTTGGGTGTGGAAAAAGAATAACCCCTATATTGCAGGTGGGGGAATGGTAAGTAATATTGAGGATGTGCTGCGCTATGTTGCTTTGCAGATAGAAAGTGATAAGCCTTATATCACTTCGGCTCATACGGTTTGTGAAAAATCTGCACTTAAAAATGATAACCATCTTATGTGCATCGGGTGGCATACATATAAATGTTCAAATCAGCTTTGGCATGTTGGTGGGGTGGGAACCTTTAGAACATCGGTCATAATAAACAAAAAGCTAAGGCTTGGTGTGGCAGTTTTAGGAAATGCAAAGGGGCAATCCTCAGCAAATGCTCACTATATCGCAAAAATGATTTATAGTGAGCTTAAAAATAAAAGAATAAAATTGAATTACAATAAATATTAATTTTTATAATTTGAAAGGAAAAAATAATTGAGTATTGCATTAAGGCTTTATAGGATTTCTGAAAAAATAATTTATTTAGGATATGGCTTTCATATTTAGCGGGAATCAGTGTTGAACAAATATCCGATTCGGCATCTTTTAATGAGCTAATACATAATGTGTTTGATTTATCTAAAGTTTCAATTATTTTATTGTGGATAGGTGCAATAGCTGTTGCCGTGATTTGGATTTTTAATCTTTTATTTGATAAAATCAAATTTTCAACAAAATCAGAGATTCAGTTTAATAAAATTATGAAAGAGCATACCTTTGAGGTTTTAAATGAGTCCGGAATAAGTGCATATTCGTGGGGATATAATAAGACTTAATGTGTGCCTAAAAATCCGGGAGGTTGGAAACCGGAGGATATTTATATTGACCTGCGTAATAGCAGAATTGATTCAGATTATAAATTTTCAAAAATCGGTAACGATTTAGACGGATACGATGAAGTTTCGTATGATAAATACAATAATACCAGTAGAAAAATTGATTTGATAAAACAGCGTGGTGAGGATGAAGAAAAGTTTGCTGTATGTCATATTGAAAAAAGCTCAAAGGGAAATAAGGTTGAAATAAGATTACAAAAAACCAAGTGGTCCCGATTACAGTTTTCTTGGGATATTTTACGCAGATTGGATACCAAAAATGAACCGATAATTAATCTAAACCAAGAAGAAAAAATAAATGAAGTATATAAAAATGCTTTGAATCTCAAAGGAGAATTTTTAAATAACAGCTTCTGTTTGCATTTAATTCTTGTTTCAAAAAACGGAAATGCAATATTATCAAGAATCAGCAATAAAAAAACCAACGATTATCCTTCAACATGGGCAGCAACCATAGGTGAACAAATAGAAAAAAGAGACTTCTTTAATGCATCAAATGGTGAAGTGTATTCGGATTTTGTTGTAAGATGGGTAAAAAGAGCTTTAGCTGAGGAGCTTGATATAGAAGAAAACTTAACATTGGAACAAAAAATGACCGAAATTGAAGAATATGTTGATATGGATTCTTTAAGGGTATTAAGTGTTGATTTTGAGGGCGATATTTATAATATTGCATTAACTTGCGTTTTAAGGCTTAAAATCAATACAGATGAGTTCAAATCACTCAAAGAAATTAAGGTTAATACAGACGAAATGACCAATGAATTTATGGAGTGTTCGGAACAGGATATCAGAAAAATTTTATTAAGCTATCCAAAAGATATAAAGAATTATCATCCCTCAACATATTTAAGGCTTTTAATGTATCATCTTTACAGTGCTAAAAAAAGCTTTACAATGTCTGCTATTGTAAAAGATTATATAAAGAATAAAAAAAGATTTAAAAGGGATTGAATTAAGCGGGAGGTTTCTTGTATGAAGGCTTCGCAGTTTGTAAATTCATATAAGGGAAAATTATCGCAAAGGGATTATTCGTTGCTTGTAAGGGCTGTAAATGTTCTTGAAAGCAACCGCCTTAAAGAATATGTATCTGTTTTTTCTAACCGTGAGTTCATCACTCCTGATAAAAATGTATTTAAGGGTGTGTGGAATTGGGATTCGGCATTTCATGGTATGGCGGTTTCTCGTTATGATAAGCAGTTGGCTTTTGACCAAATAGAGGGATTTTTAAGCTATATAAAGGATGACGGTATGTTGCCGGATAATCTTCTTTATAACGGTGATATGGGCTTTCACAGCTCTAAGCCTCCTGTTTTTGCTTGGGCGGCTTTGGAAACTGCAAAACGCACAAATGATAACTCAATTTTAAAAAGGGTTTATGAAAAGTTGGTTCTTAATGAAAAGTTTTGGCGCACACAGCGTTTTCATAACGGCCTTTTCTATTACGGTACATATATGCACGGCACAGATGAAGAAAACCTTAAATGGGCTGGTTGGGAAACAGGCTGGGATAATTCCGTAAGGTGGGATAACGGTATATTTAATCTTTATCCTGTTGACCTTAACTGCTATATGCTTTTGTTTTATAAAAGCATGGTGGAAATTGCCGAAATTTTAGGCTTTGATACAGCCGAATGGATGTTAAAGGCAAAGGATTTGGAACGGCTTATAGAAAGCAGATTTTGGAATGAAGAAATATCCGCTTATACTGATAGGTATTTTTCCGGTGATTTTTCATTTTGCTTAACTCCTGCCTCTTTTATGCCGCTTTTCGTTAAAACCGCATCTGATGAGCGTGCCGAAAAAATGGCTAAAATTGCTGAGGATGAAAACAAATTTAATTCCACAATGCCAACAGTATCTTTTGATAATCCTGAGTATTCCACTAAATATTGGCGTGGCCCGTTGTGGCTTAATACAGCATATTTTGCCGCAAAGGGGCTTAAAAATTATAATTTTCCGATAGCGGATATTATTAAAGAGAATATACTTTCTTTGGTTGATTTGGATAAAGAGCATATCTATGAAAATTATGATGCAAAGAATAATGTTGGTCTTTGTGCCAAAAACTTTTCTTGGAGCGCTTGCTTTATAATTGAATTTATACTTAATTGGTAATTTTGAAATAAAAGGTGACGGCTATGTGTATGATAACAAATGAAATGACGGCACATCCCACAGTTTTTGCGGTTGCGGAAAAATATCAGATTTTTATTCCTTTTAATTGTTCCGTACTTGTGTACATTAAGGTGGGGGATAAGGAATATTATGATGATTCTAATGGAATTTTAAGGTCGCATACTTTGGTACATAAGGTTGATATTCCAAAGAATGTTCTTGATGAACAAAAGGAATATACGGTGGTTTACCGCAAAATTATTGAAAGAAAGCCCTATTTCCCAACAAGTGAGGAACCGGTTTGTATTAATTATAAATTCCGCCCCGTAAAAGGCGGAAAGGTTAGAATTTATCATATTTCGGATGCTCATAATATGGAAAAACAGCCAATAGAGGCGGCAAAAAAATTCGGTGATGCAGATATCCTTGTGCTTAACGGAGATATTCCGAATCATTCGGGTGATGTTGCTAATTTTAATTCTATTTACCGCATAGCATCTGAAATTACCAAGGGCGAAATACCTGTTTTATTTTCCCGTGGAAATCATGATACAAGAGGGCTTTATGCTGAAAAGTTTTCTGATTACACCCCGGATAATTACGGTAAGCCGTATTATACCTTTAAATTAGGTGATGTTTGGGGAATGATACTTGATTGCGGTGAGGATAAGGATGATTCACATCCTGAATACGGTAATACCGTTTGCTTCCACAGCTACCGTTTAATGCAGATCGATTTTATAAAAAAAGTTATTGAGAATGCAAAACGGGAATATGAAGCCGCAGATGTAAAGCATAAAATTATTATATGCCATATTCCGTTTACTTTTTGCGGAGAGGGTCAGTTTAAAATTGAAAACGATATATACCGTGAGTGGTGTGAGCTTATATTCGGTAGTATAAAGCCTGAGCTTTTGCTGTTCGGTCATACCCATAAATGCGGTATATTTAAACCAAACAGTTGGATTGATAGCTATGGATTGCAAAATTGTGATGCCGTGGTAGGAGGCGCACCTGATTCTAAAAATAATAAGTTTACAGGGTGTGGAATTACCTTGTCTGACGGTGCTGCTCAGATTGTTTTTACGGATAATATTTCCGATAATAAAAATTAAATATTTTAATAATAGTAAAGGTGGTTTAAAATTATGGCAAAAAGAATTTTATTTCAGGGTGATTCTATAACAGATTGCGGTAGACCTCGTGATAAATTTTACGGTATGGGTGACGGATATGCTAATTTGGTTAAGGCTTCTTTGGGTACAGATTGCCCCGGTGAATATGAGTTTATTAATCGTGGAATAAGCGGTAACAGAATAGTTGATCTTTATGCCAGGATAAAGATAGATTTTATTAATTTAAAGCCTGATTATGCAAGTATTTACATAGGTGTTAATGATACTTGGCATGAAATCGGCAGTCAAAACGGTGTTGAAACCGAAAAGTTTGAAAAAATTTACTGTATGCTTATTGATGAAATCAAGGCGGCTTGCCCTGATACTAAGCTTATAATTATTGCACCTTATGTACTTGAGGCTGCTTCAACCCGTAATACAGAAGAAATGCCTGATAGATTTGAAAGATTTAAAACCGATGTTGCCGAAAAAGCGGCTGTTTCCAAGAAAATTGCTGAAAAGTATAACCTGCCGCTTATTGAACTTCAACCCGCTTTTGATGAAGCCTGTAAAAAAGCACCTGCCGAATATTGGACAGGTGACGGTGTTCATCCCACAGCATGCGGACATGAAATTATTAAAAGATTGTGGATAGAAACCTTTAATAAAATAAAATAATATTTATAATCGCAGAAATTTTTTAAAAAACTATTGCATTTTAAAACACTTTGTGATATAATTTATCAGCTATTGTGGATCATTATGGTCGCAATGGTAAAATATTACACACATTCCGTGTGAAGTCGGGCAGGTGTCTGCCACTGTCGGCGATCCCCGAACGCCACGGGATGGAGGAAAAACCTCAGGAGGAAATTAAAATGGCAGTAGTATCTATGAAACAGCTTCTTGAAGCAGGTGTTCATTTTGGACATCAGACAAGACGCTGGAACCCGAAAATGTCTCAGTACATTTTCACAGAACGCAACGGTATTTACATTATCGACCTTCAGAAGACAGTTAAGAAGCTTAACGAAGCTTATCTGTTCGCTCGTGACATCGCAGCTGAAGGCGGCGATATCCTTTTTGTAGGTACCAAGAAACAGGCTCAGGATTCCGTTAAGGAAGAGGCTGAGCGTTGCAGCATGCCTTATGTTAACGCTCGTTGGCTCGGCGGTATGCTCACAAACTTTACAACAATTCGTACTCGTATTGATCGTCTTAACCAGCTCCGTACCATGCGTGATGACGGTACTTTCGATCTTCTCCCCAAGAAAGAGGTTATCAAGCTCAATCTTGAAATAGAGAAGCTTGAAAAGTTTATGGGCGGTATCCAGGATATGAAGAAGATCCCCGGAGCTCTCTTCATTGTTGACCCCCGCAAGGAGCGTATCGCAGTAAGCGAAGCTAAGAAGCTCGGTATTCCGATTATTGCTATCGTTGATACCAACTGCGATCCTGACGAGATTGATGCTGTTATCCCCGGTAACGATGATGCTATCCGTGCTGTTAAGCTCATCGCAGAAACTATCGCTTCCGCTGTTATCGAAGCAAGACAGGGTGCTGAAATGGGCACTGCTGCTGTTGAGACCGAAGAGGCTGAAGCTGAGGTTGAGACCGAGACTGCTGAAGACGCTGAATAATTCTTTACAGGAGGAAATTAGTTATGGCTTTTACTGCTAAAGATGTACAGGCTTTAAGAGAGAAAACCGGTTGCGGTATGATGGATTGCAAGAAGGCTCTTGTTGAGTGTGACGGCAATATGGACGCAGCTGTTGACTATCTTCGTGAAAAGGGACTTGCTTCCCAGGCTAAAAAGGCAGGCCGTATTGCCGCTGAGGGTACAGTTGCTGCTGTTTCCAAAACAGGCGTAGGTGCTGTTGTTGAGCTTAACTCTGAAACTGACTTCGTTGCTAATGGTGACGATTTCAAGGCTTTGGCTGCACGTGTTGCAGGCATTGTTGCTGATCAGAATCCGGCTGATGTTGATGCACTCCTCAAGTGCACTGAAAATGGCCAGACCGTTGAAGAAATGGTTCAGGAACTCTTCCTCAAGATTCGTGAGAACATCCGTGTTCGTCGTTTCGTTCGTTTTGAGGGTAAGACCGTTTCCTATATCCATGCAGGTGGTAAGATTGGTGTTATGGTTAACTTTGATACCACTCTTGATGAAACAAATGCTGATTTCGTTGCAATGGGTAAAAATGTTGCAATGCAGATTGCTGCTATGAACCCCTCCTATCTTGATGAGGCTTCTGTTCCTGCAGAGGTTATCGAGAAGGAAAAGGAAATCCTTATTGCTCAGATGAAGGAAGATCCTAAGATGGCTAACAAGCCTGAGATGGTTCTTGCAAAGATAGTTGAAGGTAAGATTGGCAAGTATTATAAGGAAAACTGCCTTGTTAATCAGGACTTCGTTATCAATGGCGACCTTACTGTTGGCAAGTATATTGAGCAGACCGCTAAGGAGCTCGGAGCTGACATTAAGATTGTTGATTATGTTCGTTTTGAAAAGGGCGAAGGTATTGAAAAGCGTGTAGATGACTTTGCTGCAGAAGTTGCAAGCATGGTTAAATAATTATAGCTTAAATTTATCCCGATTGGAAAATTTCCAATCGGGATTTTTTCATCCTAATGCAACATCCAAAAGCATCATAAGTGCAAAACCTGCCGCTGTGCCAAGTGTTGCTGAAGTATAACCGTTGGGACATTGTGATTCGGGAATAAGCTCTCTTGCAACAACATAAATCATTGCCCCTGCGGCAAAGGATAGAATATAAGGCAAAAAAGGGGAGAGAACCGATGTTAAAATAAGCATAAACACAGCTCCCAACGGCTCTACAATTCCGGAAAGTACACCGTAAAAAAAGGCTCTGCTTCTTGAAAAACCTGCACATTTTAAAGGCATTGAAATTATTGCTCCCTCAGGAAAATTCTGTATTGCAATACCTATTGTGAGTGCAAAGGCTTGTGCGTAAGTAATAACACCCTCACCGCTTAAAATAGCGGCAAATCCCACACCCACTGCCATACCTTCGGGTATGTTGTGAAGCGTTACTGCAATTGCTGTCATTAAAATACCTTTTGTATCAGCTTGTGGGGTATTGTTTTCGGTAAGCCTTATAATCAAAGCGTCAATAGCAGTTAAAAAGAAAATTCCAATTAAAAAGCCTGTAACAGCAGGTATAAAGTTAAGGGATTGGTTTGTCATTTCAATAGCGGGGATTAAAAGCGACCATACAGATGCTGCTATCATAACCCCGGCCGCAAAGCCTAAAAGCACACGGCGCAAGGTGCCGTTTAAATCGTTTTTTATAAAAAACACAGGTGCACAGCCAAGTGTTGTGCCGAAAAAAGGAATAAGTATTCCTATTAAAATTATAAAAAAATCACTCATCGCAAAATCTCATTTCTTAGTATGATACACTACATACTATTCTGATTTTGCGGTGAGTGATATTTACATTTTAAAATGTTTCTGAGTGACTTCTGGCATAGAAAAACAGATATTGCTGTGCAATCCCTGCAAAAGGTATGGCACATTCGGGCAAAACTCCGCCAAAATCACGCTCCATAATGCGTTTTATCCATACATCTTTAGGGAAAGCTTCTGTAAATCCCAATCCGAAAAGCAGTGTGCAATCCGCAACCTTAGGGCCCACTCCGCAAATTCTCATAAGCACCTGCCTTGCTTCATCGCAGGAAAGCTTTTTAACGGCTTCAAGGTCAATTTCACCACTGCTTACCTTTTTTGCAGCATCAAGAATATATTTTGCTCTAAAGCCTGCTCTGAGTACCGCAAGCTCTTCAACACTTTTTTCAGCAATTGCCTGCGGTGTGGGGAAGGTATAAAAACCATCTCTCTTCTCACCAAAATTACTGCATAAACGGTCAATTATACCCTTTATTCGGGGGATATTGTTGTTTTGTGAGATTATAAAGGAACAAAGCGTTTCCCAAGGTGATTGGTTTAAAAGCCTTATTCCGCTGCCGAATTTGCACGGTTCAATAAAACGACTGTCTGTGCTCAGCTGTTTTATGATTTCGGCATAATTGCGGTCAAGATCAAAATAATTATACCAGATTTCGTTAAAATCTTTTTCAGTTGTATTGTAAAGAATTATTGTATCATCAATTTTTTCAAGCGTCAGCTCACGGTCAAATGCAACACCATACCAGCGGCTTCCATCGGTTTCCCAACGAAAAGCCTGCCCACAGTCAAGCGTTGCGGCAATATCGAAATTTTCAACATCTTCAAGATATGTGTTTCCGTTTTTGAAAATTACTTTCATTTCTTTCACCTTCGGTCTTTATTTTTTTGAGTGTTTGTATTATAATAAATTTAAAAGCGGTTTATAAGGAGTTGTTTTTAATGAGAGATGATATTTGTACCATACCTGTCAGTGAGGTATTTGAAGTTCAGGATGGATGCCCTATATGCCGTATGAAGGCAACTGTTGAAGAGCATCTTCTTGATTACATATTAGGGGACGCTATGATGGAGCCTGATGTTCGTATAGAAACCAATAAAACAGGCTTTTGTACTGTGCATTATGATAAAATGATGGCACGCCGTGGAAGATTACAGTTGGCTCTTATGCTTGAAACCCATATTAAAAGCGTAGGGGATAATATATTTCAGAAAAAGCTTTTCAATTCTGCCGATAAAAAAGCAAGTAAGGCAAAAGGATTAATGGAAAGCTGTTTTATATGTGACAAGATTGAATGGGGTATGTCACGAATGATAGATACAATTTATCGTTGTTATGAAAATGAGCGTGATTTCCGTGCTCTTTTTGATGCTCAGCCAATGTTCTGTATGCCTCATTTTGAAATGCTTGTAAAGGGGCTTGATAAGCATAAATGCCCGCATTACGGCTCTGAAATGAAAAAGAGCCTTGAGCGCATTACAAGTGAGTATGTAAAAACGCTTTGTGAGGATGTTTCTCATTACTGTAAAATGTATGATTATCGTAGTAAAGCTGAGGGTGCCGATTGGGGTAATTCCCGTGATTCGGTAGAACGCACAGTAGGATTTTTAACGGGAAGGATAATTGAATAACTAATTATCTAAAACAGAAAAATTATAAATTATTTTATCACATAATGTCGTATTAAGTCAACCGGTGGATAAAATTTCCGCTTAAAACAGCAAGTTAATAGACTTTTCCACCGACTTATCAACATTTTTATGTAAACCTGAATAACCAAAATTACTTTTGCCAAAAATAAAAATATCCAAAAAATCTATAAAATGGAAACAAAACCGAAAGGGGCAGTATATGGTTAAGGGTGTAAATAAAACGGTGATTGAGGTTAATAATACCGGCAGTAAAATTTTTGAAAAGATAGTTTTTTATGTTACTCCGCAGTATGGAAATTTGGGTGCAAAACGTTTGCAAAAGGCTGCAAGTGAGTTCACATTAAATTTTGAAGAATTGGGAACAAATGCACCCTTGAGAACTCGTTTTAAGAAAAGAAGAAGAAAAAAGCGTTTGCTTGGGCTTGCGCTATTTTTGGGTGCTGTTGCCTTAGCGGTGCTTTTATGTGTGTTTTTGTAAATAAAATGTAAAAAATAATGAAAAAAATGCAAGAAGTCAATTTAACTTCTTGCATTTTGTATTTATATATAATATAATAGTTTTATATTTGCATTGGGAGTTGTACTAATGGAAAAGGAAAATTTAAAACTTGGATTAAAAATGTTTGGTAGCTTATGTGTTGTTACCGTGCTTTGTGTTTTTATTGCAATGTCATTTCTTGTTTTATGCAGTTCTTTCTTTACTGATGAAATAGGTTATAATGCCGTTATTTATGATAAGGATGGCAAAGAGATTGAAAACTATACATATTATTATGATGATGGGGAAGATGCTATTCTTAAAAAGTATTCTGAGGATGAGGGATATAAAATCAATAAGCAAACCGTAAGAAGTCAGATTTCTAAAACAGGGGATACGGTTTTCGCACTTGTTACACAACTTTTTTCTACCATGATACTAATTGGCTTTATTTATCCTTCTATGTGGCATTTGGGTGCAAAGGATAGTAACCTTGTCCGCTTTAAGCATCGTAAATCTGATATGCTCAGGGGACTGAAAATCGGACTTATTGCAAAAATCCCTGCACTGATTATTTTAATTTTATTCCTTGTTTTCGGAAAAACACTTACCGTTGTGCTTTATTCGTTTATAAACAGCTCAAATTTCGGATTTATAGATATGATATGCGGTGGCGGAAGTACACCCTTTGCACAGCTTGGTGTTTTGCAGATTATCGGTTTGTTTGCTTTATTGCTTATTGCCCCCGCTGTATCAACCGTTGGTTATCTTTTGGGTGTTAAGGATATTTCTCTTAGTGAAAAGTTTATTTATTCAGGTAAAAAGAAAAGGAAGTATTAATTAGTTATGGCAGGTTTTTTCGGTTTATTTAATTATGAAAAGGCGGGTCCCGGAATAAGAAAGGATGCCCCCAAAAAGAAAACATTTATAGTTTTTTTTGAAACATATTTCCGTAATTTCTGGAAATTTATCCCCATTAATGCGGTATACACAATATTCACCATTCTTTTCCCGATTGCAGGTCTTGGCCATGTTGGTATGACTAATGTAATGCGTAACACCGCAAGAGATAAACATTCCTTCGGTCTTTCTGACTTTTTTGAAACCGCTAAAAAGAATTGGAAGCAGGCGCTTATTGCAGGCATTATTGATATACTTGTAATGGTAATTCTTGTTTTTGACCTTTGGTGGTTCTGGGAAGCATCTGCGGGCGGCGGAATGTTTGAATCAATCTGCTTGGGTCTCAGCCTTGCATTAGCAATGATTTATGCAATGATGCATTATTATGTTTGGACTCTTATTATAACATTCAAATTTAAGCTTACACAAATTTACCGCAATAGCTTTAAGTTCGTTTTTCTTAACTTTAAAAATAACTTGATTTGCGGATTTTTCTTGTTGCTTGTTTATGCTGTAAGTGCCGTACTGTTCTTGTTGGGTCATCCTATTGCTTGGACTGTTGCATTTTTACTTAATGTTTGCTGTTTCCCGGCTTTCCGTTTCCTTATGATACAGTATTGTGCTTTCCCCGCTATCAGAAAGTTTATAATTGATCCTTATTATGAAGCTCACCCGGGTGAGGATATTGAAAAGCGTCGCAGTCTCGGTCTTGAAATTCCTGAAGAGGATGACGATGAGGATGATGAGGAAAGTGACGAAGAGGATCCCGATGCTCCTGTTTTTGAGGACTGATTTTAAAAACCACCGCATAAATTTTATGGGGTGGTTTTTTATATGAGTTGCAGAATAGATGAACTTCGTAACAGGCAGGTTGTATGTGTAAAAAACGGTTGTGTTTTGGGCTATGTTTCAGATATTGAGCTTGATACCGAAACAGGTAAACTTACTTCACTTGTAATTTACGGTAAGCCAAAGCTTTTTGGTGTACTCGGTCACGAAAATGACATTATTATTCCTTGGGAGGAAATCGTGGTTATAGGTAATGAAACAATTCTGGTTTCAACAGAGCCTATTATAAATCCATCACGCCGATAATTTTAAAGACTGTTGTATTTTTTACAACAGTCAATTTTTTTAAATACATAAAATTTATTTTTTAACTAATAATAAAACAAGGAAAAACAAAAAGGGAAGTGCGTTTATGCTGCCTGATAAGGTTAAATATGCAGAGTTGGTAAAAAAGGCTTCACCACCGTCAAGAAAAATCAAGGATTTTTTTATGGCTTATCTGGTGGGCGGTCTTATTTGTGTGTTGGGTCAGCTTCTTTTTGAAATGTACATGATGTTAGGCTCAGGTGAGAAAAATGGCAGAACCTTGGTTTCTTGTACACTTATTTTTTTAGCGGCGCTTCTTACAGGACTAAAGCTTTTTGAAAGAATAGCAAAGCACGCCGGCGCCGGCACTTTGGTTCCAATAACCGGTTTTTCAAACGCAATAGCATCTCCTGCAATAGAATTCCGTTCAGAGGGATATATTTTAGGCGTTGGCGCGAATATGTTCAAAATCGCAGGACCGGTAATCGTTTACGGCACGGTGGCATCAGTTGTTTATGGCGTAATATATTGGATAACAACCCTATTCTAACGCAAAAGGCTTGACCTAATCGGTCAAGCCTTTTGAACGTTATTTAATGAATTTTTCGAAAAGTAAAGGATCGGTTTCTGATTCAGACGCTACACCATCAATATAATGAGATAAGTAGAAATCATATTCTAAAGAACCGTCAGCATTGACTTTTGTATTGAGTGAGAAAAGATATTCATCCTCGATAATATATGCACTATAATTAACACCGTATGTATAAAAACATGCCTTTTCAGACGGGAGTACCCACTCTTTTGTTGACAAGTAATTGTTTGTGATTTCAATAAATTCGCCTTTGGATAATTGCGGACATTCATCCGATTTTTTCATTATTTCCGAAAGATAATCAGGCCTTTCGGTTGTTGGTGTAGTATTATTGATTTTGCAAGCGGACACAGAGATAAGAATAAGCAACATTGATAAAATAACGCATATTTTTTTCATAATATCACGCTCCCTTACTACATTATACCACACCGCCGACTTGATGGAAATATTTTTGCAAATCACTGTGTCCTATATTGACAGCAGCAGAGGGTTTCATATTAGGCGTGGGTGCAAAAATGTTTACGATTGCAGGACCCGTGATTGTGTATGGCGTGAGTGCATCTGTGGTTTATGGATTGATTTATTGGATAACCACATTATTTTAACCGTAGGGACACCCGTCCCCGGGTGTCCGGAGGAAATATGCATTTGCGGACACCGCAGGAGCGGTGTCCCTACAAAGAAAAGGCTTGACCGATTGGTCAAGCCTTTTCAGAGTGTCAAAAAAGCCGCCAACCGTCAAAATGCGTAATGAAAAATAGCCTTCTCCTTGGGGAGAAGGTGGCAAAAATCTTTGATTTTTGACGGATGTGGGGTAAAAAAATCTTGCTGCGCAAGGCATTTTGACTTACTGCACAAACGCGAGCCTTACCGTACCTATGTACGCCGACAGGCTCGCGTTGTTTGTCTTGTCGGCTCCTTTGACCTCTGTCAGTCTGTCAAAAAACCCCTGTCATTGCGAGCCACAAAGGGGTCCCCGCAAAGGCGAACGGCCTTTGTGGGGAGAGGAGAAGCCAAGGCACGGATGAAATTTTCCGTAAGCGGAAAATGAAATATTGTGGCTTGTGCTTCGACGAGGCGTGGCAATCCGTTTCTCAAAAAATTCCGTTTTTGCTTATTTTTTAGGTAAAACATATACTTTTAGGAACGGATTCCCACGTCGCTTCGCTCCTCGGAATGACACGCATTTTCGGAAAAGGTACTTTTTTGACACTCTGATCCTTGCCCTTGGCAAAGATAAATGTGCCTGTGTGCGGTTTAACAAAACATTAACATTTGCCTGCTATGATGGAGCATATTTGTGGAGGTGGCAATATGTTTCAGATTTTGGTCGTGGAGGATGACAAGGACTTAAACCGCACGGTTTGTGCCTTTTTGAACAGCAGCGGCTATCAGGCAACCGGCTGCCTGGATGTCAACGATGCCTACGATGCCATGTATGGCACAGTGTTTGACCTGATCGTGTCGGATATTATGATGCCCGGCATTGACGGCTTTGAATTTGCGAAGACCGTCCGCAGCCTGAATGAGAATATCCCCATTCTGTTTATGACCGCAAGGGATGATTTTGCCGCCAAGCAGAGGGGTTACCGCATCGGTGTGGATGATTATATGGTCAAGCCCATTGACCTGGACGAGCTGTTTTTGCGGATCGGCGCGCTTTTGCGCCGGGCCAGGATCGCAACCTCCCGAAAGCTGGAAGTGGGCAGCTTTTCCATGGATATGGATGGGCACACCGCCATACTGGGGGATGAGGAAATTCCCCTTACCAACCGGGAATTCAACATCCTGTACAAGCTGCTGTCCTACCCCAAAAAGACCTTCACCCGGCAGCAGCTGATGGATGAATTTTGGGATGCGGATACGGATACCGCACCCAGAGCCGTGGATGTGTATATGACCAAGCTGCGCTCTAAGCTGTCGGATTGTGAAGACTTTGAGATCAGGACCGTTCACGGCCTGGGCTACAAGGCGGTGATCAAATGAAAAAGCTGACCTTTCGGCAGGTTTTGAAAGCAGTCAATAGCTATGTGGTATTCTTTTTGACGGTGGGCTTTGCCGTTAGCTGCTGCATGATGCTGTTTTTGAGTATTCTTGCGGACTCTATGGGCCTTGTGCTGGATGGAAATAACATTGGGGTCGCTGCGAAGCTGACATTCGGCAATGTACTGCTGATCACGCTGCTGTTTGGAACTGCCGACTATATTCGCCGCAAGATCACCGTGGAGCGGCCTGTGAAGCAGATCACAGCGGCTGCGGAAAAGATCATGCAGGGAGATTTTTCCGCCCGTGTTCCGCCTATCCGCGGGGCAGGCACCGACGGCTTCAATCAAATTGGTTCCGCCATCAACGCCATGGCCCAGGAGCTTTCCGGCACCGAGACGCTACGCACAGACTTTATTGCCAATGTATCCCACGAGTTAAAAACGCCTTTGGCGGTCATGGGAAACTATGCTACTATGCTTCAACGCCCCGGTATTACCGAGGAAGAAAAGAATGACTACGCCAAGTCCATTTCCGAGGCCGCACGGAAGCTGGCCCAGCTCATTACCAACATTCTGAAGCTGAACAAGCTGGAAAATCAGCAGATATTCCCCAAGCCCCGGGAATTTGATCTCGGTGAGCAGCTTTGTGAATGTCTTTTGCAGTTTGAAGATGCCTGGGAAGCCAAAAATCTGGAAATTGAAACAGATATGGAAGACGGTGTGCGTATTCAGTCTGACCCGGAGCTTTTAAGCCTTGTTTGGAACAACCTGATCTCCAATGCGGTAAAATTCACCCCGGATGGCGGCACCGTGGGCCTGTCCTTAAAGACGGAGGGCAGCAGTGTGACTGTACAGGTGCGTGATACCGGCTGCGGTATGAACCCGGAAACCGGCAGGCATATTTTTGAAAAGTTCTATCAGGGGGATACCTCCCACGCCACCCAGGGCAACGGCCTTGGTTTGGCACTTGTAAAGCGGGTGATAGACATTCTGAACGGTGAGATTGGGGTTCAGAGTGTTTATGGTCAGGGCAGCACCTTCACGGTGAAGCTGAAGAGGTAGCGCCATGGACTGGAAGAAATTTGGAAAAAGCTTGCTGTTTCCGCCAATTTGGCTGACGGTGATCCTGGTGATCCTCAGCGCCGTGGCACTGACTCTTATCTTCGTTAAAGGGTTGGAAGAGAGTATTCCTGCGTATATTGTCTATGTTTTGGCCTTTTACACACTGACCGTTGTGACGGTCTTTTGCGCTATGGTGCTTCCTAAGCGGTACAGCACCGTCAAACAGAAGATCTATGACAATCCTCTGGGCAAACGCTATATGACGGACAGAGTATTCCGCACGAATATATCGCTGTCTATATCCTTTGTGATCAGCATGCTCTATGCAGGCATCAACCTGTGGTCCTGGCATATGATGGGAAGCTACTGGTTCATGGTGCTGGCAGTGTATTATGTGATCATGGCGGTGATGCGCTGCCTGTTGGTACGGTATGTACACATCCGGAAGATCGGTACCGATATCTTAAGCGAATGGAAACGTTCAAGAATTTGCGCCTATGTGCTACTGCTGATCAACTTATCTCTTAGCGGTGCGGTGCTGATGATTTTGTATCAAAACCGGGGCTACGATTATCCCGGCATCATGATTTATGTGATGGCGCTGTATTCCTTTTATGCCCTGACCCACGCCATTGTGGATATCATCCGCTACCGGACATTGGGAAGCCCCGTTATGTCCACGGCGAAAATCGTTTCCCTGTCAGCGGCACTGGTGTCTATGCTGAACCTGGAAACGGCAATGTTTGCCCAATTCGGCGGTGATATGTCCCGGCAGGACCAAAACTTGATGATTATTCTCACCGGCGCCGGCATCAGCATTACGGTGGTCACCCTGTCGGTGATCCTGATCGGAAAAGCAACGATAGTAATCAGGAGAGAGAACAATGGAAAATAAAGAAGGTTTTCACTTTACTTACTCCGCTGCGCAGCAGCAGGAGGTGGAGAATATCCGCAAAAAGTATCTTCCCAAGGAGGAAGATAAACTGGAGCAGCTTCGCAGGCTCCACGCCGTGCCCACCCAAAAAGCCCAAAGGGCTGCGTTGGTGGTAGGCGTTATCGGTGCGCTGATCCTGGGCACCGGCATGAGCCTTGCCATGACCGAGATCGGCAGCGCATTGGGCAGCCTTGCCATGGTGCTGGGCATTGCGGTGGGGATCGTGGGCATGGTGCTGGTGGCCCTGGCCTACCCTCTGTATAACCGGGTGCTGGAAAAGCAGCGGAAAAAGATCGCCCCGGACATTTTGCGCCTGTCCGACGAATTGCTGAAATAAAGAAACGGATATCATGAAAAAAGTCACCTTTGTCAGTAGACAAAAGTGACTTTTTTGTGGCACGCCAGAAGGGATTCGAACCCCCGACCCCCTCCTTAGGAGGGAGGTGCTCTATCCAGCTGAGCTACTGGCGCATATAGGTGCATTGTACAGAAAAAAACCGGGGCTGTCAACAAAAATATCGCACACAGCAACTTTACTTTTACAGGGACGGGAAACCGTTTCCTACATCTGTACGCTTATAGGCGGCGGGAGCAAGCCCAATGCCACTAAGTTAAGAAAGGAATACCCTCTCAGTCACGGCATATGCCGTGACAGCTCTCCCAAAGGGAGATCGTGTTC
>SVPW01000026.1 GCA_015065645.1 Oscillospiraceae bacterium | reverse complement strand
AAATCGCCTTCTTTAATATTTTGAGCGCCGGTTACGATCTGAACAAGCTCATCTTTACCTATATCCATTTGGCAAATCTGCAGATGGTCGCTGTTTTCATGCGGTTCAAGCTTTACAATTTTTGCCGCAACAACATTTACAAGGTTATCTCCTTGTCTTTCAATGCTTTCAACCTCAAAGCCTGCCATTACCATACGGTCACAAAGCTCTTCAACCGGTACATTTATATCAACATAAGTTTTTAAATGATTTAATGATATTTTCATGTTTTTTTACCTCTCAAAACTGCTGCAAGAAACGCTTGTCGTTTTCAAAAAGCAAACGAATATCGCTTATCTTGTGTCGGGTTGTGGTTGTGCGGTCAAGTCCTATACCAAACGCAAAGCCTGAATAAACCTCAGGGTCAATTCCGCAGCTGCGAAGCACATTCGGATGAACCATACCTGCACCTAAAATCTCAATCCAGCCACTGCCTTTGCAAACACGGCAGCCTTTACCGCCACATTCGGAACAGGTAACATCAACCTCAACCGAAGGCTCGGTAAACGGGAAGAATGAAGGACGGAACTTAACCTTTGTTTCCGGACCGTAAATCTCACGGGCAAATTGCTCAAGCACACCTTTAAGGTCACACATGGTAACACCCTTATCAACCACAAGTCCTTCCATCTGGTGGAAAACAGGGGAGTGGGTTGCGTCAACCTCATCTGCACGGAAAACACGTCCGGGACAGATAACACGAATGGGAGGCTTTCTTGTTTCCATTGTGCGTATCTGTGCGGCAGAGGTTTGTGTACGAAGTAAAACCTCCTCACCAAGATAGAAGGTGTCCTGCATATCACGGGCAGGGTGGTCTGCAGGAACATTAAGACATTCAAAGTTGTAATGGTCCGTCTCAACCTCAGGTCCGTCAACAACATCAAATCCCATTGAACGGAAAATATCAATCATATCGTTGGTAACGATGGAAAGCGGATGCAAATTTCCCGGTTTTGCGCTTTTTGCGGGAAGTGTAATATCAATAGTTTCCGATAAAAGCTTTTCTTCTGCGGCTGCTGCTTGCAAAACCTGCTTTTTCTCGGCAATGAGATTGTCAAGCTCCTGCTTTGCTTCGTTAACAAGCTGTCCCATAACGGGGCGCTCCTCGGCAGAAAGTGAACCCATCATTTTAAGAATGGCTGTAAGCTCACCCTTTTTACCCAAATACTTAACACGCAGATTTTCAATATCCGCTTGTGTGTCCGCTTCTTTTATAGCAGACAACGCTTCGGCACGAATTGCTTCGAGCTTTGCTTTCATAAAATCAACTCCGTTAATTATAATTTACAAAAAAATAAACTCCGCCCCTTAACAGGACGAAGTTGAATTAATAAACTCCGTGGTACCACCCGTAATTTTCGCTCAAAGAGCAAACACTCTCCCGACATATAACGGTGTCTGCCGGCGCCGCCTACTGTTTGGTTCAGCAACGCTGCTCAAAAGGGAACTTCATACCGCCTGTTACCTGGATTTGCTTACAGCCAAGGACAAACCCTCTCTGAAAGGACCGTTCGGTACTACTTTTCTTTATCAACGCATTTACAAACAACATCATACCATTATTTTGAAAATTTTGCAAGCTTTTTTTTAAAATACATTTTTTTCTTACTTTTTGGAAAGATATGTTTGGAGTGGTATTATGAAATTGCGTAACAAAATAAGACTAATTTCTTTTTTAACAGCGGGTAGTATTGCGGTGGCAGGATTGTTTGCATCACAGTATATAAAGACCGAAAATTACAAACTAAAAATTGAAAATGAGTATGTATCAGCACTTTATGAACTGAATGCTTCATTAAATAATATTGCTACGGTAAGTGAAAAGATAGGTCTTGTTGGAACACCTTCAAGACTCAGTATGCTTGCTTCAAAGCTTTACTGTGAAGCTCAGATTGCAAAATCGGCATTATCAAGATTGCCTCTTGATATGGAGTATGACCGTATATATCTGTTTTTATCACAGGTGGGTAATTATGCATTATCGGTATCGGCAGAGCTTATGGAGAACGGAAAAATAACCCAAAACCAAAGTGAGGGTTTTTTACTGCTTTCAAAAACGGCATCTATTGTGGCAAATAAGGTTGATGATTTTCAAAGCCTTAGTAATAATCCGTCTTATTGGGAGGAGGAGCTTAGCGGTATTTTGCCATCTGATTCACAATCTATTAATTCAACCCTTAGTGAAACAAATGAACAGCTCACCGATTATGCTTCTCTTATATATAACGGTCCTTTTTCCGAGCATCTGCTTGATAAAACACCTGTTTTGCTAATGGAAGCACAAGCTGTTAGTGAAAAAACAGCCGAACAGCTTCTAAAAAATATATTTCCCAATATACAATTTAATTTCACCCAAAAAACAAACGGTCAATTTCCGCAATACCGTTTTGAAAATGATACCTTTTGTGCGTCTGTTTATGAAAATGGGGGTTATATTTCCTTTGTGCGTAATCAAAGAACGGTGAATGAAGAACTGATTGATTATCAAACAGCATTAAGCTATGCAAATGTATTTTTAGAAAAAATGAATATGTATGATATGACAGCTACCTATTATTATACCGAAAATAATATGTGTGTGATTAATTTTGCTTATATGGCTGAGGGGGTTATTTGTTATACCGACCTTGTAAAGGTTGGGGTTGCTCTTGATAACGGTGAGATAATTATGTATGAGGCAAGCGGATACCTTTATAATCATAAGCAAAGATATTTTGAAAAGCAGAAATATTCCTTAAAAGAAGCTCTCGCAAAGCTTAACTCGTCTTTAACCGCCATTTCTTCATCATTGGTGTTAATTCCAACCGATGCCATTAATGAAAGACTTTGCTATGAGTTTCTGTGCAGGCGTGAAAGCGGGGAAGAGGTGCTTATCTATATAAATGCAAATAACCTTATAGAGGAGCAAATTTTAATACTTTTAAAAACCAATGGCGGCACATTTGTAAGATAAAAAAGTATTTTTATAATTTTTGAAAATTTTACTTGATTTTTGTGTTTAGTTGTGGTATTATATTTTAGCATTTGATTTCACCGAATACCTTATCGGTGGGTTTAATGCCGAAAATTCGACATTGAAGCGGATGGTCCTCTGTCTTTTAAAGTTAAGAACATCTGGAAAAATTAAGGAGGAAAATTAAATGGATGCAATTAAGGAATTAACTGCCGGCATGCTTAAAGAGGATGCTCCCGTTGTAGAAATTGGTAGCACAGTTAAGGTACATGTTAGAATTAAGGAAGGCGAAAAGGAAAGAATTCAGGTATTTGAGGGAACCGTTATCGCAAAGAATAACAGCGGTATTTCCGAAACCTTTACCGTTCGCCGTGTTTCTTACGGTGTAGGTGTTGAGCGTGTATTCCCCGTTCATTCACCCATCGTTGCTAAGGTTGAAACCATTCGTCGTGGTAAGGTTCGCAGAGCAAAACTCTACTACCTTCGTGATAGAGTTGGTAAGGCAGCTAAGGTTAAGGAGCTTATCGGTTAATTATTTAGGGTGTAAGGGGGACAGGATGGTACATCTTGTCTCCCTTTGTCTTTTTTGGAGGTGTTTGTTACGGAAGAGAATAAGGATTTGCAAAGTGCCGAATTAGAGCAAGAGCTTTTGGAGGAAAATACCTCGGAAGTTGAGGCTGTTGAAAACGGTTTTTCTATAGAGGAAAATGATACAGCTTCAGAAGAAAAAAAGGTGGAATCGGAAAAATCTTCACGCAAGAGCAAAAAGCCTATTGCTGAAGTTTTTGAGTGGCTTGATGTGTTGGTTGCGGCAATGGTTGCCGTTGTTCTGATATTCAGCTTCTTCTTCCGTATTGCAACCATTAAGGGTAACTCCATGCTTGATACATTGCATGAGGGTGAAAAGGTTGTTATTTCTAACCTTAATTATACTCCGAAATTAGGTGATATTGTTGTTATATCACGAAATCAGGATAACACGGTTGAGGGCAGTACAGAAAGTGAACTTCCTATAATTAAGCGTGTTATTGCGGTTGGCGGTCAAACGGTTGATATTCGTGACGGTTATGTTTATGTTAATGATTATAAGCTTAAAGAGGTTTATTTAAGCGGTCAGGGTATAACCCATGCAAAACCCGGAGAGGTTGAGTTTCCGTTATATGTTCCTCAGGGGTATGTATTTGTTTTGGGTGATAACCGTATGGATTCTTTAGATAGCCGTTCTTTAAATATCGGTCAAAACGGTTTAATAAGTACCGATTATATTTTAGGTCATGTAATGTTCCGTATTTACCCCTTTGAAACATCAGGAGGTTTAAATCAATGAGTGACGCACAAAATATTCAATGGTTTCCCGGTCATATGACACGTACACGCCGTCAGATCGAGGCTCAGTTGAAAATTATTGATGCGGTTGCGGAAATAGTAGATGCCAGAATACCTGTCAGCAGTCGCAATCCCGACCTGGCAGGTATTATTGCAGATAAGCCACATTTGATTCTTTTAAACAAATGTGATATGGCAGATGAAAAAGCAACCGCCGAATGGATTTCTTATTATGCAAAACAGAAAATTCCTGCAATAGCGGTGGATTGTCGTAGTGGTAAAGGGCTTTCAAATTTTAAGGATGCGGTCAAGAATCTTCTTTCTGATAAGCTGCGTGGCTATGCCGAAAAGGGTATGGTTGGTAAACCGCTTCGTGTTATGACGGTTGGTATTCCAAATGTTGGAAAATCCTCCTTTATAAACCGAATAGCAGGTAATAGCCGTGCTAAGGTTGAAAACCGTCCCGGTGTTACACGAGGAAATCAGTGGTTTACTGTTGACCGTCAGCTTGAATTGCTTGATACACCGGGGGTTTTATGGCCTAAATTTGAGGATAAGATTGTTGGTGAGCGCCTTGCATTTACAGGTGCTGTAAGTGACCGTGTTGTTGATGTTGAATGGCTTGCTATGAGGCTTTTGGAAATACTTGCTCGTGATTACCCGCAAATGCTTGTGAGCCGTTACGGTATTGATGAATTGGATGAGGATTCTTATGAGCTGCTTTGCCGTATCGGCAAAAAGAGAGGTATGGTTATTCGTGGTGGCGAAACCGATACCGAGCGTGCGGCAAATATGGTTTTGGAAGAATACCGCAACTGTAAAATTGGTCGTATTACGCTTGAAAGGGCGGGGGAAAATGCCTGATTTTCAAATTGAGAATAAAGCTATTCAAAACGGATATAAATATGTTTGCGGTGTGGATGAAGCAGGCCGTGGTCCTCTTGCCGGACCTGTTTGTGCCGCTGCTGTTATTTTGCCGCAAAATTGCGAGATTGAAGGTCTTAACGATTCTAAAAAGCTTAGTGAGAAAAAGCGTGAAGCATTGTATGATGTTATAATTTCAAAGGCGCTTTCTTATTCTGTTTGCTATGGCACTTTAGAGGAAATTGAGGAATATAATATTCTTAATGCCACATTTCTTGCAATGAACCGTGCAATAGAAAGCCTTGAAATTAAGGCGGATTATGCTTTGATTGATGGTAATCGTGTGCCTAAGGATATTAAAATTCCGTGTGAAACGGTTGTTAAAGGTGATGCTAAATCGGCATCTATTGCGGCGGCTTCAATTCTTGCTAAGGTTACAAGAGATAGGCTTTTGCTCCAATATGACCTTGATTATCCCGAATACGGCTTTAAAAATCATAAGGGTTACGGCACAGCGGCTCATTATGCCGCTATTCGTGAATATGGTGTAACACCTGTACATAGGCTTTCTTTTTTGAAAAATGTCTTATAACGAAGCAAAGCAAAGGGCGGCAGATTTAGGCCGTGAGGGTGAACGCCGTGTTGAACAGTATTTAAAACAAAAGGGTTATATAATTGTAAAACGCAATTACCGTGAGCGTTTCGGTGAAATAGACATTATTGCCGAAAATGATACATATCTTGTTTTTGTAGAGGTTAAAACAAGAAGCGATGATGCGCTTGTAAGCGGAATGGAAGCGGTAGACCGCAAAAAGCAGATGCGTATTTATAATACGGGTAATCACTTTTTAAAAAAGCTTCATATTGACCTTATACCTCGTTTTGATGTTGCACAGGTTACGGTATCTTATGAAAACGATTGCCCTAAGTGGAGTCTTGAGTATATTAAAAATGCCTTTTAGTGAGGGGATTTTTTGAATTATTTTGATCTTCATTGTGATACACCTTATGTTTGCTATAAAAATCAAATATCTTTTTATGATAATAAAACAGCCGTTTCGGCTGAGAGTGCAAAGCATTTTGATGTTTGGAAGCAATGCTTTGCTGTTTGGATAAAGGATGATATGCAAAATCCCTTTGCCTATTATAAAAAGGTTTTAAATAGCTTTAAGCAAAGCCTTAGCACTTCACCCAAAAATTTAATTCCGTTTTTTACGGTTGAGGGCGGTGCTGTTATTGAGGATGATATTTCCCGCCTTTCACAGCTTAAAGCAGATGGGATTTCCGCTTTAACTCTTACCTGGAACGGCAAAAACAATATAGCTTGCGGCTGTAAAGAAAAAGGCGGAATTACATCATTTGGAAAGCTTGTTATAAAGGAAATGAACCGCTTAAAAATCATTTGTGATATATCTCATCTTAATGAGCAAAGCTTCTGGGATGTGATAAAGATTTCAAATAATATAATTGCCACACACAGTAATTGCAAGGCACTTTTTAATCATCCCCGTAATTTAAGCGATGAACAGCTAATGGCAATAAGCGAAAAGAATGGTGTTATAGGGCTGTGCTGTTATCCCGAGTTTTTGGGCATGGATGTTTTTGAAGGGATATATGCAAATATTGTTCATCTTTTAAATTTGGGATTAGAGGATAATATTGCTTTCGGTTCTGATTTTGATGGTGCCGAAATGGATAAAAAGCTTGATTCTGCTGAAAAAATTCCCGATTTAATGGCCTTTTTGTTGCAAAAAGGCTTAAAAGAAGAGTTGTTAGATAAAATTTTTTATAATAATTCAGAAAAAATCTTCGTTTGTCTTTGACAAATGGAGATTTTTGTTATACAATATAAAAGATTAGGCTTGACCTTAAATAATATAACCTTACAGGAGGATGCTTTATGGCATATATAAGTACAAGAGATAAGTCTGCACGTGTTACCGCAGCAGGTGCTATAGCACAGGGTATATCGGTAGAAGGCGGATTGTTTGTTCCTGAAAATTTTCCAAAATTCCAAAAGTCTGATTTTGATAAAATGTCCTTAATGGATTATATCGGCCGTGCAAAATATGTGCTTGGTCAGTTTCTTGATGATTTTTCCGAAGAAGAGGTTGATTACTGCGTAAAGGGTGCATATACCGGCAGCTTTGATGATGAACAGCCTGCTCCAATAGCAAAGCTTAACGGTAATGTGAATATTCTTGAGCTGTGGCATGGTCCCACCTGTGCGTTTAAGGATTTGGCTTTACAGCTTCTCCCTTATCTTCTCACAACTTCTGCTAAAAAAACAGCTAAAGGCAAAAAGATAGTAATTCTTGTTGCAACATCGGGTGATACAGGTAAAGCGGCTCTTGAGGGTTTTAAGGATGTTGAGGGCACCGAAATAATCGTATTTTATCCAAGTGACGGTGTAAGCCCAATGCAAAAGCTTCAAATGGATTCTCAAAAGGGTGAAAATGTTCATGTTTGTGCTATCCGTGGTAATTTTGATGATGCTCAAACAGGTGTTAAGGTTTTATTTACCGATGATGAAATGAAGAAGATTTTGGAAGAAAACAATATGGAATTTTCTTCGGCTAACTCTATTAACTGGGGACGTCTTGCTCCGCAGATAGTTTATTATGTTTCTTCGTATTGTGATATGCTTTCAAATGGTGATGACCTTTCAAACGGATTCAATGTGGTTGTTCCAACAGGTAACTTCGGTAATATTTTAGCGGCTTATTATGCAAAGAAAATGGGTGTGCCGATAAACAAGCTTATTTGTGCTTCAAATGCTAATAATGTTCTTACCGATTTTATAAATAACGGTACTTATGACCGCAATCGTAAGTTCTATACCACCATTTCTCCTTCAATGGATATTTTGATTTCCAGCAATTTGGAGCGTATGCTTTTTGAGCTTTCGGGAAATGATGATAAGGTGGTTGCTGCTCTTCAGGCACAGCTTTCAAAGGAAGGTAAATACACCGTTAGCGATGAGCTTAAAGCTAAGATTAAAGAGCTTTTCTATGCAGGCTGTTGCGATGATAATGCAACACTTGATACCATTCGTGATACCTTTAATGAGTACGGTTATCTTTGTGATACCCATACTGCTGTTGCAGTTAATGTTTATAATCAGTATGAAAAGGAAACAGGAGATAAGCGTCCTGTGCTTATCGCTTCAACAGCTTCTCCTTATAAGTTTGCCAAAAGCGTGCTTTCTGCTGTTAGTGATAAGTCTGCTGATGATGAGTTTTCTTTTGTAAAGCTTTTGTCGTCAATCACTAACACTGCAGTACCTGCTCCCATTGCAGCTCTTGAGGATGCAACCGTTCGCTTTAATGATGTTTGTGATAAAACTCAAATGCGTGAAACGGTGCTTGAATGTCTTAACATAAAATAATTTTAATATTAAAATATCCGGCTTTAAAAGCCGGATATTCTTGCAAAAGAAAGCTTAGTGCTTTGCAACAAAGGTATCGCAGCAGGTTTCACTACATGAGCATGCACTGCGGTTACCAATGGAAATTTTTCCTGCCATACAGCGGTCATCTGTTGTGTGGTGGATACAGTTTTGAACACTGCAATCAATACAGCTTTCGGTCTTGCAATCTGTCATATTTATCATTTCCTTTCCGGCTTTTTTGAAGCCTTGATTATTATTTGTTTTTAATTTTAATTTATGTATCGGAGGTGTTTCCAAAATGAGCCTTTATGCTTTATCTGACCTGCATCTATCCTTTTCTGATAATAAATCAATGGAAATTTTTAGGGGTTGGGATAATTATATTGAGCGTATTGAAAAAAATTGGAGGCATCTCATAACAGAGGATGATACAGTTGTTATAAACGGAGATGTTTCTTGGGCACTTTCATTAGAGGGTGCTGTTCGTGATTTTGCTTTTATTGAGGGTTTGCCCGGTAAAAAAATAATTTCAAAGGGTAACCATGATTATTGGTGGAACACCATGTCAAAGATGAAGAAATTTTTGGAAGAAAATAATTTTTCAAGCATAAGTATTCTTCATAATAACTGTATTGAAACAGAAAAATTTGCCGTTTGCGGAACACGAGGTTGGGTTTATGACGGTAGCGGTGAGTTTGATGAAAAGGTAATTGCCCGTGAATGTGCAAGACTTGAAACCTCCATAAAGGCGGCACAGCAAACAGAACTTATGCCTGCTGTGTTTTTACACTATCCTCCGGTTTATGGGGAAGAGGTTTGCAGTGAAATTTTATCTGTTCTGAAAATGCATAATATTGAACAAATTTATTACGGTCATATTCATGGTGCAGGAAGAAATCAGTCTGTTTCTGAGTACGATGGTATAAAAATGAGGTTAGTTTCTTGTGATTGTGTTGATTTTACACCGGTTTTTGTGGGCTGAAATCAGCAAAATATAAAATTTTTTTATTTTTTTCAAAAAAAGTGGAAAAATTTGCTTTTGTGTGCTATAATATGTTGTAATTCTATGCGGAGGGATTTAAAATGTTAAAAGAAACCAAAAAGGTAGATACCAATAGGTATCAGTTAGAAATTGTGATTGACGGTGAAAAATTCCGTGAGGCTATTGAGCAGGCTTATCGTAAAAACGGCAAGAAGATCAATGTTCCGGGATTCCGTAAGGGTAAAGCTCCCCTTAAAATGATTGAAAAGCTTTATGGTACAGAGGTTTTCTTTGAGGATGCTCTTAACCTTCTTTATGGTGATGCTGTTGAGGATGCTATTAATGCTTCTGAATTGCGTGTAATTGATGATAAGATGGATTTTGAGCTTGTTTCAATCTCTAAGGAAGACGGTGTTGTTTTCAAGGTGAGCGTTACCACTTATCCTGAAATTGAAATCGGTGAGTATAAGGGACTTAAATCTGAGCGTCCTGTTGTATCTGTTGCTGCAGCTGAGGTTAATGCTGAGGTTAATGCAATGGCTGAGCGTAATGCTCGTATGGTATCCGTTGAGGATAGAGCAGCTAAAAAGGGTGACACCGTTGTTATTGATTTTGAAGGCTTTGTTGATGGTGTTGCATTTGATGGTGGTAAGTCTGAGGGTCATTCTCTTGAGCTTGGTTCAGGTCAGTTCATCCCCGGCTTTGAGGAGCAGATTATCGGTAAGAATATAAACGATGAGTTTGATATTACCGTAACCTTCCCTGAAGAATACGGTGCTAAGGAGCTTGCCGGTAAGGAAGCTGTATTTAAGATTAAGCTTCATGAAATTAAGGTTCGTGAGCTTCCTAAGGTTGATGATGAATTTGCAAAGGATGTAAGTGAGTTTGATACCCTTAAAGAGCTTAAAGCTGATCTTAAAAAGAAGGCTCTTGAGCGTAAGAATAAGGCGGCTGACGAAGCTGTTGAAAATGACCTTGTAAGGCAGATTGTTGATAGCATTAAGGGTGAAATTCCTGAGGCTATGTATGAAGCACGCCTTAACCAGAGTGTTCAGGATTTTGATTATCGTCTCCAGTCTCAGGGTATGAATTTGCAGACATATCTTAAATATACAAGCAGCACTATTGATGACTTTAAAAAGTCATTCCGTCCTCAGGCTGAAATGCAGGTTAAGTATCGTCTTGCTCTTGAGAAAATTGTTGAGCTTGAAGGTATTAAGGCTGACGAGAAGGAGCTTGACGAGCAGTATGCAAAGCTTGCTGAGCAGTATGGTGTAGAGGTTGAGCAGGTTAAGGCTGTTGTTCCGGTGGCTGAGCTTGAAAAGGATGTTGCTGTAGGCAAGGCTATTGATTTTGTTAAGGCTAATGCTGTTATTACCGACGCAAAGCCTGAAGAAGCAGCTGAAAAGGCAGAAAAGCCTGCAGCTAAAAAGCCCGCTGCAAAGAAGCCTGCTGCAAAAAAAGCTACAGATAAAAAGACAGAGGAATAATCTGTTTATAAAAAGCAATTTTGGTTCATAATGATTATATAGAATGTCGGAATTGATTTTCGGCATTCTATTATCGTTTTGGTATATTATGTATAGGAGGAAAATACTATGGATATGAATTTGGTGCCGTATGTAGTTGAACAAACAAGCAGGGGAGAACGCTCTTATGATATTTTTTCCCGTTTGCTCAATGACCGTATTATTATGCTTAATGATAAGGTTGATAACGCTTCTGCCAGCATTATAATCGCCCAGTTGCTTTTCCTTGAGGGTCAGGATCCCGATAAGGATATCAGCTTTTATATCAATAGCCCCGGCGGTTCGGTATCTGCTGGTATGGCAATTTATGATACAATGCAGTATATTAAGTGTGATGTAAGCACTATTTGTATGGGAATGGCAGCATCTATGGGTGCTTTCCTGCTTGCTGCAGGTGCAAAGGGTAAGCGTTATGCTTTGCCTAATAGTGAAATTATGATACATCAACCGTTAGGTTCTGCTGAGGGTCAGGCAACCGATATTTTAATTCATGCTGATCATATTAAGCGCACACGCAGTAATATTAACCGTATTTTAGCCGAAAAGACAGGTCGCCCCATTGAGGAAATTGAGCGTGATACTGAGCGTGATAATTTTATGACCGCTGATGAAGCTTGTGCTTACGGTCTTATTGATAAGGTAATTACAAAGAGATAAAGAGGTATACAGATGCCAAAGGACAACGAAAGAGATATACGCTGTTCTTTTTGCGGAAAAACCCGTGAAGAGGTTACACAGCTTGTTGAGGGTAACGGCGTTTATATTTGTGATAGCTGTGTATCTTTCTGTAATTCATTGATTTTTGATACCAATGAAGATGTGCGTGCTACACGCAAACGCAAAAAGGCACAACCTGTTGCTTTGCCTAAGCCGCAGGAGATAAAGGCTAAGCTTGATGATTATGTTATCGGTCAGGATGAAGCAAAGAAAACACTGTCTGTGGCTGTATATAATCACTATAAGCGTATTTATAAGGATGAGCAAAGTGATGTTGAGCTTAATAAAAGCAATGTGCTTATGTTAGGTCCTACAGGTGTTGGAAAAACCTTGCTTGCACAAACACTTGCCCGTATTCTTGATGTTCCGATAGCCATTACCGATGCCACAACCTTAACCGAAGCAGGTTATGTTGGTGAGGATGTGGAAAACATCCTTTTGCGTCTTATTCAGGCTGCAAATTTTGATATTGAAAAGGCTGAACGTGGTATCATTTATGTTGATGAAATTGATAAGATTGCACGTAAATCAGAAAATACCTCAATCACCCGTGATGTAAGCGGTGAAGGTGTTCAGCAAGCACTCCTTAAAATTTTAGAGGGTACTGTTTCCAATGTTCCTCCGCAGGGCGGAAGAAAGCATCCTCAGCAGGAGTTTATTCAGATTAATACTACAAATATACTTTTTATTTGTGCAGGTGCGTTTGACGGCATTGAGAAAATTATTGAACGCCGAACAGGCGGTAGCAGCTTGGGCTTTGGCGCTCAGGTTCGTTCACCAAAATCCCGTGAAGCACAGGCATTGTGTGAGGTTGCCACTCATCAGGATCTTGTTAAATTTGGTATGATACCTGAGCTTGTGGGAAGACTTCCTGTTATTACCGCTTTAAAGCCTATGGATAGGGATACGCTTATCAAAATTATGACTGAGCCCAAAAACTCCATAATAAAGCAGTATGAAGCACTGTTTAAAATGGATAATGTGGAGCTTGTGTTTGAACTTGAGGCACTTAAAAAGATTGCCGACCTTACGGTTGAGCGCAAAACCGGTGCAAGAGGGCTTCGTTCTATTATTGAAAGCATTTTGCAGGATATAATGTTTGAAACTCCTTCTGATCCGGAAATCAAAAAAATCACCATCACAGCCGAAACGGTTGATGGCGGAAAAGCTTTGATTGAAAAATAAATAAAAATTGCTGTTTCACTTCATTGTGAGACAGCAATTTTTTATGCTTATTCTAAATTTTCTATGAATTTATAAAGCTCATCAAAGCATCCGCTTGGATAACGCTCTAAATCGCTTTCAACCCCGTTAATAAGGCAATCGGTAAGTAAAAATACCTGCATACCAATATCCTTGGCACTCATATCATCAATAACATCATTTCCCACCATAAGACATTCTTGCGGGGTAAGCTCAAGCTGTTTTGCAATATTAAGGTAATATCCGGGCTGTGGCTTGCAGAATTTACTGTTATCGTATGTAGTTACAAACTCAAAATCGGATAACTGCATACCGTTCCAACTTATGCGTTCTTTAACTGCAATGTTTGGAAAAACGGGGTTGGTGGCAAGTACCTTTTTTAAACCCTTTTTATCGCAAAGGTCAAGTATTTTGCGGGTGCCGCTGTTGGTTTTGCAAAAGTTTTTTAAATTGCAGTATTCTTTTGAGTAAAACTCCTCAAAAACACCTTCGTCCTTTTTGGCATCATTTCCGTAAACACAGATGAACGCATCCCAAAAGCGTTCTTCGTTTGTTGCAGAGCCGTCATTTGCAAGCATTGCTTTCGTTCCGCTTGTTACGGTGCTTAAAAATTTATTTGGTTCATAGCCTTTGCTTGCCATTTTTTGTGCTAAAGCAGAAAAATATTGTTTTATAAATATATCCTGATCCATAGGCAAAAGTGTTCCATCAAGATCAAATAAAACAGCTTTGATATTCATTTGAATTTTCCTTTTCTATTTTAAATACCATAATATTATAACCCCTTTTCATTTTACAGTCAATAATCAATTAAATCAAACTATTGTTTTTTTGTTTAAGTTATTGTATAATAAATATATATAGCTTGGAGGAGTTTTTTAATGAAAAGATTTTTTGTGTTTTTTGCTGTTTTAGCTGTAGCGTTAATGCTGTGCGGCTGCAGTAAAGCTGAGGAAGCTGATAAAAAAGAAAATATTTTTCTTTCCGTTATGCAGGATGGTGAACAGCTTGACCCGTCAAAATATGATATGATGATAACGGTTGATGGTAATGAGATTGAATATCAAAAGACCAAAAGTGAGTATAAGTTTGAAAAACAAAACGGCGAAATCAAGGGAAGTGTTAAATTTCCTGATTGGGTAGAGGTAGAATACGGCTTCGTTAATGAAGATTATTCTGATATTTCTATTAAAATTTCATTTGAACACAGAAAAGATGAGCTTTATGCAAGTCAATCTGTAACGGCGGTTAAAAATGGCGAAAAGGTTGAGCTCTTTAATGAAAACACCGCCGATATTAACGAGAGTCAAATTTCCGTGTTTATACAGTGAGGTAATTTGTATGTCTGAAAATGATAATAAAGAAATAATAGTCAATGATAAAGCTTCTGGAAATGAAAAAAAGAATGGTGCAAAAAAGATAATTTGGATTATTTTATTAATAATCTTTATTGCGGTATTTTTGTGGTGCGGTTGGAAAATATATAATAAATTTTTCGTCACTTCCGAAAATCCAAATGAGGATAATAAATTCCGCAGTGAGGTTTCCTCCAACACAGAGCCTGAGGTTGAGCTTGTTGATAACCCTGTGGATTTTGATGCTCTGCACAAGATAAATCCTGATATTTTTGCTTGGATTTATATTCCCGGTGTTGAGGAAGCGTATGGTACAGCCATTGATTATCCCATTCTTCAAAGTCCTGCTGATAAGCCTGAGGATTTTTATCTCACCCACGATTGGGAAGGTAATCCTTTATTTGATGGAAGTGTTTATATTCAAAAGATGAATTATAAGGATTTTTCTGATCCCAATACTGTGATTTACGGGCATGACCTTTATAATAAATCAATGTTTACCCCTCTTAGAAAATACCGTAATGCAGATTTCTTTAATAGAAATAATACCATATATATCTATACACCGGGGCATATTCTCACCTATGAAATATACTCTGCATTTGTGTATGATAACCGTCATATACTTAATTCGTTTGATTTTTATAATACAACCGATTACGCTGAATTTTTAGCACAAACATTAAGTCCTTCTTCAATGGTGCGTCAGGTAAAGCCGGGGGCACAGGTTACTACCGATAACAAAATAATAACCCTCAGTACCTGTACAAATAATAAATCAGAAAGATATTTGGTTGTGGGGGTGCTTGTTAATGACCAGCTCACCAAGTGATAATTTCAATAATGAAAACAATCCTGATTTAAAGGAAATGCAAAAAATTGAAGAAAACGGCAAAGGCAAAAAGAAAAAGCGTAGAGCTTTAAAGGTTATTCTTATAATTTTATCGGTGATACTGGGGCTTTTAATAGCCTTGGTAATAACCTTTTCAACCCTTTGGTATATGGGAAAAGTTAGTTTGTTTGATTATGATGTGGATGTATCAGTTCCTGAGGAAATGGTGGATTCTGCTCTTGAAGATGGCAGTAAGGTAGTGTATAATGGCGAAACTTATTTATATAATGAGGATGCGGTAAATGTTCTTTTTATGGGAATTGATAAAAAGGATATTAGTACACAGCAGGGATATGGTTCAAACGGTCAGGCAGATTCTGTAATGGTTATTAATCTTGATACCAAAACAGGAAGTATTAAAATTTTGCCAATATCCCGTGATGCTATGGTAGATGTAAATATTTACTCTGCTGAGGGTAGCTATTTAGGTGTTGAAAAAGAACAGCTTTGCTTAGCTTATGCTTATGGCTCAAATGGTGAGGAAAGCTGTGAAAATGTAAGAAAATCCGTAAGCCGTTTGCTTTACGGAATAGAAATAAGCTCCTATGTGGCTATTGATCTTGACGGTGTTATTGCCCTTAATGATGCTATGGGTGGTGTTCGCTTAACACCTATTGAAAGCGTTAGCACTGATGATAGTAAAATCAAGCTTGCCAAGGGTAAAGAGGTAGTGCTTAAAGGCGAAATGGTTAATGCGTATATTCGTTGGCGTGGTAAAGATACCGATGCCAATACTCGCCGTATGCTAAGGCAAAAGCATTATATGACCACATTTGCAAGTCAGGCAGGGAATCAGGTGATGTCTGATTTTGGTAAGCTTACCGTGCTTTATGATACAGCTAAGCCTTATACCGTAACCGATATTAAGCTTTCTGAGCTTACTTATATAGCAAGCTGTTGCTTAACATCAAATTTGGGTAATTCAATAGTTTATAACAGTATTTCAGGTCAAAGCGTAATGGGGGAAAAGCATGTTGAGTTTTATCCCGATCAAAATTCTGTTTTTGAGGCAGTGCTTAATACCTTTTATGTAAAACAACCATAACTTACGGGAGGAATTTCCTCCTGATTCAGCCTGTTGAAAAAACTAAATTTTATTTTTTATGCGGCTTTAGCCGCATTTTTGTTTTTTCAGCGACAGGTGCGGTGAAAAAACACATTATAAGCGAAAATCTGCTTATAAAGCGGATTTTCAAGGGCGCAGGGGTGTACCCACGGGGATAGAGTGCAGTCAAAAAAATCTTTTTTTGCGAACGGAATCCCCGTCCAAGAGAGTGGAGACTTTGTCGATACTCTCTTACGGGAGGAATTTCCTCCCGTATTTATTTACTTTAAGTTCATAAAATAATTTAATAATTGTAATAAAACTGTTTTATAATGCATATTAAGGAGTGAAATTTATGGAAGAAAACAGAAACCCTTTTGAAAATAAGGAAGAAAACGCTGATTTAAACTCACAAACCTTTGGTTCTAATCAAAGCTATTATTCGGGTGGTGCATATCCTTCGGGCGGTTATTATGGGTATACTCATTCTGAAACTTTAAAAAACAAAAAAAGCGGTCATAGTATATGGGTTGTTTTGCTGTCTGCATTTTTAGCGGCAATTATCGGTGCTGTGGGCGGTGGAGTTATTACTTCGTTGATAATAAAAAACAACTCAAATTCTTCTATTGCCGATGGTGTAAAAGACTCAAACGGTCAGGTTTCAAATATAAGCATAAATGTGGATGAAACCGCAAACTCCATTGCTCAGGCGGTGGCTAAAAAATGTTCAAACAGCGTGGTTGGAATAAGAACAACCACCTCTGTGCAGGACTTTTTCTTTGGTGAAACAAGTGAGTCAACGGGTGAGGGCTCAGGCGTTATCTATAAATCTGACGGTTATATAATCACCAATTATCATGTTATATCTTCGGCTATTGAAAACGGAAATAAATCAAGAATAGATGTTTTTGTGGGAAGTGCTGAATCAAAGCCTTATGAGGCAACCGTTATAGGTTATAGCATTTCATCCGACCTTGCAGTAATAAAAATTGATGCACAAAACCTATCTGCTGTTGAAATTGGCGATTCCGATAAACTTAATATAGGCGAATATGTTGTTACTATAGGAAGTCCCGGGGGACTTGATTTTATGGGAAGCGTAACTTATGGAATTATAAGCGGTCTTGACCGTGTGGTTTCCACCGATTCTGATGTTAAGCTCATTCAAACCGATGCCGCAATTAACCCCGGAAACTCAGGTGGTGCACTTTTAAGCGTTGATGGTAAGCTTATAGGAATTAACAGCTCAAAAATCGTTTCAACCGAGTATGAGGGTATGGGTTTTTCAATTCCCGTAAATACCGTTGTTGAGAAGTGCGAAAAAATAATAGACCGCCAAAATGAGCCTGAACCTTATGTTGGAATAACATTTTCAAAAAGATATACTGAAAGTGTGTTAAGCTTTTATGGCTATCCTGCAGGTGGTGTTGTAAGCAGTGTGGATGACGATAGCCCCGCCTATGAAGCAGGAATTCGCCGTGGTGATATTATTACGGAATTTAATGGTAAAAGTATTAATTCGGTTTCTGTTTTAGAAGAAATGATAAGGGAAAGCACCCCGGGAAATCGTGTTGAAATAAAGCTTTACCGTTCGGGTAAGTATTATACAACCAAAATTACAATCGGCTCAAATAATTGATATTATAATGATGTTATAAGAAACTGCTTTGCGTAAATTTGCAAAGCAGTTTCTTTTTTGTAATCTCATTTTTATACGCAAAATAAATTGATAATCGTTCGGAAAGGATTTATCCGTTCTGAAATAACCTCCCTTGTTAAAGGGAGGTGGATTTTGCGAAGCAAAAGACGGAGGGATTCATACTGAAAACCTATGATTTTTTACTAAATATGGATTCATAAAGAAAAAACAAAATATTTGTGTGAATTTATTTTTGAAGAATCCCCCTGTCACTGACTACGCAGTGACATCCCCCTTTCACAAGGGGGATTAGGTTTTTTGTGCGAAAAATATTAAACATCGTAGGGAACGGGTTACTCGTCCTTGAAATTCTTTCCTCTTATCCGTCTTTGCCTGCGGCAAATCCACCTTCCCCACAAAGGGGGAAGGCTTTTCCGTTCAAATTTGTTTTTATATATCAAATCAGCCTGAAAAAATTAAAAATGCGGAAGAAGTTTCAATTTTACTTCTTCCGCATTCATTTTTAACTGTTTTCCATGATTTTATAAACTTTTGAGATGATTGTGTTTTTATAGCTCCTTTTAATATTGTAATAATTTTTTGCTTATTACTTTGAAAAAAATATATGCTTTTATGCTTGACTGAGATACAAGATATGGTATATAATATAGAAAGATATATATGCAAATATTCAGATTAGGAGTATTTTTTGAATGGCTAAAAAGACACAAGAATACGGTAACGAAAGTATAAAATCATTAAAAGGTGCTGACCGTGTCAGAAAACGCCCTGCGGTTATATTCGGGTCGGATGGTCTTGACGGTTGTGAACATTCGGTATTTGAAATTATTTCCAATTCAATAGATGAAGCTCGTGAGGGTTACGGCAAAAAAATCATTGTTACTTATTATGCAGATGGTTCTATTGAGGTTCACGATTTTGGCCGTGGTGCACCTGTTGACTATAATAATAAAGAACAGCGTTATAACTGGGATTTGCTTTACTGTGAGATGTATGCAGGTTCTAAATATAATACTAACGATGGTGAAAACTATGAATATTCAATAGGTCTTAACGGCTTGGGTCTTTGTTCAACACAGTATGCTTCTGAGTATATGGATGTTGAGGTAAAGCGTGACGGCTTCAAATATAATCTGCATTTTGAAAAGGGCGAAAACATAGGCGGTCTTAAAAAGGAGCCTTACAGCGGCAGAGAAACCGGAACAAAAACCCGTTGGAAACCCGATTTAGAGGTTTTTACCGATATTGATATACCCCGTGAATACTTTATTGATACACTCAAACGCCAGGCAATAGTAAACTCAGGTATTCAGTTTATATTCCGTGAACAGCAGGGTTCACGCTTTAATGAAACCGTTATTGTTTATGAAAACGGTATTGAAGATTATATAAAAGAGGTTGTGGGAGAAGAACACCTCACAACTCCGCTTTTGTGGCAGGCTGACCGTAAGGGAAGAGACCGTGCGGATAAACCTGAGTATAAGGTGAAAATAAATGCCGCAGTTTGCTTTTCAAATCATCATCCGCTTATTGAGTATTACCATAACTCAAGCTGGCTTGAACATGGTGGCTCACCCGATAAGGCAGTAAAAAGCGCTTTCCTTTATCAAATTGATAATTATATAAAGCAAAGCGGAAAATATAAGGCACAGGAGGGTAAAATAACCTTTGCCGATATTGAAGAAAGCCTTACAATAATTGTATCTTCTTTCTCAACCCTTACTTCTTATGAGAATCAAACCAAAAAATCTATAACGAATCGCTTTATTCAAGAGGCAATGAATGAATTTTTCCGCCAGCAGTTGGAAATATACTTTATTGAAAACAAGGCAGAGGCTGATAAAATTGCCGATCAGGTGCTTATAAATAAGCGTAGCCGTGAGAGAAGCGAACGAGAAAAAATCAACATTAAAAAGACATTGCAAACAAGCAATTCTATGATGGACCGTGTTCAAAAGTTTGTTGATTGCCGCAGTAAGGATGTTGAAGCAAGAGAGATATTTATAGTTGAGGGTGACTCGGCTTTGGGTTCTTGTAAGCTTGCTCGTGATGCTGAATTTCAGGCAATAATTCCTGTTCGCGGTAAAATTCTTAACTGCTTAAAAGCCGAATATGAAAAGGTTTTTAAAAGTGATATTATAACCGACCTTATTAAGGTTTTGGGTTGTGGGGTTGAGGTTAAATCAAAAGCAAATAAAGACCTTACAACCTTTAAGCTTGAAAATTTAAGGTGGAATAAGGTAATAATCTGTACCGATGCCGATGTTGATGGCTTCCAAATAAGAACCCTTATTCTTACAATGATATACCGTGTAATGCCAACACTTATAACGGCAGGTAAGGTTTATATTGCTGAAACCCCTCTTTATGAGATAAATACTAAGGAAAAATCATATTTTGCTTATGACGAAAAGGAAAAAGCAGATATTTTGCAGATGATTGGTGATGCTAAATACACCATTCAGCGTTCAAAGGGACTTGGTGAAAACCAACCTGAAATGATGAACCTTACCACAATGAATCCTGCAACACGCCGTCTTGTGCGTGTTCTTCCCGATGAAGCAGAGCGCACAAGTCAGATGTTTGACCTGCTCCTTGGCGATAATCTGCAGGGCAGAAAGGATTTTATTGCAGAAAACGGTCATCTGTATATGGACGAAGTCGATGTTTCGTAAAAGAAAAACAATGGATAAATAAAGGAGAAATATAATGGCTCCCAGAAAGAAAAAAACTGTTAACGAACCCGCAAAGCCTCTGATAGATGCATATATTGCAGGTGCGGGAAATATCGTTGAACAACAAATAACCAGAACGCTTGAAACCAACTATATGCCGTACGCTATGAGCGTTATACTCTCACGTGCAATTCCTGAGATTGACGGTTTCAAGCCTTCTCACAGAAAACTGCTTTATACCATGTATAATATGGGATTGCTTAACGGCTCCACCATAAAATCCGCAAATATCGTGGGTAGAACAATGCAGCTTAACCCCCACGGCGATGCCGCAATTTATGAAACTATGGTGCGTTTGTCAGAAGGTTATCAGGCTCTTTTGCATCCCTTCGTTGCATCAAAAGGTTCTTTCGGTAAGGCATATTCCCGTGATATGGCTTATGCCGCATCCCGTTACACCGAAGCAAAGTTGGCTCCTATAGCTGCCGAGCTTTTTGCTGATATTGATAAGGATACCGTTGATTTTGTTGATAACTATGATGCTACAATGAAGGAGCCTACGCTCTTTCCCGTAACATTCCCAACGGTGCTTGTCAATGCAAATACAGGTATTGCCGTTGGTATGGCAAGCTCAATTTGTCCGTTTAATTTGCGTGAGGTATGTGAAACCACCATTGCGTATATTAAGGATAACGATATTAATGTTGCCGATACCCTTTTAGCTCCTGATTTCCCGATAGGCGGTCAGCTTATTTATAACCGAAGTGAAATGGAAAAAATATATGAAACGGGCAGAGGCAGCTTTAAGGTGCGTGGTGTTTACAGCTATGATAAATCTCAGAACTGTATTGATATAACCGAAATTCCGCCCACCACCACATCCGAAGTTATTATTGAAAAGGTTATTGAACTTGTAAAGAGTAAAAAGATAGTTGAAATCAATGATATTCGTGATGAAACTGATTTGAAGGGTCTTAAAATTACCATTGACCTGAAGCGTGGAATAGACCCTGATAAGTTTATGAAAAAGATGTTTAAGTTAACCCCATTGCAGGATAGCTTTGCGTGTAACTTCAATATTCTTATTGCAGGCTCACCCCGTGTTATGGGTGTTAAGGAAATTATAAGTGAATGGGTGGCATTCCGTGATGAATGTGTGCGCCGCCGTGTTTACTTTAAGTTAAGTAAAGCCCGTGACAGATTGCATCTGCTTAAAGGCTTGCAGAAAATATTGCTTGATATTGATAAGGCAATAAAGATAGTTCGTGAGACCGAAGAAGAGCGTGAGGTTGTGCCAAACCTTATGATAGGCTTTGGTATAGATGAGGTGCAGGCGGAATATGTGGCAGAAATAAAGCTTCGTCACTTAAACCGTGAGTATATCTTAAAGCGTACGGCAGATATTGAACAGCTTGAAAATGAAATTGAAGATATGGAGGATATATTATCCTCCCGCAACCGTGTTCGTAAGATAATCATTAAAGAACTTACAGAGGTTTCCGAAAAGTACGGTAAGGAGCGTAAAACCGTAATACTCAGCAGCGTAGAGGATGATACCGAAGCGTATGCTGAAGAGGTAGATGATTCTCCGTATATATTGTTCTTCACCCGTGAGGGTTATTTTAAAAAGATAACTCCGCAGTCACTCAGAATGAGTGGTGAGCAAAAGCTTAAAGAGGGGGATACTATCACCCAAACCGTGGAATCCTCTAATGCGGCAGACCTTTTGTTCTTTACCGATAAATGCCAGGTTTATAAATCCAAGGTCAATGACTTTGCGGATGGTAAGGCAAGCGTTTTGGGTGATTATGTGGCATCAAAGCTTGAGTATGATGCAGGCGAAAGCAGTATCTATATGATAGATACCAAGGATTATTCGGGTTATGTGCTGTTCTTCTTTGAAAACGGAAGAATTGCTAAGGTGCCGCTTAATTCCTATCAGACCAAAACCAACCGCAAAAAGCTTATAAACGCATATTGCGAAAAATTCGGTATTCATACCGTTATGTATATCAAAGAAGATGTTGATATATTGCTTAAATCAACCAATAACCGTATGTTGCTTATAAATACAGGCTCCATTCCTGCAAAAACAACCCGTGATAACGCAGGTATTGCGGTTATGACCCAGAAAAAGGGACATCGTCTTTTTGAGGTATCGGTTTATGAAAAGGGTACACTTGACAGTGAGCATCGTTACCGCACAAAAAATCTTCCCGCTGCAGGAAGCTTAAAGCCTGCAACAACAGGTGAACAGGCAAAAATGGATATTTAAAAAAACCGCCTATACTTTGAATGGGTATAGGCGGCAGTCAACACAATGCAAACGCTTAATGTAACAGAAACGAAGCTCCGTTATATTAAATTGATGTTGACAATTATATTATGGATTGGTATCATAATATTTATGAATGTTAAATTTTGGATCAGTGAGGACTGAAAATAATGAATCGTGAACTTGCAAAACAATATGATCCTAAGGATGTTGAGGATCGGATTTATAAAATGTGGCTTAAAGGAAATTATTTCCATGCCAAATGTGAAAAGGATAAGGAAACCTTTACAATAGTTATTCCGCCACCAAATATCACAGGTCAGCTCCACATGGGTCACGCTCTTGATAATACCTTGCAGGATATTCTTATTCGTTTTAAGCGTATGCAGGGATATGATACCCTTTGGGTGCCGGGAACCGACCATGCTTCTATCGCTACTGAGGCTAAGATTGTTGAAGCAATGAAGGCTGAAGGTGTTACCAAAGAGGATATTGGCAGAGAAGGCTTTTTAGAAAGAGCTTGGGCTTGGAAAGAAAAGTACGGCGGCAGAATTTTGGAACAGCTTAAAAAGCTTGGTTCTTCCTGTGATTGGGAGCGTGAGCGCTTTACATTGGATGAAGGCTGCAATAAGGCTGTTCGTGAGGTTTTTGTTCGCCTTTATGAAAAGGGTCTTATTTACCGTGGTGAGCGTATAATTAACTGGTGCCCCCACTGCAAAACCTCCATTTCTGATGCTGAGGTTGAATATGAGGAGCAAGCAGGTCATTTTTGGCATCTGCGTTATCCTTTCTCGGATGGCAGTGGTTATCTGGAGCTTGCCACAACCCGTCCCGAAACACTGCTCGGTGATACTGCGGTTGCTGTAAACCCCAATGATGAGCGCTATCGTGATATTATCGGTAAAACACTTATTTTACCGCTTGTTCACCGTGAAATTCCCGTTGTTGCTGATGATTATGTTGAAACTGATTTTGGTACAGGTGTTGTTAAAATAACACCTGCTCATGACCCTAATGACTTTGAAGTGGGTCTTCGTCATAATCTGCCTATCATTAATGTTATGACCGATGATGCTAAGATAGTTGCTGATTATCCCAAGTATGCAGGTATGGATAGATATGAGGCAAGAAAGGCTATCGTTGCTGATTTGGAGGCTGAGGGAGCACTCGTTAAGGTTGAGGATTACACCCATAATGTTGGCACCTGCTATCGTTGCGGTACCACTGTTGAACCCAGTGTTTCAAAGCAGTGGTTTGTTAAGATGAAGCCATTGGCAGAGCCTGCAATAGAGGCTGTTAAAAAGGGTGAAACTAAGTTTGTTCCTCAGCGTTTTGAAAAGATATATTTCCATTGGCTTGAAAATATAAGGGATTGGTGTATTTCCCGTCAGCTTTGGTGGGGTCATCGTATTCCCGCTTGGTACTGTGCTGATTGCGGTGAAATTACCGTAACTCGTGATGATGCACATGAGTGTAAACATTGCGGCAGTAAGAATATTATGCAGGATCCCGATACTCTTGATACCTGGTTCTCATCTGCTCTCTGGCCGTTCTCAACACTTGGTTGGCCTGAGGAAACAGAGGATTTAAAACATTATTACCCCACTAATACACTTGTTACAGGTTATGATATTATTCCTTTCTGGGTAATGCGTATGATGTTCTCGGGAATTGAGCAAACCGGTCAGGTACCGTTTGATACAGTGCTTATTCACGGTCTTGTGCGTGACTCTCAGGGAAGAAAGATGTCTAAATCCTTGGGTAACGGTATTGACCCGCTTGAGGTTATTGATACCTACGGTGCCGACGCACTTCGTTTCTCTTTGGCAAACGGTAACAGCCCGGGAAATGATATGCGTTATATAAGTGAGCGTGTTGAGGCAAGCCGTAACTTTGCAAATAAGCTGTGGAATGCAGGCCGCTTTATTATGATGAACCTTAACAGCGATGAGGTTATCAAGTTTGATAATGCTGATCTGGCACTTGAAGATAAGTGGATTCTTTCAAAATATAATACCTTGGTTTCGGCTGTTACAGAAAATCTTGATAAGTATGAGCTTGGCATTGCCGTTCAAAAGCTTTATGATTTCACCTGGGATGTATTCTGCGATTGGTATATTGAAATTTGTAAGTCCCGCCTTAACGGTGAGGATGAAAAGGCTGCCGATACCGCACGTGCTGTTTTGATTTATGTTTATACCGGCATTTTGAGCCTGCTTCATCCCTTTATGCCATTTATTACCGAAGAGATTTGGCAGTCTATGCCGCATAATGGTGAGGCGCTTGTAGTAGCTGAGTGGCCTAAATTCTGCAAGGAGCTTGAATTTGTTTCCGAGGAAAGCGAATTTGAAAAGATAATGGATGTTATCCGTGCAGTTCGTAACCGCAGGGCAGAAATGAATGTTCCAAACTCCAAAAAGGCTAAGGTTTGTATAACCTCTCAGTCACCCCAAACCTTTATGGCGGGTGAAGCATATATCTGCCGTTTGGCTTCTGCTACTGAGGTAGAGGTAGGGGATGAATTTGCAAGTGAGGGTGCTGTTCGTATCGTTACCGATGCCGCAACTGTTTTCATTCCAATGAGTGAATTGGTTGATGCCGAAAAGGAAATTGCACGCCTTGAAAAAGAGCTTGCCGCCGCTAATAAGGATAGAGAATTTTTGGATAAAAAGCTTTCAAATCAGGGCTTTGTTGCAAAGGCACCTGCCGCTGTGGTTGAGCAGGAAAAGCAAAAGCTTGAAAAGGCACTTGAAAAGATTAAGTTGCTTGAAAACTCTATAGAAGAAATGCAAAAACTTAAGTAATTAAGTTTAAATAAAAATACTGTATTAAGGGAGAAATTTCGTCAAGAGGTTGTCTCCCTTAATTTTTTTAAATTGGTATTGCTTTTGTTCCAGATTTGGAATATAATCATATTTAGGATGTGATTTAAGATGTTAACATATATGACTGCAAGTGAAGCTGCTAAAAAATGGAATATTTCTCATAGAAGAGTTTTAACTTTATGTAAAGAAAATCGTATAACCAATGTGGCAACTCTTGGTAATATGTGGATTATACCTATTGATGCAAAAAAACCTGAAGATGCGCGTAGTAAGAGATATACTCAATCAAACGAAAAAAATGCAAAGCCTTTCTTGAAATGGGCAGGAGGTAAAGGTCAGCTCCTTAAAGAGATTGAGCGTTACTATCCTTTTGATAGTGGAAGTATTACAAAATACGCTGAGCCATTCGTTGGCGGCGGCGCAGTTTTGTTTGATATCCTTAGTAAATATGATTTGAGTGAGATTTATATCAGTGATATAAATGATGAACTCATCAACACTTATCGTATTATTCGTGATGATATTGATGCATTGATAAAATTGCTTTACACTATGCAGAATGATTTTATTCCGTTGGATACTGACAGTCGAAAGATTTACTATAATGAAAAGCGTGAGCGTTTCAATGATTTAAAGGTTAACGGCAACGAAAACATAAACATTGAAAAAGCTGCTTTGATGATTTTTTTGAATAAAACTTGTTTCAATGGCTTGTTTCGTGTAAACAGAAAAGGACTCTTTAATGTTCCCATGGGAGCATATAAGAATCCCATGATTTGCGATGAAAAGAATCTTCGTGCGGTGTCGGAAAAATTGCAGAACGTCACTATTGTTTGTGGCGATTATAGAGAGTCGGCCGACTTTATTGATGAAAACACTTTTGTATATTTCGATCCGCCTTACAGACCGATAACTGATACAGCAAGTTTTACTGCATATACCGAAAATTTGTTTAATGACGAAGAACAAATTGAACTTGCTCGTTTCGTGGATGATATGCACAAGAAAGGCGCTAAGATTGTAATTAGTAATTCCGACCCAAAGAACTCAAATACGGAAGATGATTTCTTTGATAATATCTACTCTGCTCATAAAATCAAACGAGTAGAAGCAACACGAATGATTAATTGTCAAGCGCAAGCAAGAGGAAAAATTAAAGAATTGCTTATTAGCAATTTTTAAGGTGGTTTATATATGCCATACGGAGAATATGCACAATGCCCTTGCTGTGAAAAGACAGCATATGGTGAGGATGATATAGAACAAGAATTCGGATACAGAAATATGGGTGATGGTCGTTATATACCACAGTCATATTGTCGTGAATGTCGTTCGGCTCATTGTGAAGCCGGAAAGCCTTGTAAGGTTAAATAAAGATATTTTTGGGAGAAACGTTATGATAAAGAATGGAAAAGGCGGAGGAAATACCAAAACAGGACTTGTATTTGAAGGGAAAACTGATTTGGCAACCTTCTTAAATAGTCAAGATGGATATCGTGTGACTGATGGCATTGTGTTTTATAATGACGAAAAGGTTGCTCGCATATTCAAAAAACACGGATTTTATAGATATTTAAAAGAAGTCGGCGTTGATTGGACAAAGATTATTTCTAAAAAACTTTTGCCGGATGATAGCATTTATGTAATCATAAATAACACGCTTTTTATTATCGAATGCAAATATCAGCAAGTTGCAGGGTCTGTTGATGAAAAATTGCAGACTTGTGATTTTAAGAGAAAGCAGTATCAGAAGTTGATGGCACAGCTCAATATTGATGTAGAATACATCTATCTGCTTTCGGATTGGTTCAAAGATCCCAAGTATAAGGATGTTTTGGATTATATTATAAGTATGCATTGTCACTACTACTTTGAATATATACCGCTAACAAAGTTGGGTTTGCCTGTGCCACCTAACAACGAGGAGGAATGAGCGATGTCAAGAGATTTTAGTTCGTGGCTGTCAGGCTTTCGTGACAGTATCGCAGATTATGGTTATTACATAGATTTTGAAAAGGTTCACAGAAATGTGGATGGTATTAAGGTTGAACTTAATATTTTAAATTCTCTCATTGGCTCTAAAAATATCGAAGCTGACTTTGAGAATTTGATGAGAAAATATCCCGAAGTTTTAAAGTGTATCCCTCTGCTCTTAGCAGTTAGAGCAAATGAAATATACTGCCAGGATGAAAATGGCGGTTATTTATTCCAATTTGATTTTGGTAAGTATCCGCCCAATAGTTATGCTCATTATGAAAGATATAAATACTTTATGCGCGAAACAGGTTTGTTTGATCTGTTAGAAAACCATATAGTAAATAATTTGGTTGATTACGCAACGGGTGTTGAAACAGGTCTTGATTCCAATGGTCGTAAAAATCGTGGCGGACACTTAATGGAAGATTTGGTTGAAAGCTTTATTCAGAAAGCTGG
>SVPW01000050.1 GCA_015065645.1 Oscillospiraceae bacterium | reverse complement strand
TGCCTTTTATACTGACAAGCGTGTACGGAACGGCGGGAGCAATCCTTATCGGTGTTCCGATTGGCTTCTTTACTGCCGTGTATCTTTCAAAGGTGGCAAATAAAAAAGTCAGAGCCATTATTGAAGCCGCTGTCAACCTGCTCGCAGGTATTCCTTCGGTTGTGTACGGTCTTGTTGGTATGCTTGTACTCGTGCCGGCGATCCGTGAGATTTTCAACGTGCCGGATGGAGCAAGCCTGCTTGCGGCAATTATCGTACTTGCCATAATGATACTGCCGAACATTATAAAAGTGTCTATCACGGCGTTGGATGCCGTACCAAAAGAATATGAGGACGCATCCCTTGCTCTTGGCGCAACACCGACCGAAACCTTTTTCAAGGTGTCGGTACCTGCCGCAAAAAGCGGTATCGCCGCCGCTGTGGTACTCGGTGTTGGTCGTGCCATCGGTGAAGCAATGGCGGTTATGATGGTTGCAGGTAACGTAGCAAACATGCCTTCACTCTTTGAGAGTGTACGTTTTCTTACCACCGCCGTTGCAAGCGAAATGGCATATTCAAGCCCCGGCAGTTTGCAGAGGAACGCTCTGTTCTCCATTGCCCTTGTACTGTTCCTGTTTATTATGATGATTAACGCTACGCTTAATTTCTTCCTCAAGCGTGATAAGGAGAAATAAGATGAATAAAAAACGAAAATTATATATCGGTTTGATGCGTGGCGCAATGATTGTTTGTACAGCACTTACAACAGCGCTTGTGTTGTTCCTTATGGGGTATGTGATTATAAACGGCATACCGAATATCTCTTGGGAACTGCTATCCACTAAACCGAGCTACTTGCATGATCGAATCGGTATTTTGCCCGATATTCTAAACACGGTTTATATCGTGCTTGCAACGCTCGTTATCGTATTACCTCTTGGTGTCGGTGCGGCAATATACCTTACTGAATATGCTAAAAATAAAAAGTTGGTGGCTATGATCGAGTACGCCGCTGAAACCCTTTCGGGTATTCCATCTATCATCTACGGACTTGTGGGTATGCTTCTGTTTTCCAACAACTTCGGAACAAGCCTGCTTGCCGGTGCGCTGACGCTCGTTATTATGAATCTTCCTACTGTACTGAGAACCACACAAGAAAGCCTGAAAACCGTTCCTCAGAGCTATCGTGAAGGTGCTTTCGGCTTGGGTGCGGGCAAATGGCGTGTCATCCGCACCGTTGTTCTTCCCGGATGTGTGGACGGTGTTATCACGGGTTGTATCCTTTCTGTCGGTCGTATCCTTGGTGAGTCGGCTGCACTCCTGTTTACCGCAGGCTTTGCCCACGCTCTTAATGGCATTTTTACGGGACTGACTTCTCCTGGTGCAACCTTAACTGTTGCTCTTTATGTATATGCCAAAGAGGAAGGTGAATTCGGTGTTGCCTTTGCTATTGCGGCAATTTTGATGATACTGACATTACTGATAAATCTGTCTGCCACATTGGTGGGCAAATACTTCGCAAAAAGGAGAAACGTATGAGTGAAATAATGACGGCTAAAAACTTAAGCCTATGGTACGGCGACAATAAAGCCTTAAAAGATATAAACATTGCCATTCCCGAAAAGAGCATCACAGCGCTGATCGGCCCTTCGGGTTGCGGTAAGTCTACTTTTCTTAAAACCCTTAACCGTATGAACGACCTTATACCGATTGTAAAAATCACGGGTGAGGTTTGCTATAACGGTCGCAACATATTCGATAAAGATGTGGACGTAAACGAGCTTCGCCGTGACGTTGGTATGGTGTTCCAAAAGCCAAATCCCTTCCCGATGAGCATTTATTATAATAAAAATGAAGAATTTAACCTCACCTATAATGTGGATTGGGATGAGAGTAAATTTGAGTTTGTTATGGAAAAATTTAAAATACTAATTGCCGCACTTAATAAGATAGGTAAACTGCATGATGAGCTTGAAAATGAAGAAAACCGTAAAATGATGCTCACTTTGCAGGAGCTTGAAATTTGGGAAACCTATATTCGTCCGTTTGAACCCTTTGAAGTGGAGCTGTCCGTTATAGGAGAGCTGTATTTTCGCAGTGAGTATGATGAGCTTAGCGATGAGGAAAATGAGCTTTTAGAGCGTCATCATGAATGGTATGAAGCCGAAAGCCTTAAAAGACTACCGGTTTTAAATCGTTCACCACGATATGTTATTAACTGTGCTGAACGGTATGAAAGATTGGTTGCTATTAAAGCACCTCAAAGCGTGTTAAATGTGGAAGCTTGTTGTCTCGCAGAAGAAATGGTTCTTTATTATTACTGTAAATGAGGTATTTTTATGGAAATTAAGGATTTTATAGGAAAAACAGTTATCAGTGCCGAAACTCAAAGGCGTTATCAGATATTTGAAATTACAGCTCCAACCATTGAGGTGATTGAACCCGAGCCAAATGATAACGGTGTGCGCAGGGCTTATAGATATCATACAATTAACGGTGATCCGTTTTCATCGGGTGCTTTGATTTTTGAAGATGAAACATTACTTGAAAAGTTCATTGCTGCATATGATGAACACTGCCGCAGTAAAGATGGAAGGGTAGAGGAATATATGTATTGGTTAAGAAAAGACTAAAATGAGTAATTTTGGCAATACTATTAGACAATCCCCCACTTGACAATAAATAAAAAATATGTTAAAATTCAATACCAACTTGAAAGGAGGGATTTCGGTGGAAAACACAAAAACTATTACAACAAATAAAAAGGCATTTCACGAATATTTTTTGATAGAAAGCTTTGAAGCCGGAATTGAACTTTCGGGTACAGAGGTTAAGTCTATCCGTCAGGGTGGGGTTAATTTAAAGGATGCATGGTGCAGTATTGATAACGGTGAGATGATACTCAAGCAAATGCACATAAGTCCTTATGAGCACGGCAATATATTTAATCGTCAACCAATGCGTCCAAGGCGCTTGCTTTTGCATAAAAAGGAAATTATGCGTCTTTTGGGAGAGGTTAAACAGCAGGGTCTTACCCTTATTCCGCTTTCCCTTTATTTTAAAGGTTCGTTAGTAAAGGTTCAGCTTGGGCTTTGTAAGGGTAAACAACTGCACGATAAGCGTGCAACTGCCGCAAAGCGTGATGCCAACCGTGCTATTGACCGTGCCTTAAAGGAGCAAAACCGTTAAATAACTATAGGCAAATTAATTCTTACTTTCTACCTCTTACTTCTTACCTCTTACCTCTTACTTCAAATATGGGGGTGTAAAGGTTTCGACAGGGATTATGAACTTTTGGCAGCGAGCAGCGGTGCGGAACCGCTTTAAAATCCGTAATTTAAAATTAACTGACAACAATAAAGTTGCTCTTGCAGCCTAATTAAGGCTGCCGTCCGACCAGAGAGTACCACGGCTTTGTGAGGGCGTCATTTAGTGGTGAACGTGAATAACGGCTTGCTCCTGCTGTTATCATGAATTTGGGGCTACTGAATACTGCAGTTTGATGCCTGACGGCAGTATAAGGGAATGTAAATAAGCATCTGCGCTCGGAGATACCGAAAGGAATTGATTTTTGGACAGGGGTTCGATTCCCCTCACCTCCACCATTAGAGTATAATCCGAACCACTTTATAATAGGAGTGTTGTTCGGACAGACAACAAAGCACCGACAAGGTTAATCGCCCTGTCGGTGCTTCGTTTTAGGAGGACTATATACTCAATCGC
>SVPW01000001.1 GCA_015065645.1 Oscillospiraceae bacterium | reverse complement strand
CATAGATTACTATAATAATAAAAGAATCAAGAGCAAACTAAAAGGACTGAGTCCTGTTCAATACAGGATTCAATCCTCGTTAGTTGCCTAATTAAATTTTTGTCTAACTTTTTGGGGTCAGTACAAAATCGGGCGGAGTGTTTTATATGTATTGAATTGTTGGAATAAAAATGGTATAATTTAACAGTAAATTAAAAAAATCTGATAAAGAGGATGTTTATGAAGCTTGTGAAATTATTTCCGGGAATAATATTATCTGTGGGAGTTGCAGTTTTTGCATGTTGGATTGAAAGTTTGATGCCCATTCATTTGATTGGTTCTGCAGTAATTGCTATGTTTATAGGCATACTTATCAATCACTTTCTAAAAAACACTAATATTTTTTCGACAGGACTTAAATTTACATCCAAAAAAATATTGAAATTTGCCATTATATTGCTCGGCTTATCACTTAATATTACAACTATTCTAAATGTGGGCAAAATGTCTCTCACGGTTATGATATTCACTTTGCTCACTTGTTTTGGCGGCGGATTTTTCATAGGTAAGGCATTAGGACTCAATTGGAAACTTTCCAATCTTATATCTGCCGGTACTGGTATTTGTGGCGGTTCTGCTATTGCTGCGATTGCACCGACGATTGACGCAGATGATAGTGATGTCGCTTATGCTATGTCTGCAACCTTTCTTTTTGACATGGCGATGATTGTACTTTTTCCAATTATGGGCACAGCACTTGGTATGACCGACCAAGCATTTGGTATATGGGCAGGTACTGCAGTTAATGATACATCCTCCGTTGTTGCAACGGGCTATGCTTTTTCTGAAAGTGCGGGCGACTTTGCGACAATGGTTAAACTCACAAGAACACTTGCTATTATTCCTACCGTTATTACCTTTGCATTTATTCAACTAAATATAAAACGCAAAGAGACACTTGACAATAATCATAATGAAAGTGAACTTAAAACAAAGTTCAGTATCACAAAAATATTTCCTTGGTTTATTATTGGATTCCTTGCAATGTCGATTGTAGCAAGTGTATTTTCTATTCCTGCAGAAATTGTATCGGAAACGAAAACAATAAGTAAGTTCTTAATGGTATGTGCCTTGGCAGCTATAGGGCTTAATACATCTTTCTCAAGTATGAAAAAAGCAGGTATACGCCCGATGATACATGGCTTTATTATCTCCGCATTAGTTGTCATAGTGGCACTTGTTGTTGAAATGGCAATGGGGATTGTTTTATTCTAATATCTGATTATTTGCCGATAAAGTGAAAAAAGCTGTGTAGAAATTTTCTACACAGCTTTTTTACTTTCCTTTAGAGTACAACTCTAATGTATGGGAGTTGTTTTTATATGAAAATATTTATTCTTGATTTGCAAATTGACTGTTATAAAGTGTTGCATAAAAGCCGTTCTTTTGCAAAAGCTCTTGATTATTTCCTTGTTCAACTATATTTCCGTCACGCATTACAAGAATTATATCGGCTTCACGAATGGTAGAAAGTCTATGTGCCACAATAAAGCTTGTGCGACCCTTTAAAAGCTTTAGAAATGCTTTTTGTATTCTTATTTCGGTGCGGGTATCTATTGAAGAGGTGGCTTCGTCAAGTATTAGCATAGGCGGCATACAAAGCATTATTCTTGCAATACAAAGCAACTGCTTTTGACCTTGAGAAAGGCTTCCGCCATCCTCTGAGATTAAGGTATCGTAACCATTGGGTAGCCTTTTAATAAAGCTGTGGGCGTGGGCGGATTTTGCCGCCTCAATAACCTCTTCATCGGTGGCATCGCTTTTGGCAAGCTTTATATTATCCTTTATAGTTCCTGCACGAAGCCAGGTGTCCTGTAAAACCATACCAAAGCCTAAGCGCAAGCTTTTTCGTGTGATATTGCGAATATCGTGCCCCTCAAGTGTAATACTGCCATCACAAACATCATAAAAACGCATGAGCAGATTTATAAATGTTGTTTTACCGCAACCTGTGGGACCAACTATTGCAATTCGTTGACCGGGCTTTACATTAAGACTCAGCCCGCTGATTAAGGGGCGGTCAGGGGTGTATGAAAAAGCAACATCCTTTATATCAATATTACCCGAAATATCGGTAAGGCTTACGGCGGTGTCGGCTTCTTTTGGCTGAGGCTCCTGCTCAATAAGCTCAAAAAGTCTGCCGGCACAGGCAATGGCATTTTGAAGCTCGGTAATAACGCCCGAAATTTCATTAAATGGCTTGGTATATTGGTTGGCATAGGCAAGAAGTGAGGATAATTGGCCAACCGTAAATACCGCACCAACCCCAAAAATTCCCAATCCCGAAGCCGCAAATGCACCTGTTAATGCCACTGCGGCATAGATTGTACTGTTAATAAAGCGAGTGGTGGGGTTTGTGAGCGAGGAGAAAAATGTGGCTTTAAGGGAACATTTTTCAAGCCTTTCATTTATTTCATCAAATTTTTCAAGAGTTTCATCCTCTCTTGAAAAGGCGGTAACAGTTTTAGCACCCGTTATCATTTCATCAATAAAGGCGGTTTGCTCTGCACGAACCTTGGATTGCTTTAAAAAGAAATGATATGTTTTTGATGCTATGAATTTTGCAACAAAAAGTGAAAGGGGAGTAAGCACCACAACCACTATTGCGATTTTCCAATTTACAGAAAGCATAAAAAGCAGTGTGCCTATAATGGTTGCAATACCTGTAAAAAGTTGGGTGAAGCCCATAAGCAAGCCGTCTGCAAATTGGTCAGCATCGGTGGTGATACGGTTTAAAATTTCACCTGTGGGATTGCGGTCAAGAAAGCTTAAAGGTAATATTTGAATTCTGCTGAAGGCTTCATTACGAACATCCCTTACAACATTATAGGTTATATGGTTATTTACAGTGTTCATTATCCATTGCAAAATTGCGGCTTCACCTGCTAAAATACCTATTCTTATAAGCAGGGAAATCAGTGTGTTAAAATCAACTGCACCTTGTGTTATAATGCAATCTATTGCTTTACCTGCAAGGATTGGAATATACAGGGTTATTGCAACAACGGTGGTTGCAAGCAAAAGGGAAAGCAGCATTAAAATGCGATAACGCCCTATTCTGCGTATAACCTTTTTTATTATACCCATTTGTGTTAATTGATGCTTACCCATTATTCACCCTGCCTTTCATACTGTGAATCATAAATTTCACGGTAAATTTCGCAATTTTCAAGCAGTTCATCGTGTGTGCCTGAGGCTACAACAACACCGTCATCCATAACCAAAATTATATCTGCGTGCATGATTGATGCGGTGCGTTGTGATACAATAAATACTGTAGGTTTCCAAGAAAGTGAACGCAAAGCCGCACGCAAAGCGGCATCGGTTGCAAAGTCTAAAGCTGAAGTGCTGTCATCAAGTATAAGCACATTTGGTTTTTTAACAAGTGCTCTTGCAATGGTGAGCCTTTGCCGTTGTCCGCCGGAAAGGTTTTTTCCGCCCTGCTCAACCTCGCTTTCAAGCCCTTTTTCACGAGCACAAACAAATTCCTTTCCCTGTGCTGTTTCAAGTGCTTCAAAAAGCTCCTCATCGGTTGCGTTTTCGTTGCCAAAGCGCAGATTATCCGCAATAGTTCCTTTAAAAAGAATTGCCTTTTGCGGAACAACACCTATTTGCTCACGCAGCTTTTCAGGGTTATATGAACGCACATCAAGTCCGTTAAATAAAACCGAACCTTCACTGGCATCGTAAAAACGGGGGATAAGGTTTATAAGCGAGCTTTTACCCGAACCCGTTCCACCAATAATTCCAATGGTTTGCCCTGCCTTAGCTTTAAAGCTTATATGTTCAAGTGAATAGTCGCCAGCACCGCTGTATTTTAAAGAAACATCACGAAATTCCACCAAAGAATCGGTTGACATAACATCAGATTTTATAATTTCCTGACCCTCAGGTAAATCCAAAGCCGCAAAAACACGCTTTCCCGAAGCTATTGATTTTGTGATGTTTATAATAAGGTCGGCAAGCTTTATAAGCTCAACCAAAATTTGTGACATATAATTATAAAGTGCAACAACCGCCCCTTGGGTTATAAGTCCTGTATAAACCCTTATTGCACCTGTGTATATAAGCCATATTATTGCAAGATTCACTATTATATAGGTTATTGGATTCATCAAAGCTGAGATTCTTCCAACAAGCCTTTGCGCAAGGGCAAGATTATCCGTTTCGGCATTGAAGCTTTCAATCTCCTGATTTTCCTTACAAAAAGCTCTTAAAACTCTTACCCCCGTAAGATTTTCACGGGTTCTGCTTACAACGCTTTCAAGCCTTGTTTGAACCTTTTTATAAAGCGGTATACAGATTAACATAATACCGAAAACAACTATTGCTAAAACAGGAATTGCAACAACGAATATTAATGCGGCTTTAACATCAACCGTAAAAGCCATTATCATTGCGCCGAAAACAACAAACGGTGAGCGCAATAAAAGACGAAGTGCTAAGTTAATGCCTGTTTGTATCTGATTCATATCCGCTGTCATGCGGGTAATGAGTGTTGATGCACCTGCACGGTCCAATTCGGTATAAGAAAGATTTATAATGCGTGAAAAAAGCTTGTGTTTAAGCTTTGCGGTAAAACCCACTGCCGCTTTTGCGGCAAAATACTGTGCTGTAAGTGAAAAACATAGTCCCACTATACCAAACAGCACCAAAACAATACACATCCATATAATGTGTTCGGTACTTTTTCTCCCTATACCGTTATCAATAATTGATGCCACTACCAAAGGTACAAAAAGCTCAAGCAAAGCCTCAAGCATTTTAAAGACGGGTCCCAAAATACATTCTTTTCGGTATTCCTTAATATAGCTTAATAATCTTTTCATTTTTTATAATTTTCCCTGTTCTATTAAAATTTTAACCTTTAAAAGCGCCGCTTGGGTTTTGGCATCGGTAATCTCGCCCGAAAGCACCATTTCAACCGCCCTTTCAAGAGGTAGCCTTTGTGTGTATAAAAACTCATCCTCGTCAAGGCATTGTTCGCCGTAAGAAAGACCTGTTGCCGCATACATCCAGATAATCTCACCGCAGTATCCCGGTGTGGGGTAGAGCTTTCCTAAAAAGGTATAGTTTTGTGCTGTGGCTCCAACCTCCTCTTTAAGCTCTCTTTTTCCACATTCAAGCGGATCTTCATCTTTCTTATCACGCTTTCCGGCAGGGATTTCAAGTATTTCCTCAAAGTATGGATAACGGAATTGGCGAACAAGCGTTACATTAAGGTCATCATCAATGGGTACAACGCATACACCGCCGGGATGCTCCACAACCTCACGAAGTGCTTTATTGCCATCGGGAAGCAGTGCTTCATCCAAACGCATATTAATAATTTTACCCTTATATTTGTATTGCGAACTGATTTGTGTTTCTTTCAAATTCATAGTTTATTTTTTCCTTTCATATATTTAATTCGGAGTGATTAAATATGTACATAACAGAAATTAAAGCTTATGATTATATTGCGCTTAAACAAACACTTTTATCTCTTTCAAAAAAATATCCGTTATTAAATATCTCTTATATTGGAAAAAGCTGTGCAGGAAGGGATATACCTGCTGTAAAAATTGGAAAATCACAGGAGTATGCACTTATTGCCGCTGCTTTTCACGGAACAGAGTATATTACCGAAACGGTGCTTTTAAGATTTATTGAAAGCCTGTGCAAGGCACTGCAAAATGATGAAAGTATAGCAGGCTTTAATGCCAGAAAGGCTATGTTTGGCAGAGGTGTAATATTTGTTCCTTGCGTTAATCCCGATGGCTGTGAAATAGTTTTGCATGGTTCTTCTGCCGCAGGCTTTATGGCGGAAAATGTTTTAAGAATTGCCGGCGGCAATTTAAAGAAATGGAATGCTAATTTAAGGGGTGTTGATATAAACCATAATTTTGATGCCGATTGGGAAAAATTACGCAAAATGGAATGTGAAGCAGGAATAACAGGTCCTGCATTAACACGGTTTGGAGGTTTTCGTGCTGAGAGTGAGCCCGAAACGCTTGCTCTTACAACGCTTTGCCGCACCAAAAGAATACGCCATGTAGCGGCACTTCATTCCCAAGGTCAGGAAATTTATTGGAAATACGGTGACTATGAGCCTGCAAGAAGCCGTAAAATGGCAGAAATTATGGCAACCACATCCGGATATATGTTATCAGAGCCTAAAGGGCTTGCTGTTGGAGGAGGATTTAAGGATTGGTTTATTAAGGAGTTTAACCGCCCCGGCTTTACAGTGGAAATGGGTAAAGGCGAAAATCCGTTACCAATAGAAACCGCCAAGGAAATTTATGAAAGATTGGAAGAAATGCTTATGCTTACCGTTATTATGTGATTGTAGCATAATATACCCTTTATTTCAAGTTTTTTGCGCCTCTCTTGTAAAATGAATATTTTTGTGTTAAAATGTTTGGGGAGGCGATTTGTTTGGCTGAAATTGCTGCCGGAATTACGGTTTATGAACCTGATATTGAAAGACTTTGGGAAAATGTTTCTTCGGTGCTTCGTCAGGTTAAAAAGGTTTATATTGTGGATAATGCCTCAAGTGATATAGGGGAATTTAAGCTAAAGGTACGCAGTGATGAGCGTATTGTGCTTATTGAAAACGAAAAGAATGAGGGTGTGGCAAAGGCACTTAATCAAATGTGTGATGCCGCTATTTCGGATAACTTTGAGTGGATGTTGCTTCTTGATCAGGATTCTCTACCCGAAGAGGAGCTTATAAATAAGTTTTCCCGTTATCTTGAGTTTGAAAATGTGGCAATTATTACGCCCCGTTATGTAGATGATAATGAGCCTCAGGTAATAAGCTCGGAAAGTTTGCCGGATTATGAATTTTTACACCGTTGTGATACATCGGCTTCACTTATAAGGCTTGATATTTACCGTGAGGCAGGCGGTTTTGATGAAGCAATGTTTATTGATTATGTTGATTTTGATTACTGCACAACGGTTGAAAAATACGGGTATTTGATATTAAAGGATAATCAGGCGATTTTAAGGCATAGATTGGGTTTGGCGCAGGAGATTACCTTTTTTATACCGTTTGGCAGATTGTTTGGAATAAAAAAGCTTCAAAAACCAATGTTCACCTATAATCATTCACCGCTGAGAACTTATTATTTTGTTCGTAATGCTAAGTATTACCGTTATAAGCACAGGGATGTTGTTGATAAGCGGTTGGAACGAAAAGCAGTATTTCGTTGGATGATTTTAAAGCTTATGTTTGAAAAACAGCGCTTTAAAAAGCTTAAAGCCGCACTTCAAGGTAATCGTGATGCTAAGAAAATGATTGAGGCTTTAAAATTAGAGGGTAAATAAAAAATACGGCGATACCGTTTTTGGTTATCGCCGTATTTTTATTGTTAGAATTTACTTGCTATTCTTGAAATTAATAAAATGATTACAATTACGGGAAGTACAAATGTGAGATATCCACGCATCCAATTTGCCACTTTGAGTCCTTTTCCGGAGTTGGCTTCGGCTTTAAAATTTTTCCATCCCCAGCCGTATTTGGTTACACAGAAAATAATAAATACAAGTGCGCCTATAGGAAGCATTATGTCACTTACAATAAAATCCTCAAGGTCAAGTACAAATGTATCCTCTCCAAATGGGTGGAAATCCTTGAAAAGGCTGTAGCCCAATGCACAGGGCAGGGAAAGGATGAACATTACTATTGTGTTTATAAGACAGGCTTTTTTGCGGCTTACCTTAAATAAATCTGTGGTGCAGGCAACAATGTTTTCAAATACCGCAAAAATAGTTGAAAATGCGGCAAATGACATAAATACAAAGAACAAGCTTCCCCACAGTCTGCCAAGAGGCATATTATTAAAGATGTTTGGAAGTGTTACAAAAATGAGTGAAGGTCCTGCTAAGTTTTCATCAATGTTAAATGCGGCGGCGGCAGGGAAAATGATAAGTCCCGATGTAATTGCAACAAAGGTATCAAGAAAAGCGATGTTTACCGATTCGCCGAGCAATGAACGGTCTTTGCCTATGTAGCTGCCGAATATTGCCATTGAGCCTATACCAAGGCTTAGTGTAAAGAAGGATTGTGTCATAGCACCCGTAATTACGGTTATTGCCTTTTTGGGTGTGTTTATCTTGGTGAGATCAGGTATAAGATATTCTGTAAGACCTTCTTTTCCGCCGTCAAGAAAGATGCTGTTTACCGCAAGCACAACCATAATTGCAAGAAGAGCCAACATCATATATTTGGTTACCCGTTCAAGACCTTTTTGAACACCTATTGAGCAAACCGTAAAGCCAATTACCACAACGATTGCCATAAACACAATCTGCTGTACGGGGTCTGCCTTCATACTGTCAAATGCGGTTTCTATCTGCTGTGGGTTTTTACCATCAAATTTACCTGACGCAGTTGATACAAAATAGTTAAGCATCCAGCCTGAAACGCAGGTGTAAAACATCATAAGAATGTAGTTGCCTGCCATTGCAAGATAACCATGCCAATGCCATTTTGAACCCTTTGGTTCAAGCTCATTATAAATTTTAACAGGGCTTTTTTGTGCCGCACGGCCAACCGCAAACTCCATTGTCATAACGGGTACGCCTAAAGCAATAAGGAATATAAGGTATATAAGTACAAAAATTCCTCCGCCGTTTTCCCTTGCCATCCATGGGAATTTCCAAACATTTCCTATTCCTATTGCACAGCCTGCACTAAGCAAAATAAAGCCAAGTCGACTGCCTAATCGTTCTCTTTGCATTACTTTCACCAAACTTTAATTTATAAATTATAGATATAATATCACAAAATTTTTCAAATTTCAATTACTTTTAAGCTTTGCGGTGTATATATAATATAAAATACTTGATTGTGGGAACGAAATGAAGTATAATATTTTTAGCTATTGTTAAAAACTTGTTTACAAATTATGTGTTTTTTTATGATAGTATAAATTAGTTTAATTATGGTGCTTAGGCACTTTAAATTGGAGGAGTATTAATGATTGAGGTTACCGGACTCAGTAAAAGGTACGGAAACTTCCTTGCTGTTGATAATGTTGACTTTTCAATAAGCAAGGGTGAGGTTGTTGGCTTTTTGGGACCTAACGGTGCAGGAAAATCAACAATTATGAACATATTAACCGGGTATCTTTCTTTAACGCAGGGTAAGGTTAGTATTGACGGATTTGATATTTTAAGGGATCCGGAAGAGGCTAAAAAGCGTATAGGCTATCTGCCTGAATTGCCCCCACTTTATACCGATATGAAGGTTAGGGAGTATCTTAATTTTATTTATGACCTTAAAAAGGTTCGTTTCCCTAAAAAGCCGCATATTGAAGAGATTATGAGACTGGTTAAGATAGACCATGTTCAAAACCGTCTTATAAAGCATCTTTCAAAGGGTTATAGGCAGCGTGTAGGCTTTGCACAGGCACTTATAGGCAACCCTGATGTACTTATTTTGGATGAGCCTACGGTTGGTCTTGACCCCAAGCAGATAATTGAAATACGTAATCTTATTGCAAAATTGGGTAAAAACCATACAATTATTTTGTCATCCCATATCCTTTCGGAAATTTCAGCAATATGCCGCCGTGTTATTATTATTAATCGTGGCCAAATAGTTGCTGATGATACACCGGATAATCTTTCGGCAAAGCTTTCAAAAGACCCGTCTCTCACAGCACGAATTGTTTGTGATGAGGAGGATATGCTTGCAGCTCTCAGCACGGTTAAGGGTGTGGCAAGGGTGAGCTCCTTGGGAAGAAAGGAAGCAGGCACCTATGATTTTTATATCACCCCAAAAGACGGTGCGGATATTCGTGCCGCAGTTTATGAGCGTGTTGTTTCCCGTGGTAAGACCATTCTTTCCCTTACTGCAAATGACCTTTCTTTGGAGCAGGTGTTCCTGCGTCTTACTGAGGTTGCCGATAATGATGAGGCACGCAGAATGCTGGGAACATTGCCGAAAAAAGATGATACTAATGAAGAAATTGATCTTGAAGGTGTAAAGATTAATCTTGAGGATTTGGAAATTGATGAGGAAGGAGTCGATGAAGAATGATAGCTATTTTTAAGCGTGAGTTTAAGTCATATTTCACTTCACCCGTAGGATATATTTTCTTGGCTATTATGTTTTTCTTTTTGGGACTTCAGTTCCGTATGGCATACAGCGACGGTGTTGCCGATGTTGCACTTACCACCGGTTCAATGAACAGCTATTTGCTGTTTTTGGTTCCGATAATTACAATGAAGCTTTTAAGTGAAGATAGGCATAGTAAGGTTGATCAGGCTTTGCTTACAGCTCCTGTTCCGCTTTCGGGCATTATTTTTGGTAAATTCCTTGCCGCATTTGCGGTTTACTGCATAAGCTTTGCACCCACGGTTATTTTTGAAATGATTGCTGCAAATCTTGTTGAAGTGAATGTAGGCGCATATCTTTATATGCTGTTCGGTATGTTGCTTTTTGGTGCAACACTTATTGCAATCGGTTTGTTTATTTCTTCCTTAACCGAAAGCACTTCGGTTGCAGCTATAGCAACCCTTATTGTTAATCTGCTGATAATGCTTATGCCAAATATCGTTTATTGGATTGAGTCTTCCAAAACCTCTGTTACAGGTATTTCGGTTAAATGGATATCCGATGTTGTTTTGGCACTTCAGAACGGACTTGTTTATTTGCTTGATAAGCTCACTCTTACAGCACCGCTTGATCAGTTCTATTTACAGATAATCACTCTTGGCGATATGGTTTATTATCTCAGCTTTATTGCGGCGTTCCTGTTCCTTTCGGTTCGTTCGCTTGAGAAGAGAAGATGGGCATAAGGAGGAATGAAGAATATGGAAAATAAAAATCTTACCGAAAAGCCCGTTGAGAAAAAGAATAAAAAAGAAAAGATAAAAAAGATTAAAAATCAACTTCTTTTGCGTCGTGGCGGATTTTCTCTTTTGATAACAGCATTATTTTTGGCGGCTGTTATAGTTTTCAATATATTGGTTGGTGCTCTTTCAGAACGATTTAAGCTTGAGTATGACCTTTCTGCTGATGGACTCAGCACCGTAACAGAAGAAAATGTTGATTATATTGAAAGCATAGAAACCCCTGTTACAATTACCGTTTGTGCAGGTGAAAGCAGTTATGTCAACTATATGTCAAGTATTGCACCGCAAATGTATTATCTTATGGATGATTATAGCGATTACTATAAGCAGACCATTCGTTTTATAAATAAATATCCTGAATACAATGATAAAATAACGGTAAAGTATGTTGATATGTATTCCGATGCTGCATATGCACAAATTCATCAAAAGTATTCAAGTGATAATTTGTCTTACGGTGATATTATTGTATCTGCTGTTATTGATAATGAAGGTGCTGAAACTGAGCGCCATAAGGTATTGACCTTTAACACCATTTATAATATGGTTCAGGATAGTAGCTCATATTATTCAAGCATCTCCGGAAATAATATTGAAAGTGCTTTAAGTAATGCTATTGAGTATGTTTTGGGCGTTGATAAAAAAGCACTGCTTTTGACAGGTCACTCCGCAGATTCAACCAAAACATTGTTTAGTGCTTATGAGAAGCTTCTTACGAGTAACAACTTTGATGTTGAGAGTATGGATGGTCTTGCAATAAATGAGATTCCTGAAACCTGTGATGTTGTTGTTATTATTCAGCCTAATATTGATTTTCAGGCAAGTGAGCTTGATGTTTTGAATACCTTCCTTGAAAATGGCGGAAAGCTTGGCAAAACTCTAATATATATTGGTGGAACAGCTGCACAAAACACACCTAATCTCAATGAGTTTCTTTCAGATTGGGGTATTGTTGTAAGAGAGGGTATATTGTTTGAAACTTCGGGTCAGTATTGCGTTTCAGGTCAACCTACATCTTTGTATATGTCCACAACATACGGTGGTATAGTATCTACAGAAAATGTTCCCATAACCATTGGCTCACCTGTGGATTTGAATACAAAAGCCGAAACATTTTTATCTTCTCCTGATACTATAGTAGAAGCTCCTATAGGTTCCTCTGCTGATTGGAATGATTATTCCTCTTCCGATTGCGGCACATATTCCCTTATTGCTTACTCCACCAAAAGCGGATATACCGATTCGGGTGATGAGGTAAGCAGTGCGGTATTTGCGTTCTCATCTGCGGATTTTGTATCTCCTAAAATGGATGGACTTCTTAATACACAGTTCCTTTTAATTGCAAATGATTATTTCGTTGAAAACGGTGTTGAGGAAATAGAGTTTGATTCTAAAACTATTACCTCTAAAACATTTACACCTGTTGAATCAACAGCAAGCACTATTCAGTGGATATTTGTTGTGCTTGTTCCCGTTGCAATGCTCATTCTTGCAATAGTTATCTATATCAGGAGAAAAAATGCCAAATGAGTGATTTAAACCAAAATAATAATCTAAACGGTGTGCCGGATGAAAATTCGGCACCCGAAGAGGCCTATGTAGATGAATTTGCAGGCTTTGATACAATTTTTTCAGATCCTGCAGAGCATAAGAAAAAAGCCCCAAAAAGCAATAAGAATTCGGTTATAAAAATAGTTATATCCTGCTTGTTGGTTGTGGTTTTGGGTGTTACATTATGGTATGTGCTTACCTATATAAAAACAATGGAGGAAAAAAATCCAGACTCAAATAATAACTCCTCCACCACCTCATACGAACTGCTTTCTTTAAAGGAAGAAGAGGTGAATCAGGTGGTTATAACCAATAAAAACGGCACATTTACCTTTAATGCCACACATTCAATTAAGGAAAGTAGCTCTTCTTCAAGCACTGAAACTGTTTGGGCAATGCTTGGAGGGGAAGAAAAGCTTATAAGCTCTGATAAAATTTCAAATATTATATCGGGTGTTTTAAAGCTCAGTTCAACACATGAGATTTCAGGTCATACTGATGAAACCTATGGTTTTGCAACCCCCACTTATACAATGAATATTACCAAAACGGATGGTTCTGTTGTAACCGTTACAGTGGGTAAAGAGTTTATGGGACAATCTGCATACAGCACATCGGTTTCATCAAAAGAAAGCGTTTATCTTGTGGAAAAAACCACCCTTGATAATCTTGATTTTGGTGAGGAAGACCTTTATAAGAGCTTTTCAATATCTGCGGTTGATGTTGCCTCTTTGGGAGAAAAATATGTTACAAACGGCACACTTACTTCGTTTGAAAGCATAACTATTAGCGGTAAAAATTATTCAAAAGCACTTGTTATTAATATGAATAATAATGAGCTGTTTTCAGCTTATTTGCCGTATGTTATCTCTTCTCCCGAAAGCCGTATGGGCGGGGAAGCCGTAACAGAGCTTCTTACTATGTTCAGCTCCGGCATTTCGTCAAGCGGTATCTACAGCACCGATGTTTTATCATCTTCGCTTAAACAATACGGTCTTGATAATCCTTATATGACTATAGTTCTAAAGGTTGCAAATGTGACCCGCACAATTAAAATTTCGGCTGTTCAGCCTGACGGTAATTATGCTGTTGTTGCTGATGACAGTGAGGTTATTTGCAAGGTGCCGGCTTCAAATATCACATTTGTGGATTATAAAGCTACTGATTTTTATGGTAATCAGGTGTATATGGGTTCAATTACCGACCTTTCAAATATGACCTTTGTTTCTGAGGGTATGCAGCACAGCTTTGACATTGTTTATGATGACAGTGATGATGCAGAAGAAAGATTTGTAATTTCCTGTGACGGTAAAAAAATAACGGCAAGCTATTTTCAAAACTTCTATCAGGAGTATGTTGGTCTTACTGTTGCTGATTTTGATACAAGCTCCACCTCAAATGAGGCTGTATTTACCGTTACTATGACATATACCGCCGATGGCTCTAAAAAGACTATTTCATTCTATCCCTCAAGCGCTACAAAATATTTGTATAAAATTGATGGAGAAAGTATGGGTAGAGTTGGCACAAGTGAAGTAAGCCGTCTTATAAAGTTTATTGAGCGTGTTGCTGAAGGTAAGGATATTCAGTAATTTTCAGCATTATAAATTAACAGCATAAAAGCCTTCCTTGTGAGGAAGGCTTTTAATAATTGTGTTTTGAAGCTTATTTCTTGATATTTTTATATCCTTAAAATAAAATAAAAAATAATTTAATAAATTGCTTGAAAAAAATTTAACAAAGTGGTACAATAAGATTATCATAATTACAATGGGATAATTTGGGAGTTTTTTGGAATAAGCATGGTAAAATATCTTATAAAAATCACTTTTTTACCGCTGTTTTCATCCCGTTTATTCCGTTTTCGGTTTGTGCCTAATATGGCACTAAAAGTATAGTTTCGTAAATTTACGAAAAAGCACTAAGGAGGTGCAGTAATGGGATCGTCTGACTGGTTTGCTGTGGCTATGGGTATAGGAACGGTTTTTGTAGGGCTTATTTGCATTATCATAATTTGTAAGTTGACAAGCTTCTTTTGCAATTTAGGAAATGATAAAAAGTCTGAAGTAGTAGCAGAACCTGCTGTGAAATCAAATGCCGTTGTTTCCGCACCAATAGAAAACCGCCAGGAAATTTTGGCGGCTGTAACGGCTGTTTGTGCAGAAGAAATGGGAACCGATGTTTCGGCTCTTAGAGTTATTTCATTTAAAAAGCTATAATTAAAGTTTTAAAGTTTAAATAAAAAGAAATGGAGAAATAAATATGAAAAGTTATAAAGTTACCGTAAACGGCACTGCTTATGAAATCACACTTGAGGCTATTGATCCTGCAAGCGTTAAAGCTGCTCCTGCAGCTCCTGTTGCAGCTGCACCTGCTGCACCTGCTGCACCTGCTGCTCCCGCTGCAGCTCCTGTTGCTGCTCCCGCAGGTGGCGAAACCGTAAGCAGCCCAATGCCCGGCACAATCCTTTCTGTAAATGTTTCTAATGGTTCTTCTGTTAAGAAGGGCGATGTTCTTATGATCCTTGAAGCTATGAAAATGGAAAACGAAATTATGGCTCCTTGTGATGGTACTGTAAGCTCTGTAAGTGTTACTAAGGGTGCCACTGTTGAAACCGGTGCACTTCTTTGCGTTATCGGTTAAGCTTTAACGGGAGAAATAATTATGTTAGATAGTTTAATGGATTTTTTAAAGCAAACGGGATTTTATGCAATCGGTGCTAATATCGTAGATAATTACGGTTATATCATTATGATTGCTGTATCTCTTGTTTTGCTTTATCTTGCAATAGTTAAAAAGTTTGAACCGCTGCTTCTTATCGGTATCGCTTTCGGTATGCTTCTTACAAATCTTCCGGGAGCCGGTCTTTATAATCAGGGGCTTTGGGATAGCTTTATGGCAAAAGAAATAGCTAATGAAGCAGGTGAGTTGATAGCAAATCCAAATTATCACAGCTTTGGTGCTATTCTTAAAGAGGGCGGTCTTTTGGACTTCCTTTATATCGGTGTAAAAACCTGTATTTATCCCTGCCTTATTTTCGTAGGTATCGGTGCTATGACTGATTTTGGTCCGCTTATTGCAAACCCAAAATCACTTCTTTTGGGTGCTGCGGCACAGGTCGGTATTTTTGCAACCTTTGTTGGCGCAAGATTTTTGGGCTTTGACGGTCTTGAGTCATCTTCTATAGGTATTATCGGTGGTGCTGATGGTCCTACCGCAATCTTTGTTACATCTGAGCTTGCACCTCACCTTTTGGGTGCAATAGCTGTTGCGGCATATTCTTATATGGCTCTTGTGCCTGTAATTCAGCCGCCTATTATGAAGCTTCTCACTACAAAGAAGGAACGCAATATCGTTATGAAGGAGCTTCGCCCTGTTTCAAAGACAGAGAAGATTTTGTTCCCAATAGTTGTTACTATTTTCGTTGCGCTTCTTGTTCCATCCGCTACTCCGCTTGTAGGTTGCCTTATGCTTGGTAACCTTTGGAAGGAGTCGGGTGTTGCTGAGCGTCTTTGCAAAACAGCTCAGAATGAGCTTATGAATATTGTTACAATATTCCTTGGCGTATCTGTTGGTGCTACCGCAACTGCAGGTGTATTCCTCAAGGTTGAAACCTTGAGCATTATCGCCCTTGGTGTAGTTGCTTTCGGCGTAGCTTCTGCTTGCGGTGTGCTTTTTGCTAAGTTTATGAATCTGTTCACCAAGAATAAGATTAATCCCCTTATCGGTTCTGCAGGTGTTTCTGCCGTTCCTATGGCGGCTCGTGTTTCTCAGTCGGTTGGTCAAAAGGCAAACCCCTCAAACTTCTTGCTTATGCACGCTATGGGACCGAATGTTGCCGGTGTTATAGGCTCTGCTATTGCAGCAGGTGCACTAATTGCCCTCTTCGGTTAATAGGAGGTACTTTAAATGGAAAACAAAAAGTTATTTATAACCGATACCATTTTGCGTGATGCTCACCAGTCACAGGCAGCTACCAGAATGCGTATCGAAGATATGATACCTGCTCTTGAAAAGCTTGATAAAATAGGCTATTGGTCGGTTGAGTGCTGGGGTGGCGCTACATTTGACTCTTGTATGCGCTTTTTGAATGAAGACCCTTGGGAGAGACTTCGCACAATAAAGAAGCACATGCCTAACACCAAGTTGCAGATGCTTCTTCGTGGTCAAAACCTTTTAGGTTATAAGCACTATGCTGATGATGTTGTTGATATGTTCGTTAAGAAGTCTATTGAAAACGGTATAGATGTTATCCGTATTTTCGATGCTTTGAACGATGTTCGCAATATTGAACAGGCTTTAAAGAGCTGTAAAAAATATGGCGGTATCTGTGAAGTAGCACTCAGCTATACTTCAAGCCCCGTTCATAATGAGGAATACTTTGTTGAGCTTGCTAAAACACTTGAAAAAATGGGCGCAGATGTTGTTTGTATCAAGGATATGGCAAACCTGCTTCTCCCTTATGATGCTTATTCACTTGTTAAGAAGCTCAAGGAGAGTGTAAAGGTTCCGATTCATCTTCATACCCACAACACCACCGGTACAGGTGATATGACCTATCTTATGGCAGCTCAGGCCGGTGTTGATATTGTTGACTGTGCTCTTTCCCCCTTTGCAAACGGTACTTCCAATCCTTCAACTGAAGCTTTGGTTGCAACAATGCAGGGTAATGAGCGTGATACAGGCCTTGATCTTACCGCTTTAAGCGATGTTGCGGCTTACTTCCGCACCGTTGCCGATAAGATGAAGGCTGAGGGTACACTTGATCCTAAGGTGCTTAATGTTGATGCTAAGACACTCCTTTATCAAGTACCCGGTGGTATGCTTTCAAATACAATTTCTCAGCTTAAACAGGCCGGTAAAGAGGATAAGTATTATGATGTTTTGGCAGAAGTGCCACGTGTTCGTAAGGATTTTGGTTATCCTCCGCTTGTAACACCTACAAGTCAAATAGTAGGAACACAGGCTGTAATGAATGTTATCTCAGGAGAACGCTATAAAATGGTTCCAAAGGAATCTAAGGCGTTGCTTCGCGGCGAATACGGTAAATTGCCGGGTGAGGTAAACGAGGAAGTACGCAAAAAGTGTATCGGCGATGATGAAATAATCACCTGTCGTCCTGCCGATAAAATTGAGCCTGAACTTAAAAAGTACGCACTTGAAATGAGAGAAAAGGGTATCGGAAAATCAGAGGAGGATGTTCTGAGTTACGCTTTATTCCCGCAGGTTGCCGAAAAGTTCTTTGCTGTTCGTGATGCTGTAGCTCCTACAGAGAATGGTGAGAATACAGTTCGTGAGCTTATCGTTGAGGATCTTTCTGTTTAATAAATGCGGCCGTTTCCTGTTTAACAGACAGGAAACGGCTTGCTTTCGTTTTTAGTTTTATGTAAGGAGTAAAAAATGCTTTTACTTGGTATTGATATCGGCTCAACTACCGCAAAGGCGGTGTTGCGCCGTGGGGATGAGGTACTTTATCAAAAATATGAGCGGCATTTTTCTTGCGTTCGTGAAAAAACCGTTGAACTGCTTAATGAGGTTTATGCTATTGTTGGCAATGAACCGGTTTTAACAGCAATTTCGGGTTCTGCAGGTTTGGGTCTTGCTCAAGCGGCTGGACTTCCCTTTGTTCAGGAGGTTTTTGCAACTGCTGAGGTTGTAAAGGTTAAGGAGCCGGATACCTCCTGTGTTATTGAGCTTGGCGGTGAGGATGCAAAGATAATCTTTTTTGATGGCAGTATTGATGAGCGTATGAACGGAAGCTGTGCCGGAGGCACAGGTGCGTTCATTGACCAAATGGCTACATTACTTAATATAAGTGTTGATGAATTGGATGAATTAAGTCTTGATGCAGAGCGTATCTATCCAATAGCCTCCCGTTGCGGTGTTTTTGCAAAAACAGATATTCAACCTCTTCTCAATCAGGGAGCCCGTAAGGCTGATGTTGCCGCAAGTATATATCAGGCGGTTGTTAATCAAACCATAGCCGGTCTTGCTCAGGGAAGAAAGATAAAAGGTAAGGTGCTGTTTTTGGGTGGACCGCTATTTTACTGTGTAGGTCTTCGTGAACGCTTTAAACAAACCTTGAAATTAAGCGATGAAAATGCTGTTTTCCCTGAATACGGCAGATATGCTGTGGCTTACGGTGCTTCTATTTATGCTGAAAAATCAGGAAAAAGCGAAGCTGTGGGTGAGCTTGTTGAACGCATAATAAACTCCCGTCAAAAAATTGTAACGGCAAATCTTCTTGAACCGCTTTTTACCGATGAGGAATCCTATCGTGAGTTTACCAATCGTCACGCAAAAGCTACTGCTCCAAATTCCGATATTTCTGAGTATATCGGAAAGGCATATCTTGGAATAGATTGCGGAAGCACTACCACAAAGCTTGTGCTTTTATCTGAGGATGACAGTATTCTTTACTCTTTTTATGCTTCTAATGAGGGAAATCCCGTTGAAATAGTGCGTGGGCAGCTAAATAAGATATATGAGCTTTGTGGGGATAAAATTGTTATTTCGGGAAGTGCGGTAACGGGATACGGTGAAGAGCTTATCCGTCATGCCTTTTCGGTAGATTACGGCCTTGTGGAAACCATTGCCCACTACACCGCTGCCAAGCACTTTGAGCCGCAGGTTGATTTTATTCTTGATATAGGCGGTCAGGATATTAAATGCTTTAAAATTAAAAATGGTGCTATTGATAGCATTATGCTTAATGAAGCCTGCTCTTCGGGTTGTGGCTCATTCCTTGAAACCTTTGCTAAAGCGATGGGGCATACTATTGAAGATTTTGCTAAAAAGGGTCTTAATGCAAAGGCTCCTGTTAATTTGGGAAGCCGTTGTACCGTGTTTATGAACTCTTCGGTAAAGCAGTCCCAAAAGGATGGTGCTTGCGTTGAAGATATTTCCGCAGGTCTTTCAATAAGCGTTGTTAAAAATGCAATTTATAAGGTTATCCGTGCTTCCAGTGCTAAAGAGCTGGGTGAGAATATTGTGGTTCAGGGTGGAACATTTTATAACGATGCCGTGCTTCGTGCTTTTGAAAGGGAGCTTGGATATAATGTTATTCGTCCATCTATAGCAGGCCTTATGGGTGCTTACGGTGCGGCTCTTTATAGTAAAAAGTGCGTTTCGTCAAGTATTATATCGGCTGATGCGCTTGAAAGCTTTATACATACCGCACGCTCTGCCGTTTGTCAGGGATGTACTAACCATTGCCATTTAACGGTAAACAAATTTGGTGATGGTAAGCAGTTTATTTCGGGCAACCAGTGTGAAAAGGGTGCAGGAATTAAGTTAGATTCTGAGCCGTTGCCTAATTTGCATGCGTTTAAACGTGATTATCTTTTAAATCTTCCAAAAAATCAAAACGGTAAACGTGGTATTCGTATAGGCTTGCCGTTGGCACTTGGTATGTATGAGCTTTTGCCGCTGTGGCACGGTATTTTTGATGCTTTGGGCTTTGATGTTGAGCTTTCGGGAATGTCAAGCCGACGCCTTTATGAAAAAGGTCAGTTCTCCATTCCTTCCGATACCGCTTGCTATCCAGCAAAGATAATGCATGGTCATATAGCAAGCCTTATAAAATCGGGGGTTGATGCTGTTTTTTATCCTTGCCTCACCTATAATATTGATGAAAAGGCTTCGGATAACCATTATAACTGTCCTGTAGTTGCTTATTATTCCGAACTTCTTAACGGCAATGTGGAGGAGCTTTCTAAGTGTAAATTCTTATACCCATATCTTAATGTAAATAATAGCCGTCAATTAGCTAAGGAAATGTATGATTGCCTTAAAGAGCATTTTGCGGATATTACCTATAAAGAGGTAAAGCAGGCTGTTAAAAAGGGAATGAATGATTATAATTCATATATGTCTGCTGTGCGTAAAGAGGGAGAAAGGGCGCTCAAATTTGCTCGTGAAAATTCAAAGCGTATAATGATACTTGCAGGCCGTCCTTATCATATTGATGCTGAAATAGGTCATGGTATAGATAAGCTTGCAACATCTTTGGGTTTTGTTGTTGTGAGCGAGGATAGCGTTTGCCATTTGAGCGAATCGCAAAGGGTTAGGGTACTTAATCAGTGGACCTATCATGCCCGTCTTTACCGTGCGGCACGCTTTGCTTCGGAAAATAAGGATGTACAGTTAGTACAGCTTGTTTCTTTCGGATGCGGAGTAGATGCTATTACTACCGATGAAGTTCGTGAGATACTTGAATCAAACGGCAAGTATTATACACAGATTAAAATTGATGAAATCACAAATTTAGGTGCTGTTAAGATAAGACTTCGCAGTCTTATAGGTGCTTTGGATGAAAGGGAGGGATTGTTATGAGTGATAAGAAGCTTCCCTATATTCAGTTTACCAAGGAAATGAAAAAGGATTATACCATCCTTATGCCCACAATGCTTTCCCGTCATTTTAAGCTTATTGAGCGTGTGCTGAGAAACCGTGGTTATAATGCTCATTTGCTTGATAATGTAGGACCTGAGGTAATTGAAACAGGACTTAAATATGTTCATAACGATACCTGTTATCCCGCTATTTTGGTTATAGGTCAGTTTATATCTGCTTTGCAAAGCGGCAGATATGATGTAAATAAAACTGCACTTGTTTACTTTCAAACAGGCGGTGGTTGCAGAGCTTCTAACTATATATTCTTGCTCAGAAAAGCTCTTGAAAGGGCAGGCTTTAGTAATATACCTGTAATCTCATTGAGTTTTAGCGGAATTGAGAAGCATCCTGGCTTAAAGTTTGGGGTATCGCTTATACGCAGGCTTTTTAATGCTATTATTTACGGCGATATGCTGCTTACCTTGGTAAATCAATGTAAGCCTTATGAAATTAATAAGGGTGACAGTGAGCGTTTGGCGGAAGAACTAACCGAAAAACTTGCTGATGGCTTAGAAACAGAAGGACTTTCATTTAAGAAGGTAAAGAAAAACTGCCAAATGATGCTTGACCGCTTTGCAGAAATTCCTGTAAATAAAACACCTAAAATAAGGGTTGGCGTTGTTGGTGAAATATATGTTAAGTATTCACCGCTTGGCAATAACAATCTTGAGCAGTTTTTAGTTGATGAGGGTGCTGAGGTTGTAATGCCGGGGCTTATAGATTTCTTTTTATACAGCTTTGTTTCAATGATTACCGATTATACCCTTTACGGTATGAAATGGCTTAATCACGCAATCGCAAAGGTGGCATATAAATATATTTCAAGTCAACAAAATAAAATTATTGAACTTATGCGTAATGATGGAAGATTTGAAGCCGCAACACCTATTTCTCACACAATTTCTCTTATTGAAGAGTATATGGGAATAGGAACAAAAATGGGTGAGGGTTGGCTTCTTCCTGCAGAAATGCTTGAGCTTAATGATAAGGGCGTGCATAATATAATTTGTACACAGCCTTTTGGTTGCTTGCCTAACCATATTTGCGGAAAAGGAATGATGAAACCGCTTAAAGACCGTAATCCCGAAATGAATATTGTTGCAATAGATTATGATGCCGGAGCAACAAAGGTAAATCAGGAAAACCGTATAAAATTAATGCTTGCAAATGCCCGTGAAAATCTTGAAGCGCAGAATAATAAGCAGCCCTTAAAAGAACGGGAATTTGCAAAAACTACTTGACATTTTTTATATAGAATGTTATTATAACAAAAAAGAAAAACCTATGATTAAGAGGAGTAACCTTTAACAAAGCTTTAAGAGAGCCGTTGGTGGTGGGATAACGGTAGGGGAAGTAAAGGTGAATGGACTTATGAGGGCGACCGAAAGCACATTTGTGTAAGTAGCAGTCGACGGGGCGCATCCGTTACAGTGCGGCTTGTATGCTTGTACAAGGTTAAGCGGATGATTTTTTCATCAACTTGGGTGGCACCGCAGGATATTTAAAGTCTTGTCCCATTTTATGGGATGAGACTTTTTAAAATTTAAGGTGATTAGTATGTATCTTTTAACCAAACGATGGCGTAATGCCACTGAATAATATTTTAATCAAGTAAAAAATACATTTATTATACGGAGGAAAAAATTATGATTATTAATGGTGTTGATTTTGATACCTATTTTAAAAATTATCCCGATAAAAACGGGTATTTCGGAAAATACGGCGGTGTATATATTGATGATAAATTAAAGGCCGCTATGGCAGAGATTACTGAGGCTTATTATTCTATCTGCCAGTCAAGAAGATTTATTGCAGAGCTTAGAAGAATAAGAAAGGAATTTCAGGGTAGACCCACACCCGTAACCCATCTTGAAAGACTTTCGGATTCATTAGGCGGTAAGGTTCAGCTTTATGCAAAGCGTGAGGACCTTAACCATACCGGTGCTCATAAGCTTAATCACTGTATGGGTGAAGCACTGCTTGCAAAATATATGGGCAAGAAAAAAATTATTGCCGAAACAGGTGCCGGTCAGCACGGTGTTGCTTTGGCTACCGCTGCAGCTTACTTTGGTCTTGAGTGTGATATTTATATGGGCTCTGTTGATATAAAGAAACAGGCTCCAAATGTTGCAAGAATGAAGATTTTGGGTGCTAATGTTGTTGAGGTAACACACGGTCTTAAAACCCTTAAAGAGGCTGTGGATGCCGCTTTTGATGCTTACAGCAAGGAGTATGACCATTCAATTTACTGCATAGGTTCTGTTTTGGGTCCGCATCCTTTCCCAATGATGGTTCGTGATTTCCAAAGCGTTGTTGGAATTGAAGCTCGTGACCAGTTCACCGAAATGACAGGTCATTTGCCTGATGCAATAGTTGCCTGCGCTGGAGGAGGAAGGAATGCGGCAGGTCTTTTTGCAGGATTTTTAAATGATCCGGTTGATATTTACGGTATTGAACCGTTAGGAAAAGGTCCAAAGCTTGGTGATCATGCCGCAAGCCTTAAATACGGAACTGAGGGCATTATGCACGGCTTTAACAGCATTATGCTAAAGGATGAAAACGGTGAACCTGCCCCTGTTTATTCGGTGGCATCGGGTCTTGATTATCCGTCTTCAGGTCCTGAACACGCATTTTTGCACGATTTGGGACGTGTTAAGTATGATGTTATTGATGATGAGGAAACCATAGATGCTTTCTTCAAGCTTTCCCGTCTTGAGGGTATAATCCCCGCAATCGAAAGCTCCCATGCTGTGGCTTATGGTATGAAGCTTGCAAAAACAATGGATCAAGGCTCAATTCTTATCAACCTTTCGGGTAGAGGAGATAAGGATATGGATTATGTTATTGAAAATTACGGTATAAGATAATTATATGAGTAATGACTGATTTCCAAAAACGGAAACAGTCATTATTTTTTATTGATATTTAATTGCTACGGTGGTATAATTTATTTACCACACAAACTTAATAAGGACAAATATCACGGAGTCGTATTTTTATTTTGGTAAAAATGCAGACTTCTTATTTGGCGTTCTCTGTGAGTTTGTCCAAGTTTGTGTGGTAGCAAAACGAGGTTGCATTTTTCGGTGTGTGTGACTTTGTGTTGCACACACTTTTTAGTTTTGGAGGGAAAACAAATGAGAAAAATATTAAGTTTATTAATTGTTTTCACATTGATTGTAACATTTGCTGCTTGTGGTGATACTGAAATTGTCGTTTTTGATTCTGTACAAGATATTTGTGAGGAAATCGGGAAAAATTACAAAGGATTACCCTATTATGGCACAGACGGTAAAAACATTGAATTTGAAGAATCCAATTACGATGATTGGGGAGTTTGCGAAATACGTTTTTTAGAAAAAGGTAGTAGGTATGTAGTGAAAATCGGCGAATTAGAGCTTGATTTGAATGAACTGATATATAATTATATATCAGATGAAGAATTGGAATCGGTTACTATTATTTCAGAAATCAAATACTCAACAGTTTGTAACAAATTTAACAATAAATTTGAATATGGTGACGGTTGCTATGAATATGAGTATAATGGCGAAATGTTTATAATAGTAGTATCCGAAGTCGAAGAGAATGAAACATCCATTTTAATTAGAAAATTATTTTAAAATATCAATGTTACACCGAATAAATTTACTTATGAGTATAAAAATAACCGTCAATTGACGGTTATTTTTAATATTATGATATGACTCGAAATTTTATTTATTCAACCTTCCAATAATATTTGCGGTTACTTTCGGGGAAATCGTCCATAACGCCGTGTTCGGGGTCGTAAAATGTACCGTATGCATAAAGCGACCAATGCCAGCAACGCGGTGTTTCAAGGCTTAGTACACAAACTTCGGGAAGCTGTGATCTATCATTTACGGCAATACGTTCGTTACCCATTGTTATACCGCATTCCGAAAGTACGCGCCGCATATCGCAAAGCTTTGTTTCGCGCTCGGTTTTGCAAAGTGCTATTATTTCGTCAACGGTCTTTTCGGTAAGCATGGCAAGTACTGCCTGACCGCATTGAAGAGGAGTGGGTTCGTGAATGTAGTTTATTTTTAATTCTGGCATTTTGCACCTCTTAAAACAAAGTTATGCTTGAATAATATCATAATATTGCGGTTATTGCAATAAAAAGCAAAAAAATCGTGTATTTATTTCATACTTCTCTTGACATTGTCCTATAAAAAGGGGTATTATAATTTTATGTGCTCAAAAAGCATTGTAAAAAGGAGAAATATCCATGTATAAAATTTTAACTAAAAAGAGCCTTAATCAAAATGTAACCATGATGGAAATAGAAGCACCTCTTATTGCCAAAAAGGCAAAGGCGGGGCAGTTTATTATTCTTCGTGTGGATGATGAGGGTGAGCGTATTCCGCTTACTATTGCGGGATATGACCGTGAAGCCGGCTCTGTTAAAATAATATTTCAAATAGTTGGCGCTACCACAAAGCTGCTTGACCAAAAGCATGAGGGTGAATATATAAATGATTTTGTAGGACCTTTAGGCACCGCAACCAAACTTGATGGGCTTAAAAAGGTTTGTATTGTGGGCGGAGGTGTTGGTTGCGCTATTGCACTGCCTATAGCTCAGGCGCTTAAAGAAATGGGATGTGATGTAACCTCTGTTATAGGCTTCAGGTCAAAGGAACTGCTTATTTTAGAGGATGAATTTAAAGCCGCTTCAAACCGTCTTGTTGTTGTTACGGATGACGGCTCTTATGGTACAAAGGGCAATGTTTGCTTGCCGCTTAATGAAATGTTTGCAAACGGTGAAAAATTTGACGAGGTTATTACAATAGGTCCGCTTATAATGATGAAGTTTGTTGTTGAGGCTGTGAAACCCACAGGAATACCCTGCACCGTTTCAATGAATCCCGTTATGATAGACGGTACGGGAATGTGTGGCGGATGCCGATTGACCCTTAACCGTAACGGTGAGCGTATAACCAAATTTGCCTGTGTTGACGGACCTGATTTTAACGGTTATGAGGTTGATTTTGACGAAGCAATGTCAAGAAGTACAATGTACCGTGATTTTGAACGCCATGCCTATGAAAAGGCATGCAACCTGTTTTCAAAACAGGCAAACTAAGGAGTTATTTTAAAATGGCAAATATGAATCCAAATAAAAACCCAATGCCCTCTCAAGAACCGCTTGTAAGAGCAAGAAATTTTGATGAGGTTGCACTTGGTTATACCGAAGAAATGGCTATTGATGAGGCAATGCGTTGCCTTTCCTGTAAAAATATGCCCTGCGTTTCGGGTTGCCCTGTTAATATAAGAATACCTGAGTTTATTGCTAAGGTGCGTGAGGGTGATTTTGAGGGTGCTTATAATATAATTAATAAAACATCCTCACTCCCTGCAGTTTGCGGCAGGGTATGCCCTCAGGAAACTCAGTGTGAGTCCAAGTGTGTAAGAGGTATGAAGGGTGAGCCTGTTGGTATTGGCAGGCTTGAGCGCTTTGTTGCCGATTGGCATAATATGCATAGCAATGAAGTGCCAGAGGTTGCGGAACATAACGGTCACAGTGTTGCTGTAGTAGGTTCGGGTCCTGCGGGACTTACCTGTGCGGGAGACCTTGCTAAAAAAGGATATAAGGTTACGGTTTTTGAGGCGCTTCATACAGCAGGCGGTGTTTTGGTTTACGGTATACCTGAATTTCGTTTGCCAAAATCAATAGTTAAGACTGAGGTTGAAAACCTTAAAGCTATGGGTGTTGATATTGAGACTAATGTGGTAATAGGTAAAACACTGACGGTTGATGAACTATTTGAGCAGGGCTATGAAGCCGTGTTTATAGGCTCAGGTGCGGGACTTCCTAATTTTATGGGTATTCCGGGTGAATCTTATAAGGGTGTATATTCGGCAAATGAATTTTTAACCCGTTCAAACCTTATGAAAGCATATAAAGATAACCCTGTTACCCCCATTATGAAGGGTGGTAAGGTTGCGGTAGTAGGCGGTGGTAATGTTGCCATGGATGCCGCAAGAACAGCATTAAGGCTTGGTGCTGAAAAGGTTTATATTGTATATCGCCGTTCAATGGAGGAATTACCTGCCCGTCGTGAAGAGGTTGAGCACGCAATGGAGGAGGGTATAGAGTTTAAATTGCTCAATAACCCTGTTGAAATTTTGGGTTATGAAAATCCCGAAGATAAGCGTGACCCCAAAAACGGCTTTGTTACAGGTATGAAGTGCGTTCAAATGGAACTTGGTGAGCCTGATGAAAGAGGTCGCCGCCGCCCTGTGGAAATTAAGGGGAGCGAGTTTGTTTTAGATGTTGATACCGTTATAATCGCCATTGGCACTTCTCCAAATCCGCTTATAAAATCAACCACATCAGGACTTGAGGTAAATAAGCGTGGTTGTATAATCGTTGAAGAAGATACCTGCGCCACAACACGAGAGGGTGTTTATGCAGGTGGCGATGCCGTAATGGGTGCCGCAACGGTAATTTCAGCAATGGGTGCAGGAAAAATAGCTGCAAAAGCCATTGATGAATATATAACCGATAAAAAATAAAATTTAGGTTTTTGATAGGCTTAAGTGGAGGGCTTGTCCCTCCTCTTTGTTTATGGTGAATATATGGATGTAAATATGAAAATAATAGCTCGTATTCATACCGATTTTCCTGAAAAATTCGGCATTCCAAGGCAGAGTGGGCTTATAGATGAGCTTGAGGGTGTTATAGTTTTTGAACCTGAGTACCGCAATGAAGCATCTCTAAAGGGACTTGACGGTTTTTCGCATATATGGCTTATTTGGCAGTTTTCTGAGGCTGTGCGTGAAGGCTTTCAGCCAACCGTTCGTCCGCCAAGGCTTGGTGGAAACACCAAAATGGGCGTTTTTGCAACACGCTCACCTTTTAGACCAAATTCCATAGGGCTTTCTGCGGTGCGGCTTATTGCGATTGAAAAAAAAGAAAATTTAGGAACGGTGCTTCGTGTTGGTGGTGCCGATCTGATGGATGGCACGCCAATATTTGATATTAAGCCTTATCTGCCCTTTGTTGATTGCAGGGCTGATGCTATAGGCGGTTTTGCGGATGAGGTTAAGGATTATGCTTTAAAGGTGTATTTTCCTGAAAAGTTACTTGAAATTTTACCGCAAAATAAGAGAAAATCCGTTATTGCGGTGCTTTCAAACGACCCCCGTCCCTCATATCAAAATGATGACAGGGAATACGGGCTTTCCTTTGCGGGTTATAATATTACATTTATCGTAAATGATGGAGTGTTGACCGTTTTAGCGGTGGAAAAGTTAAATAATAACTAAAGGGTAGGCGTAAAAAATGTATTATAATTATGAAACTTTATGGGAGGTCCGTGAGGCAAAGGAGCTTACCCAAAGAGAGGTTGCATCTGTTTTAGGCATTACGCCTCAACAGTATTCACTTTATGAAACTGGTCGTAGGCAGATGCCGCTTGATAAATTTAAAATGTTGTGTGAGTTTTATAGTATTTCCGCAGATTATATGTTGGGTCTGCCAAAAGGCTTGCTTTATCCTGACAGATTATAAAAAGGCTGTTTTATCAGTTGCTTTAAGCTACCGATAAAACAGCTTTTTATTATATTATTTCGTTTGGTTTTCAGGAAGATTTACTTCTATTGCAAGATCTATAAGCTGTTGCTGGTCTACCTGAGCCGGAGCACCTGACATAAGCTCACCCGAATTTGCAACCTTGGGGAATGCAATAACATCACGAAGTGAGTCACAGCCTGCCATTATCATACAAAGTCTGTCAAGACCAATACCCATACCGCCGTGGGGTGGTGCACCATACTTAAATGCGCCTGTAAGGAAGCCGAATTTTGTTTCAGCCTCTTCATCCGAAAGACCCAATGCTCTGAACATGTGATTTTGAAGCTCAGGGTCGGTTATACGGATGGAACCGCTTGAAAGCTCAATTCCGTTAAGAACAAGGTCATAAGCGTTTGCAAAAACCTTTTCGGGGTCGGTATCAAGATAGGGAATACACTCATCAAGAGGTGAAGTAAACGGATGATGCATAGCATCCCAATTACCGGTTTCCTCGTTATATTCAAAGAACGGGAATTCTGTAATCCAAAGGAAGTTAAACTGCTGTGGGATAATTTCAAGTCGTTTTGCAACCGTTAAACGCAGTGCGCCCAAAACGGAAAGTGCAAGGCTTGTTTTATCTGCAACGATAAGCACAACGTCACCCTTTTCGGCACCAACACGCTCATAAATGGCGCTCATCTGCTCTTCGGTCATAAATTTGGCAAATGAGCAGGTGGGGGCATCGTCAACCCAACGAACAAAGGCGAGACCCTTTGCACCGATACCTTTGGCATCCTCGGTTAATTTATCAATTTCCTTTCTGGTATAAACAGATGCGGCATTTTTTGCATTAATAGCACGTACTGTTCCGCCATTTTTAATGGTATCGGCAAACACACCGAATCCGCAATCGGCAACAATATCTGAAAGGTCAACAATCTTCATATCAAAACGGGTATCGGGCTTGTCCGAACCGTAGTTGTTCATAGCATCGGTATATGTCATACGGGGAAGCGGGGTTGGAATATCAACATCCAAAACCTCTTTGAAAAGACGCTTGATATAACCCTCAGCTATAGCAAAAACATCCTCACGCTCAACAAATGACATCTCAAGGTCAACCTGAGTGAATTCAGGCTGGCGGTCTGCACGAAGATCTTCATCACGATAACAGCGGGCAAGCTGCATATAGCGGTCAAATCCTGAAAGCATAAGCAGTTGCTTATACATTTGAGGGGATTGGGGAAGGGCAAAGAAACTGCCTTTGTGTACACGGGATGGCACAAGATAGTCACGAGCACCTTCGGGTGTGGATTTTATAAGTGTGGGGGTTTCAAGCTCCAAAAAGCCGTTTTCATCAAAGTAGTCACGGGTAACCTTGGTTATCTTGTGGCGCATCATTAAATTCTTTTGCAGTGAAGCACGGCGAAGGTCAAGATAACGATATTTAAGACGAAGCTCCTCTTTTGCGGCGGTATCATCAAGAATTTCAAATGGGGGAGTTTCGGCAGCGCCTAATATTTTAAGCTCTGTTACTTCAATTTCAATTTCACCTGTGGGAATATCGTGGTTAATAGAAGAACGCATACGAACATTTCCCGAAGCCAATGCAACAAACTCACTTCTAAGTGTTGAAGCTTTTTCAAAAATTCCCTTTTCGGTAGTATCGTCAAAAGCAAGCTGTATAATGCCTGTGCGATCTCTGAGGTCAACGAATATAAGACCGCCAAGGTCACGCTGTCTTTGAACCCAACCGCAAACAACAACGCTTTTGCCTATATCTTCTTTTGTAAGCGTTCCGCAATAATCGGTACGCTTCATTCCGTTCATTCTGTCAAGTTTCAAGGAAAACACCTCACACAAAATATCAGGCGGAGTTAAAGCCTTTGTCTAAACTTCCGCCTGTTAATAAATATTATTTTAAATCGTTTGAAACCGAATCGGTAAGATTTGCAAGTGCAATTTGAGTTTCAATCTCACATAATTTATCGGCAAGCTCATCAAGTATAACCTCAGTTTGTGTACCGTCAGCCATATTCTTTAAAATAGCTTTACCGCTTTCAAGCTCATTATCGCCAAGCACTAATGTGAACAAAGCACCGGTTTTATCGGCATATTTCATTTGAGCTTTAAGTCCTCTTCCGCAAATATCGGTTTGGGCCTCAAAGCCTGCATCACGAAGACTGCTACACAGTGCCGTGGCTTTAAGTGCGGCATTATTGCCCATGGCGGCAATATAAAGGTCACACCTTTTCTCATTTGGGAAAACAAAGTTTTGATTTTGAAGAACCAGCATAAGCCTCTCAATACCCATTGCAAAACCTAAAGCGGGAACGCTGTTACCACCCATTTGTGATACAAGACCGTCATAACGGCCACCACCGCAAACGGTGGATTGAGCGCCTATATCACCCGAAACAAATTCAAATACTGTTCGGGTATAATAATCAAGACCTCTTACAATGTGCGGATTTACCTTGTACTCAATGCCTGCGGCATTAAGGTGAGCTTTGGTTTGTTCAAAATGCTCACGGCAATCATCACAAAGGTAATCAAGAACCACCGGTGCATCTGCCGCAATAGCGGAGCAAACGGGGGATTTACAGTCAAGAATACGCATAGGATTGCGGTCAAGCCTGTCACGGCAGGTATCGCATAAATCGTCTATTTTGGAAGCAAAGTAATTTTTAAGTGCTTCGTGATATGCTTTTCTGCATTCGGGACAACCGATAGAATTAATTTCAAGAGAAATTTTTTGTATGCCGATATTATTAAGAACCTGCTTTGCAAGTGAAATAACCTCAGCATCAGCGGCAGCAGATGCCGCACCAAAACATTCCACACCAAATTGGTGGAACTCACGAAGTCTTCCTGCCTGCGGTTTTTCATAACGATAACAACCGCCAATATAGCATACCTTTACCGGTAAAGCACCGTAAATAAGACCGTTTTCAATAACGCTTCTTACCGTGCCTGCAGTAAGCTCAGGACGAAGGGTGATTGAACGGCCACCCTTATCATCAAAGGTGTACATTTCTTTTTGTACAACATCGGTAGTGTCACCAACACTTCTGTGGAAAACCTCAGTATGCTCAAAAACAGGTACACGAATTTCACGAAAACCGAAAAGGCGGGCTGTTTCAAGCATCTTTTGCTCAACGAATTGCCATTTGGCAGAATCGGTTGGCAAAACATCGTTTGTGCCTTTTACGGCATGATTGATTTCAGACATAAAATAATAACACCAAATCTATTTTAAGTATTTTTAACAATTTCTCGCCAGTCAAGATCGCCTCTCTCAAGACCGTGTATCAAAACCTCTGCGGTGGCAATATTTGTGGCAACCGGAATGTTATGAACATCACAAAGACGAAGAATGGCACGCTCATCAGGCTCACTTGGCTTTGGATTAAGCGGATCACGGAACATAAGAAGCAAATCAATTTCATTGCAACCAATTCTGGAAGCTATTTGCTGAGAACCGCCTTGAGAACCGCCTAAAAATCTGGTAATCTCAAGACCTGTTGCTTCAGAAACAATTTTTCCGGTTGTTCCGGTGGCAAGAAGATTGTGACGGCTCAGTATGCCGCAGTAAGCAATACAAAACTGAACCATAAGTTCTTTTTTTGCGTCATGTGCAATTAATGCGATGGTCATTTTACTACTCCTTTATATTTTTTTCGGTTTAGGCAATCGGATGTGTTCACCATTAAGTCGGCTACTGATACGCAAAAAGGCGTTTGAGCTGCGCCCACGGCGCTTTAACTTATGATTAACCGACAAAAAAATAAGCTCTTCGCTTTCGGGAACAATTCCTAAAAGCCTAAAACCGGATTGATCAATTATATCATCAATGTTACGGAAATAACCCGAACGGATATCTTCGTAAACAAAGCGGTTAATAACAAATAACGGAGGTTTTTTCATAGTGGGTAAGCGGTTACATACAACAGCGGCATCCCTTACAGAAACGGGATCAGGACAGCAAACCGCAATAAATTGGGTTTGTACGGGAAGTGCCGTGTAAAGGGAAAAGTCAATTCCTGCGGGAAAATCAATTATGATATAATCATAATTTCCAATAAGATTTGCTATCAAAAGCGAAAAGGAATCCGCATTAATCTGACCGGGTTCATCAGGTGCCGGAATGAGATCAATATTTGAATCATAAGGTGAATGATAAATTGCATCTTCAATATTGCGTTCACCCAATATATCAGCTAAATCAAATACCAGCTCCTTATCAATTCCCAAAATCAAATCAAGGCAACGAAGCCCCTCATCAAGATCAATAAGAAGAACCTTTTTTGAAAGTTTTGAAAAACCCATTGCCAACCCTACCGAAAAGGTGGATTTACCTGTACCGCCCTTTCCTGAGGTTATGGCTATCACTTTACCCATAATATCCCTCTATTCATACTCAGATATTGTAACACAAAATACAAATCTTGTCAATTTGTATTTTGTATTTATTGTAAGGTATTACAGTTTGACAATATATTAAGAGTGTATTATAATATATAAGTTAATATAAAACAAAGGGAAGTTTTTACAATGTCTGTTTTAAAACAAGAAAAATTAAGGAATGTTGCAATTATTGCCCATGTTGATCACGGAAAAACTACACTTGTTGATCAACTGCTTAAACAAAGCGGTACTTTTCGTGCTAATGAATCTGTGAATGAAAGAGTAATGGATTCAAATGATCTTGAGCGTGAGCGTGGTATAACCATTCTTTCAAAAAACACCAGCGTTTTTTATAAAGATATAAAAATAAATATTATTGATACACCGGGACATGCTGATTTCGGTGGTGAGGTTGAGCGTATTTTACAGATGGTAGACGGTGTTTTACTGCTTGTTGATGCGTTTGAAGGTTGTATGCCGCAAACCCGCTTTGTGCTTAAAAAGGCTCTTTCTTTGGGTAAAAAAGCGGTTGTTATAATTAATAAGATTGACCGTCCCATGGCACGTCCGCATGAGGTTGTGGATGAGGTGCTTGACCTGTTTATTGAGCTTGGTGCCGATGATGACCAGATTGAATTCCCTGTATTGTTTGCTTCGGGAAGAGATGGCTATGCCTCCTATTCACCCGATGTTAAGGGGGAAAATATGCAGCCTATTTTTGATGAGATAGTTAAGGAAATAGAGCCTCCCGTAGGCGATCCCGATGCTGCTTTGCAGGTTCTTTTTTCCAATATAGAATATGATGAATACCTTGGCAGAATAGGTGTAGGAAGGGTTGCAAGAGGTACTGTTAAGGCAGGGCAAACCGTTGCTGTTTGTCATAAGGACGGAACCTCCACAAATGTAAAGATTGCAAAGCTGTTTATGCAACAGGGTCTTAAAAGGGTTGAGGTTGAAACGGCTACAATAGGCGATATTATTGAGGTTGCAGGTATTGCTGAGCTTGAGATAGGTGAAACTGCCTGTGATACCGATTGTATAGACCCCATGCCGTTTGTAAAGATTGATGAACCCACCCTTTCTATGAACTTTATGGTAAACAATTCACCCTTTGCAGGTAAGGAGGGTAAATATGTAACCTCCCGTAATCTGCGTGACCGCCTTTTTAAGGAGGTTATGACAAATGTAAGCCTGCGTGTGGAGGAAACAGATTCTTCTGATACATTTAAGGTTTCGGGAAGAGGAGAGCTGCATCTTTCAATTCTTATTGAAACCATGCGCCGTCAGGGTTATGAATTTCAGGTATCCCCGCCAACGGTTATTTATAAGCGTGATGAAAACGGTACTTTACTTGAACCGATTGAGCTTTTGATGATAGAAGTTCCTGAGGAATATGTAGGTGCGGTTATGGAGCGCCTTGGCACAAGAAAGGCTGAAATACGCAATATGGGTACCCGTGAAGGCGGTTCTTCACATCTTGAGTTTTTAATTCCTGCACGTGGACTTTTGGGTTACCGTTCGCAGTTTATGACCGATACCAACGGTAACGGTATAATGAACCATGTTTTTGATAGCTATCAGCCTTATAAGGGTGATATTGAGGAGCGTAATACAGGCTCTATCATTTCTTATGAGCAGGGTGAGGCTACAGGCTATGGTTTGTTTAATACCCAAAGCAGAGGAAGGCTGTTTATAGGTCCGGGAACCCCTGTTTATGAGGGTATGATTGTTGGAGAAAACCCCAAGAATGAAGATATTGTTTGTAATGTTTGTAAAAAGAAGCAGATGACAAACACCCGTGCTTCAGGTTCTGATGAAGCATTGCGTTTGGTGCCTCATACAAAGCTGAGTCTTGAACAGTCACTTGAATTTATCCGCCAGGATGAATATGTTGAGATAACACCTAATAATATAAGACTGCGTAAAAAGATCCTCAATAAGGAACAGCGTATGAAATTTGAGGCGAAGAATCGCTGATGAATTATATAGTTCTTGATTTGGAATGGGACAGTGGCTTTCATCCCAAATATAAGCGTTTTATAAATCAAATATTGCAAATAGGTGCGGTAAAGCTTGATGAAAATTTGCAGTTCATTGATAGCTTTGAGGTTTGTATCTGCTCAAGCTTTACCAAGCGTGTTTCCGGTAGGTTTTCACGCCTTACGGGTATTACTACCCAGAAGATGCGTGAGGGGGTAAGTCTTGACCATGCCGTAAATATGTATAATAATTGGGCGGGTAATGATACCGTTACCATGACCTGGAGTAACTCTGATTTATTTGCTATACGGGAAAATGAAGAGCTTTTACTTCAGGGTGAGCGTTTTTATATTGAAAAATATATTGATTTACAGCGTTATATTCAGGGGGAAATGGCAAGAAACGGAATTGATACCAAAAATCAGATTTCTTTAGCGGATGCTGCTGCACTTTTTGATATTTCCACACAAGATTATTCTCTCCATACAGCAAGGGATGATAGTCTTGTTTGTGTAAAGCTTTTGCAGAAAACATTTAATAATATGCGCTTTACGGCAATGATTAAAGATACACGTGACCCACAGTTTTATAAAAGGCTTTGCTTTAAGCCATATTATATTAATGATATTAATGACCCGCAGATTGACAAAAATGAGCTGGAATTTTTCTGTGAGGAATGTGGTAAAATGCTTAAAAGGATTTCCAAATGGAAATACCGTAACCGTTCTTTTGTGGCAAATCATCGCTGTAATTTATGCGAAAAGAATTATTGCGCAAGAATAAGCTTCCGTAAAAATTATGACGATATAGTTGTTAAAAAAAGACTCACTGTGCCTAAACCACCGGAGGAAGTAAAAAATGAAGTGCAATCTGTGCCCACGCAGGTGTAATGCCGAGCGTTATGAAGCCGAAAATATAAACGGATATTGTAAAATGCCCTTGCAAGCTGTTGTTGCAAGGGCGGCTTTGCATTTTTGGGAAGAACCGTGCATTAGCGGCACAAAGGGCTCAGGAACAGTTTTTTTCAGCGGTTGCACATTGAGCTGTATTTACTGTCAGAACGAGGATATAAGCCAAAAACATTTTGGAAAAGCTGTCAGTGCTAAGCGTCTTGCGGAAATATTTAGGGAGCTTGAGGCGCTGGGAGCCCATAATATTAATCTTGTAACACCCACTCATTATGCTCTTGCAATAAAACAGGCACTTGATATATATCGCCCTAATATACCTATAGTTTGGAATTCAAGCGGGTATGAAAATGTTTCTACCCTTAAAATGCTTGAGGGTTATATAGATATATATTTAATGGATTTAAAGTATGTTACTAATAGCCGTGCGCAGGAGTATTCCGATGCGCCTGATTATCCCCAAAATGCAAAAAAAGCAATTCTGGAATGTTACAGTAAGGCAGGAGAATGTGTATTTGATGAAAACGGCGTTATGAAAAAGGGCGTTATAATAAGGCATCTTATATTGCCTCAGGGAACGGGTGAAGCAATAGCTGTTTTTGATTGGGTAAGGGAAAATGTGCCTAATGCTTATTTTAGTATTATGAGTCAGTATCTGCCATACGGAAAGGCAAAACAGCACCGGATAATAGGCCGTAAGATAACCTCCCGTGAATATGAAAAGGTGCTTTCCTATATATATAATACAGGATTTGAAAATTGCTATATTCAAGAAAAGTCAAGTGCAAACGAGGTTTTTATACCGCCATTTGATTTAACAGGAATTTAGATAAAAAAACGCCTCGTTCAAACGAACGGTGAAATAGTATAATGATGGTAGACACAAAAAAGTGTGTCTACCATCATTTTTTATGCTAACATAAAATAAAGGAGTTTAAACAAATGGGAAGACCGAAAGGCGGAACAAAAAGATTCTACACCTGACATACACAAAGTTGTTTTAGATACCGTTTATTACTTTAACTACATTAAACCGTTAAGAAAACCAAACAAAAAACCGCCTGTTCAATATAGAATCGAACAGGCAGCTTAATTGTGTTTTTGTGTCTACTAACTATTAACTATTTCAGTAATTTTTATTTACAGCGTTTTTTAAGTAATTGTTTAAGTTATTCCTCTTTTAAATATCTTTTAATCCAATAAGCAGGGGTACAACTCCAAGCGTGGCAAGCACTGTTTAATTCGGGTGCATTATATGGTGATTCAAAGTCATTCTTTTCATTAAAAACCTCAGGAAAGCAGTCATAACCGCATGCGAGCATTTTTCCCCAAGTGGTTTTTACGGTATCAATCGCCTTTTCTTTGAGACCGCATTTATAAAGCGCTTCTATATAATAATGCATCATATACGGCGTACGCATAGTGAATTCCGTGTCAAGTAATTCTACCCTATTTATAAGATTGATGCTTTCATTAAGAGGCAGAACTCCGCTTAAAACAGCCCAAATCTGCGAATGTTGCGACACCTGACCCGACTCTGAAATAAACAGGCCCTTATCATGGTTATAATATCTAAGCAGAATACTCGAAATATTTTCAATTTTACATTCTATCCAATCCAATTCCTTACAAAGAAGCTGTGTTATTTCTTTAAAAAGGCGGAGATTGTACAGGTATATACCTAAAAGGGAAAGCTTTTTATCCAAATCCGGACACCAATCCACAAAAGGCTTGTATTCTGTTTCACCGTTATCGTTCAGACTTTTTGATACTATCTCAATCTGTTCCAAAGCCACCTCATAGAGGTCAGCTACCGTTTCCTTGTCACCGCAGTTTTCATAATAATCATAAAGACAGGCAACATAGAAAAGGCAGTAATCTATATAAATCCAACTGTCCATATCATCTATATATGGTGGGGAATTAGGAAACAGACAGGAAGAAACCTTTTTGCTTTCAACCCTGTATCCCGCTAATAAATACAAACACCTTTTTACCAAATCATAATTTTTAAAGGTTTTATAATCCGTAAGCGCCTGCAATCTTAAATCGCCTAACCACAAGCGCCTATCCCTTTTAGGGCCGTCTTCAAAAACGTCCTGTTCGCACTCTTTAAGGGTTTTAAGCGATGTATCATATATTTTTCTGAGAAGTTCATCCTTTATCTCGACAGTAGTTACCGAATTAATATCAACCGCCGACTCACATTTAGCAAAAATATCTGTTAAAGCAATTGGAAATAAAGCGTTATCTTTACGTTCAATAAGCAAATATCTAAAGGAATAACGTCTATCCAATCTGCCGCAATAAGGCATCATTGCAGCTAAGCGTTCTTCCCTTTGAAACCAACCGTCACCCAAAACACCTGTATATTCTGACTCTGGCTTTATAATTTCATAAGGAAACTCACCAAATGAAAATTTCAGTTTAACAGGCGAATCGCATATAAGCAAACCGCCATAGCTATCGAGCGCATAGTTAAGGTAACCCACACAATGGTCGCCGAAATCGAGCAGTACACTTTCTCCGCTATTTAAAATCAAGGGTAATGAAAGCTCACCATTAGTTACAACCTTAAAATTTTGAAAAGCATTTTCATCCTTTACAAATTCCGCTGTATTTTTAGGTATAATCTTAGTAGTTTTTAAATTTCTTTTATAGCTGTTTGCTTTTTCAATATACTTATTGATTTTAATAATCGCCATAAAATCTTCATCCTTTTTGCAAATTCAAGTTTATTATACATGTTGATTTAAAATTGTCAATACAAAAAATAAAGCCGTAAATTTTTGTTTATGACTTTATTTTATCAAGCGCACCCTTTTCAAGACGGTACACTTGCGCCTGACTTATACCTATTTCTTTTGACATCTCCATTTGAGTCTTACCAGGCTCTGTTTGCCTGTCCCTCTTAAGTCGCTCCTTGATCTGCATCGCCCTATATGTGGTATCCTTAATAGAGCAACTCACCCTAATAGCATTATTATCTCTTAAATACACAAAGTTGTTTCAGATTTCGTTTATTACTTTAACTACATTAAACCGTTTAGAAAACTAAACAAAAAACCGCCTGTTCAATATAGAATCGAACAGGCGGTTTTTGTGTCTACTAACTATTGACTATTTCAGTTCATTCGAACTGTGTGAAATTTTTTAAGCTGTTTTAAGTAAATTAAAATTACTTAAGCTCAACAGTAGCGCCAACCTCAGCGAGCTTAGCCTTAATGTCTTCAGCCTCTTCCTTAGAAGCAGCTTCTTTAAGGGTCTTGGGAGCGCCGTCAACAACTGCCTTAGCATCAGCAAGGCCGAGACCGGTGATCTCACGAACAACCTTAATAACCTTAATCTTCTGGTCGCCTGCAGAAGCGAGTACTACATCGAACTCAGTCTTCTCTTCAGCAGCTGCTGCTGCGCCGGCTGCGGGAGCTGCAACTGCAACTGCTGCTGCTGCGGATACGCCAAACTCCTCTTCTACTGCTTTAACGAGCTCAGAAAGCTCAAGAACGGTAAGAGTCTTTAACTCTTCAATCATAGCTGTGATTTTCTCAGATGCCATTTTTAATTCCTCCATAAATTTTTTAAAATTAGTTTTTAGTAATATTTTTTATTATTCTGCTGCTTCAGCGGAACCGTCTTTATCTACGATAGCCTGTACAGCACGGGCAAAAGCTGCGATAGGAGCCTGGAATGCGTTGCAAACAGTTGCAAGCAATACCTCCTTGGTCGGGAGCTTTGCAAGAGCGTTGAGTGTATCAACGGAAACAACTTCACCGTCTAAGAAACCGGTCTTTACGCTGAAGTTATCATGAGTTTCTGCAAATTTGCAGAGAATACGTGCGGCAGCGGTGTAATCCTCGTTAGAAAGTGCGATTGCGGTAGTACCCTCCAAGAAGCTTTCATGCCTTCAAGATTGGTGCCCTCAACAGCACGGCTAAGCATGGTGTTTTTAACAACGAAGTAGTTAACGCCTGCTTCACGAAGCTCCTTACGGAGAGCTGTATCGTCAGCAACGGTAGTACCCTTGTAATCAACAACAACACCTGTAACGGCGGCATTAAGCTTTTCGGAAAGCTCTGCAACCAACTGCTGCTTTTGTTCTAAAACCTTTGCGTTCGGCAATTTTTTCACCTCCGATTAAGTTTTGAATTGCCGAACCGATGAAAAAATGTCCACCCCGAAAACGGAATGGACATGAAAATACATAAGTTTTCATGCACACCTCGGCAGGCGGAAATCCTTACGACCCTAATAGGTCACCTGCTGTCTTCGGATCAGCAACACAAATATTATAATATAGTGTTGTTCATTTGTCAAGTGCTTTTTTTAATAAAAAAACAATCAACAAAATATTGTATCTTTGGGGTTGACAAGATAGCATATTTTGTGTATAATATCTTTACAGTTTACATGACTGACGGAATTTTGCGGATAACCGCAGGGGAATGTAAGCTATATAAGCCGACCGTCTGGGCAGATCAGTTATGTTGCTGGTCTGCTTTGTTTTGCCTATATATAGTATAAATGAAAGGAAGATAAAAGGTATGGAACATCAAAATTGGAACGGTTTTGTAAACGGTGTTTGGAAGAATGAAATTAATGTTCGTGATTTTATTCAGAACAATTATAAAGAGTATACAGGCGATGAGGGATTTCTTGCCGGTGCCACAGAACGCACAAAGGCACTTATGAAAAAACTTGATGCTTTATTTACACTTGAGCGTCAGCTTGGCGGTGTACTTGATATTGATGCCGCTACGGTTTCTTCTCTTACAAGCTATTCACCGGGATATATTGATAAGAACAATGAAATTATTGTTGGTATGCAAACCAACCGTCCGTTAAAGCGTGGTGTAAATCCGTTTGGCGGTATAAGAATGGCACGTCAGGCATGTGAAGCATACGGATATAAACTAAGTGATAAGATTGAGGAAGAATTTCGTTTCCGCACCACCCATAATGACGGTGTTTTTCGTGCTTATACCGATGAAATGCGTGCCGCAAGAAAGTGCCATGTTATAACCGGTCTTCCCGATGCTTACGGAAGAGGCCGTATAATAGGCGATTATCGCCGTGTTGCTTTATACGGTGTGGATCGTCTTATTGAGGAAAAGAAAAAGGATAAGGCAGCTTTGGCTTTGGGTACATTTGATGGTGATGCTATAAGATTGAATGAGGAGCTTTATCGCCAGATTGCTTTTTTGGGTTATTTAAAGGAAATGGCTCAGATGTATGGTTTTGATATAAGCTGCCCCGCTTCCAATGCAAGAGAGGCTATTCAGTGGACATATTTTGCCTATCTTGGTGCAATTAAGGAGCAAAACGGTGCGGCAATGTCTCTGGGGCGTGTAAGTACCTTCTTTGATATTTATATTGAGCGTGATATTCAAAACGGCACCTTAACCGAAGAGGGTGCTCAGGAGCTTATGGATGATTTTGTAATGAAGCTTCGTATTGCACGTCATCTTCGTACACCTGAGTATAATGAGCTTTTCGGCGGTGACCCGATGTGGATAACCGAAGCTATCGGCGGTATGGGTGAGGATGGCAGAACTCTTGTTACAAAAAGCAGCTTCCGTATGCTTAATACACTTTATACACTTGGTTCTTCTCCCGAACCAAATCTCACAGTGCTTTGGTCTAATGCTTTGCCTATAGGCTTTAAAAAGTTTTGCGCAAAGGTTTCTTCCGATACCGATTCCATTCAGTATGAAAACGATGATGTAATGCGTCCTCATTACGGTGATGATTACGCTATTGCGTGCTGTGTTTCGGCTATGAGGGTTGGAAAACAGATGCAGTTTTTTGGTGCCCGTTGCAATTTGGCAAAGCTTTTGCTTATTGCAATTAACGGCGGTTATGATACCACAAGCAAAATGCATATAGGCCCTCAAATGCCTGTAATGGATATGGATAAGCTTGATTATGATGCTGTTATGGAGCGTTTTAATGTTTATATTGAATGGTTAAGCCATTTGTATGTTAATACAATGAATATCATTCACTATATGCACGATAAATATGCTTATGAAAAAATCCAGATGGCACTTCATGATACCGATGTTGAACGTTTTATGGCTTTTGGTATTGCTGGTCTTTCGGTTGTTGCCGATTCGTTAAGTGCTATTAAATACGCAAGTGTTCATCCCATAAAGGATGAAGACGGATTTATAACCGAATTTGAAACTGTGGGTGAATTCCCCAAATACGGTAATGATGATGATAGGGTTGACCTTATTGCAAAGGATATGACGCATAAGGTTATAACCGAGCTTAGAAAAACTCCTACATACCGTGATGCTATCCACACACTTTCGGTTTTAACCATTACTTCAAATGTAATGTATGGTAAAAATACTGCGGCAACTCCTGATGGCAGACCTTCGGGTGCTCCCTTTGCACCGGGTGCCAATCCAATGCACAACCGTGAGGAAAACGGTGCATTGGCTTCTCTTAACTCTGTTGCAAAAATCAGCTATGATGATTGCCGTGACGGTATTTCAAATACATTTTCAATCACTCCCGATGCTCTTGGTAAAACAGATGAGGAGCGTGTTGAAAATCTTGTAAGCATACTTGATGGATATTTTGCAAAAAAGGCACATCATATTAATATAAATGTGCTTAACCGTGAAACACTTATAAAGGCTTATGAAGATCCTGAGGCATTCCCAAATCTTACAATCCGTGTTTCGGGCTATGCAGTTAATTTCCATAAGCTTTCCCGTGAGCAACAGCGTGAGGTTATAAGCCGCACATTCCACGAAAGTATATGAACAAACGGGTAATCGGAAAGGTTCATTCAATACAGTCGCTCGGAACGGTAGATGGACCGGGAGTACGGTATGTGGTGTTTTTGCAGGGCTGTAATTTAAGGTGTAAATGCTGTCATAATCCTGATACTTGGGATTTTTCTGCAGGCAGGGAATACACTGCTGAGGAAATAGTGAAATCGGCTGTAAGGTATAAGGAGTATTTTGGCTCAAAGGGCGGAATAACGCTTTCGGGCGGGGAACCGCTTTTGCAATCGCAGTATGTTTATGAGGTGTTCTCAATTTGTAAGCAAAACGGTATAAATACCTGCCTTGATACTTCGGGAAGTATACTGAATGAGGATATAAAAAAGGCACTTTCGGTTACCGATAGAGTGTTGTTGGATATTAAATATACCGAAAATGCCTTATATCAAGAAAATGTTGGTTGCACACTTTATTCGGTGCTTGAATTTTTAGAGTATCTGAATATTCAGAATATCCCCACAATATTACGGCAGGTAATAATACCTACCGTTAATGATAATGAGGAAAATATCAAAAGCTTAAAGGCTTTATCCAAAAAATATAATTGTGTGGAAAAAATTGAGCTTTTGCCTTTCAGGAAAATTTGTCAGGTGAAATATGATGATATGAAACTGCAATTTCCTTTTTCCCATATTCCCGAACCTGCCGCAGAATTAATGGAAAATTTAAAAAGTATATTGTAAAGAAAGACCAAGGTGAATGGCAACTCACCTTGGTCTTTATCGTTTGTTTTATAGGTTTTTTCAATATGATAATAAACTTACCCTAAAATATAAAGTATTATTGAAAAATAGTGTAATATGCTTCCTATAACTACGAAAATATGAAAAATAGAATGCATATACCGTGTGCCTTTTTTAGAGGCTATGCCGTAAAATATTGTACCTATTGTATATGCCGCACCGCCGATAAGCAAAAATACAAGCGCTCCTTTGGGGATAAGGCTTAATGCGTATTTACCCGGTAAGATAATGCACCAACCAAGGGTTAGATAACATATCATTGAAAAAACGCTGTACTTTTCAAGGTCGATAGCGTTGAGTGTTATACCTAAAGCCGAAACACCCCATACTATACCGAATATTGTCCAACCAAGTGCCGGAGAACCCTCACGCAAAACGGTAAGGGTTATGGGGGTATAGGTTCCTGCTATAAGTATAAAAATAGAGCAATGGTCTATTACCTGGAAAACCTTTTTTGCCATAGGCGGCTTTAGCCCGTGATATATGCTTGACATAGTGTAAAGCACTATCATTGCAAAGCCATATATAAATGCTCCCACTATTTGGTAAGCATCTCCATATAAAAAGGCTTTAACAACACAGGTTGAAAGTGCCACAATACCAAATGCCGCACCTACAATGTGTGTTACCATATTAAAGATTTCTTCGCCACGGGTATAATCGGGTAGCAGTCTGTCACGCAGTTTGATTCTCTTTTTTCTCATTGCTTCTCCAATAACATATCCATAATGCCGGGGCCGTGTTCAACAAAAACACCTGTTGTACGGGCGGTTTCCTCTGTAAATGTATCAACGCCGTTTTCGGTTTTTCTGCTGTCATAAATAAGGAAGGGAACACACTCTCTTGAATGGGTTTTGGTTTCAAGCGGTGTGGGATGATCGGGCATAATCAGTATACGATAATCCTCACCACAGTTATCAAGATAATCAAGCATACGGGCTAAAACACGGCTGTCAATTTCCTCAATGGAGCGCACCTTGTTTTCACTTTCACCACGGTGACCACATTCATCGGGAGCTTCAAAATGCAGATATACAAATTCAATACCCCGCTTAAAAGCATCAATTCCTGCATCGGCTTTGCCTTCAAAATCGGTATCAAGATAGCCTGTAGCACCCTTTACATCGGGTGTTTCCATACCTGCACATTTTCCAATTCCTTTAAGCAGGTCAACAGCACTTACAACGCAGCCCGAAACACCGTTCTTCTCCTTAAAGTTTTCAACAACAGGCTTTGTGCCTTCACCCCAAAGCCAAATAGAATTAGCTTCGTTAAGCCCTTTTTTGCGGCGTTTAATGTTTACAGGGTGGTCCTTTAATATATCGTAGCTTTTTTTCATAAGCTCAATAAGCGGCTTGGCATTTTCACTTTGGCTTAAATATTCGCCTATAACTCTTCCGCTTATATCGTGGGGAGGTGTCATTTCGCCAAGGTCGGTAGTACCATGGTCAACAACAAGACAATGGCGGTAGCTAACCCCTGAATAAAACTTATATATATCATTTCCTAAATGTTCTTCAATGGTTTTTATTATCTCCTTAGCTTCAGCGGTGGAAATATCACCTGAGCAATAATCAACCATTGTTTTATCTTCATAACGCTCTTCATCGGAAAGGGTTACTATATTGCAACGAAGCGTTACATCGGTGTCTTTGAGTTCTATACCAATTGAAGCGGCTTCCAATGGTGAACGGCCTGTGTATGAAACAAGCGGATCATATCCCATTACCGAAAGATTTGCAACATCACTTCCGGGTTTAAGTCCGTCTGCTACAGTGCGGCAAAGTCCCACAACCGATTTTGACGCAAGCTTATCCATAAAAGGTTTTTTTGCAAGCATCATCGGGGTTTTTCCGCCTAAAGATATATGTGGGGTATCTGCCATACCATCACAAAGTAATACCATATATTTCATATTAATCATCCTTTCAAAAGGGTTAAATGCGTATATAATTATAGCAATTTTTTATGATAAAGTAAAGTTTAAAACCATAATTTACAAAAAATTAAAAATGTTAAAATCACAAAAGAGAACCAAAGTTTTCAATATATTTATTGCTTACCGCTTGTAATTCTTCATTGAAAGCTTCCCCTGTGGAATCGTATACTCCAACGGTATAAAGCCCCGCTTTGATTGCGGTTTTAACAGCATTTATATTATCGTCAAAAAATACTGCTTGTGACATATCCACACCGATTTTTTCTACTGCTTTTACATAAATATCAGGATCTGCCTTGGTGGTGTTAAAATCATCACAGCTCCAAATATTATCAAAAAGATTATAAATACCAACCCTTTTAAGGCAGGGGTCAACCGTTATATGAGGGCTTGCGGTAAGCACATTAAGGGAATAGCCCTTGGCTTTTAACATGGTTAAATAATCATAAACAAAGGGTTTAAGCGGTATTTCATAAAGATATTTTGGGATAAAATAATCTTCAATCTCCTTTAAAATTTCCTCAATTTCCAAATTAATACCAAAGGTCTCTTTAAAATACCGTGCCGAACCGGGATTTCCAAGCGGAGTTATTGTTTTAATTATATCATCGGGGTATTTGATATTATGATTGTCAAGGAAATTAAGCATCCCCGCAGACCAATAAGGCATAGAATCAACAAGCACACCGTCAAAATCAAAAATATATGTATTTTTTTCCATTTTTTACCTCCTGAATGTTTTTGAAATTTCCTTATATAGATATTCTGAATAAATATCAAATCCGTTATCATTGGGGTGGAGCCTGAAATCCGCAAAAAGTGTTTCATCATGCGGAATTATATCAAAGCCCCTGATAACCGTTATATTATTATATTTTGAGCAAGCTTTTGTGATATATTCCTCAATAAACGAAAATTCACCCATAGGTCTTATATCGGTATGCTCCTTTCGCCAAAGAGGTGTTATGGCAAAAATAGGGGTATCGGGGTAATTTTTGGCAAGATTTTCAAAAAAGGCGGAACAATTTTTTTGGAAAACATATCGGTCACAGCAGTTCCAATCATTTGTGCCGTATGCCACAGTTATAATATCAGGCGAAAAAGGTACTTTTAGTGCAGAAAGTGACGGGATAAATACCTCACCGCCTATAGCTTTATTGTAGATTTCGGCACAAAGCTTTTTGGAAATCCTTTCGGCATAGGAGTTTGAAGGATAAAGTGCATCATAACCGTGTGTTATGGAATCGCCAAAAGCAAGAAGTTTAATGTTTTTCTCTATCGATTGAAGTGTGGAATTATCGGCAAGCTCTATACTTTCAATGATTAAATTTACCGACCACGGTAAAACGATTTCTATAACCTTTTCACCTTGACTTAAATCAAACTCACCCTCATATTTTCCAAGCTTAAACTGCATGGGAGGGTATTGCTTACCTAAAACAAGCTCATCCTCAAAATTTTTAATACAGCCAAATCTTTCGCCGTTCACAAAAACTTCTGCGGCAAAATATGTGCGTGTTGTACCGGGAATGGTATTAACAATAAGCTTTAATGTGGGGGAGTTGGTCTTAAAGCACAGCTTTATACCTGATGTTGAAAGTGATTTTTGTGCATAAGGGGTTGTTTTGTATAGCTTTAATTCTTCATCGGTAAATCTTGAAAGATGAAAGCCGTCATCCTCCTGCCAAACTTTATGTGCCCCATGGGCGATACATTGAATTTGACTAAGGTTTAATTTCATAAAAACACCTTGTTTCGCGAAAATATATTACATTATAGCACAAAATTTTTTTGAAATAAAGAGTGGTTGTTAAATTATTATACACATTAATGCTTTTTTAACGAGAATTGATGATACACAATGTGCCGCATTGATTTGTTGTCATTTTTATGTTATAATTATGATTATCAAGGAGGGTGTTGTATGAAAATATTATTTAAAAATAGTTATGTTAGAAATAAAGATTTAGCAAAAGAGATTTATAGATACTATTATTTCCAACGCAAATGGTTAGTTGTTTTCTATATTTTAATATTCATTTCTTTTATTGCAAACATATTAATTACAATATTTGAAAAAACATATAATTTGAGTGTTTTAATTTTTGTTCCTTTATACTTTTTGTTTCGGTTGTATTGTTATTTTCGTCAAGTGAATACAATGGTTAAGCGTGACGATGAAATTCACGGTAAAGAAATTTCGGTTGAAACGATTGTTACAAATGAGTATATCCAAAATACCGCCACCACTGGCGCAGTGAATAAACTTGAATATGATAAAATTAGTAATGCAGTACAAACCAAAAATCTAATTTTACTGCGTTCAAAAGCAAATTTGATTTACATATTTAGAAAAGATACCTTTGAAAAAGGAACAACAGACGAATTTATTGCTTTTTTAAGAACTAAAGGTGTTAAAATAAAATAGTTGATAGAATCAGTTTTTAGACCTGCTCTATTTTGCGTGTCGGCACCATATTAATAATATGATATTTACCAATATAAAAAGACGATGGCTGTTTATAATTCCGTCATCGCCTTTTGTCTTAAATGGTTTATTTTTTAAAATAAAAATTTCTAAAAACGCCAACTCCTAAAAGGTAGTTGGCATTTTTTATACCGTTATTTTAAAAGTGTTGATTTATGTATATTTTTTGCAATGGTTTAAAAAAATGTTGCCCTTATTACAGCTTTGTGATATAATATTATAAATATAATAGGGGGATGTATGTCTTGCGGATTTTGGGTATTGATCCGGGCTATGCTACCATAGGCTATGGTGTTGTGGATTATGATGGTTTCCGTTTTAAAACTGTTGGTTACGGTGCTATTATAACACCTGCCAATATGCCTTTTTTGGAGCGTCTTGATTCAATTTATAACGATATGCTCAGCGTGATTGATAAATATAAACCTGAGCATTTATCAATAGAAAAGCTTTATTTTAATACCAATACCACTACTGCAATAGCCGTTGCGGAAGCTCGTGGAGTGATACTTCTTGCGGCACATCACCGTAAATTACAGGTGTTTGAATATACACCTTTGCAGGTAAAATCCTCTATTACAGGCTATGGCAAGGCTGAAAAACGGCAGGTTATGGAAATGGTGAAGAGTTTTTTGTCACTAAAGGCTGTTCCAAAACCGGATGATACTGCCGATGCTTTAGCACTTGCAATTTGTCACGCTCATACAGCTGCCAGCGGTATTGGCAGAATTTATGCACAGGAGAAAAAGAAATGATTGCTTCATTACACGGCATTTTAATTGATAAAGATAATGTTAGCGTTGTGGTTGAGTGCGGCGGCGTGGGAATGCGCTGTTTGGTTACTGCTGTTACTTCTGCGGCTTTGCCTGCTTTGGGACAAGAGGTTTTTTTGTATACGCATTTTGCCGTAAGGGAAGATTCTATGGATCTTTACGGTTTTGCTGAAAAGAGTGAGCTTGAAATTTTTAGGCTCTTAACATCGGTTAGCGGTGTGGGACCCAAAATAGGTCTTGCGTTGCTTTCGCAGTTTACTGCCGATAATATACTTCTCTTTATTGCGGGCGGTGATGCTAAAAGCCTTACTGCAGCAAGCGGAGTGGGCAAAAAAATGGCAGAAAAAATTGTTTTTGAGCTTAGGGATAAGGTTGGCTCTATTGCCGAGGGCAAAGGAATGAGCGATGTTATGACGGCAGGTAATGCCAGTGCAAATACAATGACACATGAGGCTATTGAGGCGCTTGTATCATTGGGATTTTCTCAAAGCGAATCAGCACTTGCCGTTGGCAGGCTTGATCCGTCATTACCTACGGATGAGCTTATCAAGCAGGCTTTAAAGGATCTTTCAAGGAGGGTGTAAAGGTTGATAGAGGATGAGATGGATTTTGAGAATCGGATAGTTTCTCCGGAATACAGCTATCACGATTCCGATACGGAGCTTTCTTTGCGACCCAAAACACTTGATGATTATATTGGTCAGGATAAAGCAAAGGAAAATCTTACGATTTATATAAAGGCTGCACGCAATCGTCACGAAACGCTGGACCATGTGCTTCTTTACGGTCCTCCCGGTCTTGGAAAAACCACACTTTCGGGCATTATTGCCCATGAAATGGGTGTGAATTTGCGTGTTACATCGGGACCTGCAATAGAAAAGCAGGGGGATTTGGTTGCAATTCTCACCTCTCTTAATGAGGGAGATGTGCTTTTTATTGATGAAATACACCGCCTTTCAAGAAATGTTGAGGAAATTTTATATCCCGCTATGGAGGATTTTTCGCTTGATATAATTCTTGGAAAAGGTCCATCGGCACGTTCTATAAGGCTGGATGTTCCGCATTTTACGCTTGTTGGTGCAACAACCCGTTCGGGTCAGCTTACAGCCCCTTTAAGGGATCGTTTTGGTGTGCTTTTAAGGCTTGAGCTTTATACTCCCGAACAGCTTGCGGATATTATTGTGCGTTCAGCAGGAATTTTAAATATTCCGATTGACCGTGAGGGTGCTTTGGAAATTGCTTCAAGATCCCGTGGAACACCTCGTATTGCAAACCGGCTTCTTCGCCGTGTGCGTGATATTGCGGAGGTTGAATATCAAGGTGAAATAACCTTAGAGGTTGCACGTGCGGCACTTGGAAGATTTGAAATTGATGAATTGGGTCTTGATGAATTTGACCGTCGTATGCTGATGACTATTATTAACACCTATAACGGTGGCCCGGTAGGTCTTGAAACCCTTTCGGCGGCTGTTGGTGAAGAGGCTATAACCATTGAGGATGTTTATGAGCCGTATCTTATGCAGATAGGATTTTTGGCACGTACACCTCGTGGCAGATGTGTAACTGCTTTGGGATATGAGCATTTGGGCTTGAAGCCTAATTCAAATTCACAGCAAACACTATTTTAGTTGGGGAGTATTATGCGAGAGGTTAAAAACTTTTCAGATTATGAGCTTATAGATGCCGATAACGGGGAGCGTCTTGAACGCTGGGGAGATATTGTGCTTATCCGTCCTGACCCACAGGTTATTTGGCATCAGGGGCATAAGGATAAGCGGTGGAATGAGGCTAATGCCGTATATCACCGTTCAAACAGCGGTGGCGGTTATTGGGAAAAATTAACTGCAGTTCCCGATGTTTGGAGTATATCGTATGAGGAGCTTGTATTCCGTTTAAAACCAATGGGCTTTAAGCATACAGGTCTTTTCCCCGAACAGGCGGTTAATTGGTCACTTGCACGCAGTATTATAGAAAAACAAAACCGTGAAATTTCGGTGCTTAATCTGTTTGGATATACAGGTGCTGCAACCATCGCCTGCCTTAAAGCGGGTGCTCGTGTTACCCATGTTGATGCCTCAAAAGGGATGGTTCAATGGGCAAAGGAAAATGCGGTGGCTTCAGGTCTTTCGGACAAGCCGGTTCGTTGGCTTGTGGATGACTGTATGAAGTTTGTAAAGCGTGAATTGCGCCGTGGAAACCGTTATGATGCAATAATTATGGATCCCCCTTCTTACGGAAGAGGTCCCGGCGGTGAGGTTTGGAAGCTTGAACAGCAGCTTGGTGAATTACTCTTGGAAACGGGCAAGCTATTAAGTGATGATGCTGTATTTTTCTTTTTAAACTCCTATACAGGAGGGCTTTCTCCCACTATACTTAATTATATGGTGGGTCAGTATATATCAAAGGGCAGGGGTAGTGTTACTACCGATGAAATAGGCCTTCGTGTGACTAAGCGTGATATTGTATTGCCCTGCGGAAATACAACCATTTGGAAGAATGATTGATTATGGAAAAAATTATTGAGGTAAAAAATGTAACCTTTGAATATGACGACTCAGAGCAGGTTAAAACCGTTATCAAGGATTTTAATTTGGATATTGAGCGTGGTAGCTTTACGGTAATATTGGGTCATAACGGTTCGGGTAAATCAACCCTGGCAAAGCTGCTTAACGGGCTTTATAAGCCTGCAAGCGGAAAGGTTTTGGTTGATGGCATTGATACCGCAGATGAAAGTACCGAAATTGAGGTTAAACGCCGTGTGGGAATGGTTTTTCAAAATCCCGATAATCAGCTTATAGCATCTATTGTTGAAGAGGATGTGGCTTTTGGTCCTGAAAATTTAGGGTTAGAGCCTGATGTTATACGCCAAAGGGTTGATGATGCGTTAAAGGCTGTTGGAATGTATGAATTCAGAAGGTCTACGCCGCATCATCTTTCAGGTGGTCAAAAACAGCGCATTGCGATTGCGGGAATTATAGCAATGGAGCCGGAATGTATTGTTTTGGATGAACCAACTGCAATGCTTGACCCTAAAGGCAGGGCTGAAATTATTGATACTATATTAAAGCTTAACCGTGAAAAAAATATTACGGTTGTTCTTATAACTCATTTTATGGAGGAGGCTGAGCTTGCCGATAGAATACTCGTTATGAGTAACGGCAAGATATTGGCAGATTCTACTCCTAAAACTGTTTTCAGTGATGTTTCACTTCTTAAATCTGTTGGCCTTGATGTGCCGCAAACCACCGAACTGCTTTATGCGCTTAAAAGCGGTGGGGCAGATATTGAAACCGATGTACTTTCGATTGAAGAAACAGCCGATGCTATAGCCAAGGCTTTTCATTTGGAGGAAATTTGATTGACACCGATACTTGAGGTAAAAAATTTAACCTATACCTATGGCGGAAATTCACCCTTTGTAAACGATGCTGTAAGCAATGTGAGCTTTTCGGTGAAAAGTGGTGAAATAATAGGAATTATCGGCCATACGGGTTCGGGAAAATCCACCCTTGTTCAACAGCTTAACGGTCTTTTAAAGCCAACCGATGGTTCGGTTTTGTTTGAGGGTAAGGATATTTGGGAAAACCCAAAGGAAATAAGAAAAATAAGATCACAGATAGGGCTTGTGTTCCAGTATCCGGAATACCAGCTTTTTGAGGATACCGTTTTTGCGGATATTGCCTTTGGACCAAAAAATATGGGGCTTTCGGGAGAAGAACTTGAAAAAAGGGTTTATGAGATATGTGAGCTTATAGGCATTAAAGAGGAGTATCTTGAAAAGTCACCGTTTGATCTTTCCGGAGGAGAAAAGAGGCGTGTTGCAATAGCAGGTGTTATGGCAATGCGTCCGCAGGTAATCATTTTTGATGAGCCTATTGCAGGTCTTGATCCAAAGGGCAGAAGCGATGTTCTTAAAATGATAAAGGATTATCTTACAGCCTATAATGCAACCGTTATAATTATCTCTCATAATATGGAAGATATGGCTCTTATTGCTGATCGTCTTATAGTAATGAACGATGGTAAGCTTGTTGCTTTTGATGATACCGATAAGGTGTTTTTAAATCCGCAGATGCTTAGAAGCATAGGACTTAATGTTCCAATAGTTACCCGTGTTTTTGAACAGCTTAAAGCTAAGGGATATAATGTTCCCAATAATATCTTTACCGTTCAAAGTGCGGTAGAGTATCTTATGAAGCTAAAGAGAGAAGGTGAGCACCGTGATTAAGGATATCACCTTCGGTCAGTATTACCAAACAGATTCTCCCATTCATAGACTTGACCCTCGTATTAAGCTTGTGTTGCTTGTTCTTATGATTGTGTTCTTGTTTTTGGCAGGTAATGCTTGGAGTTTGATTTTTTGCGGTGTTATGCTGTTTGCAGCAATGCTTGTAAGCCGTGTGCCGTTTAAAATGTATCTTAAAAATATGAAGCCTATATTGATAATTGTTATATTCACTTCAATTATCAATCTGTTTTATACCGATACAGGTGTAACGCTTGTTGATTGGTGGATAATTCATATCACCGCAGGCGGTGTTTACAGGGCACTGTTTATGGCTTTCAGAATTGCACAGCTTATACTTTTGAGCTCGGTTCTCACCTATACCACCACACCTAACGACCTGACCGATGGTATTGAGCGTTTGCTTTCTCCTCTCAGGTTTATAGGATTAAGGGGTGCTGTGCATACTTTGGCAATGATGATGACTATTGCTTTAAGGTTTATACCAACCTTGGTTGATGAAACCGATAAGATTATGAATGCACAAAAGGCAAGAGGAGCTGACCTTGAAAGCGGTAAGCTTTTTGAAAGGATAAGGGCACTTATTCCAATTCTTATTCCGCTTCTCATTTCTTCAATACGCCGTGCTTATGAATTGGCAGAGGCTATGGAGTGCCGTTGCTATAATGGCGGTGTTGGAAGAAAGCGTATGAAGCAGATGAAGCTTAAATTAAGGGATTATATTGCCGCTTTTTTGTGTTTAGCGGTTTCTGCGGGTGTACTGCTTATAAATCTTTTACCTAATATTCCTTATGTAGATTAAATTTTTAATTGTGGTGAAGGCTTATGAAACGGGTTTTGCTTACTATTGCGTATGACGGTACAAATTATCACGGTTGGCAGGTTCAGCCTAACGGTATCACCGTGCAGGAATGTATGCAGAATGCTCTTGAAAAGCTTTTGGGGCAAAAACCGTCATTCACAGGTTGCAGTCGTACCGACGCAGGTGTTCATGCAAGGCAGTTTTGCTGTCATCTTGACTGTGATGAGGCTTTTCCGGAAAACGCTTTTTTAAAGGGATTAAATTCTATTTTGCCATGTGATATAGCGGTAAAGGAATATCGTGAGGTGGCATCTGATTTTCATGCCCGTTATGATGCAAAGGGTAAAAATTATGTTTATCGCTTTTTTGAAAGTCAGATTACAGACCCGTTTTTATCACGCTATGCATTAAGGGTTGAGCGCAAGCTTGATATAGAAAAAATGGATGCCTTTTGTAAAACTCTTGTTGGAACACATGATTTTTTGCCGTTTTCATCTTCGGGGAGAAGCGTTACCGATACAGTGCGTACCGTTACGGAATGTTCAATGATTACCGATGACGGACTTCCTGCATTATCAATAAGTGCAAACGGATTTTTGTATAATATGGTTCGCATTATAGTCGGTACGGCACTTTTTGTTTCAAACGGTGCTTTGCCGGTTGAGTGTGCAAAAGATATTTTTGAAAGCGCAAAGCGTGAAAATGCGGGTGATACTGCTCCTGCACACGGATTGTTTTTAAATAAGGTTTTTTATTAAAATTAAGGAGGCCGCCATGCCGGACTATAAAAAGAAAAAGGTTCGTAAATTTGGTAAATCGCCAAAAAGTAAACATAAAAATACCGGCATTAATTCTGCCGAAAATATAGAAATGAGCCCTAAGGATAAAAAGGTTAATGTTAAGCCTCAGTCTTCAAATGTGCGTGTTATTAAGGGCAAAAAGCTTGAACGGCGTCATAAATTTAAAATTTTTGCGGCTATATTGGTTTTTGTAACGGCTGTTTTAACGGTGCTGCATTTTATCCTGCCAATAGGTATTATGGAAAACTTGGGAAACCTTACCGCAACCTTGGGGGCAGGAAGTTATCCTATTGAAATATACGGCACCGAAACACTTAATACCGTTCAAAAAGGCTCTTATTATTATGTTCTTACCGATACTAATATTTCTGCCTTTTCAAATAGCGGTAAAAAGATATATTCCCATGCTCACGGTTATGCTAATCCCGTACTCAAAACAAGCGAAACAAGAGCTTTGGTTTTTGATCAGGGCGGGGATGAAGTAAAGATTTTTAATTTGAGTAAAAATACCAATACTCTAAGCTCAAAAGAACATATTATAACAGCAAATATTGCCCGTAACGGAAGCTATGCCGTTGTTAGGGAGTCTAATAAATATGCCTGTGTAGTAAGCGTTTATGACCTTGATGATAATCTTGTTTATGAATGGTATTCTGCAGTTGATTTGGTGAATAATGTACTTCTCTCTCCAGATGGTGAGAGTCTGGTGGTATCCACTGTAAATGCTTCGGGAGGTCAAATTAAATCTAAGGTTTTGGTTTTGGATTTTGATTCTGCCAATGCAAAATTTTCAGTGGATTATGAAGGTAAAACCGTTTATTCACTTGAAAGCAATAGTGAAGGCTTTACCATTTTAACAGCAAATTCGGCTGATTTTTATGATTGGTCGGAATATGAGCATAAATCATATTCAAACGATTATGAGCTTGCAATTTCAAGAAAAATTTCCTCTCAGCTGATTCTTGTGTTTAACCGTTCTAACAATAAAAATGATAATCATATTGTTATTCTTTCGGATGAAGGAGAAAAAATAACCGAATTTTCTTTTATGGGTTCAATCGGTGATATTGCCTTTTTAAATGATCATATTTATTGTATAAGTGATACCACCGTTTATATGTTGGATCAAAAAGGAAAAACGCTTGCATCAACTAAATGTGAATTTGGTGTTGTAAGAATAGCCGTAACGGCAAAACAGGAAGTAGCAATTATTACAAACGGTGATATTTCCCGTTTGAATATCAAATAATAGGAGTGGTTTTGTGGGTTTTGTTTTAGATATTATCATTTTGGCAATCGTTTTTATAATCGTGTTGCTTTCTGCTCGTAAGGGCTTTGTGCGTACCGCTATAGAGGTTGTGGGTTTTGTTGCCGCAATCGTGCTTGCTTTTACAATTTCCCAGCCTTTAGCAGATATAACTTATGAAAAAATAGTGGAAGAACCAATGATTTCTGCCGCAGAAGATAATGCTGAAAATTTGACCGAAAAGGTTTGGGATGCTCTTCCCGGTTTTGTTGCCGATAACGCTGAAACCTTTGGTATCTCAAAAGCGGATGTTGATGATACTATCGGCAGTAATGCACAAAAGGGTAGCGAAGCGGCTGTTAAACAGGTTTCTGCAACCGTTGTAAAGCCTGCCGCAACAAGGCTTTTAAGCGGAATTTATTGCAGTATTTTATTTATTGTTTTGATGATAGTTGTAAAGCTTCTTGCAAAGGTTGTAAATAAGCTGTTTTCGTTTAGCTTTATTGGCACTATTAATAAGGCACTTGGCGGTGTTGTGGGTGTTGTTAAGGGTGCGCTGTATGCCTTTGTATTTGTAACTGTTACTGTTTTGATAGCATCTCTTAATCAGGGAAGCTTTCTTATATTCACCGATGAAGCTATTGATTCAAGCTTTGTTTATCGTTTGTTAGCTGAGCTTTCATCGCTTTATCCCTTTAAATAATTTTCCCAAGGAGTTTTTGTTTTGATGAAGTTATGTTCTAAGTGCAAAAAGCGTCCGGCAGTAGTTTTTCTGTCAGATGCGTCAAATCCCAATGCTGAACCTAATGGTCTTTGCCTTGTTTGTGCAAAGGAGCTTGGCATAAAGCCTGTTGATGATATGCTCAAAAAAATGAATATCACTGATGAAGATATAGAGCAAATGAGCAGTCAGTTTATGGAGCTTATGTCACCCGATATGTCTGATGAGGATTCGGCTTTAAATGATGAAACCTTTGATCTTGGCACAGCGCCTGCTTTTCCGTTTTTGAGTAATCTTTTTGGCGGAATGGGCGGTTCTAAATCCGAAAAAAGTGATGATGAGGATAATGAAAAGGATGCCAAAAAGGGTGATGAAAAGAAAAAGAAGAAAAAGCGCCGTTATTTAGATCAGTTTTGTACCAACCTTACCCAGCGTGCAAAGGAAGGTAAGCTTGATGCTATTATCGGTCGTGATAAGGAGCTTTATCGCACTATCCAAATTCTTTCTCGCCGTACAAAAAATAACCCCTGCCTCATAGGTGAACCCGGTGTTGGTAAAACCGCTATTGCAGAAGGTCTTGCCTTGCGTATAGCTTCGGGTGAAGCGCCTGTTCGCTTGCTTGATAAGGAAATAATGCTACTTGACCTTACGGGTCTTGTTGCAGGAACACAGTTCAGGGGTCAGTTTGAAGCCCGTGTTAAGGGTCTTATTGAAGAGGTTAAGAGTGCAGGAAATATAATTCTGTTTATTGATGAAATCCATAATCTTGTAGGGGCGGGTGATTCTGCAGAGGGTTCAATGAACGCTGCAAATATTTTAAAGCCGGCTTTATCCCGTGGTGAAATTCAGGTTATCGGTGCTACCACATTTAAGGAATATCGTAAGTATATTGAAAAGGATGCCGCTTTGGAACGCCGTTTCCAGCCAGTAACCATTGAAGAACCCTCAATCGCCGAAACTCAGGAGGTTCTTTTGGGTGTTAAAGGCTATTATGAGGGTTATCATAATGTAACCATTTCGGATGAAATCGTGCGTAAGGTGGTATTGCTTTCTGAAAGATATGTTACGGATAGATTTTTACCCGATAAGGCTATTGACCTTCTTGATGAAGCCTGTGCTTGTGCAAGCCTTGAAAATAAGGCGATGGATGAGCTTTATATAGCCAATAAGAGGATAGCGGAAAATTCTGTTATTTTGGAAGAGCTTGAAGCTCAGGTGGATAATCCCGATTATGAAAAACAGGCTCTTATAAAGGCAGAAATTGAAAAGTATAAAATGACGGTAGATCGCCTTTGCGGTCCTGCTTCGGAAAAGTGTGTTACTGAGCGTGATGTTGCTAAGGTTATTGAGCTTTGGACAGGTGTTCCGGCTGAAAAGGTTGAGGAAAGTGAGCTTAAAAAGCTTTCTGATTTAGAGGAAATTCTTAATCAAAAGGTTATCGGTCAGGGTGAGGCTACAAAGCTCGTTGCCGCAGCCGTTAAGCGTTCTCGTGTCAAAACAGGAACTCAGCGCCGTCCCGCATCCTTTATTTTTGTGGGCCCAACCGGTGTTGGTAAAACGCATCTTGTAAAATCTCTTTCCGAACAGCTTTTCAGCACTCCCGAAACGCTTATTCGTCTTGATATGTCGGAATTTATGGAGAAACATTCGGTGTCTCGCCTTATCGGTGCTCCTCCCGGATATGTTGGTTATGATGAAGCGGGTCAGCTTACAGAAAAGGTGCGCAGAAAGCCTTATTCGGTAGTTCTTTTTGATGAAATTGAAAAGGCTCATCCGGATGTGCTTAATATTTTGCTTCAAATTCTTGATGATGGCAGAGTTACCGATGCCCAAGGACGAAATGTAAACTTTGAAAACACCATTATCGTTATGACCTCTAATGCGGGAAGCGATAGAACAGATAATCTTATGGGCTTTGCAAAAACTCAGGAGAGTGCTGCAAAGGATAAGGCAATGAAGGCTTTAAGGGAGTTTTTGCGTCCTGAATTTATTGCCCGTGTGGATGAGGTTGTGGTATTTATGCCGCTTGACACTGAATCTCTTTCAAAGATTGCCGCTTTAATGCTTGAAGAGTTTAAGGAGGCATTGCTTGAAAAGCTTATTAAATTCCAGTATGATGCAAAGGTTTGCGATTATATTGCCGCTAAGTGTGACGGCACCAAAACGGGTGCCCGTGAGCTTCGTAATATAATCCGCCGTGAGATAGAGGATAAGGTTGTAGACCTTATTATTGATTCTTCAGAAGGCTCAATTGGAATAGTTAAGGCTTCTGTTAAAAAGGATGGCAGTAAAATAGAAATAACTGCAAAATAAGTATAAAAAAGGCACGCACATCTGCAAAAAAACAGATGTGCGTGCTGTTTTACTTTAATGTTCTTTGACATAAAAACTCATTTCATTTTTGCTGTTAAAATCTGCGTTAAGCTCTGTAAGATTTCCTTTTGCCCATTTTGTTTCCTTATCAAGCCACCATTTTGAGTCGGGATAACATTCCCATATAGTTGCCACATAATAGTGGCAATTATCTCCTAAATCGAGAGATTTAATATATTCTTTTGTTTTTTTATAGTCTTCATAAATTATATCAGGAGCTGTTTTAAAATCACCTTTAAATTTAATCTCAATTACTGAAATAAATTTTTCAACACAATCTCCCCAGAATTTTTCTTTTTTATCTAAATTCATTTGGGCTATAACCATATCTGCTCTAAAGCCTGAGTGTCTGAATTTATCGGTATTAAATTCTGTAAAAATCATAATATTGTATTTTTCTAATAACGAACCAAGTCTTGTTCGTATATGAAAATACAAAGAATTTTTTAATGTATCCTCTTTCAGAAGCATATTTTTATCATAATCATACTTAATATCATATTCCCATACATATTTAATAGTATTATGTATTTCGTCAAGAACCTTTTTCGGTATTTTAGGACACATAAAATCAATCCTTTTAAATAATAAATAAAAAAATAGATAATAAAGAATAATACAAAAGCGATAAAATAGCAATATTTATAATTTATTCTTTATTATCTATTCTTTATTCTTTTAGGCAAACGCAAGTTTGCCGCTTTTGGAGCGGGTGATGGGAATCGAACCTTGAAAATATCTGTTAAACCCTTAAATTTAAAGGTTAACAGGTGTCAAAAGATATTGGCACCTGTTGGGTTTAATCATTGAAAATTAAGTTTTGAAACTGCATTTTTGCTCCAATTTTGCTCCCGAATCTCAAAATAATGATTATATTTAAAGAAAAACTGTACTTGTCATTTTAAAGTTTAGCCTGTCTTACGGATATTACCAATTGTTTCATCCAATTTAGCTGCGGCATCTATTTGTGAATCCATACTCTCGTGTAGATATATGTCTGCCGTAGTCGATGTTCTGGAGTGACCAAGTATTTTAGATATCGTGGTTATTGGAACGGACTCACAAAGTATGCTCGCCATAGTGTGTCTTAAACCATGGAACTTAAGATATCGTATTTGGTCGCTATGTCTTTCAAGAAATCTAACATAACAATTAGTAATACCTTGTGGGGTGTATGGCTCGCCGTTTTCTTTGACAAGCACATAATCACTATCAACAAAATCTTTTCCATATTTCATTTTGTTAAGCATATATTGAGTGTGATATTTTTTCAGTATATCTAATAATCTCTGAGGTACATATATTTTCCTAATGCCTGCTTTCGTTTTTGGTTGTTTTAAAGTAGTAGTCTTGTCAACCCTTATTCTGTTTTCAATAACATTCAAATATCCCTCTGTAAAATTAATATTAGTCCATTTAAGTCCACATACCTCACCTCTACGCATACCGCTTAGTCCTGTCAAATTTATAATGAGCTCGATATTAGGATTCTCATCTTGTTCCGCAAGTTTTAATAACAAATTAAATTCTTCTAAACTATAAGCCTCGACAGGCTTTTTATTATATTTAGGCAAAATAAGTTTTCCAAGCATAGGGTTTGATTCACGTTGCATTAATCGTTCTTCTACTGCCAAATCAAATAATAAGTTTAATATTATAATATAGTTTCTAACACTTTTTGAAGAAACTTTAGTTGATAAAAAATTGATATAATCCTGAATGTCCCTCGTTCTTATATTTCTGACTTGACACTTTCCCCAATAATTTAAAATTCCGTGCGGTTTGCTGTTATAATAAACCGCTTTATATCCTTTAAGCGTGGAGGGACTGAGGAATTGTGTATATGTATCAAAATAGATGTTTCCAAGTTCCTCGAATGTAATTTTAGGATTATTTTCAAGAGATAAACCTCTTGCGGCTTCAAGTTCTTTTTGAGCAACAAATTCTTTAACGGTTTTCAACGGCGTACCCACAGGGAACGTCTTACTTGTCCTACGCCTTGTACCATCGGCAAATTTGGGCAAATCATAAATTGCTTTCCAATGCTCACCCTTGCCGTTCTTAATTTTAATTATGCTTGACATATAATCAACTCCTTCAAATTTATTATATATATTTAGATAAGAGGTTTGCTTCGGTTTATCTTATCTGCTTAACAATGAACTCTCTACTGAACAACTCCACAGGAAAAAACATCTGTGTCCCTCGATATTTCGAGTGAATTTTTAGAACTGCATCAATACCAAGTAGTGCAGCAAGTTCACTGTATGCTCCGTTCAGGTATTCACCTTTGATTTTGACATTATCTATTGTTGGCATTAAACATACACCTCGCATTATAAAAACTCCTTTCTGTATTATAAATTATAGATTTGGAACTGTGTAGTGGCACAGTTCAGGTGATTTGTTTCTTGAATAATTCCCTAAATAAAAAAAGACCTATGCTCTGGTAAACAGAACATAGGTCTTTTTTTATTCAACTTTAATAATTTTTGTACTTTTTTGAAGCATCCGTTAATTTAAGTTTATTTTAATAGCAAAATTAATAGCATTTATCTATGCTCCAACTTGACTAATCCAATCACGAATATTAGTTCCGATTCTCTCTACATCTCTTTTGCCTAACTCTCCACTATGCATAATTACATTTCGTGAACGTTCAAGGGTTTGAAAAATTTGTCGTGCCCAATCTATAGAAATTAAATGCACTTCAAACCACTCATAGTTTTTTAACATTATTGATGCTAAATCACCGAAATCAACATAGTTAATCATAGATTCGCCTCTCTGGGTATGCCATTTGATTTTTTCTTCTTCTGATTTTCTTGATTCGGCATTTTTGCGAATTTTATCTGGAACACAATTATTCCACCAATTTTCGCCTTCGTGTTCCATTAAAATTTTTACCACAAATTGTCTAACCATATTCTCAAAGGCGGCTATAGTGGTATAAACATTTGACATTAATTGAGCCGAAGCAACACAATCTTCATCAAGTAAATCAAGTGACAAACTTTCAATATACTCTGTCGAAAGCACCTCGGATGATGAATATTTATTGACAATATCTGTATTTTTTAATGCTACTTTTGTCAATTCGCCACGCATAATAAAGGAATAAAATTTATCGTCAAGCATGATTACCTCACATAAGATGTTTTTTCAAACTTTGAAAAATTGCATCGTATACCGCCATATTAGTCGTTTCGGGTAAATGTATTTGTATATTATAATGTAAATCCATATGGTTTTCTTTGTGGTTGACTATTTGTTCATTATTAGGATTAGTATTTTGTGTTTCTAAATCTTTTTGGGCATTATTATCTTTGTTAAAGTTTTTATCAGTCCAATCCGCATAATTACAAAGCGTTTTAAATGTCAACGCCATGAACTCGATAACTCGCTCACCTTTTTGTCCTTGCGTCAATGTTTTGAGTTTGTTTTTCACTTCGTCATTGGTTAAATTCTGAGCATCCTTTCTAAGGCTAAACAAATCTTCGTATGCATCCATTATGCCTTGTGCAACAATTTGTTTTGCTTGTGATTGGTCCATAAACTCAAAATATCTTTGTTGCGGTATACCATTATTGTCTAAAAAACCAAGTGCTTTAAGCATAGAAATAAATAATCGGTCACCACTACTTTTAAATCCTAAGTCCTCTAAAAATTTTGTAGTAAATTTTTCGGGAGCTTTTGCCGCAAGCATAGAATTAAAGATAGCTTCAACATTCTTGGTTGATGTAAGATATGAATTTGTTAATGACATAATTAAACCTCCGTGTATATTTTGTTTCACTTTATTTGTATACTGAATTATAACTTATAAGTATAATGCGTTACATCTTATTAAATCTGAAATGAAGTATTGCAAAATTGTAGAAATTTTTTCTGTTTCTTTGATTTCAAAAGTATCCTTTAAAATGAAATATGGAGCAGTTTTTTCTGCGTGAAAATATTTATTTCTAATAAAATATATATATTTTAATACATAAAAGCACAATAATTCTACATTATCTTTTTTGTTATCTGTTAGACATTTGGTAATATGAGTCTTTACATCTGTATATAAGCCTTGCTTTTTAAGGAATTTTTCTCTGTAAACAAGTGTGTCGTTAAGAACATTTATTATTCGGCTATCCGTAAAACGTTTTATCATTTGTGCAAAAGCAGTAGTTTGCTTTTCGTTTTCATAAGTATTTAAAATAAAATCCCTAATTTGCAAATCTCTTATATTTTCTTTGGTATCGTTACCAATATAATTAAGTGTATTGGTAAATTTAAAACTGTAATTCTCTATAAATGTTCGCATATCTTTTAATCTGTTATGTTCGTGTGCTGTGGTAGAAATAATGCGATAAATGCTGTTAAAAGATTTCCAATAATTATCGAAATTATGGTCTTGCAATGCTTTAATATAGTAAACAACAGCATTCAAAAAAGAACTATTATCCTTGTTAGAATTGAAGATATTCACTAATTCGTGTTGAGGAATTGTTTGGTGGTTTTCAAGTTTTTTTTGAAATGGTTGTAAGAAGACTGTTTCTATATCAGGTTCAGTATCTTTTTTGTCACGATAAAGCTCTATTTTCTCAATCTTCAAAGGATAACCTGAAGATAAATAATAAAATGACAATGCTTTTGTAATTTGTGCGTTAAGAGTAGATTTATTATTAAATAGTATTTTCTCCAGAGTAAAAGGAGCTCCTCTTTTTCCTTCTATAGTGATATTACCTTTCGAAATGGCTATATTATCAAAATAACTTGAAACATAATATCCTTTTCCGCTCCAACTAACGCAAGCGTCAGATGAAAATGTAATTGACAATTTAAAGTTCATAACCGTTACACCTCACATTATTTGAATTATATCACAAACAACTAATGATATCAATACGATATCTTCCATAATATGCTAAATTACGATGTAAAAATTAAAAGCAATACGTACTACAAAAAAATAATTTTTCAAAACCAGTTCCCAATTCGCTCCCAAAAATAATTATATCAAAAACCCTCAGTAGCCTTTACTTTTTGACTACTAAGGGTTTCGTTATTTTTTAGTCTGTTTTTGATGTATGTTGCTTAATTCCTTTATTTATACGAGTTGAGGACAAGGGAAGCCTTTATTGTTTGGGCAAAAAGAAAGAGGACAAACCCATAGGTCTGTCCTCAGTTTTTGGAGCGGGTGATGGGAATCGAACCCACACGACCAGCTTGGAAGGCTGGGATTCTACCATTGAACTACACCCGCATTTCAAACGGCAAGCATTATATTACCACATTTTTTAAAATTAGTCAAGTGTTTTTTTTCGGTTTTTTATAAATTTAATTAGAAAAAAATTAAATTATTTGTTAATTGATTTTTATAATTCAAAGTTGTTTTTTAAAACCTATTGTTTTTGTAGGGGCCGGCACTTTGTAACAGTCCGTTTAATAGTGTTTTTTCGGGACGTCAAAAATTGCCGTCCCCTACAAATATAAATCTATTTTACCTTTTAAGATTCATTTACAAATGAACCGTAAAAGGAAGAATAGAGAATAAATCGGTCAACAAGTTAATAATTTATACCTAATTTAACAACAGGGTTATATACTATTCGTAGAATTATTGCTCTTGATTTTACAAAATTCTGCGTATAAAATATATTTAAGGTAGGTTTACGAAGTATAAAAAATAGTATATAATTAAATAAAACAGTAAATTCGGCTTTTGAATGAGGTGTGTTATGGACGCAAAGCTTATTGGCTCAATAATTGCTAATTTAAGGAAAAGTAATGGTTTTACGCAGGCGGCTTTGGCTAAAAAGCTTAATGTGAGCGATAAAACCATAAGCAAATGGGAAAGCGGCTTGGGTTATCCCGAAATCACTCAATTTCCGGCTCTTGCGGCACTTTTTGGGGTTAGTATTGATTATCTTATGACAGGTGAGCGCAACGGCATTACCATTGCCGGAAATATGATAGTTGATGCTGTAAAAAGCATTAATCTTTACCCTGAAAAAGGTATGCTTGCTGAGGTTTCTGATGTTTCCAAAGCTGTGGGAGGGTGTGCCCCGAATACGGCAATTGACCTTGCCAAAATAGACCGTTCAATCCCCATTTCGGTGGTGGGCTGTGTGGGAGATGATGATGACGGCAGGTTTTTAACAGGCGTTATGCAGCAAAACGGTGTAAACACAAATATGGTGACCGTAACCGATAAAGCATCTACTGCTTTCAGCGATGTGATGAGTCTTCCTAACGGTGAGAGAACATTCTTTACATACCGTGGCGCTAATGCGCTGTTTTCTCCCGAAAATGTTAATATTGAACAGCTTAAATGCAAGCTTTTGCATATAGGTTATATTTTACTGCTTGATAAATTTGATGAATGTGATGATGAATACGGCACTGTAATGGCACGCTTTTTGCATGATGTCAAAGAACACGGCATAAAGACCTCTATTGATGTTGTAAGTAATAGTGATGCCGATTATGCCGCTAAAATAATCCCTGCATTAAAATATGCCGATTATGTTATTATAAATGAGATTGAATGTTGCGGTATATGGGGCTTTTCGCCTCGTTTTGAGGATGGTCGTCTTGATGTGGATACCATTCGTCTTGCAATGGAAAAAATGATTGCCGCAGGTGTTTCACAAAAGGTTATAATCCACGCAAAGGAAGCAGGATTTTGTTTGAGTGCTAACGGTGAATTTACCAAAATCGGCTCACTTGATGTTGATAATTCACTGTTTAAGGGCAGCGTTGGTGCAGGGGATGCCTTTTGTGCAGGCTGTCTTTACGGTATTTATAACGGCTATAGCGATATGGAAATATTGGAGTTTGCATCCGGTGCGGCACTTTGTAACTTATTTGAAGTGAATTCAATTGACGGTATGCGTAGCCGTGATGAAATAATAAAAATAAAGGAAAAATACGGGAGGCTTTCAATATGAAAAGAGAAACTTATGAAAGGGTTGTAAAAGAAGCTCTTAAATATTACGAAAAAGCAGGAATAGTTCTCACCGAAGAGGAAAAAGCAAATGTTGAGGTTGCAGATCTTGGTCTTGATATGATAGATAAAATCGGTCTTGAAATAGTTGTTTATGTTAATACCGATAAGGTTTGCGCTAAGGAAATGGTGCTTTTCCCGGGACAGACCTGCCCTGAACATATCCATGTGCCATGTTACGGCAGAGACGGCAAAGAGGAAACCTTCCGTTGCCGTTACGGTGAGGTTTATCTTTATGTTGAGGGTGAGGGTAAAAAGGAAGATATTAAAGCAAAACTTCCTGAGAGTGATACAAGCGTTTACCACGAAATAATTTTGAAACCCGGTCAACAATACACTATTATGCCCGGAACAAAGCATTGGTTCCAGGGTGGTCCCGATGGTGCAGTTGTTTCGGAATTTTCCACCACCAGCACCGATGAAACCGATGTTTTCACCGATAAAAGACTTGTAAGAGAACCAAAGATTGAGGGGTAATGAAAAATGCTTGCAAATTTGAATGATGTTTTAATTCCTGCACAAAAGGGTAAATATGCAGTTGGTCTTTTTAACACAACCGATACCGATATGCTTGAAGCAGCAATCGCTGCCGCAGAAGAACTGCGCTCACCAATAATTATCGGTACAGCTGAGGTTTTATTGCCTTACGGAGAATTAAAGCTTATAGCTCCGTCAATAATTGCCGCAGCCAAGCGTGCAACCGTTCCCGTGGTAGTTCATTATGACCACGGTTTAACCTATGAGCGCTGTGTGGAAGCATTGAAATTGGGCTTCACAAGTATTATGTATGACGGCTCTGCAAAGGATAATGAGACAAATCTTGCAGAAACAAGAGAGCTTGTTAAATTAGCTCATGCTTACGGTGCTACCGTTGAGGGTGAGATAGGTCATGTGGGCGAAGCTGCAACGGATGACGGTGCTGTAAGTGATATGTATACCACCCCTCAGGAGGCTATTGATTTTGTTGAACAAACGGGCGTTGATGCACTTGCTATTGCTATCGGTACAGCCCACGGTGCATATAAAACCAAGCCCTGCCTTGATATTGAAAGATTAAAGGCTATAAGAAGCAGTCTTTCAACTCCGCTGGTACTTCATGGCGGTTCGGGTCTTTCTGATGATGATTTTAGAAATACCGTGCGTGAGGGAATTGCAAAGGTTAATATTTTTACCGATCTTTGCCTTGCGGGAATTGATGGTATGAAAGAGGGACTTGAAAAGGAGCTTGCCTACCTTGAAATTCGTAACTTAAAGGTTGAAAAAATCAAAGAAGCAGTAAAGAAAAAAATACTGCTTTTCGGTTCGGATAATAAGGTATAAATTGGTTAAATATTGTAAAAAAAGTTTTCTGATTTATATTGTAAAATTATTAAATTTATGATATTATATGACAAAAAATTCGTTTATCTGCCAAAGGTAAACGGATTTTTGCTTTTATAAACATAAAAACGAAAAAATCAAGTTGATTGTTTATATACTAAACCGCTTATTTTTAGTATAATTTATAATGAAAAATATCGTGCAGAGGTATGTTTTATGGAAAATATATTTTTAAAACTTGATTGGAAAGTGGGGGATTGCGGTATAGATAATCATACTCCCGAATGTATGATTGCCGCAACTGTACCCGGAAATATACAATGTGATTTTGCTCGTGAATATAATTACAAGGATGTTAATGTCGGTGATAATTTCCATCAATATGATTGGATGGAGGATAAATACTTTCTTTATCAGGCAAAATTACCCAATATCGGTAATGGTGAAAGAATGATATTCAAATCTTTGGGTATTGATTATGAGTATGAAATTCTTGTAAACAATGAAAGTATTTATCATTATGAGGGTATGTTCCGCAAGGTACAGCTTGATATTACGGAATATCTCACCGGGGATGATACATTGGGTGTTCTCATTTATCCTATACCTCGTGTTGATAATCCCAAGTATTACGGCGAGCTTAATCGTACACACGCAAGCCAAAGCTGTAAGCCTGCTGTAAGTTATGGTTGGGATTTCCACCCAACACTTGTGGTAAGGGGTATTTGGGAAGAAACCGGCGTTATTATTACCGATTGCGGATATTTGGATGATTGGAATATAGATACATACTTAACCGATGATTATATAAAGGCTTTTGGTGAAGTTACACTTGATTATAAGGGTGCTGAAAGCTATACCGCAACTCTTACCATAACCTCACCTGACGGTGAAACGGTATTTACTGCATCAAAGGAAAATGGTGATAGTATTCACTTTGAGGTAAATGAGCCAAAGCTTTGGTGGCCAAACGGTTACGGTGAACAACCGCTTTACAGCTTTAATCTTTCGGTAGCTGTAAACGGTGAAATAGCTGACAGTGTTTGCTTTAAGCGTGGATTTAGAAAATTTGAGCTTGTGCCTTATGAGGGCTCATGGGATGAACCTATAATATTCCCGTGCCCGGCTCCTAAAGCTCCTCTTACCTTTAAAATCAACGGTAAACCTATATTTATTCAGGGAAGCAACTGGGTTTGCCCCAAAATATTCACCGGAACACTCACAAAAGAGGATTATGATATTCAGCTTAAATGGGTTAAAAAAGCTAATATGAATTTAGTTCGCTCTTGGGGTGGCGCAATAGTTAATAAAGAATCTTTCTTTGAGCTTTGTGATAAATACGGTATTTTGGTTTGGCAGGAGTTCCCGCTTGGCTGTAACTATTACGGTGCTTCAAAAAAATATCTTGCAACACTTAAAAATGAGTCAGAAGCAATTATCAAGCGTGTTAAAAAGCATACCTGCTTAGCTCTTTGGTGCGGCGGTAATGAGCTGTTTATGCAATGGTCTATGATGACAATGCAGGAAAAAGCTCTTCGCTTGCTTGATAGTCAGTGCTACCTTTTAGACCCCGAAACTCCATTTATTCCAACCTCCCCGATTTCTGATTTTGTTCATGGTGATTACCGTTTCCGCAATCCTGACGGTAGGGATATAATGCAGATGATGAACGGCTTTGTTACCTCGGGTTATAACGAAATGGGTTGTGGCGGAGCCGCTGATATGGAAACTATTCGTTATGTTATTCCCGAAGATGAGCTTGACCGTTTTGAAACGGGTACAGCTTGGGAAACGCACCATGGTATAAACGCTTGGATGAAGGAATCACACCTTTATTGGGATACGATAGAAAGCTATTTTGGCGCACCGCTTAATTTGGAACAGGTTGTTGAGTATTCTCGCCTTATGCAATCTATCGGTTATCAGTACATATATGAGGAAGCAAGAAGGCAATCTCCAAGATGCTCAATGGTGCTTAATTGGTGTCTTAATGAGCCGTGGCCTTCGGTTTCCAATAATAATATACTTGATTATAAGGGAGAGCCTAAGCCTGCATATTTTGCAATATGCAATGCACTCCGTCCCTCAATGCCGAGTGTGAGGTATCCTAAGTTTGATTACAGTAAGGGTGATACCATAAAGCTTGAAACATGGTGGCTTAATCAGTTGAGCTCTGATGTTAAGGGCAAATTAACACTTAAAGTTAATTTTGATGGTAAAGATACCGTGCTTAAAGAAATTGAACTTAATGAAACCGCACTTGATAAAAATTGTAAGCTTTTTGATGCTGAATATGTGCTTAACTCTGCAAAACAACAGTTGTTTACCGTAACGGCTGAGTTTGTGTCTTGTAACGGTGAGCAAACGGTTTCACAGTATACAATGCTTTACAGAGTTTAAATATAAGGATTAGGAGGAAATTATGAAACGAGTAATTGTTTTGTGTCTTGCTTTGACCCTGCTGTTTTCGGTTATTCCGATGAACTTTGCATCCACTGCAGCCGATGATTCTACCGAAGGTGTTATTTGGGAGGATTTCAGCCGCCGTAAGGTTGGGGAAAAGTTTGACGATGATGAGGTTATTTGTGCAGAAAAAGAGGGCTCTGCCGTATGTGTAAATACATTGGGTGCTCTTGGCGGTGTAAATGCCGTAAAGTTTAATTATGATTCGCTTCGTGGTTATCATAATATTACAGGTGATCAGGGCTTTAAAATCGTTTATAACGAACCTAAGTCTCTTGAAAATGTAAGCCATATAATCTATTATTTCAGAATGCCTATTTCCCGTCCTGATGATAAAGGTAATAACTGGGGTAAAGCAGGCGTTGCAATAATGATGTATCTTGGCGGATACGATTGGGCAAGCCTAAAAAATGAAACTGAAATAGAGATTCTTTCAAAGGATGGCCGTGAGTGGAAAACACTCAAAACAACAAGCATCTACCTTGATCTTCCAAGCGGCTTTGAGGGCTATATAAAAATCGGTCTTGATGATTATAAATCTGAAAAGAACCTTAATGAGCTTTCGGTTCATCAAACTATATTACAGTTCTCAAATATGGGAGGTATCAGCGGTCCCGGTTACCTTAACGCAGTTTATGGTGTTACCAAGAATACCGATAGCCTTAAAATCAAGCTTAACGGCGAAAAAGAGGGCAGATATTATACCACAGGTGTTACCGATACTGATTTGAAGTCAAGCAGAAAGCTTATTGATAATGCAATGCGTGCAGAGGTTTTGCATACATTCAGCTCTTATCCAATGGGTTATGACCTTGATGAATACGGTGTTATGGCATATCAGCATAAGCGTAATATCAATTCGGTATTAGCTCCAAATGTTGGCGGACTATTGGGTTATCCTTCGGTTGAGATTTCTTCAAAAACACTTGGCGGTATACGAGATTCCAACCCGTTCTATGAGCTGAAATATCCTGCATATACATACACTGATGATTTGGAAGCTATTCTTTTCTATATAAAATCGGCTAAACCCCATCCGGGTCAGCCGGATGTAAGTACCTTCCGCTTCAATATCTATTCTACCAAGGGCGATGAGCATATTTGGACGCTTCTTGGTGAAGGTAAAGCTAAATATCTTGAAAAGGGAAGCAAAAAGTGGAAGGTTGCCGAAAGTGATGACCAAGGTATTATGTTTATGCCTCCAAACTTTGAAGGCTATGTAATGGCTGACCTTTCGGAAATGAAGATGAACCCCATATACGGCAAAAATGAGGGAAGAAGTATGATTTCTTCCACATTACAGTTCCAGGCTGTTGGCGGACTTGCAGGTAACTGCTATGTAGGCGGTATTTATAAAATTACTGATAAAACCGATAAGCTTGAAACACTTATTACATTTAATGATTGTGATGTTTATTCTCTTAGTGACGGTGAGCTTGCCGATAATGATGACCTTGTAGTGGTAGGACCTGCTTTAGGAGAAAAGTTTGACAGTATTCCTGTTGGAACAACAAGTGTTTATACATCTAAAGTAAGTGAAATTAACAGTGATTCCATTGTTGTTGAATATGATGCTGCAAAGAATGCTGCAGGTTATCGTATTGATGTTTACAAAAATGTGAGTGAGGGTATTAATGAGCCTGTATATCACGCATGTGCTCAGTCAATTAAGGTTTCTTCAAAGGAAACTAAGGTAACGGTAACAGGGCTTGAATCTGCTACACGCTATTATGTGATTGTAAATGCACTTAACTCTCTTGGAGAACCGTTTGAGGTTTACCAATATCACCGTATAACCACAAAATCTTCCGAAACAAACAGCGGAAGCGTTGTTGTAAATGCTGCTAAGGATACTGCCGGAATTACCGCTAAGGTAGTTTCTATGAGTAAGGATTATACCGTTCTTATAATAGTGATTGCTGCTTGTGCGGTAGTTGCTGTTTGCGGTGCATTGGTAGCGGTGTTAGTAATTAAGAAAAAAAGAAAGGGTGCCGTAAAATGAAAAAAATCAGATTAATAGCTTTTGTATTAACGGCAGTAATGCTGTTTTCATCGCTTTGCGGCTGTGTAACACAAAATGCACATGTTACCCTGAAATTTGATGCTATTACAAGTGAGCAGGATATGCAGCTTCGCTATAATCCTGACCGTGGTTGGCGTGGAGAAGCCTATGTTAATGTAGGTAATAAAAGTAATGACGGTCAAACCGTACAGAATGACCCGGCCGCAAATATCAGAAGATTTGCTCAAAGATATGCTGAGTACCCTTCAACCATTTGTCAGGTTTATTTCTATTTAACCGCTTTTAAAAATGATTCGGTTTTGCCTGATTATGCCTTTGAAAATATGCAAAAGTGCTTTGATACCGCAAAGGAGCTTGGAATGAAGCTTACCGTTCGTTTTGCATATCAGGGCAGTATGGATGGTACGGGTGAAGCTGAGGATGATATAATGCTTGCTCATATGAAGCAGTTAAAGCCTTTGCTTGAGAAAAATGTGGATCGTATCCATGTTGTTGAGGCAGGCTTCCTTGGTGTTTGGGGTGAGTGGCACTCCTATAAATTAGAGCACGACCAGAAAAAGCTTTTAAAGGGCATTATTGAAATGACTCCAAAGCAGCTTTATGTTCAGGTTCGTTATCCCGGAATTAAAAATCTTATCAATAAAAAAGATGAAAATTACAGCCGCTTGGGCTTCCACGATGATAGCTTCTTTGGTTACAGAAATTGTTCTGCTGCCGCTACATTGAATCCGGGTGAGGATGATTGGAAGCAGGTGGTAGAGGAATCTCCGTTTGTACCTGTTGGCGGTGAGTGCTTCTGGGGCTATGAGAACAGTGATGAAATTGATGCTTTTGACTCAATTATTCAGTATAGCGCATTCCGTCAAAATTCATTTAGTATCTTCCATAGCTTTATTGAGGATGCTTTTGGTTATGGCGATTACGGAAATTCAAACTATTACCCAATGAAAGATTGGCTCACAATGGAAATTTCCGAGGAATGGCTGAAGAAAAATAACATCACCTATGCTCCCGGCTGGTTTTTGAATGCCAAGGGTGAAAAAGTAACAAGATATGCTTTTGATTTTATTTCCGATTATCTTGGTTATAAGCTTGAGCTTAAAGAGGCTGACCTTTCGGGTGAGCTTAACACAGGCGGTAAGCTTGATGTTGATTTGAAGCTTGTAAACTATGGTTTTTCTGCCGCATTCCATATGCAAAGCAGCCTTGTTATCCTTGATAAAAAGGGCAATATTGTGAGTGAGGTAAAGGCCGGTGATCCTGAAAGCTGGAATAGCCGTAATCCCAAGGATTATGAGGATGGTAAATTACTTACCCATACGGTAAAGGGCACTATTGATTTACCGGATGATTCAGGTGAATATAGGCTTGCATTCAGGCTTTGCAATAGCGAAGGCACAGGCGCACGAGTTGGTAATAATTTACGGTATAGCAATGGTTGTACCGTGATTTATGAATTTGAAATTTAATTTAGGAGGAAACAAAAATGATGAAAAAAGTTCTTGCTGTTTTAATGAGTGCTTTTCTTCTTTTCAGCGTTGTGGGCTGTGGCTCCGATGAAAAGAAAAAGGATGACACCGAAATTAAAGATGCTCTTAAAATGGAATGGACCGCACAGGAAAAAATGTTCGAAAGTGCAAAGGGCTCAACTATCGTTAAGGTTGGCTCTATGGACGATATGAACGAGTATGACAAGCAGGTAACCTTGGAATTTATGGATAGATATGATATTACTATCGATTGGATTCCTATGGGTTACAGTGAGTATACCTCAAAGCTTCCCGGAATGGTAGCTGCAGGTAACCCGCCCGATACCGGTGTTATGACCGATGCTACCGCCCTTTCCTTTATGTACGGTAATATCGCAGCTCCTATTAATGAGTATCTTGTTATGGATGATCCCTATTGGGATATGGGCGTTCTCAATAACTTCAAAATCGGTGATAACTATTATGCAGTAAACACCGCTGAGGTTGATACATTCTTTGTTTATTATAATAAGACATTGTTTGAAGAGCAGGGTATTGAAGATCCTTATACCCTTTATCAAAACGATCAGTGGACATTTGATAAGCTTCGTGAGCTTGCTAAAAAGGCAACCATTTATGAAAGTGATAATACAACCGTTAGCTGCTATGGTATAGGTACACACTATAGAGAAGTTTTTGCTCTTGCAAACGGCGGTAATATTATTGATTACGATGCTGCAAGCGGAAAATATATTTCAAAGCTTAGTGCAGCAAACACTATTGCAGGTCTTAACTTCTATAAGGATCTTATTGCTGATGGTTCTATGGAGCCCAGCATTGCAGGCTTTACCGAATTCCCCGCAAGACAGATCGCTATGTTTGTAGAGCGTCCTCAGCACGCTATCGGTGCTTATGATCTTCTTAAAACCATGAACGATGAAATCGGTATCGTACCGTTGCCTAAGAGTTCAAGTGATGGCAAATATTATGCCGCAAGTAACCTTATTACCAACTTTGTTCCCGTTAATGCTCAGAACCCTGTTGGCGGTATGGCTTGGAACTATTTCTGGGTACGCCGTTTGATAGATGGTGGCAAGGAAAACAACTCCACTTGGAATGCTCGTCAGTATAAGATGATGACTAAGGAGCATGAGAGCATCATTACCGATTATCTTGCAAAGGCTAATAAGGTTTCCTCTAAGCTTGAATCACTTTCCGGCTGGGGTAACTATCAGGAAGAATTCTGGGGCGGACTTATGTATGACTTGAAGCCGGCAGAAGAAGTTTCCGCTTCAATGAATAACATTGTAACAAGCGCAATCACCAGAACTATCGGTCAGTAATTTTAAATGATGCGGCACAGAGCAAAAACTCTGTGCCGCACTAAACCAAAAAAGCAAAGAAAGGTCAGTTATATTTATGAAAAGGAAAACTATAAAACAACAAAGGGCAAGGGCGGGATTTTTATTCATCTTACCTTGGCTTATAGGTATAATTGTCTTCTTTTTGCAGGCAATGTTTAATCTTTTGCGTTATTCGTTTACAAATTTTGAGTTCGTGCAGGGAATAGGATATAGATACAGTGAACTTTCTGACGGAATTTTTTCTCACTATAAATATTCATTAATAACCGATTCTCTTTTTCCGCAAAAATTAACGGAATCCTTGGGTGATATGCTTTATAGAGTACCGATTATATTGGTATTCAGCCTTTTTGTGGCTATTGTATTAAATCAAAAGTTCAAGGGCAGGGGAATGATGCGTGCCATCTTCTTCATCCCTATCCTTATTTCTTCGGGCGTTATTGCCTCTATTATTAAAACCAGCCTTACCACAACCGTTATGGGTAGCGGTGGCTCAGGTAATATCTTTAGTGCAGCATTGCTCACTGATATGCTTTATGAATTTGGATTGCCTGCTTCACTTGTAAATCAAATAGGATCACTTGTTTCAAATGTTACTGATCTTATTTGGGGAAGCAGTGTTCAGATAATAGTATTCCTAATGGGTCTTTTGACCATTCCTCATACATATTACGAGGTGGCGCAGGTTGAAGGCGCAACCGGTTGGGAAACCTTCTGGAAGGTTACATTTCCGGCGGTATCACCTTATATTCTTGTGAACATAATTTACACGGCTATTGATCATTTTATTAATTACGATAACCAGGTAATGAAATATATACTTGAAGCGGCATTTACTAATTATAACTATTCTTATGCTTCGGCAATGAGCTGGATTTACTTTATTGTAATAATTGTTACATTGGTTTTGCTGATTCTTCTTACATCTCTCTTTATTCCGTTTAAGGAAAAGAAGATAAAAAATAAAAAGAAAGGACGGAAGGCATTTTGAGTACACCAAAAAGATTAAATACCGATAATATTGCGGTTTCTCCATTGTATTTTTTGGGTAAGGTAATATGGTCAGTTGTCCGTCTTTTCTTTATGCTGGAAATGGCATTTATCATTCTTTACCCCATAATTTATATGTTAGTATGGCTTTTAGGGATTCTGCCGATATGTGGGATCTTTCCATTGTTTGGATTCCTAAAAACTTCACCTTGGAAAATTTCAAGCTTGTGTTTGATAGCTTAAAATTTGATGTTGCTTTTAAAAATACCGTAATTATTTCGGTTGTATCAACAATTTTACAGGTTATTATCTGTGCCGTTACGGGTTACGGCTTTGCCCGTTTCAAATTTAAGGGTTCAAATATACTCTTTTTGGTTGTGATTTTCACCGTAATCGTTCCTCCTCAGATGATAAACCTGCCTAACTATTTGCTGTTTAGCGATTTTGATATTTTTGGAATTTTAGGTCTTATTTTTGGTGATAGCTTAAAGGTTAATATGCTTGATAGCTATTCTACCATGTTTATTTTAGCGGTATTGGGTCAAGGTCTTCGTGCAGGCTTGTTTATTCTTATTTTCCGCCAGTATTTCAAGGGAATACCGGTTGAGCTTGAGGAAGCCGCTATGATAGATGGTTGCGGTTATTTCAAAACCTTTATAAAAATAATGGCTCCCAATGCAGGCGGTCCCATTCTTACTACATTTTTATTCTCAATGGTGTGGTATTGGAACGATTATTATACAATGTCCACCTTCTTTACCCAAATAAGAACACTTTCGGTAAATCTTTCAAATATCGGCTTATCGCTTCAAAATATGATGTCAAGCGATGCCTATAACCCGTATAAGGTTATGACTCTTAAACAGGCGGCTTGTATTGTGTGTATGTTGCCGATATTTATCCTGTTTGCTGTTTTACAAAAGAGATTTGTAAGAACAATGGTAAGCTCAGGTCTTGTTGGTTGATGTTATAACCTATTGTATGTTTTGCTAAGGAGTAGTTTTATGTATAAAACATATTTAAAAAGGGGTATAGCGGCTTTAATTGTGTTGTTAATAGCAATACAGTGCTTTGCTGTTTGTGTATTTGCTGAAAATGAAGTCGGCGTTTCAAAAACCGAATATACCCAATATGTAAGCATTGCCGAAGAAGAATCTGCCACATTCAGTTTGACGGCAGAGTCTGATGGGGATTATAATTTGGCGGTTGTTTATCGTGCTGTTGAGGGCAGGGTGGTAAATCCCGAAGCTGATATTGTAATCACAAATGGAACGGATAGTTTTACTCAGCATATTGAGTTTTCCCGCATTTGGAGCGATATTCGTGATGGTGAACGCTTTAAAACAGATAGCTATGATAATGAGGTTGTTCCTGAAATGCGTGAGCATTTTGATTGGCAAACAGTCATTTTTGGTATATCCTCAAAAACAGGAAATCAGGCGGTTTCTCTTAAAGCAGGGGAGTATACCCTCAATATTACCATGAGCTGTGAAGCGGTTGAAATAGCTAAGGTTTATTTTTACCAAAGCAATCTTAAAAGCTATGAAGAATATTTAAAGGAAAATTCTGCAAATAATGAAAAAGCAACGGAAGCTGTAACAATTCAGGCAGAGCTCACAAGCTTTAAATCTGATTCTTCTTTAATCCCTACTTATGACCGCAGTTCACCCAGTATTGTTCCTAATTATCATGACCGTATATCACTTAATATAATCGGCGGAAGCAGTTTTTCCGAAGCCGGTCAATGGCTTGAATGGCAGTTTGATGTTGAACAGGACGGTTATTATGCACTTGATGTAAGATACGAACAGGACGCTTTGAGAGGAATCGGCGTTGGAAGACGCATTTATATTGACGGCGAAGTTCCTTTTGCACAGTTTGATAATGTACTGTTTCCTTATGCAAGTGATTATATTGATTTTCGTATAGAGGATAAAAACGGAGAAGCCTATAAGCTTTATCTTACAAAGGGTGCTCACACTCTTCGTATGCAGGTAAACGATGCTCATCTTGAACAGGAAATTATAGAAATTCAGGAATATATCGGCCAATGTAATTCTATGTATCGTCAGATAATCAGTATTACCGGTGCCAATCCTGATGTTTACCGTGATTATTATCTTGATAAGGAATTGCCCTCCTTAATTCCTTTCTTAAAGGATTCTATTGTTAAGCTTGAGGATATAGCTAAAAGAATAGAGCGTTGGTCGCAGGATGATGAGGGAAGCGAAACATCGGTAATTTATGATATGGTTCGTGTACTCAAGGAGTATGTTGAAAAGCCTCATAAAATTCCTGCTAATTTAAGTAACTTTAAAAACGGTATTGATTCACTTGCAAATATGATAATAACTTTGCAAAGTCAGTCAATAACACTTGATTATATTACCTTTAACCCCGTATCAAAACCACTTATACAAAATGATAGCGGATTTTTTGAATATCTTTGGTTCAGATTAAAGTCCTTCTTTAATTCCTTTGTTGAGGATTACAGCATTGCTTCCGAAAACGGCGGCGATGGCGGACAAATCGATGTTTGGGTAAATATGGGCGATATTATGGTAAGCGGTGCCGCTACAGGTAGAGATCAGATGCAGATCATTAAGCGTATGTGCGATGATACCTTTACCGAGCAGTACCAAACCTATGTTAAATTATCTCTTGTAAGTGCGGGAGATACCCTAACTCAGGCAATTTTGGCAGATAAGGGACCTGATGTTGCACTGTTTGTTGGTGAGGCTAATATAGCAAACCTTGCAATTCGTGGTGTTTTGGCGGATATAGGAAAAATTGAAGACTTTGACCGGATAAAAGGTCAGTATGATGATTCGGCATATATTCCGTATACATTTGACGGAAGTTTGTATGCAATGCCTCTCACACAAAACTTTAATATGCTTTTCTGCCGTACAGATGTATTTGAGGAGCTAAACCTTAAAATACCTGATACTTGGGAGGAATTTTACGCCGTTCAAAAGGTGCTTATTCAGCATAATCTTGAGATTGGTATTTCTGAAAGTCAGGATATTTTTGAGATGTTCTTGATGCAGCATGGTGGTAGCATTTATAATGCTGATCTTACTAAAAGCCAGCTTAAAGAACAAACGGCAGTTGATGCATTTACTCAGTGGACCGATTTGTATGTTAAACATGGCTTGCCGTTGGTATTTAACTTCTTTAACCGCTTTAGAACAGGCGAAATGCCGATGGGTATTATGAGCTATACCATGTATAATCAGCTTTCGGTTGCAGCTCCTGAAATTGAGAGCCAGTGGCAGATGTATCCCATTCCGGGATTTGCTGATGAAAACGGCAATATCAACCGTATTCAAAGCTCTTCGGGTAATGCCACAATAATTATATCCACTTCGGATAATCTTAAAGCATCATATAATTTTGTAAAATGGTGGGCGGATTCTGAAATTCAAACCTCTTTTGGTCGTCAGGTTGAAATGATACTTGGAAAATCGGCAAGATATAATACCGCAAACCTTGTGGCTTTTGAAAATCTAAACTGGACAGCAAATGAGCGTAAGAATTTATCGCTTGCTTGGGAATCTGTAAGTGATATACCGCAAACTGCTGCTTCGTATTATTTAGGTCGTTGTATTTCAAATGCTTTTCGCCGTGTAGCATACAGTTATGAGGACCCAAGAGATGTTCTTTACCGTTACAGTGATGATATTGATAACGAACTTGAGCGTAAGCGCAATGTAATGAAAAAAGGAAAGGAGTAAAAGTAGATGAAAAAAATGTCGGGTTTTTTCAAAAAATACGGTATGAGCTACTTTTTCCTTTCTTTCTGGCTTGTGCTGTTTATGTTCTTTACCGTTATTCCGATAATTTGTGCCGTTGTTTTAAGCTTTACGGATTTTGATATGGTAAGAACACCTGATTTTGTGGGTATTCAAAACTATTTAACATTGTTGCTTGATGATGAAATATTTATGAAATCTTTAAGCAATACCGTATTTTATGCTTTGATAACAGGTCCTGCAGGCTATCTTTTAAGCTTTGTTGTTGCATGGCTTATTACAGAAACCTCAAAGGGTGTGCGTTCGTTTTTAACTCTTGTTTTTTATGCACCATCTCTTGCGGGTAATATCTATATGATTTGGGGTTATCTTTTCAGCGGTGATGCTTATGGTATGGTTAACAGCTTCCTTATGGAATGGGGCTTTATATCCCAACCCGTTCAGTGGCTTACAGATCCTGAGTATAACTCCATAGCAGTTGTTATTGTTATTCTTTGGACCAGCTTGGGTGCAGGCTTCCTGTCATTTGTTGCCGGTTTCCAACAGCTTAATAAAGAACTGTTTGAAGCAGGTGCTATTGACGGTATCAGAAACCGTTGGCAGGAGCTTTGGCATATTACATTGCCACAAATGGTACCGCAGCTTCTTATAGGTGCCGTGCTTTCAATATCCGGTGCGTTTGCAATAGGTTATCAAAATGCTCAGCTTACAGGTAACCCCAGTACCGATTATTCAACCCATACTATACTTCTTCACATGACCGACTATGGTTATACAAGATTTGAAATGGGTTATGCATCCACTATTGCTGTGATACTCTTCGTTTTGATGACTGTTGCTTGGTGGCTTATCAGTAAGGGACTTAAATCCTTCTCATCTGAGTAATTCAAATGCAAGAATACCAAAGTAAGAAAAGGAGAAGGGTATGAGTAAAATTACAACTAAGAGAGTTTCAAGATCAAGGTGGGGAAATTTCCTTGTGGCATTTTTCCTCGGCTTGCTTGGAGTTTTCATGATACTTCCTATTTATTATTCAATCATCAGCGCATTAAAACCGCTGAATGAATTGTTCTATTTCCCACCCCGTTTTTATGTTGTTAATCCAACACTTAATAACTTTTTGAGTCTTATTAAACTTCAGGCTCAGTCAGAGGTTCCGTTTGAGCGCTATATTTTTAACAGCGTTTTGGTAGCTTTGGTTTCCACTGTGGGTTATGTACTTATTGCTTCAATGGCGGCATATCCGCTTGCAAAGCATAAATTCCCGCTTAAAAAGCTTATAACCAATATGGTTGTATTTGCAATATTATTCCGTCCTGAAGTTACCTCAATTCCACAGTATATTATGATGTCGGGTGTTAATATAATTGATACCTATTTGGCTCTTATACTGCCTGCAATGGCGGGTTCATTTGGTGTTTTCCTATTGCAGCAGTTTTTGGAAACGGTTCCTAATGAGCTTATTGAATCGGGCAGAATAGACGGTGCCGGCGAATTATCAATATTCTTCCGTCTTATAATGCCTATGATAAAACCGGCTTGGATGACGGTTGTTATATTTACATTTATTTCCACATGGAATATTAACGGTGTACAGTTTATATACAGTGAAAATATGAAAATGCTTCCTGCAATGCTTTCTTCGTTAAGCACAGCGGGTATTGCAAGAACCGGTGTGGCATCTGCGGTAAGTGTGCTTTTGCTGATTCCTCCGGTTATCATATTCCTGTTTAGCCAAAGCTCCATTGTTGAAACAATGGCTCACTCCGGATTGAAGGGGTAGTGATTATGAGAAGATTATTAAATATATCGGCGGCTGTTATGCTGGTGGTCATATTATTATGTTCTTCATTAACTACCTATGCCGCTGAAAATAAAAACTATATATATAATGAATATGCTGAAGCAGTTTCGGCTCCTACAGGTTATTTGTGTGAACAGGTTGTTTTCGGTGATGAAATCGGTGTTGGTAAATTAAAAGCACCGTCTGACCTTTATGTTGATTCACAAAATAATATTTATGTTGCAGATTCGGGTAATAACCGTGTGTTGGTTTTTGATAAGGATTTTACACCTTTGCGTGAAATTTCCACCGTTATACTAAACGGCGAACAGCAAACACTTGCATCTCCCGGCGGTGTATTTGCCGCCAAGGGCCTTGTGTATATATGCGATACCGCAAATGCAAGGGCTATTGCCGTTGATGAAAATAATGAAGTTGTTCGTATGTTTTTAAAGCCTGAAACCAGCCTTTTGGCAGATGATTTTGAGTTTAAACCCTCTAAAATCAGCGTTAACAGTGCGGGTACCGTATTTATGGCTGTAAGCGGTATTTATCAGGGACTTTTGCAGTACAGTGACAGCGATGAATTTATTGGATTTTTCGGTGCTAATAAGGTTGAGGTAACGGCACAGGTAATTATTCAGAATATGTGGAAAAACATATTCTCCGATGAACAGCGTGAATCCTTAGCTCGTACAATTCCTACAGAATATACAAATTTGTATATTGATGATGAGGATATGATTTTAACCGCTACAGCTACTGTTAATACAGAGCAGATTAAAATGCTTAATTCTGCAGGACAGAATATTTTGGTATATCCCGGTTCAAACAGCGGTCTTTTGCAAAAGGGATATAACCGCAGTAACTTTGGTGACCAACAATACAATAATATTAAGGGCACTCCTCAAACAAGTGTTATCAACGATATAAATGTTGATGAGGATGAGGTGCTGGCTGTGCTTGATAATAAGCGTGGCAGAATTTTTGTTTATGATAGTGAGCAAAATCCGCTTTGTATATTCGGCGGAAAGGGAAACCAAAAGGGTTATTTTAAAAATGCTGTTGCGATTGATAAATGCGAAAGCTTTTATCTTGTTGCTGATAGTGAAATGAACTCCATAACCGTATTTAAAGAAACCGAATATATGTCATTAATACGCAAGGCTTTGAATGAATACAGCCTTGGTAATTATAACGGTTCTGCCGAATATTGGAAAAAGGTAATTGATATTAACAGCTCATTACCTGTTGCTTATAAGGGTGTTGGTAGAGCGTTGCTTATAAACGGTGATTACGAAGAAGCTATGGAATATTTGCAAATAGGCGATGACCGTTTTTATTATTCAATGGCGGTTGAGCAGTACCGTCGTGAATTTTTGAGGGATAACTTTATTTGGTTTGTACCCACAGTTGTAATCGGGCTTTTTGTGTTTGTTAAGCTTATGAAAATACTTAAACGCCTGATTGTAAATTCAGGAAAAAAGCGTGGTGTTAAAGAGTGACTAACCTAAGAAAACTTACAAGAGGTATATTTATAAAATTCAAACAGGTAAAATGGAGTGAATACTCTTGGAGCAATCTTGATAAAACCAAGCTTTTGGTTCCGTTCAGGCTCTTTACCCATCCTATAGATACCTTTAATGATATTAAGCATGAGGGTAGAGGCTCTTTAGGGCTTGCTAATATCATACTTGCACTTTTCTTTATTGAGGGTATTCTTGATTATTTCTTTGTAGGCTATTTGTTTTCTAATAACGATGTTCAGCAGTTTAGCTTAATTCCCATATTCGTTCAAACGGTTTTAATCGTTGTGCTTTGGTGTATTGCTAACTGGGCAATGAGTACCCTGCTTGAAGGAAGCGGAACCTTTAAGGAAATTTGGATAGCTACCTGCTATTCGCTAACCCCACTTGTTTTATTCCAGGTGCCGCTTAGTCTTATTTCAAATGTTATGACATTGTCTGAGGGAATGTTTTATACAAGCTTTTCGGTATTGTTCACTTTGTGGAGCCTTATGCTTGTTTTCTTCGGAATGATGATTGTTCATGATTTTACCGTTTCAAAAACATTCGGTTCCGCACTTTTATCTATAGGAATGATTGTTATAGTGGCATTTTTGGTGCTGTTGGCATTCTCAATTTTTCAGCAGATGTCAATGTTTGTTAAAACAATTATGACCGAAATAACGAGGAGGTAGCAAAATGAAATTTAAAAGAATTTGTGCCTTCCTTTTGCAGTTGGTGATAATTGCATCGTGTATCTTTACGGTTAATGCAGATGTCACCTCATCTGATGCCGCAAATACTTCCTCAGGCTCTTCGTTAGAGCTTCATGTTGATAAAATAACCTGTGAAATTTCGGTGTTTAATAAAGCGGATGGCCGTGTTTGGACATTAAATCCCATAAACCCTGTTGAGGATGAATATACCACCTCTGCAACAATTAATGATATTCGTTCACAGCTTATTGTTTCCTATTATGACAAGGAAAACAAAAAAGCGGTTATAGGAAGCTATATTTCTTCTGTAAGAAGAGGAAGCTTCAAGATAACCGAATCCAAAAATAAAATCCGTATTGATTATGATTTTTCAAGACCTCACGAACAGTTTTCAATCCCGGTTGAATATTCGGTAGAGGATAATACCCTTAAAGTGACCGTGCTTATTAATGAGATTAAGGAGTACGGTAAGGTGAAAATAGGTGAGATTTCACTTCTCCCTTACTTTTTGCATGCTCAATCTTCCGATAACGGTTATATCTTTATTCCTGATGGCAGTGGTGCTTTGATAGATCTTTCCACCGTAAACTCAGCATCAGCCGCATATAGTCAGCGTATTTACGGCCGTGACGGCGCACTTTCATATTATTATGATGAGGGTAGTGAGCATGATGCAATGCTTCCGGTTTTTGGTATTAATAAAAACGGTGCCGGTGTGCTTGCTGTTGTAAGCGGAAATGAGTCTGCGGCAAGTATTTGTGCAGAATGTTCGGGTAAAAGCTCATCCTATTCCAGGGCATACGCTTCATTTATTTACCGTGTTTATGATACCGTTACAATTTCGGGTAGTGACTGGCGTTATAAGGAGTATACCGCACAGGCGGAAAATTACGAAAAGAAAAATTTTGCGGTTGAATATTTATTCCTCCAAAATAATACCTATGTTGATATGGCATTGCAGTATCGTGAGTATTTAAAGAAAAACGGTGCTTTAGATAAAAATCTTACCGAAGCAAAGCTTATTTCGGGTGCAGTTAAGGCTTACGGTGCAACCGAAACAAAGGATTCATTTTTAGGAATACCTTATACCAAAACCGTTGCTGCAACCACCTTTGATGATGTTTCAAAATTGCTGTCAAAGCTTAAACCCTCAAGCCAAAAGCGCTTGGCGGTATTTCTTGAGGATTTTGATGAGGATTCAATGGGTAATGATTATCCTGAAAGTGATTCTTGGGTATCTTCTCTTGGCGATGATGATGACTTTGAGGCATTGGTTAAAAAATACGGCAAGAACTGCAGATTTTTCAGAACGAGTGATGTGATATATGAGCGTTGCAGTAGCTTCCTTTGGTTTTTTCAATCAAATTATGCTCAAATGGTAAGTAAGGATTATATTACTAAAAACACCTACTCAAATGTAACCTATGCACAGGAGGTTTCCGATTGGTATGCTTTAAATTCAAAAAAACTTATAGATAATTCTAAAGAATTTTTTGAAGAAATTGCCGATATGGATAAAAAGGTCGGTGTGGCTTTAGATGGTATGGGCAATACCCTTTATGGCGATTATAATGCTGATTCCTTTGTACCTCGTGAAGAAATGCTTAAAAAATTCCGCAGTGTAATAAAGAATGCTAAAAAGGAAAAGCTTGATGTTGCGGTACAGGGCGGTAATGCTTATGCTATAGGACTTGTTGATACATATTACGATTATCCCGTAACATCTTCAAATCTTATTATCAGCTCTAAATCAGTGCCTTTTGCTCAAATAGTGCTTCACGGCTATGCAAATATGGTTTCTTTACCGCTTAATCTGCAAACCGATTCTGAAACTGCATTCTTAAATTGTATGGAATACGGTATGGCACCAATGTTTGCTGTTACAGGAATGAGTAATAAACAGCTTCGCCGTACAGATTATAAGAGCCTTTATTCCACACAGTATTCAAAATTACTTCCTCAAATCAGCCAAAAAATCAATAAAAGTGCTGATCTTTTCCACGAAATCGGAACAAGCTGTATAACAGCCCATTCCAATGATGGAAATTTGGGAATAACCGTTTATGAAAATGGTATTACCGTTGTTGTAAATTATGCAGATAATGAGGTTGAATATAACGGTTTAAAGGTTGCTTCAAAGGATTTTGAAATCATTAAATAACTTTGTGCAATAAAACTAAAAAATTGTATCTAATAATGATATATAGTATGGCATTTTTGGTTTATAATTAATACAGTAGGGGTAATGTGCCCCCTTATTTACATTTTTTGATTATATGGTGATCAAATGAAAAAATTACAAAATTTTATTATTGCCGATAGGGAGGGGAAATTTTTGAGAAAAAAGATTATAGCTGTGCTTATGGCGGCTTGTATTTTTGCGGTATCGCTTGGTCTTCATACCATTTTTGCAACCGTTGCAGAAGAACCGCAAATTCATATTTCCGCCAAAATCACAAACAGTCTTGATGGTTTTGCTATCGGAACTCAACCAAGCTTTGTATCAATAAGTGATCTTGGTTGGCGTAACGGTACCACAGCCGCAACCGCAACCATTTCCCGTAAGAGCAGTGCACACGGTTCACAAAAAACACTTGTGCTTGACTCTGAGGTTGCAGAAGGTCAGGGTCCTACAAACGGAACACCCTGCTACGGTCTTAACACAAATATTACCGTAGATCCTGAAACCGATACCTTTATGATGTACATAAAACTGCCTAAAATAGGCACATATTCTCTTGACCCATGGCCTCCAAAAACTTGGTCTGTTTCCTTTAATGCTATTCAGATTAAGCAGGATAGCACAGGTCAGGCAGGTCTTCGTGCTCATGGCTGGAACTCAGGCTTTGGCGGATGGAAGATAGATTTTCTTGATATTAACTCTAAGGGCTGGACCTCCTTTGAAATGGATGGTAACGGAAGAATAACACTTCCCGGCGGTTCTGAGGGTTATCTCAAGATAAATATGTCTAAGTGTCCGTTATTTAATAATTGGGTTGCAGGCGGTCTTAATGCTAATGCCGAATATACCGTTGATTATCTCGAATTTGTTTTCGGTTGGTTAGGCGGTGAGTATGGTAGCTTTGATATCGGTGCTTTTTATACCGTTACCGATGATAATGATTCGGTTATGCTTCAGCTTGATACCGATACTACCCCCACTGCTATGATAAATACCGTAAACTTTATTGAGGCTACTCTTCGTGCGGATGTTAGCGATAAGGAGATAGGCTCTGCTGTTGATAGCAGTGTTGTTTCTATATCTGATCTTGGTTGGCGTCCCGGTACTACTCAGGCAACTGCTACCATTGGTGAGGCTAAAACTCCCGTTTCGGATAATAAGTCAATAGTTGTGTCTTCACCTGTTGCTGAGGGTGAAACTCCCAATAATGCAACTCCTCTTGTTTCTGTTTCAACATATACAAAAATAAATCCCTCAAATCATGCATTTATGATGTATATCGAAACTCCTACCTATGATTCATCTACAAGTTGGGCAGTAAGGGTAAACGGTATGTCATACCAGCAGGAGGGTCTTCAGTCATGGTTCTACAGTAATTTCAATAATGCAAATTATTCGTATCTTGCTGTAGATGGTGAGGAATGGGTAGAGGCTACAACCGATACCTATAGCACTCTTGCTTTACCATCAGGCTTTAAGGGATATGTAAAAATGTATCTTGACACAGCTCAAAGCTGGTACAGTGCAGAAGGCTTTAACCGCAATAACGAGTATCAGCTTAATGCTATAGATTTTGTATTTAAGTCTATAGGTGGAGAGTATGGTGACTTTGTTATTGGTGGCATTTATCAGGTTGACCGTGATTGTAATGCTATTACAATGTCTTTAAACGGCGGAGAAGAAACTGCTATGACCGTTTATGTTGACCGTATGGAAGCTACCGTTAAATATGATAATATAGGCGATGCTTACGGTCTTATAACAATTAATGACCTTGGCTACCGCCCGGGAAAAACTCAGGCTACCGCTTCTTTAGGTGCCAGTGTTTCGCCGCTTTCAAATGTTCAGGCTTTGGTTATAGATTCTGCCGAAGCAGAGGGTGAAGGTCCCAATTACGCAACACCTGCTGTTCAGTTTGCTCCTTGGTCAACTATTAAGGCTGAAAGCAATGTATTTATGCTTTATATTGAAACACCAACATTACCTGCAGATGCTACCGTTGGTTGGACGGTAAGACTTAAAGAGTGTTCTTTACAGCAAGCAGGTGCAAACGGTTGGTTCGGTTCTGATTTTGCTAATACCGAATATGCATTTTTAGCATCAAACGGTAATGCTTGGACAAAGTCTAAAACCGATGACTTTGGAACTCTTAAATTACCAAGCGGCTTTAAGGGATATTTAAAGATATATTTTGATACCTGTCCACATTATTCAAATTGGGAAAAATCAGTTGGATTTAACCCTGCAAAAGATTATATTATTAACTATCTCACCTTTATTTTCGGTTGGCTCGGCGGTGAACACGGTCAATTCGTAATAGGTGATACCTTTGAGGTCACTAAGGATAGCGATGCCACAAAGATTAAGATTTCAGGTGGACCGCTTACAAATATGACCTCTTATGAGGAAGATAATCTTGCACTGCTTCAGCGTTTTGAAAGACTTATTGATTCTATCGGTGAAATAGATCTTGGCGATGCTGCTGCTATTGATGAAGCTTCGGCAATTTTAGCACAAATTGATCCTGCTTATGCTGAGAATATTTCTATTGCCGATAAACTCATTTATGATACCGTATCGGCAAAGGTAAATGTTTACCGTCCGTCATTCTTAGGTGTTACAATTAAGTCTCCCGCAAGTGCTACTCAGGCAATGAAATTCGGTGCTGCGGCAGATATTGCTACCGCTAAAACCGAAGGATATGAGATTACAGGTTATGGTATGGTATCAATATTAGAGGATGATTATAACGGCACATCACTTATAAATGCCGAAACTCCAAAAGCTGTAGTTCTTAATGGAACACTACAAACCCAAACCGATTCTTCTCTTAGCTTTACCGGTGTTTATGATGTCAGTGAATTTAAAAATTACGGTAAAAAAGTTATCACAAGAGCTTATGTAACCTATTATAATTCCGATACAAACCAAGAATATACCGTATTTAACGGTGTGTACGAATATAAAGATGGCTCAACCGATCAGTCATTCAAATGTTCTGTTATGGATGCAGCCCTCTACTTCGGAGTTTCTGTTATGGGAAACTAAAAATAAAAAATTTGTAAAGGAATTGTTGATTTATGAATAAGAAAAAATTAATAGCGCTTATATCGGTTATCCTGGCGCTTTTAATTGCCCTTGCAGCGGTTCTTATAATTACCCTTACAGGCGATAAGGACTCCGATGGGGATAAAAGCAAAACGGATACTAATGCTTCTGTTTCAAGTGAAGATGATGATAAGGATGATGATACCGCTTCATCTGAGGATGATGATGCCTCAAGTAAGGATGATGATACTTCATCCGTAACCACCATAAAGCGTAAACCCTTGCGTGCAACCGGTAACTATGTTCCGATAGTAAATACCGAAACCGGTTTGGTTTCTAATGATTATGTTTATGATATTAAGGTAACCTCCTTTAATGTCGGCGGCTTTTACCACGGTGTTTCCAATGGAATGAACGGTTCTCCGGATTATGTTAATGCACAGTGGGTTCCGGGTAATTTGAGGGAATGGCTTTCTGATATATCACGCTTTGATTCTGATATTTATGCCCTTCAGGAATTTTGCCCTGTATTCTATTATGATACCTCCAAAAATATTTCTATCTCTTCAAAAGAAGTATTCACAAAGGTATTCAAACAGCTTGAAACATATATCGGCTCCACCGCTAACGGTACTCAGCCTATGTATATGGGTCTTGCATCAAATAAATCCTCTCAGTATGCTCTTACAGATATTACATACGGCCATTTGGGTGCAAAAAACCCTGCAACTCAGCGTGCCTATATGAAAGGCTATGTAACCGTAAACGGTGTAAGAATAGCTGTGTATTCGGTTCATTTGGGCTTTAATGATCCTGCCGCAGCAGAGGATTCTATAAACGAGCTTATCAATCTTATGAATAATGAAGATTACTGTATCGTAATGGGAGATATGAATACTAATGAAATAGGCAAAAAAATGAAAAAAGCCGGCTTTAATGTTGCTAATACAGATAAATTCGGTAATTTCCAAACCTATGAGTATAAAGAAACTTCCTATATTGATAATATCTTCACTACAGCTAATATTGATATTCAGTATGTTGAATGTGAAAAGGATAAGGCGGGCGGTTCTGACCATTATCCGCTTAGTGCATACCTTAGAATAAATAAACAAATGGGAAGCACTAAGAATCCTAATAATTTCACTACTGATAATGATGGCTTTATTGATGGTTGGTTTAAACCATAAAAAAAATAAGGAGTGAGCAATTATGAAAAGAAAGGCATTTTTGTCATTCACTGCGTTGCTTTTAACCGTGGCTCTTTGTCTTTGCGGTTGTGGCGGCAGTGAAACGGCAAAGGTTCAAAAACCTGCAACACAGGTTAATGAATTATCAGTCTCAAATGCGCCCATTTCCATCGGTGAAAACACCTATCTTGTAAGGGCAGGTGAAGAGGAACAGGTAACCGCAGAAGGCGCCACAGTAAAAACCTATGATTTAGAGGTAACTACTTGGAATGTAGGTGGATTTGCGGCAGGTGTTGACAGCGGTATCCATACCTCTGCAGAAGGCCGTTACGGTCCTTATGATGCGATAGCTCGCTGGAAGGCACTGCTTGATTATGATAATAACTATGCAAACCATTATTTAAGCTCTGATATTTACGGCTTGCAGGAGTTTACCAGCCTTTTCTATTATGATGATGCCGCAGGCGGCACCGGTGAAAAGCTGATGACTGCTGATGTGTTTGGTAATGTATTTAATGACCTTGAAAGCTACTATGGTCTTTTCAACGGTATGTATGATTCCTCTTCGGGTCTTGCAACCGGCAGCCATACCGATCTTACAATTAAAAATGTAACAGGAGGTCAGCTTTCCGGCAAATACACTGCTAACTCCCGTGCATATATTAAGGGTTATGTTACTGTAAAGGGTGTAGATATCGCAGTTTACAGTGTACATATGGGCTGGAACAATGATGATTACGATATAACAACAGATTCTTATATGGAGCTTATTAAGCTTATGAATGAAGATGAATACTGTATCGTATTTGGTGATATGAACAGCTCCACCATTCAGGAATATATGATAGCAGCCGGCTATAAGGCTGCCAATATGACCGAATGGGGTAATATTAATACATATATTAATGCTACAAATCGCAATGCTTATATTGATAACATCTTCGTATCTCCTAATATAGATATGGAATTTGTTGAATGTAAAGCAACAACTAACGATTTCTACCGTGCATATTCCGATCATCTGCCTCTTACAGCATATCTTACTGTTAATGTAGGGGCTGAGGGTGTAAAACCCGCCACACCGGCAGTCGGAGCTGACGGTTATACAACCGAGTACAGATAAGAAAGGGGAGTGCAAAAATGAAAAAAATAATTTCTTTGGTTTTAGCACTCGCTATGGTGCTCACACTTTTTGCAGGTATTTCTGTTTCTGCCGCTAATACAACAGATGGTTCTGTTTTGGTTCTCACTACCGGTAAGCCGGTAATTTTGGGGGACGCTTATAATTATACATTCCATGCTTGGGCAAATCCCGAAGCTGAAGAGGATGTTACATTTACACAAACTGCTGATTTCGCAGGTATTGGTTATACCGGCGGCGTTGTAATGGACTGTGAAGTTCCTACCGGTCAGCAGCCCTGCGTAAGATTTTATACCGTAAGCCTTAATCCGAATGTTGTTATAAACGGTACTAACGATATGTTTATGATGTATGTTAGTATGCCTACATACATTCCGGATATTCTTCCTGCAAATAGACGTTGGGGAGAAGTAATGCGTCCGTATGGCCTTTCTGTTTCTCAGAACGGCACAACCTTTACCGCAACCGCATTTGACGGTATGCGTATGCGTAAACTTGATTCTGATGACGGTGCTTGGTCTGAGGTTGTTAATACCGGCGGAAGCTTTGGTGTTTTAAGCGGCTTTGAAGGCTATGTAATGTTTGACCTTAGTACCCTTGAATGGGATAAGGCAGGCTTTGATGCTTCTGCTGATTATACCGTTACTAACTTCAAGATGTATAACGGTGTCGTAGGCGGACAAAGCGGTGCGTTCTCAGTTGGCGGTTATTACGGCGTTAAGGTTTACAGCGAAACTGCCATAAAAGCTCAGATTAACGGCGTTCCGGTAAACCTTGCTCTTAATGACTATGAAGCTCCTGATGCTAATGCGGTAACAGTTACCACCACAAATACTCCGGAAGCTTTTAGAAATACCGGCGGTTACGGCACAGATGATCTTGGCCGTGAATACGGCTGGGGTGTAAGCTATAAGTCAGGTAATACCTACACAGGCGCTACTATTGACCATAGAGTAGGCGGTAAGGCTCTTGGAAATGCTGCTCATATAGCATATACTTCTGATGTTGCACATGGTTACTTATCGGATAATGAAAATCCCGGTTTCCAGGCTAACTTTAAAACAACATTTGTATCCGAGGGCGCAAAAGCCGCTATGATTTATATTGAGCTTCCTGAAACAGGTCTTGGCTATAGCTCTTTTAGAATTGACGGAATAGCTCATGACGGTTATTTCTGGAATTATCTGCGTAAATACGGTTATTTAAGCGTTGACGGTTCAGCTTGGTCTTACAGCACTGATATAAATTCAAATCGTGAAGTTATTCTTCCTGATGGCTTCAAGGGTTATGTGAAAATGTATTTTGACGAAGAGGCCTACGGTTCGAACGGTGTTCGCGAAAAGAGAAATTTATGGTATTTGGATTTCTCCTTTGGTCTTTTCGGTGGAGAATATGGTGATGTAATATTCGGCGGTGTCTGGAATGTTATTAATGATACCGATTCTACCTGGGTTAAGGTAGGTTCTAATGAGGCTGTAAAGGTTGCAAGGCCGGATAAAAATTCTCCTATTGAAGCAAACCTTAAAAACCCCGCTTATAACGGTGACGGTGCAAATAGCCTTGGTGGAACACCTTTCCAGATTTCCCTTAATACTGCCAATGATAATATTTCCTTGAAATTTACCGAAAACAGAGAATCTATCGGTACACATATGATGTCTACTGCAAGCTCTACAGTTGCAGTTGGTGCAGCTAACGGCAGTACAGCCGCTATTAAGTATGTTTCTTGGGCAAAAATCACTGCAGGTCAAGATAACTTAATGGTATATATGGAAGTTCCCACCCACGAAGAAAATGCTGCTTGGCAGATAAAGCTTACAGGTCTTACCTTCCATCAAAGTAATGCAAACGTTATTGCAAACGGTCAGAATGACTATTATTGGACCAATTCAATAGGTATGCAGTATTCATACCTTGAAAAAGATGGCGATTATTGGGTAAACGGTGCTATTTCTTCCGATGGTAACTCAATAATGACCCTTCCAAACGGATTTAAGGGATATGTTAAGTTTGATTTCAGCACCTGTGAAAACTACAGAGGTGAATGGACAAACGCAAACAACAACCTTTATGCTAAAAAGCCATTTGATTATACAATGGATTACAGCATTGAACAAATGGTATTTACTCTCAACTATATGGGTGGTATTTACGGTGATTTCGTTATCGGCGGTGCTTACGAAGTAACCAAGAATACCAATAGCATTTATGCTAAGGTTTCTAACAGCGCAACCTATGAGGGTGAAGCTGAATCACTTGTTACTCAGATTGATGAAAATGCAGTAAACCTCCAGCTTCTTCGTGATGCCATGGCATTAGTTGGCGATATTGATATTAAAGATGTTGAAACAGTTGATTATATCCTGAGCTTGTGCGATATAATCCCCGAAGATTATATGGCAACTTTAAATGCTGAGGAAGCAGCACTTCTTGAGTCAATAATTAATGGTTTTAACGCATATCGTCCTTCTTTCTTAGGCGTAGCTGTACGTGTTCCCGACGGTACTGATATGGCAGGTATAAAGGTAGGAAACGCTCTTGATACTTCAGCCGCAAAGGCAGAAGGTTATAATGCTGTTGAGTATGGAACCGTTATGCTTACTAAAAAGTATCTCACAAAGGATAAGTACTTTACTGCTGACAGCACCGGTGCAGAGCTTGTTGCAGGCGGTAATGTTGAGGATATATTAACCTTTACTTGGGATGCTGTTTATGAAAGCAATAAATGGGATGAATATGATGACGATCTTTTCTTCCGTTCTTATGTTGTATACTCTAACGGCACAGAAGATATAACTGTATGGAATGATAGCTATGTAAATGAAGAGGTTGTTATTTCAACAAATATTGAAAATCCAAGTATTCGTTTGTATGCTTATCGCAGTTATGTTTCCCGTCCTTATCTTTGCACAGGTATTGCAAATGCTGCTAACAGATTTGGTCTTTCGGTATTTGCAGGTCACTATTATGGTAATATGAACGGTGATCATCTTATTGATGCTAACGATATAGCTGAGCTTCGTAAGGTGATAATTGGTACAGCACAGGTTGGAGAATATACTTATATTCCTGATACTAACGCTGATGGTGTTGTGAATGTAAAAGACCTTGTTCGTTTCAAGAAACATCTTGCAGATTCTTCTGTTGAGATGGGTGCTTCCGATAAGGTTAAATACTATGCAAAAGTAACTCCTGAAAGCTATTCTTTCTCACTTAACCTTTACGGTTCCGCTTATGACGGAGTAGAAACACAGTTAAGACGTAATCCTGACCGTGGCTGGCGTTTGGAAGCCTATGTAAATGTTGCAAATTCTTCTGCTGATAACCAAACACCGCAGTCAGACCCCACATTTAATGTTTGGAACAACCTTGCAAAAGAACCCTATCAGGTATTTTCACCTCAGTTGACACAGGTTTATTTCTATCTTACAGGTTATAAGAATACCAAAAATTTACCTCAATACGCATTTGACCGTATGCAGGCTGTCTTTGATAAAGCGGAAGAGCTTGGTATTAAGCTTGTAGTTCGTTTCGCATATCAGGGCGAAATGAAGCAGGGTATAGGCGATGCAGAGGATGCTATAATGCTTGCTCATATGCAGCAGTTGAAGCCTTTCTTAGAGGAAAATGCTGACCTTATTTATTCTATTGAAGCAGGCTTCCTTGGCGCATGGGGCGAATGGCATTCCTATAATAAGAGTGGTATTGAGCATGACGAAAAGGCTTTACTTGAAGGAATTATTAATATGGTTCCTGAAAATGTTTATTTGCAGGTTCGCTATCCTCAAATTCTTGATTACATTGATGAATCAAGCCCTGTTTACAATAAGCTTGGAAATATAGGTGTTCATAATGATAGCTTCTTCGGTTATACCTTTAACACAAGTGCCTATCCTATGGTTCCCGTTCCGGAGGGTACGGAAATTCCAAGCAATATAACTGCTGAAAAGCTTGCAGAATATGAATACAACTGGAATAAGGCAATGCAAATGGGTACTTATGCTCCTATGGGCGGTGAGCTGTTCTGGGGCTATGAGACTACAGAGGATCAGTACACTGATGCTTATGATGCACTTATTCAGTATAGTATGTTCCGTCAGAGCGTATTCAGCCTCTATCACGGTTATATGGAAGGTATGCAAGGTCTGGAAGGTGAGGGTATATTCTCAATGCAGGACTGGGAGACTACTCCTGTTACCACCGAATGGCTTGAAGCTAACAATATAACCTATGATCCCAACTACTTTGTAGATTCAAACGGAAATACTGTAGAGCATAATGTTCTTGAATTTATTACCGATCATTTAGGTTATAGAATTGCACTTAAAGATATTGATATTAAGGGTGCGTTTGCTTCGGGCTCAGAGCTTGATGTAAATCTTAACCTTGTAAACTATGGCTTTGCTTCAGCTTTCAATATGAATAGTGGTTTTGCTATTTTAGATAGAGAAGGTAATGTTGTATCCACAGTTGCAGTAGGTAATCCTGCTTTGTGGCACAGCCGTAATCCTGAAAATTGGAATGACGGTGAATTGCTTACCCATAATATTTCAAGTAAGCTTACACTTCCTACAGAAAATGGCACTTATAAGCTTGCTTTCTACCTTAAAAACAGTTTAGGCACAGGCGCAAGCCTTGCTAACGACCTTGAGTATATAGATGGCGGTTATACCGTTATTTATACATTCAATATAGGCGGTACTGCCGAGGAAGAAAATCTCACTACCATTCTTAACTTTGATAATGGTATGGATATGTTCGGCGAGAAGGCAGTAAATATCTTGGGCGATAGTATTACTCAGGGTCTTGATGCTTTTGAGTTATATGATAATTCCTGGGCTTCTCTTTTCAAGGGTGCTTTGAATGATAGAGTCGGAACAAATAATATGGGCTTTGTTTCGATGAACTATGCAGGTGGAAGCTATGAGGAAATTCATACAATCGAAACCGTAACCGATACCTGGACTAAGCATTCAGGTTGGAATGCCGCCGGAACTCCCGGTCATGTAAATTATGTAACATGGTCTAAGAATGAGGAAATTTTAAGATTTACTCTTGACCGTAATGTAGGCGGAATAGACCGTCATATCAATGGCTTCTATATTTACTATACAGAAGGCCCCGATTATGATACTTTTGAGGTTAAAGTAAACGGTCAATCGGTTGCAACGGTTGATTGTGTGGCTAATGTTCGTAAGGATACAGCAAGAAGCCAATATATCGAAATTCCCGCTGATTGCGGAAATGAGCTTACTATTGATATAGTTAAGGCTGCATCCGATGTTGAAACAATGGTTATGATAAACGGTATTGCTTATATGGACGATCCCGTTGATAGCGTAACCGTTAATAACTACTCATTAAGCGGTGTTCGCTTGGTTGAGTATAGCGATACTCTTATTGAAGAGCTTTCTAAGGCAAATGTTGTTATCTGTACATTGGGTACAAATGACGCAGGCACAGAAGCTGATCTTGATACCTTTAAGCATAAGCTTAATGTATTGGCAGAATCTTGTAAGAAGAACGGCTCAACACTTATCGTAGGTGATGTTATTTGGCGCCGTTACGGCAATGATGAATGGGCTACAGCTTATAAGAATGCGTTGAAGTCGGCAGCGGCTCGTGCAAACGGCTACTTTATTGACTTTACTCCGCTTGAAGTTAATTGTGACGGTTTCCTTTATGATGATATTTGTCACCCGTCTATTTTAGGACATAGGCTTATGGCAGAATACTTCTGCGAACAGCTTGGCCTTACACTTAATTAATATGAAATCCACCTAAATTAAATTGAAAACCGCATTAGCCAAAGGCTAATGCGGTTTTCGCTATTTTGTATCTTATATTTTTTCATATACAGGTATATTTTCGGTCTTAACGGTAAATCTTCCGCAGGGCACTTCTTTTTTCGTGAAGTAATCACACCATTTGCCCTGTGGTAAATATACTTCTCGTGAGGTTTCCCCTGAGGGTATTGGTGCTACAATTAAATTATCACAGAAAATATATTCATCATCAATATTATGGGTTTCGCTATCATCTGTATAGTCACTCACAAGTGCTCTCACAGGTGGCACTCCCGTTTTTTCATACTTTTCGAAAGCGGCACTTAGCATAGGTTTAAGGCTTTCTCTTAAATCAAGTAATTCCTTTACTTCCTTTTCACAGCCATGTATCTCCCACGGTAAATTTTCACAGTACCAAGCATTTATAAGGCATTGTACTGAAAAAACATTTGATTGCAGTCTTCTTATAAATTCTTCTTTACTTTGAGCGTCTCTTACTTCGGGAGTCCATAAAATACCGCTAAATCCTGATGTTGCACAACCTCTTATAAAATCTTTGTGGTCGTAAAGGTCACTGTATAATACGAATGGGTATGATGAGGAAAGTGCGCCTGCATTTCTCACTTCCGAAAAGGTTTTATGCCCTTTCAATGCTTTTAGCATTGTTTGCATATAGAACACTCCGAAAAGCGAATGGTATTGCTCACCATCTAAGCCTGACGGAAACTCTGCACAGTTTGGGAAAGACCATCCGCCGGTAATATCACTTCCGTCACATTCATCAAGCTTAAAGCCATCAATCCCCATATCCACTAATTTTTTGTGGTAATCGGCAAAAATATTGCGTGCTTCTTTTAAGGAAAGATCAGGCACACAGCCTTTCCAAACGCTGTAATCGGCACTGTAAGGAAGAAGATCTTTATAAATCGGCGATGTGGGATGCACGAAAGCGTGCTCCCAGAGATTTATATGGTATCCCATATCTTTAAGGGTATCTACCGTTTTTTGTGGATTTGGGAAGCGTTCATCACTCCATATATAAGAGCAGGAATAGCTTTGTGTCTGCCAACCCGGCTCTAAACCAATTATACCAATGGCAAAATCATCATCCTTGAGCTTTTTAGCAACGCTTAAAACTTCATCTTGGTGGTATCTTCCGTAACAACGGTATATCGCAGATAATCCCCATTCTGGAACAGAACATCCACCACCTGAAAGCATATTGTATTGAGCCACAATTTCGGTTATGTTTTTACCCTCTATAATATAAATATCAACACCATCTGCCGCAGGTATTTGAATAGTGATATTTGAACTGCTGTCAAGCTTGGAAGAATAAAGCTCATCTGTGCTTATGGCAATCTCTTTTGAAGAATTATCTGCCGCAAGTGTTTCTGTAAGCTTTTGTGATGAACCGAAGTGAAATTCACAAAAACGTGCTGTATCTATATATATTCCGTATCCTGCGGTACTCACAAAAAAAGGAACGGGTGCATGGGAATCGCCGGTTGGTGAAACAGGGTCTGCATTGGGTCTTATGGTGATTTTTTTACCTCTCAAATTAAAGCATTTAAGCTGTAAACCAAGTCCGTATATCTGCTCATCGGCATCAAGGGGCAAGGTTAATACACAACCACGCTTATTTGTTTTAAAACATATTTTATTTATTGGGTAATTAATTTCTTTTTCTGAATAATTGAATTTTTTGCAAAATAATGAAGGAACAAATTTTTCAGGTGTTCCAAAGGTAAATTTTTTCATATTCTCACACCTTTATATAATTAAAGCAGAGGCAAAGAAAACCTCTGCTTTAATTATATTTAATCAAGCTTTAATTCAAAGAAACTGCAAAGCTTTTCAGCCATTAATTTGTGACCTTCAATAGTGGGATGGCAAATGTCCTTATCTGTTTTCAAAACCTTTGAAAGGGGAAGTGTAGTGAAATCTATAAAGTAACCATTTGCATCTACCGCAGCTTGCCTCAGAATGTTTTTATAACCGGTTGCCCAGTAATCGTTTCCGTATCTTGCCCAAACAACATCACCAACTATAAGTGTGGAACCGTTTTTCTTGCAAGTATTTACCACAATATTAACCTTACGCTGGAATTCATCTATATCTGCATTTGTTCCTGCATCATTTGTGCCTAATGTAAATATTACGAAATTTGCTTTAGCAAGCTGCTCAAGAACACTGTCATCAATATCAACAAGCCTTATACCGCTTATAGAATAGTTGTTAACGGTAACGGCACCCGGCTTATCAATATAACTTATACCTGTTATAGTTACAGGCTCATATCCGTTTGTAAGCTTAACTATTTCTATAGTGATATCATCACCGCAGCCTGCGGGGATGGCAATATATGGGCTTCTTGCGCAGGTGTTGCTTGTGGCCTGTGCACAGTCAACCGTTGTAACAACCTGTCCGTTTACCTTAACTTGATATTTTCCGTAGGTAGCACCTGCTACATGGTATACATAGAAACCGTTTATATGGCGGTCAATACCATCAGCCTTGCGGTTAAGCTTGAATTCAAGTGTAGCTCCCTCTGTAAATGATGAAGCGGTATATGAGAGGTTGCCCGGGGTAAGTGAAGATTCTACACCGTATTTTTTAGTCCAGTTGCCGGTTTTATCGGTTATGGTATGTATTTCCTTGCAAACGAATCCGTTTTGATCTGTACCGTCAAGCAAAGAAACATAACCTATATTATTTGAACCGTATTTTTTATAAAGTGACTTTTTCAAAAGTGAAGCCCAGGATTGATCATACATTTTTTCACTGTTAAGACCCTGTGAAATAGAGTCGCCTATAATATTTATACTCTTTTCACCAAACATATCAAGACCTTTGTTAAAGCTCAACAATGCCTTTTTATCCCCCTCGTAATATGTTTCGTCATTTTGAGAAGAGCTCTCATTTGAAGAGTTTTTATCACTTGAATTTGAAGATGCACTTGAGGAAGGCTTTTTACTGCTTGTATCATCCTGCTGTGAGGATGTAACATCTTCTTTTTTGGATGAGGTATCGGTCTCATCACCTGAAGAACCGCAAGCGGTTGTGAATATAAAAATAAGAGCTAACATTAAGCACATAATGATTACCCGTGTATTTCTTTTCATATAATAACCTCCGAAAAAATACTTTCATAAGTATATTTTATATGCAAATGAAGTAAAAATATATCATCAATCATTTTGTTTTTATAATAAATCTGTTTTATTGTTCGTTTTTACTTGTTAAAGGGCTCTAAATTTATTATAATAAAAACATATATAAAAAAACAATGATAATTTTCTCATTAAATCCCAATTGTAAATTTTATAAATATGTGATAAAATATTTAAGATGCAGGAGGTGGATTTTGTGGCAATCAAAAGTATGGCAGAAATTGAACCAAATGGTTTTGGTAAAAGTATATCTCAAACCGATCAGCTTGAATTTTTGAGTTCATACGATTATGAGGAGCGTTCCATAAAAAACGGCAATACCACCTATATGTACAATATGCCTGTATATCTTGAAAAGCTAAGCGGACAATCGGTTGTAAATTTAAACAGTGAAAACGGTAAGGATTACATTCCGTTTTATTTTGATGCCCCCGTTATGATAAATGCAGGTGTAAGGTTTAATTTTACTCCGCTAACAAATGATTTTGCATATTGCATTTATTATAAAAGCTCTTCGGAAGAGCTTGTTTCAACCAAAAAGAAACCGCTTACTGTAAATGACCGCAAAATTAATTGTAAAAATATTGTATTAACTGCATATAAGCGTATGCCTGAAGGGCTTTGCTTCCGTCCTGAAAGACAACCTTTTTGGGAGCTTACATATCTGGTTAAGGGTAATTATGTTCGTGTTATTGATGGGGTTAGTTGGAATGTCAATAAAGAATGTTATACCTTTATTCCACCAAATCAGCTTCACTCCTTGAAGACCGATTCTCAAGAGGCTGAGTTTATGGCAATTATGTTTGAAATGGATTGTCCTGATAAGGAAAAGCTCATCCCTCCCCATGAGGTAACACCAACCATTAAATATTATCTTGATCTTATTAAGTCAAAGATAGGTGAGGACTCACAGTATAATGAGGATATGATATTAAATCTTATCTCACTTATAGTTGCCGAAACACTTTCGGGTGAATTCCACCAAACGGAAGAAAATAAGTCATCGGTGGTATCTATTGTTCAGATGAATGAGGTTGTAGCCAGAGCTGACCGATTGATAGATGAAAATATCTTTAATCCTAATCTCAGCGTAAGCTTTATTGCTAAAAAGCTTTATATAAGCACATCTTATCTTTATAGATGCTCAATGCATAAATATAATCTTGGTATATCTGAGCATATCAATGATAAAAAGCTTGAAATGGCGTGTGAGCTTATTTCAAACGGAAACTACTCTTTATCCGAAATAGCCAATAACCTTAATTTCTGCTCACAGTCATATTTTTCAACACGCTTTAAAAAGAAATACGGTATGTCACCGTTGCAGTACAGTAGGCATATTGAAAAGAAATAAACTAAAAACCTTGCAAAATAATTATTTTTTGCAAGGTTTATTTTTTTAAAATATAGCAAGAAATGTTAAATAAAAAAGCCAAGTCAATCAAAGACAGGGGAAGGCTTTAAAGTATATAATAAAAATGTAAATTTATTCGGTTTCTTTTTTGCTTCCGGGCAACTCGTTGCATGCGGATTTGTATGCTCTTGTGAAGGCGTGTATTGAAGAATAACCCAGTGTTTCTGCCACCTGTGTAACCGTTCTTTTTTTAAGCAGCTCTTTGGCTTTATCCATACGAAGAGATATGAAAAAATTTCTAAGGCTTTGTCCCATTTTTTCACTGAAAAGGTGGGATAAATATGAGTAGCTGTAGCCTGTTTCATTGGCTAAACCCTTTAGCGCATCAATATTATAAAGATTGTTTTTTAAATAACCGATTATATAGAATAACAGATTTTCCTTCATCGAAATATTATAAGGATGTACCTTTTCTTCGCTTAAAAAATCATTTAATACATCGGTTATTATGTAGTTCAGAGTATTTGTTATCACGGCATTGGAAAACTCACTGCTTTGCGTATTGTGAAGCGCATTATAGATGCTTTGAAATGCAGGTTGAAGTGTGGTTTTATTACTTAAAACAGCGCTTTTGGTAAGATTTGTTTTTGTGATAACTTTACTGATAGCCTCTGATAGCGGATTGCTTTTATCAAGCGTGAAACCAATACAATAAAACCTGAGTGGTGAATTTTTTGAGGGCACTATCCTGTGGTTGTCATTTTCAAAACATATATGCACCTGACCACTTTTGATTTTAAAACGCATATCATTATGAAACACTTCACCCTCACCGTTGTAAACATAGGTTATTTCGTGGCACCATTGCTTATGTAAGGGATTAGAATCGTTAGAGGTTTTGCAGTGCACTGCGGCAAACTGAAACAGCTTTACGGTATTTTTGCAGCTATAATTTAAAATTCCTTGTGACTGAAAAAATGTTTGCAAATATTTTTGTTCTTTAGGTATGGTTTTATCCTTCAAATCATCCACCTGCCAATTTGATATTTTTTGTTATTATAGCAATTATTTTTAAAAAATTCAACCTTAAAAAAGGAGAATGAAATAATGAAAGAAATTTATTATTGCTCAAAAGAAGAATTTTTAAAAAAAGCCAAAATTCCCGTGAGGGTTATGGAAAACGAAGAGGCTATGTATGAGGAAATGGCGCAGATAATGGTTGATACCATCGTGAAAAACGGTGATAATAAAACGGTTATTATATGCCCTGTTGGCCCTATATGGCATTATCCGATATTTGCTAAAAAGGTGAATGAGCAGAGAATAAGCCTTAAAAACTGTTGGTTTATTAATATGGATGAATACCTTACGGATGATGATAAGGTTATAGATTACGATAATGTTTTAAGCTTTCATGCAATAATGGATAATTTGCTTTACAATCGTATTGATAAAGACCTTATTATGCCGCAAAACCAGCGTTTGTTTCCCAAGCCCGGAAAGGAAGCGGAAATTGATAGCTTGATAGAAAGCTTTGAAAAAATAGATTGTTGCCTTACAGGGGTTGGAATTAACGGTCATATAGCCTTTAATGAACCGCCTGTGGATGATATTAGTGATGAGGATTTTGGAAAAATCGGTACTCGTTGCCTTGATATAGCTCCACATACCGTAACGAATAACGGAGCAAATAAACTTCATGGTGCTTTGGATATATTTCCTAAGCGCTGTATAACGCTTGGTATGAAGCAGTTGCTTAAAGCGGAGGTTTTTAAGGTATATCTTTATTGTGATTGGCAGTGGGGCATTATGAGAAAAGCTGCTCTTGAGAATTGCAATAAAACCGCCCCCGTATCATATCTGCAAAATCACAGCAATGCCGAAATGGTTGTAACAAAGGCTTTAGCTGATTTTATATTATAAAAAACTTTTAGGGAGGTTAATGTTATGAAAAAAAGAATTGGTATTATAGGCTTTGGTTGGATAGCAAGGGATATTCATTATCCTAATTATTTAACCATTGCAGATGAATGTGAAATAACTGCTGTTTGTGATATTACCGAACAGGCAATAAAAAACGCAAAGGAAAAAACAGGTCTTTCTGATGAATGTATCTTTACCGATTATAAGGCACTTATAGATAGCGGCCTTTGTGATGCTGTAGATATATGCACACCTAACTATTTGCATTGTGAAATTGCAAAATATGCTCTTAATGCAGGCCTTGCAGTAAGTATTGAAAAGCCTGTTGGAATGAACAGTAAAGAGGTTAAAGAGGTTAAGGAGTTGGCAGAAAGCAAGGGTCTTCCGGCATTTGTTTGCTTTACCTGGCGCCACAGAGCACCTTTGCGTTACCTTAAAGATATTATGGATGCTAGTACCGTTGGTGAAATAAATCATATTTATGTTAAATGTATAAAGGATAGTGCTCTTTGGCCGGGACGCCGTTTGGAATGGCGTTTCCAAAAGGAAAAATCGGGTGTTGGTGTATTGAGTGACCTTGGCTCTCACATGCTTGATCTTCTTAATTGGCTTGGAACGGATATTCAGGGAATTTCCGCAAATTACGGCACATTTGTGAAAAGGCGTCAACTGATAGATTCGGATGAATGGGGCGATGTTACCACCGATGACTGGGCAAACCTTATAATTGATCTTAAAAACGGTTCTTCTGCAACGGTTGCTTTGTCTCGTGGATGTGCTACCTGTCCGGGTCTTACTGAGGTTGAGATTTTTGGACTCAACGGATATGTTAAGTTTAGTGAAAGTGATTTTTCTCATATAACGCTTCATAAAGAGGGTGAGGAAGAGCAACTTCTTCCCATTCCGGAAAGCTACGGTGCGGCAGATTCTTTGCATCAGTGTAAATCATTCATTAATCTTCTTAACGGCAAGGTTGATGAATATACCTCCACTATTGATTACGGTCTGCAATCTCAGATAGTTCTGGATGCCGCAGAAATATCAGGTAAAGAAAAGCGTTTTGTAGCTTTAAAAGAAGTATGGGATAAACTTTAATTAATGGTGAATGAGATGGTACGAAAAATAGGCATTATAGGTTACGGCAATATGGGCTCTTGGCATGTTGAAAATATTAATTCTCGCATAGATGGACTTGATGCGGTAGCAGTATATGATATTGATAACGAGCGTTGTAAACTTGCAGAAGAAAAAGGTCTTTTGGTCTTTTCTTCTGCGGAAGAAATGCTTGACAGCGGTATTGATTTAGTGCTTATAGCAACACCTAATAATTTTCATAAATACTATTCAATTTTAGCAATGGAGCATGGTGTGCATGTGGTTTGTGAAAAGCCTGCGTGCCTTAACTGTGAGGAGCTTGAGGAGGTTATTGAGGTAAGCCTTAGAACGGGTATGCTGTATACCGTTCATCAAAACAGGCGCTTTGATATTGACTATGCTATTATGAAGGAAATAATAGATAGCGATATCTTGGGTAAGCTTTATTTCTTAGATTCCCGCCTTTACAGTAACCGTGGAAGCTCAGGAAAATGGCGTAGTACATACGAAGCAGGCGGAGGCACCTTGTATGATTGGGGAATACATATGATAGATCAGGTGCTATGCCTTATAAATAGTAAACCTACCTATGTTTTTGCCCAACTTCAAAGTGTTCGTTTCCCTAAAGTGGATGATGTTTGCCGTGTTATAATAGGCTTTGAAAATGGCGTTAAAGCTCAGATTGTTGCAGACCTTTGGTGTTATATAGATGAACCCCGTTGGCATTTATCGGGAGATGACGGAACAGCAAGCATTGAAGAATGGTTCTCTTATAAAGGCAAGATAGTGAAGGCTAATATTAAAGAGGTTGATTGGCAACAGGGCTGTGTATATACCCCAAACGGACTTTCAAGAACAATGTGGCCAAGACCCAAACAAGAAATAGAGGAGCTTGAGCTTCCAAAACTTAAAAAAGAACCCCGTTGGGAAGAATTTTATGAAAATGTTTTGGCTGTTATTGATAAAAAAGCAGAGCCTATTGTTACTCACGATGAATTGCGACTTTCAATGAAAGTGATGATGGCGGCTTTTGAATCAGCAAGAAACAATAAAACTGTAGCTTTATAAGGAGTGCAATTATGAAAAAAGTAGGTATCATAGATAATTATATAAGTAATTTCCACTCAAATACATATCATAGACTTTTTCATGAAATAGCGGTTGAGGAAGCAAAAGAAGAATATGTTATAACACATATTTATGCCAAAACCGATAAAAGTCCTTCAACAGGGGAAACTACAGATGAATGGTGTCAAAAAACAGGTGCTTTAAAGTGTGAAACCATAAAGCAGGTGTGTGATGTAGCAGATGTTTTAATGGTGCTTTCTCCCAATAATCCTGAGCTTCATGAAGAATTTTGCCGTATAGCATTTGAAAGCGGTAAGCCGGTTTATGTGGATAAAACCTTTGCTCCCGATTATGAAACCGCCAAAAGAATTGCACAGTGCGGAAAAGCAAATAATGCAAGCTTTTGGTCAAGCTCTGCAACACGCTTTGAACCCTGCGTTTCACAGTTTTTAAAGGCTGATTCACCATCAGTAAATAGTGTTACGGTTGAAAGCGGATATGCATTTGAGATTTATTCTATTCATCTTATAGAGCTTATGAATACTTTTATGAAAAATGGTGCAAAATCTGTTATTTGCCGCAATAATAGTGCAAATAAGGTTTTTGAGGTGAGATATAAAGATGGCAGAAAGGCATTTTTAAATCAGTTTGAAGGTACCTATGCAGATTTCTGCTGTTATCCCGAAATAAATAATGAATGTACTCAAATGTACTGTAAAAGTGATTTTTGGAAGTGCTTTTGTAAGGCTTTGTTAGAATTTTTTGAAACAGGAAAAGCACCTGTAAATATTGAAAATACACTTGAATGTATTGCGGTGCGTTCAGCACTTAAAAAATCCATTGAAAATCCATACACCGAAATAGCGGTTGAGGGTGCGGTATGAAATACGGAACGATATTAAGGTTATCCAATCCGCAATCTGCATTGCAAGAATTTGAAAAATTAAAAAATAAGGGCTTTGATTGCTGCCAGCTTGTGTATAAACCGCAGGAATACACTATTGCGGATGCCGAAATAATAAAAACAGCCGTAATGCAAAGCGGTATTAAAATTCAGGCGTTTTTTGCAGGATTTCGTGATAACCATACCAAATGGAATCTTTTTTCGGATTTTAAGGATGCAGGCATAAACAGCAAGCAGTATGGCGAGGAAAGGGTTAAATTTATAAAGCAGGCGGCAAGCTTTTGCGGTATGATAGGTATTGAAAATATGCTTATACACGCAGGCTTTGTTGCAAATGACCCGTTTTGTGAGGATTATATCCGTATGCGTGATATAGTTTTTGATGTAGCTGATTTTGCAAAACGGAACCATGTTAATTTACTGCTTGAAACAGGTGGAGAAAGTCCCATAACTCTTTTAAGGCTTATAGAGGATGTCGGAACAGATAATGTTTTTGTTAATATTGATACCGCAAATATAATTATGTATGGATTTGGCAATCCTGTGGATGCTGTTTTTACGCTTAAAGATTATATTAAAAGTGTTCATATTAAGGATGGTTTGCCTCCTGTTAATACAAAAGAACTTGGTAAAGAAACCGAGCTTTTTGAGGGCTTTGTTGATTTCAAGCGCTTTTTTGCGCTGATTCAAAGCTTTAAGATAAATGTACCTTTTATTATTGAAAGGGAAATACAAGACGGCAAGACCGAGGAGATGCTTAGCGATTTATTAAATAAGGTAAAAAGTATGATTACGGAATAAAAATCGTTGAAAGGGGAGAAGTGAAAATGGACAATAGTCGTATAGAGGATATTGTACGGCAAAAAGCTCCCGATTTGATCACCGTTATGCATCAGTTGAGGGTTGAAAATCTTATTTTTAACTTCCACCGTCATATTAATACGGATTTTTGTGTGGAAAAAGAAAACAGCTCCCTTTGGACAATGATTATATTTGTTAAGGGAGGGTTTATATACCGTATTTGCAACGAAGAATATAATATTAACAGTGAAACGTTTTCATACTGCTTTATACCGCCTCAAAACAGCTATTTAATTAAAAGCTCCTCTAAGGAAATTGAGTATATAACGCTTATGTTTAATATGGAATGTTGCGATTTTCAAAATCTTATAACTCCAAAATCGGCAACACCTGATATGACGGTGCTTTTTGAGCATATAAGGCATAACATGCTGCACAGAACTCAAATAGGTGAGGAGCGTACCCTTGAGATAATAGCTTACACCGTAGCACAAAGTTTATATACTCAAAAATCGGCTGCTTCTGATATAAAGCCTTTGGAAACAACTCTTGCACGAATTGCGGCAATGAAAACAAAAATAGAGGCTGTTATTGAAGAAAACATTTTTAATTCACAGCTTAGCGTGGATTTTATTGCTAAGCAAATCTATATCAGTACATCATATCTTTACCGATGTTGTATGTATAATTTTGGTATGCCGCCTTCGGAATATATAAACGAATGTAAGCTGAAAAAGGCATGTGAGCTTATATTAACGGGTAGTTTTTCACTGTCTGAAATTTCCAATAACCTCAATTTTTGTTCGCAGTCATATTTTTCAACACGCTTTAAAAAGAAATACGGTATGTCACCGTTGCAATATAGCAGATATATAAATAAAAGCTAACTTTCACCCTGTAAAGAAATTATAATCTTTGCAGGGTGAAAGTTTTGTTATTAACCTTGAAAAGCTTTTTGAAGTATGTTATTATAAAATAAATATAATAACATATAGCTTGATAATGTTAAGCTTTTTGCAAAAATTAAAGGAACGGTATAGGAAAATTCATATTTTTGTCATAAACTTGGTTTAATATAGAATTATTGACCGTATAGGGGGATTAAAATGAATCTTAATAAAATACTTATAGTTGATGATGATGAAAATATCTGTGAATTATTGCGTCTTTATCTTGAAAAGGATGGTTTTGAAACTGTAGTTGCAGGTGACGGTGAGCAGGCAGTACAGTTTGCTTCTAAGTATTCTCCTGACCTTATTTTGCTTGATATAATGCTTCCTAAGCTTGATGGATGGCAGGTTTGCCGTGAAATCCGTAAAACAAGTAATACCCCTATTATAATGCTAACCGCAAAGGGTGAAACCTTTGATAAGATTTTAGGGCTTGAGCTTGGTGCGGATGATTATGTTTGTAAGCCGTTTGATGCAAAAGAGGTTATTGCAAGAATTAAGGCAGTGCTTCGCCGCAGCAATGATAATGAAAAGGGAAACCAGATTAAAGAGGTTCGTTTTGATAAACTGCGTATAAATCTCACCAATTATGAGCTTGAGGTGGATGGTAAAATTATAGATACCCCTCCAAAAGAGCTTGAACTTGTTTATCATCTTGCAAGTAATCCAAACCGTGTTTATACCCGTGACCAACTGCTTGATGAGGTATGGGGTTTTGATTATTACGGTGATTCCCGTACGGTGGATGTTCATGTAAAGCGCCTGCGTGAAAAGCTTGAAAAAATTTCAAGCGAATGGACCTTAAAAACAGTTTGGGGCGTTGGTTATAAATTTGAGGTTCGGTAAAACGGTATGCGTTCCAGTTTGTTTAAAAAATTCTTTTTTACAACATCCTTAATAATTGTTTTCAGCCTTACCGCAATGATGGTTATTTTAACCTTTGTTTATAATGATTATTTGTCAAGCTCTAACTATAAATCGCTTCAAAAAAGCTGTAAAACTGTTGCTGATTATTCAGAAACGGTAATTGAATACAGCAATCAGCCTATAGGAATAGATGTTACAAGAAGTATATTCTTCACCTCAAAAAGCTTGGCGGAGGTTTCTGATTTAGATATTTTTGTTACCGGAACAGATGGTGAAATTGTTATATGCACCTGTGATGAATGGGCAAAAAACAGCGTATGCGCCCATACCAAAAGCAAAATTTCAGGTAAATTTTTAGCAAGGGTTGAAAAGGGTGATATTTCAGAGCTCAGTAATTTGGGTATTTACGGAAAACCGCATTTTGTAAGTGCAACAAAGATTGAGCAGGAAGGTAAGTGTATAGGCTTTGTTGTTGCGTCTATGCCAATTTCCGTAAGCTATAAGCTTGTTCAAACGGTTATGAAATATTATCTTATTTCGGCAATAATTCCAATAATCGTAATGTTTTTCGCAATTTATGCCATTACCTATCGTTTAACAAAGCCTATGAAGCAGATGTCTGAAGCGGCACGTGCAATGGCTCGTGGTGATTTTTCACGCAGAATACCTGTTAAAAGTGATGATGAAATCGGGCAATTAGCAATTTCCTTTAACCAGATGACCAATTCTCTTGTTCAGCTTGAGGGTATGAGGCGAAGCTTTGTTGCAAATGTTTCTCATGAGCTTAAAACCCCTATGACTACAATAGGCGGTTTTATTGATGGTATTATTGACGGAACTATTGAACCTGAAAAACAGTCATACTATCTTGGTATAGTATCAAATGAGGTTAAAAGGCTTTCAAGGCTTGTTGAAACAATGCTTCATCTTGCAAAGTTAGAATCGGGAGAGTTTTCTCTAAAGCCTGAGGAGTTTAATTTCCGTGAGCTTTTGCTGAATATCGTTTTAAGTCAGGAACAGCGAATAGAGCAAAAATCAATAAATATAAACGGTCTTGAAGAAACACAGGATATTATGATTAATGCCGATAAGGACCTTTTGCATCAGGCAATTTATAATCTTGTGGATAATGCTGTTAAGTTTTCTGAAGAGGGCGGAAGTATTGATTTTATTCTCACTACCGATCGTCGGAATTTAATATTCCGTATAACAAATTCGGGAAAGGGAATCCCATCAGAATCCTTACCCTTTGTGTTTGAACGTTTTTATAAGGTTGATAAGTCTCGTTCGGCGAATAAAACAGGTACCGGATTAGGGCTTTATATAGTTAAAACAATCATAAAAAATCACGGTGGAAATATAACTGTAACAAGCCGTGAAAACGATAAAACTTCTTTTGAAATTATTTTACCGCTTACTAAATAGGGGGATATATTAATATGAGCGAATTTGAAAATAATAGTGTGCAAAAGGATACATCTGAAAGTGCATCCTCTTCAAATGTAGATAATATAGGTTCGGTTGAGGGCTTTAATCTTAACCAAGAACCGCCAAGTGTGCCTGTACAGCCACCCATAGTACATCCTGTACAGCAAGCTTCTGTTGAACCTCCCGTACAGCCTTTGGTTCAACCGCCTGTTCAACCTTCGGTAAATCCTATGGATACACCGGTTTCTGATCCTGTAAACGGTGAAAATTTCCCACCTCGTATGCCGCAAAATACACCATTTATACCAACTCAGCCCATAGTGGCAAACCCAATTCAGTATACTCCTGTTACTGCTGCGGAAACACAAGGTAAATCAAGCAAGGGCTTAAAGATTTTCTGTATTGCGGTTGCTCTTATGATTTTACTTACGGGAAGCACCTTAGCGGGCTATTTGTACGGTAGGGGATATGTTGGAACAACAAGCTCTTCAAATCTTCATAAGGATGTTGAGCTTGACCTTGCGTCAAAGCCTAAGGATACCGATCAATACACCCCTGCTCAGGTTTATGAAAAGCTTAATGAATCCATAGTAGGCATAAGGGTTTATAATAAAAACGGTAATATGTCGGATGCTTCGGGCGTGATTTATACTGCGGACGGTTATATCGTTACCAATGACCATATATATTCTGAGGTTGGTGCTCCCAAGTTTAAAATATATATGCATGACGGCACAGAGTATAATGCCGAATATGTAGCAGGTGATGTTGTAAGTGATCTTGCCGTTTTAAAGATAGTTGGCGGAAAGGATTTTAAAGCTGCCACATTCGGTAATTCTAATGAACTGTTTTGCGGTGAAAATGTTGTGGCTTTGGGCAGACCAAGCGGCGCTTCGGATGATACAACCGTTACAAGCGGTATAGTTTCTCTTACAGCCCGCAGAATTAGTAATACATCTAATTATTCTGCACGCCTTATCCAAACCGATAGTGCAATAAACCCGGGCTCATCTGGCGGAGCACTTGTTAATATGTATGGTCAGGTGATAGGTATTACCTCCTCAAAGCTCGCTTCTGCAAACTATGATAATATTGGATTCGCAATTCCTACAACAACTATGCAACGTGTTGTAACCCAGCTTATTTCTGATGGTAAGGTTAGCGATAGAGCAAAGCTTGGCATCACCTATACTGAGCTTGATTCTGTTACGGCAGAGGTTAATAATGCCCCTGCAAGCGGAATTTATGTTGCAACTGTTAGTGCTGATAGTGACCTTTACGGTAAAATTTCAGAGGGTGATATTATCACCAAAATAAACGGCAAGGATATAATCTCTGATGATGTTGTACTTGATGTTATAGAGGATTGTCGTGCAGGTGATACCGTAACCGTAACCGTTGTTGATGAATATGGCAACGAAAAAGATTACGAAGCTGTTTTGGGTGCAAATGTTGGAGAATCAAGCTATTCTGAAGTTATAAAAAGTGATGATAAGGAAGATAGTATTTACGGCGGCACCTTCGATTTCCCCTATGGTGAATAAAATATAGATGAAATAAAAAACTGTGCAGAAAATTCTGCACAGTTTTTTTGTTTCGTAATGCCTAGCGTTTTGCAAATGTTTTTTTAATTATAATTAGTATAATCACGCCTAAAATCGGGAATATCGTTGCCGTGAGCATACCCGTTTTCATTCCTATTTGCTCTGCGGTGAGTGAAAGCTTATTGCCTAAAGTTTCTGCCCAACTGCTTGTTGATACAGAATCCACAATCGCTCCTAACATCTGCGGTGCAACAGAACCGCCAAGGTCTCCTCCTGCCGCCATAAGAGCATAGGCTGTAACACCCGGATTTGGAAATTTTTCTTCCATTAAAATCAATGTTCCGGGCCAAAGCATTGAGGTGCAAAGTCCGGTAAGTATACAGGCAAGCATTGAAAGCAACGGAATAGGGGAAAGACCTGCAATAAGATAACAAATTGTCGCACCAAACATACCGCCAAGTAAAACGGTGGATATATTTTTTTCGTATTTTGCATAAAGTGTTCTTCCTAAACCTAAAAGAACCGCAAACATTGTAAAGCCTAAAATATCGCCCAAGGTTTTTGAAATATGTAAAGCACTTTCCAAATAACTTGATATCCAGTTTGTCATGGCATTTTCTGCGGCACCTCCTAAGAAAATGCAAATAACACAAAGAAAAAGACCGCTGTTTTGTTTTACGGTAGTATTAGAGCTGTTTCCTGAAATATTAATTGGCGGAAAAGGGGATGTGAAGAAAAGCAAAGAAGAAATGATAGGTAATACAGCCAAAAACAGCGTTAAATACATCCAATTTTCATTGCCGAAGATTTTTAGAAATACCGTGCTTATAATAACTACACTCACAACACCGTAGGCATAAAGTGAATGAAGTAAACTCATATCCTTTTCAGGCGTTTTTGAGGGAATTGCCGCAATCAAAGGGCTTAAAAGCACTTCGCAAAGTCCTGCTGCAATAGAAAATATCACTGTGCCGGAAAATAAACCTGCATAGGCGTATTGAGGAAAAAGGGTTGGCACAATAGCGTATACCAAAAAACCTAAGGAGGTTAAAAGTGGCATAATCTGGATTGTTTTTTGTATGTTGAAATACTTTGTAAAAAAGCTGAAAATCAAATCAACAATAAGCTGTGTGCAAAAATTTGTAAGCACTAATGTTCCAAGCAGTGTATATGAAATGAAATACATTTGCCTGAATGTTAAAAAAAGTATAGGCGGCAGGCTAAAGGCTGACGACATTGCAAGAAATGTATAGTAACATGCAAATTTTGTTTTCTTGTAATAACTTGAGTTTTTTTGCATTTTATCCTCCTTGATAAACTTTTTGCAAATTATACCATAACAGATTTGCAATGTAAATATTTTATAATAAAAGTTTGTGTAAATTGTGCGAAACAAACTTAAAACATTGAAAAGGGGAAGAATCTATTAAACAAACATATTAATTGTTAAAAAAATAACAAACTTTACGCAAAATTCAAGATTTTTCAAAAAACATTGTTATATTTTTAACAAACCTATTGACATATTAAAAACTTTGTCATATAATAGGAGGCAAGTGATGCAAAAGGGTATCACCCATTTGCTAAAGGACAAAAAACTTAAAATTTATAGGAGGTAATTACTATGTCCAGAGTTTATAATTTTAGTGCAGGCCCCTCTATGCTTCCTGAGGAAGTTCTTAAAACAGCAGCAGCAGAAATGCTTGAATATGGTGAAAGCGGTCAGTCCGTAATGGAAATGTCCCACCGTTCAAAGGAGTATCAGGCAATTATTGATGCAGCTGAAGCTGATCTTCGTGAGATCATGAACATCCCTGATAATTATGAGGTTCTTTTCCTCCAGGGTGGTGCTTCCACTCAGTTTGCAATGGTTCCGCTTAACCTTATGACCAAAAACGGTAAGGCTGATTATATTATCACCGGTCAGTGGGCTAATAAGGCTTATAAGGAGGCTGCTCGTTACGGTGCAGCTCGTGAGGTTGCTTCTTCTAAGGATAAGACCTTTAGCTATATTCCTAAGACCACCGCTGCTGATTTTGACCCTGAGGCTGACTATGTTCACATTTGTATGAACAACACCATTTATGGTACTAAATACAACACATTGCCCGAAACCGGCGATGTTCCGCTTATTGCAGATATTTCTTCCTGCATCCTTTCTGAGCCGATTGATGTTTCAAAGTTTGGTATGCTCTATGCAGGTGCTCAGAAGAATGTTGCTCCCGCAGGTGTTACTATTGTTATCATCCGTAAGGACCTTATCGGTAACGCTATGGATATCACCCCCACAATGCTTAAATATGATACCCATTCAGAAAACGGTTCTATGTTCAATACTCCTCCTTGCTATACCATCTATATTGCAGGTCTTACCTTTAAGTGGATTAAGAAGATGGGCGGCTTAGAGGCTATGAAGGAGCTTAACGAAAAGAAAGCTAAGATTCTTTATGATTTCCTTGATAACTCCAAGCTCTTTAAGGGCACTGTTGTTCCGGAAGACCGTTCACTCATGAATGTTCCGTTTGTTACCGGTAATGAAGAACTTGATGCTAAGTTTGTAGCAGAGTCTAAGAAGGCAGGCTTTGTAAACCTTAAAGGTCACCGCAGCGTTGGCGGTATGCGTGCTTCTATATATAACGCTATGCCTATTGAGGGTGTTGAGAAGCTTGTTGAGTTTATGAAGAAGTTTGAGGAGGAAAACGCATAATGTTTAAGATTAAAACCTATAATAAAATCTCCAAGACAGGTCTTGAGGTTTTTGATGATAAGTATACTATTGGTGATGAGGTTGATAATGCCGATGGTGCCATTGTTCGTTCTGCCGCATTGCATGATGTTGAGTTTCCCGCATCCTTAAAGGCTATTGCCCGTGCAGGTGCAGGTACTAATAATATTCCGATCGACCGTTGTTCTGAGCAGGGTATCGTTGTTTTCAATACCCCGGGTGCAAATGCAAACGCTGTTAAGGAGCTTGTTATTGCAGGTATGCTCATTAGCTCACGCCGTGTTATCACCGCTATTGAGTGGGCTAAAACCTTAAAGGGTAACGGCGCTGAGGTTGGCAAAATGGTTGAAAAGGGAAAGAGCGCTTTTGCCGGTCCTGAGCTTAAAGGCAAAACCTTGGGTGTTATAGGTCTTGGTGCTATTGGTGTTATGGTTGCTAATGCAGCTAATCACCTTGGTATGACCGTATACGGATATGACCCTTATCTTTCTGTAAAGTCTGCTTGGAATCTTACCCATAATGCCGTTCATATTAATGACATTAAGGAAATTTTCCAGAAGTGTGATTATATCACCGTTCATGTTCCGCTTACCGATTCTACTAAGAATCTCATCAATTCCGATTCTATCGCAATGATGAAGGATGGCGTTCGCATCCTTAACTTCTCCCGTGATGCACTTGTAAACTCTGCTGATATGGTAGCAGCTCTTGAGGCCGGTAAGGTTGCAGCTTATGTTACCGATTTCCCGACTGATGACCTGCTTTGTGTTGATGGTGTTATTGCAATTCCTCACCTCGGTGCTTCTACTCCTGAGTCTGAGGATAACTGTGCTAAAATGGCGGCTAAGGAGCTTATTGATTACATTGAGAACGGTAATATCGTAAACTCTGTAAATCTTCCTGAGATCGTTATGCCCAGAAGCACAGATAAGCGTATCTGCATTATTCATAAGAATATTCCAAATATGCTCACCGCTATCACAACAGCTGCCGCTGCAGATGGTGTTAATATTGAGAATATGCTTAATAAGTCTCGTGGAGATTATGCTTACACAATGCTTGATGTTGCCGCTGCTGATGATGAAGCTATCATTTCTGAGCTTGAGGCTATTGATGGCGTAATCCGTGTTCGTGTTATCTAAATAATAATTAAAAAATTTAACCCTGCCGAAAAATTTCGGCAGGGTTTTTGTCTTCTCAAGTGATAATAAAGAAGCTTTGCATATTTTTTGTAAAATAAACCGATAATGAGTTTTTAGATTATATGTGTTTTTATCCAATCTAATATTCCGTCATAGTCTAAGGTGCCGTCGGCAACTGTCAGTCCAAGGTTGATAAGCTCGTCTTGTGAATATTTAATATTAACATTATTTAGCTTTAAGGTCATAAGCATTACAAATATTCCTATGCGTTTGTTGCCGTCAATAAATGAGTGATTGTTGGTGAGTGCAAACATCAGCCTTGCTGATTTTTCTTCAATTGTTGGGTATGCTTCACTGTCACCAAATGATGATAAAGCACTGTAAACCGCTGATTCCAAAAGGCTTTCTTCACGAATACCCTGACTTCCGCCCGTGCGATTAATAAGTGTGTTGTGCAGATTGTTTATTTCTTTTGTTGTAAGTAATGTCATTTTGCCAGCTCCAATAATGCTTCCATATTTTCTTTAATAATTTCATCTGCCGCTTTGTCAATTTCGGATTTTCTCATACTGATTACTTCCAAAGCTGTGCTGTATTCATCAAAATTAACAACTACATATTTGGGCTTGTTGTTTTTTAAAATAACGGCTATACCTTTTTCATCAACAACACGGACAACCCTTGAAAAATTTTGATTTGCCTCAGTCAGGGAAACTAAATTTTCTGTATCAACTATCATTTATAACACCTCTGCCTATATTATATCATAAAATAGGATAAATTCAACCTATTTTTGAGTTATTGTTGTGACTTTTTCGTTTTTCTTGTAAATAAATAGTTTGTGTGGTATTATTAAATTGTATAATAGTGTTGTGGAAAGGGTGATTGCATTATGATAAATGAAAAACAAAAAGAACTTAAATCTGCGGCTAACAGACTTCCCACAACTCCCGGTGTATATATAATGAAGGATAAATCGGGTAAGATTATATATATAGGTAAAGCTAAGGCTCTTAAAAACCGTGTTACACAGTATTTCGGAAGTGGAAATAATCATACCGAAAAGGTGCGTCAAATGGTTATGAATGTAGATCATTTTGAAACCATACTTTGTGATAGTGAGTTTGAGGCGCTTATTTTGGAAAACTCACTTATTAAGCAAAATCAGCCTAAATATAACATTCTTTTAAAGGATGATAAGGGATATCATTATATTCACATCACAGATGATAGATGGAAAAGAATTGAAACTGCAATGCAGTTGGGTGAAAAAGGGGAGTATATAGGCCCTTATTATTCTGCTTTTGTGGTGCGTGATACGGTTGAAACTGTGCGCCGAACCTTTAGGCTGCCTGATTGTAACCGCAATTTTGATACACCGTCAAAGCCTTGCCTTAATTACCATATCGGTCTTTGTGAAGCACCGTGTAAGGGTAAAATAAGCCTATATGATTATAATGAAACTGTAAATGCCGCAAGGGATTTTATTAAAAAGGGAAACAGTGAAGAGATGATAAATTCCCTTAGTAAGCGTATGGAGCAGGCTGCGGAAAATTTGGAGTTTGAGCTTGCGGCACGGCTTCGTGACCGCATAACGGCAATGCGAAAATTAAAAGAAAAACAAAAGGTTGTTATGGCACCTTATCCTCGTGAGGATGTTTTTGCTTGTGCGGCAATAGGCGAAACTGCATGTGTTAGTGTGCTTATTTTTAAGGATAGCAGGCTTTCCGATAAACAGCATTATTTTATTGATGGTTTTTCTGATAAGCCTTCACTTTATGCTGAATTTCTACAGCAGTATTATGAAACTCACAGTGATATACCGCCACGAATTGTTATTGATGAAAGCCCTGAGAATGAAGAGCTTTTGGAGCAGTGGTTGAGCGAAAAAAGTGGAAAAAAATCAAATTTCATACTTCCCGAACGTGGTGTACAGCGTGAGCTTGTTGCAATGTGTCGTGATAATGCTGCACAAAATCTTTCAATGAAAACCGAACGCAGTGGCAGAGAAATGGCAGCATTAAATGAGCTTGCTGAGCTTTTGGGAATGAAAAATGTTCCAAGATATATTGAATCTTATGATATATCCCACACAGCAGGTCAGGAAAATGTTGGCGGAATGATAGTTTTTAAGGATGGCAGACCCTTTAAAGCGGCGTATAAGCGGTTTAAAATTAAGGGCTTTGTCGGTCAGGATGATTATGCTTCAATGGCACAAGTGCTTGATCGCAGATTTACCGAATATGAAAATGGTGAAGATGAAGGCTTTGGGCATTTGCCTGATCTTATTTTACTTGATGGTGGTAAAGGTCAGCTTTCTGCAGTAAGAGAGGTACTTTCAAGGCATAATATATCTGTTCCTGTTTTTGGTATGGTAAAGGACTCCAAGCATCGCACACGAGCAATCGCTTGTGATGGTGGAGATATTTCAATAAAGCAAAACCGCCGTGCATTTACCCTTGTTACCGCAATTCAGGATGAGGTTCACCGTTTTGCCATAACCTATCATAGGCAAAAACGCAGTAAAAATATGCTTTCAGGTGAACTCTTGTCAATAGAAGGTGTTGGCAAAAGTCGTGCAAATGCACTTTTAAAGCATTTTAAAACAATAAAAAAAATCCGTGAGGCATCGGTTGAGGAGTTAACGGCTGTAAAGGGTGTTACAAAACCGTGTGCTGAGGCAATTTATAATTTTTATAGGTGCAATGATAAATAATAGTTGCAAGCTATGGAAAATACTGTTAAAATATAATTAATAATAAAAAAAGGCAGGTTTTTTTATGTCAGCATTTCAAATAATGGAACCGCAATCGGGAGATACCGTTGCAATAATGCATACAAATATGGGAGATATTAAGATAAAGCTTTTCCCAAATGAAGCACCCAAAACGGTTGAGAACTTTGTAAAACATTCGCAAAACGGTTATTATAACGGTCTTATATTCCATCGTGTTATAAAGGATTTTATGATTCAGGGTGGTGACCCACTCGGTAACGGTACAGGTGGAGAATCTATTTGGGGCAGAAGCTTTCAGGATGAGTTTGACTCCAAGCTTCATAATCTGCGTGGTGCACTTTCAATGGCAAATTCAGGTCCTAATACAAATGGCAGCCAGTTCTTTATTGTTCAGGCAAATACTGTTCCTGAAAGTATGGTAGGCCAAATGGAGGATTTGGGAGAAAAATATTTCCCTGCGGATATAATTGATGCCTATAATGCAATGGGTGGAACACCTTGGCTTGATTTCCATCATTCTGTTTTTGGTCAGGTTTATGAGGGACTTGAGGTTGTTGACGGCATTGCAAATGTTAAAACAGGCATTAATGATAAACCGGTAGAAGATGTTGTTATTAACAGCATTGAAATAATAAAGCTTTAAAAGGAGTTTTTTAAAATGAAAGGTATTATTCTTGCAGGCGGTAGCGGAACACGTCTTTATCCTTTAACAATGGTAACCTCTAAACAACTTTTACCCGTATATGATAAGCCGATGATTTATTATCCGCTTTCCACACTTATGCTTGCCGGTATTCGTGATATTCTTATTATTTCCACACCCAAGGATCTTCCTAATTTTGAAAGACTTTTGGGTGATGGTTCCGATTACGGCATAAACCTTTCTTATAAGGAACAGCCTTCTCCTGATGGTTTGGCACAGGCATTTCTTATCGGTGAGGAATTTATTGATGGCGATAGCTGTGCAATGGTGCTTGGTGATAATATTTTCTATGGCAGTGGTCTTACAAAGCATTTAAAGGAAGCTGCTACAAGGGAAAACGGTGCTACTGTTTTTGGCTATTATGTTGATGACCCTGAGCGTTTTGGTATAGTTGAGTTTGATGAAAACGGCAAGGCTATCTCTATTGAAGAAAAGCCTCAAAATCCAAAGTCTAACTATTGTGTAACAGGTCTTTATTTCTATGATAAAAATGTTGTTGAGCTTGCAAAGCAGGTAAAACCCTCTGCTCGTGGTGAGCTTGAAATAACCGACCTTAACCGTATGTACCTTGAGCAGGGGAACCTTAATGTTGTAACACTTGGCCGTGGTTATGCTTGGCTTGATACAGGTACAATGGATGCTTTGGCAGAAGCCACAGAGTTTGTAAAGGTGATTGAAAACCGTCAGGGTATACAAATTTCTGCAGTTGAGGAAATTGCCTATATTAACGGTTGGATAGACCGTGAAAAACTGCTTGAATCGGCAAACCGTTACGGTAAGTCACCTTATGGCGAACACCTTAAAAAGGTTGCTGAGGGTAAGATACTTTACTGATATGTGTAAAGTAAGCGTAATTGTGCCGGTCTATAATGTTGAAAATGATGTTCAGCGCTGCATAGATTCTATTCTTTCGCAGCGCTGTCAAGATTTTGAGCTGATTTTGGTAAATGACGGCGCCACCGATAATAGCGGTGAAATATGTAGTAAAGCGGCGCAGAATGATAAGCGTATACGCTATTTTGAAAAGAAAAACGGTGGCTTGGCATCTGCCCGTAATTTCGGTATGGAAAGGGCAGTGGGGGAGTATATCTGTTTTGTTGACAGTGATGACCTTATAGAGGATAATACCCTTTCTTTCTGTCTTGAAAAAGCTCAGGAAACCGATGCCGATGTTGTGCTTTGTGGTTATTATATGGAAAACGGCAAAAGCCTTTCTCCAATAACGGCAATCCCCGGCGTATATAACGGGGATGAAATTTTTGAAGCCTTGACTGAGCTTAAAGCAAAAAATCTTATAGACCCTGCATGGAATAAATTTTATAAACATTCATTTTTGAAGCAAAACGGTATGCTGTTCCCTCAAGGGGAAATTTATGAGGATACCGATTTTAATTTGCGTCTTTTGCGTCATAAGCCTAAAATAGCCGTTTTTAGTGAGTGCTTTTATCATTATGTACTGCATATGGGCAGTATTACACGCCGTCATAATCCTGAAAAGCTTGCCACAATTAAGAAAAGAGCATTGCTTTTAAAGGATGTAAGTGAAGGAATGGATGAATATTGTGACTTTTATTATATTAAGTCGGTATTTTCATCTGTTATGGATATGTTCCTTTCGTGTGATAAAAAAGATATAAAAAAGGTGATTGCTGCTGAGGTTAAGGATGAACACTTCCGTAATGCTGCTAATAATGCGGCATTTGAGGGCAGAAATGCCAAAATGATAATTAAAGCTGCAAAAAGTCTTAATGTTAGTAAAATATACCGCTTTTGCCATCTTTCTTATATTCTTAAATTCAAAATGCAAAAGCTGTTTTTAAAGGTGAGATTATGATAACGGTAGCAGTTGCAACCTATAATGGTGAACGCTATATTGAAGAACAGCTTGATAGTCTGCGTTTGCAAACCGTATCACCTGATGAGGTTATTATTTGTGATGACGGTTCAACAGATAATACCGTGGCTGTTTGCCGTGAGTTTATTGAAGAAAATGGGCTTTCAGGGTGGAAGGTTTTGCAAAATGAAAAAAATTTAGGCTATTGCCTTAATTTTTACGGAGCAATAGAAAAAGCAAATGGGGATATTATATTCCTTTGTGATCAGGATGATATTTGGGATAATAACAAGATAGAAATTATGCTTAAAACGCTTGAGGAAAATCCTCAAATTTCTATGCTTGCAACCCGTTATCGCTTGGTTGACGGTAACGGAAAGCCTACCGATATTGCCACTGTTCCTCATTATGAAGCAAATTTTAGTGGTACTTTAGAAAAACTTTTACCCGAAAGCTTTATTGGTCATTCTTATATAAGGGGCTGTGCAACCTGCTTTAAATCTGAGCTTAAAGAAAAGCTAAAACCCATTGAACTGCGTTCATTATTGGGGCATGATTGGCTTATTTCTATGGTTTCTTCGCTTGATGGCGGTGCATACTGTTTGAATACACCTCTTATGAGCTATCGTTGCCATGAAAATAATGTTTCTTTTAAGGCAGACCGTTCTAAAATAGAACGCCGTGTAGAAAAGCGCATAGCAGGACTTTGTGAATCACTTGAAGGTCACGAATATATTTTATCCTTTGTAAATGATGCTAAGCTTAAATCAAGGATAGAACGTTTTATGCGTTTTGAAAAGCGTAGAATAAAGTTTTTAAAGAGTAAAAATATTTTCTGCTTTATATCACTTTTCTTTTCACTAAGGCAATATTCCCGCTATTATAACGGTGGCGGTTTTCGTGTGTGGCTTGGTGATTTTGTTTATGCATATAAAAAATAATTATGCCATAGGCGGTGTGAAAATACCAAGCTTTGGCGGCATATAGGTCCAAATTCCAAAAAGAATGCTAAGTATCAATATGATAATAATTGCCGCAATGTTTGGTGTAATACCTGTTAAAACACGGTTTTTGCGTATAATGCGTTTTGTTATCAGGAAAACAGCAACTCCTATATAAAAAATCACTATATTAAGCCAACCAATATCCTTACCGATAATTCCTTTGTATGTGTAATAAAGCGTGATTATGCTTAACATTCCGCTAATCACACCAAAAAGGGTTGAAATAGGGTCATTGGGGTATTTTCGGTCTTTAAGATAAGAGAATGCACTGTAAGCAATGCTTGGAAAAAATAGAAGCTTTTGGTGTTCCCAAATGCTTTCGTTAATAGGTGCAAAAAGTCCCACAACGGGGTTTTCGCCACTCCATTCGTAAATAAAGTGCATTAGTGTGCCAATGATTCCTATTATAAAAAACGGTATCCAAAATTTTTTATTAAACATAAAAAACACCTCATTTATGAGTATGTTCAAAAATAATAAAAATTAACCCGTAATTTTAAAAAAGGGAGGGGAAGCAAATGGCTAAAAAAGAAAACAGCACTAAAGGACGTATAGTTTCTGCCGCATGGGAGCTTTTTTATGAGCAGGGGTATGACAATACCACAGTGGATGAAATAGTTAAAAGGAGCAATACTTCAAAGGGCTCTTTTTATCATTATTTTGATGGTAAGGATGCTTTGCTTTCATCTCTTTCTTATCTTTTTGATGAAATGTATGAAAAATTGCAAAGCTCATTTTCAAATGAGATGTCGGCAAGGGATAAGTTGGTATTTCTTAACCGTGAGGCATTTATGATGATAGAAAACCGTATTTCGGTAGATCTTCTGTCACGCCTTTTGTCAACCCAGCTTATAACACGTGGTGAGCGTCATCTGCTTGATAAAAACCGCACCTATTATAAACTGCTCAGAAGTATAATTTTAGAAGGTCAGCAAAAGGGTGAGCTTACCGAAAGCGTCTCCGCTAATGATATCGTAAAGGCTTATGCTCTTTATGAAAGGGCGGTTATGTATGATTGGTGTATCTGTGCGGGAGATTACTCACTTTGCCGTTATTCGGGTGAGCTTATAGGTCGTTTTCTTGACGGTTTTTGTAAAATTCAATAAATTTATTTTTTGTAATATTTTTAGTATAGACTTTAGTCTAATTAAAAATCTTGCATATTTAAGCAATTCTAAAACGCAAAATAAAATCAAGTTTAATTTTTAGTCTAAACTTAGTTTTGTATTGCGTTTTTTATTTTTATGTGGTATACTTCTTTAGTATTTTAAATTATAGGAGTGTAAATAATGGAAGTTTTAGCGTTTATTCTTTACTTCGTTGTGGTTCTCGGAATAGGAATATTTTTCTTTATTAAATCGAGAAATAAAAACGGAGAAAAGGAATTTTTCTTGGGCGGTCGCTCTATGGGACCGTGGGTAACCGCAATGAGTGCACAGGCTTCAGATATGAGTGCCTGGTTGCTTATGGGATTGCCCGGAAGTATTTTGGCTTTTGGTTTGGGTCAGGCATGGATTGGTATAGGTTTGGCACTTGGTACAGCTGCTAACTGGATATTTGTTGCAAAAAGATTGCGTCGTTTTTCAAGCGCCGCAGGTGATTCTATCACATTGCCGCAGTATCTTTCCAACCGTTTTGTTACAGGGGGTCGCACTATTCAAATTGTAAGTGCACTTATATTTCTTGTATTCTTTACGGTTTATGTTGCCTCAAGCTTTGTTGCAGGTACCACCGTTTTCACAGCTGTTTTCCCGTCTCTTGATGAAAATACGGCATTATTGATATTCGCATTTATTATTCTTGCATATACGTTTTTGGGTGGATTCAATGCTGTTTGCTGGACAGACTTTTTCCAAGGAATACTTATGCTTGTAGCACTGCTTGCAGTTCCGTTGGTAATTATCTTTTTAAAAGATCTTGATTTTGGTTTGTTAAACAATGTATATTCATATTTTGATGCGGCCGAAAAAGAAACTGTAAAATGCGTATTTGAACCTAATTTATTTGGCTGTGATTGGCGTGAGATAGCTTCAGGTCTTGCTTGGGGTCTCGGTTACTTTGGTATGCCGCATATTCTCGTTCGTTTTATGTCGATCAAAAAGTCAAGCATGGTAAAAAAGAGCGCTATCGTTGCTATAGTATGGGTAGTTATAGCTTTACTTGCTACTATTGTTATTGCTGTATTCGGCCGTGTGCTTATCGGTGAATTCCTTTTACAGGATAAGGGTAATCAGAAAATGGTATTTATTGAGCTTGCCCGTGATCTTTTCCCCGGATTCCTTGCCGGTATTTTACTTGCTGCTATTATTGCCGCATCTATGAGTACTGCAGATAGTCAGCTCCTTGTTGCTTCATCTTCATTTACAAGTGATATTTATAAGCCGGTTTTCCGCAAAAATGCATCTGATAAAGAAGTTATGTGGATAGGTCGTATTACAGTTTTGATTGTTGCTGTTATTGCTTACTTTATTGCAAGCAGTAAATCTTCGGGAGCACAGGCTATCATGAATATGGTTGAAAACGCCTGGGCAGGTTTTGGTGCTTCTTTCGGTCCTGTTGTAATACTTTCACTTTTCTGGAAGCGTCTTACATATAAAGGTGCTATAGCAGGAATTATCGTTGGAGCTACTGTTGACGTTGTATGGCTTTTCACACTTTCAGCTTCTACAGGTATATACGAGCTTTTGCCTGCGTTTATTGTTGGCTTTATTGCAACAGTTGTTGTTTCCCTTATTGATAAAAAGCCTTCTGCTGAGGTTGAAGCGCTTTTTGCAAAAGCTACCGATAAATCAACAGATGATTAATACAGTTTATTAAAACCAAAAACGAGAGTGTCGACAAAGTCTCCACTCTCTTGGACGGGGATGCCGTTCGCAAAAAATTAAAAATTTTTTGACTGCACTCTATCCCCGTGGGTACACCCCTGTGCCCTTGAAAATCCGCATTATAAGCGGATTTTCGCTTATGATGTGTTTTTTCACCGCACCTGTCGCTGAAAAAACAAAAATGCGGCTAC
>SVPW01000025.1 GCA_015065645.1 Oscillospiraceae bacterium | reverse complement strand
TTGTCGAAACGCTAAAAAGCGATTCGACAAACTACAATTATTATAAGACATTAAGAGGATGGATAAAAGTTCATCCTCTATGTATATTACTTTTTCGCCATTCTATAACCATTCCAATGATAATCGGTGAAATTAGGCGTTATTTAAGGGATAATAATGCAATTAGAGTGAGTCGCTCGATAAAGGATACTGCATATCACGCAATGCAGGCAAGGGAAGAGCTGATGAATAAAACTAACCGTGAACCAACGGTAAGTGAGATTGCGGAAAAATTAAATTTACCTCGTGCTGATGTTGTTATAGCACTTGAAAGTGTTGTAGATCCGATTTCTCTTTATGACCCTGTTTTTTCTGATGGTGGTGATACAATTTATGTTATGGATCAAGTGGGGGATAATAATGATGATCTTAACTGGCTTGGTGAGATTGCTTTAAAGGATGCCATTGAAAATCTGAATGAAAGAGAAAAGAATATTTTAACCTTACGTTTTTTGTGCGGTAAAACACAAATGGAGGTATCAAATGAAATTGGTATTTCTCAAGCACAGGTTTCACGGCTTGAAAAAAGTGCGCTTTTAAAAATTAAATCATAAAAAGACGGCTGCCTCATAAGAGACAGCCGTTCATATATATAAAGGGGCATAACCGGTAAGTTTGAAGACAAATTCAAAAATGCCGCCGGTTTGCAGGATATCCTTTTTTGGCCCCTGCAATATTATATGTATAATTAAGCTAATGGTGACTTGCGTATAAAAAGAATTCCTAATGTATCGGCACCGCAATGTGCAGATACAGTGCAACCTGCACGGGTCATAAATACCTCTTTGAAAATTCCTTTAGCTTTAACAAGCTCTACAAGCTCATTAACCATTTGTGCATCACATCCGGCATGAGTGATGAAAACACGATCACAAATAATATCATCAGGATTGCTTAATTGTTCTTCAATGTATTCCTTTAATACAACAGAATACTTACCACGGTATTTTTTGCGAACATCCATTTTACCGTCTTTAACCTGGATACAAGGTTTTAATTTTAAAAGGTTTGCACCAAACATTGCAACGGCAGAACAACGTCCGCCTTTGTGCAGATATTCAAGATTATCAATAACAAAGGAAGCATCAACACATGGGATAAGATCTGCAATTTTTTTAATAATTTCTTCCGCTTGCATACCGTTTGCTGCCATTTCTGCAGCTGCAACCATAAGTAATCCGCCACCGGTGGAAAGATTGCGTGAATCAATTACATAAACATTGTCAAATTCTTCAGCTGCAAGTCGGGTATTATTAAAGTTTGAAGACATTTCAGAGCTTATAGTAAAATGAATGACGGTTTTTCCTTCGTCAACCAAAGGACGGAAAAACTCAATACAGTCATCAATATTTGAAGCATTAGTTTTTGGTAGTTGACCGGTTTTTTCATGATGAGCGTAAATATCATCAGGTGTAAGGTCAACACCGTCAGTATAAAGCTTATCGCCTAAAACAACGCCTAATGGTAATAATTTTATACCGTAACGTGTACGAAGTTCCGGACTTAAATCAGTTGTACTGTCACTGGTAATGATTATATTACTCATATATAAAACTCCTTTTTTAAAGCTTTTTGAACATTTTAACACAAACTTGTTTAGTTTTCAACATTTTTTTAGATTTTAATATATCTTGACATAAAGTGGTATTTTGCGTACAATATATACTATATTTACTAATTAATTCTGGCGGTGATTATTTTGAGCAAGCGTTATGCTGCTGTTCTTTCCGCCGTTATGTATTTTGTAAGCTTTGTAGCTTTTTTTAGCCTTGTAAGCATTGATGTTATACAAGGAGATTTTTCGCATCTTGTAAAATTCATAACTGCGTTTTTAACCTTTGCGTGTGGTTATGGTGCTACCTTTTTATATTGTTCATTTAAAAAAAATGCACATAAAACTCTGGTGCGCCGTACAATGGTGTTTTTATTTGCTGCATATTTGATTATTGTTATAGATTTTATGCTTATAGATACCGCTTTTGGCAGGAATATATCAAATATTTTTGCGAGCTCACAGGAAAGAGTATCTGATTATATGGCAAATAAGATAAACCTAATTCCTTTTGCAACCATAAAACTTTTTTGTGTTGGTTATCATAATAATTGGGTTTCGTTATCGGCTTTTGTGGAAAACATAATCGGTAATATAGCTGTTTTTATGCCGTTTGTGTTGTTTTTACCCGTTATTTTTCATCGTATAAACAATGCTTTTAAATTCTTTATTGTAATATCGGTTGTTATAATTTGTATGGAATTTTTACAAATACTTTTCTTAACGGGCTCTGCCGATATTGATGATTATATTCTTAATATTTCAGGTGCTATGGCGGCATATGGATTTTCACGCATAAAAGTGGTTGGTAGATTTTTAAACCGCCTTACTTTCGGGGTGTGGTGTTATGAAGACAAATAAAGGGATTTTGTTTATTCTTGCGGCGGCTTCCTTATGGGGAATGGCAGGTATTTTTGTTAAACCTATGATTGCTGCGGGTGTGGATGAAATGACAATTGTTTTTTCTCGTGCACTTTTTTCTTTTCTGTTTTTAGGATTGATTATATTATTTGTTGATAAAAAGTTATTTACAATTCATTTCCGTGATATAGGATATTTTGTATCAACAGGTATATTCAGTATTGTAATGTTTAACTTTTGCTATTACCGTACAATGGATTTATCTTCACTTTCGGTAGCGGCTGTGCTTTTGTATACAGCACCTTTTTTTGTAGTTCTTCTTTCAATTTTTGTTTTCAAAGAAATGTTAACTGTAAAGAAATGCATTGCTTGTATTTGTGCGTTTTGCGGTTGTGTTTTGGTTTCGGGAATTATTGGTGACGGAACACCAATAAGCGTTGAATGTTTGATTTTTGGCTTGTTGACAGGATTTGGATATTCTTTGTATACTATTTTTGGAAATATTTTATTAAAAAAAGGGTATCGTTCGTTTACTATTACCTTTTATACCTTTTTATTTGCATTTATAGGTACACTTCCACTTGTTGATTTTAAAAATATTTTATCATCTGTTTTTTCGTTAAATTACATACCTCATTTTACCGAAACAATAAAAGCTACATTACCGTTTGCGGGTGTTTTAACCGTTATTGTTGCAATACTTATGGCGTTGTTTAATACGGTTTTACCTTATATTTTATATACCGGTGGGTTAAAAAGTGTATCTGCCGGAAGTGCTCCTATAATCGCAACAGTGGAACCTGTTGTTGCAACGCTTGTGGGTGCTTTGATTTTTAAAGAGGAACTTTCCTTGGCGGGAATAATAGGAATTATATTGGTTTTGGGCTCGGTTATTATTTTAAATATCGGAGAAAAAGGTAATGAGAATTAAGGCATACGCAAAAATTAATCTCACACTTGATATATGCGGCAAGCGTGATGATGGCTATCATTTATTGGATTCGGTAATGCAATCGGTTTCACTATATGATTTAGTCACCTTGGAAATAGCTGATAAAATTGAGGTTAGATGTTCACAAGATAGTCTTTCAGGTGAAAAAAATATTGCTTTTAAAGCGGCAAAAACATTCTTTGATTTTGTTAAGTTAAATGGCGGAGTTAGCATTTTTGTTGAAAAAAATATACCTTATCCTGCAGGGATTGGTGGCGGTAGTGCAGATGCTGCCGCTGTTATTTGTGGATTAAATAAGCTTTATAATACAAACCTTTCGATGGAACAACTTTGTGATATTGGTCTTAAAGTTGGTGCGGATGTTCCTTTTTGTATCGTTGGAGGAACAGCAAGGGTTCAGGGAATAGGCGAAAAAATCACACCGCTTAAACCAATTAAAAAAACTTACTTTCTCTTAGTGAAAAACGGTGAAAAAAGCTCAACGGGTGATATGTATAAAAAGATTGATGATGGTATAATATCTCCGATTTTCTATACATCGTCTGCTGTAAAATGTTTAGAAAATAATGATTTTTCTTCTTTTAAAACCAATATCGGTAATACATTTGCAGATATTTGTGGTTTGTATAGGGTTGATGAATTGCTTAAAGAAACTTCTCCTGATGCCGTTTCACTTTCGGGAAGCGGACCTGTGGTTTTTGCTATGTATCCTGATAAACATTCAGCCCAAGATGCTAAAGCGTTTTTAGATAAAAAAAGTATTACTTCATATTTTGTACATAGCTGTGATACTGCTTTTTCTATTGAATAATTATCAAAAAAACTGTTAATGCTTCTTTCATAAACAAAAAAGGAGCATTATTTATGAAAATTAAAAGAAGAAATATCGAATTGGCTGTTTTGTTTGGTCTTATCTTTTCTATTGTACTTAGTTTAGCTCATTTTGATGCCGCTTGTGATGATTTAAGAAACAATGTGCTTAGGCTTCATATTTTAGCTAATAGCGACAGTGATGCGGACCAGGATTTAAAGCTTATGGTTAGGGATGCGATTTTAGAAGAAGCAGGGCATCTTTTTGATGGCCAAACGCAGCTTGAAGATGCTATAACAGTGGCAAAGGATAATTTGGATAATTTAACCTGTATTGCAAATTCGGTTATTGCTAAAAACGGTTTTTTGTATACCGCACGATTAGAAATCGGCAATAGCTATTTTGAAAACCGTGAATATGATGATTTTACATTGCCAGCAGGAAATTATCCTTCTTTAATTATTAAGCTTGGTAAAGCAAAGGGTAAAAATTGGTGGTGTGTTGTTTTTCCGGCTGTTTGCGTATCAGCGGCAGGGGAAGCTGAGCTTAGTGACAGCACATCAAATGAGAGCAGTTGTATTGCAAAAAGCTATGAAAGCTATAAAGTTAGGTTCAAAGTTGTAGAAATTTATGAGGAAATTAAGCGTTTTTTCTCATAAAACATAAAATATTGAAAAAAGTCGTAAATATTTTAAAAAACTACTTGCATTTTTGAAGAGTTTGTGTTAATATCTTATGGTGACAAGAGTTAGAAAGAGGTGACAATGATGAAAGAAGGAATCCATCCTCAGTATGAAAAGGTAACCGTTAAGTGTGCTTGCGGTGCTGAGTTTGAGACACGCTCCACCAAAAAAGAAATTCGTTTGGATATTTGTTCAAAATGTCATCCGTTTTTTACAGGTAAACAGAAATTGGTTGATACCGGCGGTCGTGTTGACAGATTTAAAAAGCGTTTCGGTATGGAAGGTAAATAATTTTAGCTTTATCGCGGCTGTTCTTCGGGGCAGCCGTGTTTTTTCTTGAAAATAGGTGAAGATATGGAAAGCTATTTAACGATTTCTCAGCAATATGATGGTTTTTATGAGGAAAAGCGTTCACGTTTTTTATCTGCCGTAATTCCGTGTACAAGTGAAGAACAGGTTTCAAGCATAATGGCTGAGATTAAAAGTAAATATTGGGATGCAAGGCATAATGTTTATGCCTTTGTTTTGCGTGATGGTACAGCACGGTTTTCTGATGACGGTGAACCGCACGGAACGGCAGGAAAGCCTGTTTTTGATGTGCTTATGGGTAGTGGCTTGCAGGATGTTTTAGTGGTTGTTACACGTTATTTTGGCGGTGTGCTTCTGGGAACAGGCGGTCTTGTAAGAGCGTATTCATCCGCAGCACGTGATGCTGTTCAAAAGGTTGATATAGTTGAAATGTGTCCATGCGTAAAGTATGCAATAGCTTGCCCGTACTCTGATCATCAACGACTTGAGAGGTTAATAAGTGATTGTAACGGTAATATTGAAAGCAGTGATTTTGCGGCCGATATAACCATTAATGTTTCATTTAAACTTAAAGATGCTGATGAATTTTTACTGAAATTGCGTGAAATTTTTTCTGCAAGACTTACCGCACAGGAAATTTCTAAAGGTTTTTCTCCATTTTTATTAAAAAAATAGAGGAATTTAATATTTTTCGGCGAATATATGTAGTAAAGGAACTTTTTTGGAGGGATGATATGACTATTCGTGAAACAAGTGAACAGATAGAAGAACAGTTTTTATCATCCTATGCCGCCAAAAGCCGTAATCACCACGGCAGGCATATTAATGAGGAGGAATGTAATCTTCGTACTGCGTTTCAGCGTGACCGTGACAGAATAATTCATTGCAAAGCCTTTAGAAGGCTAAAGCATAAAACACAGGTTTTTTTAGCCCCTGAATCGGATCACTACAGAACAAGACTTACTCATACACTTGAGGTTGCACAAATTGCAAGAACAATTTCAAGAGCACTTCGTCTTAATGAAGATTTAACCGAAGCAATCGCTTTAGGGCATGATTTGGGCCATACACCTTTCGGTCATGCAGGTGAACGTGCTTTAAATCAACTCACAAACGGGGGTTTTACTCATTTTGAACAAAGTGTTCGTGTGTGTGAAAAGCTTGAAAAGGCAGGCAGAGGACTTAATTTAACCGATGATGTGCTTGATGGTATTTTGCATCATACCCGTGATGAATGGGCATATACGCTTGAAGGGCAGATTGTTCGGGTTTCCGATCGTATAGCTTACATAAATCATGATATAGACGATGCTGTTCGTGCGGGTATTATTTGTGAAGGCGATATACCTAAAGAAATAACTCAAAAATTAGGTAGCGGAAAAAGCGAGAGAATTGATACGCTTGTTCGTTCAATTATCGAATGTAGCAATGAAAGAATTATAATGAATCAGGAAATTGAGCGTTATTATAATATGCTACATGAATTTTTATTTGATTCGGTTTATAGAAATCCAACTGCAAAATACGAAGAAACAAAGGTTTTAGGAATTGTTGAGGGATTGTTTGAAGATTTTGTTAAACACCCTGAAAAAATGTCAACTGAATATCTTATGATATGTGAAAAAGAGGGGGTTCAGCGTGCCGTTACAGATTATATTGCCGGTATGACCGATCATTATGCTGTAATGTCTTATTCGGATATTTACATTCCAAAGTTTTGGAAAATATAATTAAAAAGGAGCGTAATTGTGGCAATTCCCGAACAGGTAATTCAAGAAATAAAATATCGCAATGATATTGAGAATGCAATTTCTAATTATATTACATTAAAACGTAGAGGGAAAAATCTTGTAGGGCTTTGTCCTTTTCATAATGAAAAAACACCTTCATTTACCGTATATCCCGAAAATGGATCTTTTTACTGTTTCGGTTGCGGTGTGGGCGGTGATGTTTTTACATTCACAAAGCTTATAGAAAATCTTGATTATATAGATGCGGTAAAGCTTTTGGCAGAGCGTTCAGGTGTGGAGATTCCACAGGATGGTTATGATGATTCAATGCATAGGCTTAAAAATACCGTTTATGAAATAAACCGTGAAGCGGGTCGCTTTTTCCATCAGTATTTGATGTCTCCAAAAGGAAAGACAATGCTTGACTATTTGTTGGGAAGAGGTCTTACGGTTAAAACAATTCGTCATTTTGGATTGGGCGCCGCACCCGATTCTTGGGATGCTCTTATAAAACATCTTACTGCTAAAGGCTTTAGTATCGCAGATATGCTTCAGGCAAATGTTATCGGTCAAAGCTCAAAGGGCACCTTCTATGACCGTTTTCGTAACCGTGTAATGTTTCCTATTTTTAATATTCGCGGTAATGTTGTTGCTTTTAGCGGACGGGTTTTACCGGGAGATGATAAAAAAGGCGGAAAATATGTTAATACATCAGATACGCCTGTTTATAAAAAAGGTGAACATCTTTTTGGTTTTAATTTTGCTAAAGCAAATTGCGCAGAAAAAATTATTTTAGTTGAAGGTAATATGGATGTTATTTCATTACATCAGGCAGGCTTTACAAATGTTGTGGCTGCTTTGGGTACAGCCTTCACCGATGAACAGGCAAAGCTTATCAGCCGTTATACCAAGGAAATTGTTTTGATTATGGATGCCGATGAAGCCGGTCAAAAAGCTGTGCGTAAGGCAGGAGAGATACTTAAAAACACGGGTCTTGAGGTTCGTGTTGTTAATATTCCTGATGGTAAGGATCCTGATGAGTATATTAAAAAGCATGGTGCAGCACGCTTTGATGCTTTGATAAACGGTGCGTTGAGTGAAATAGAGTATAAATTATCCAATCTCGCTAAAACAATAGATGTTTTAAGCGATAGCGGCAAGCTGCAATACCTTTCAAAAGCTGCAGAGATTATTGCACAATCAAATGATGATATTGCAAGAGATTTATATATTGGAAGACTTTGTAATAATTTTGATGTTTCAAGAACTGCTCTTGAATCAAAAGTGCAAAAACTAAGGGAGGGAAAACAAAAGGCAGAACGCAAAAAAGAGATAAAAGCAATTATTACCCCTCATTACGGTAAGGATGATGTGAATCCCGAAAGGCGTAATTCACCTCGTGGAACAAACGCGGAGGAAAATGTTATTGCTATTCTATTGCAACACCCTGATCTTTGCGATACTGCTATTAAAGCACTTCAAGAAGATGATATGCTTACATCGCTTAATCGCAGGATTTACAAAAAAATCATTGAATGTTATGTTGCGGGCATTGCCGCTGATATTTCTCATTTTGGTGAATCGTTTAGTCCTGCGGAAACAGGATATATTGCTTCATTGCTTAACGGCGAAAAAGGTAGTTTAAACGCACAAGCTGTATTATCTGACTCAATTCAGGTAATATTACAGGAGAAGAAAGCAAAAAATAAAGCTTTAAGTCAGGATACTACTGTTGATGATTGGGCTGATGACTTAAAACGACTGATAGAAAACAAACAGAAAGGAAATAAAAATAATGGATAGCTCTAAAAAGAAGAAGAAAAAAAAGGATATAACAGAGGAGCAGGTAAATCCTGTAACGGATATTAATGCTATTGAGGAAGAGGAAAAATCATCTTCTCTTGATGATATTGAAAATGCTCCTGAGGATTTGGATGAGCTTTTTGCTGTTCCTCCCACACTTGAAATTGATTTTGATGATGAGCCTACCGATGACGAGCTGAAGCTTGAGGAAATGGATGTTGATAACCTTCAGAACGACATTAATGTAGATAATATGTCACTTGATGATCCGGTAAAGGTATATCTTCGTGAAATCGGTCGTGTACCGCTTCTTACTACCGATGAAGAAATTGAGCTTGCTGTTAAAATTTCTGAAGGAAATGAAATGGCTAAACAGCGTCTTACCGAAGCTAACTTGCGTTTGGTTGTAAGTATTGCTAAAAAGTATGTTGGAAGAGGAATGTACTTCCTTGATTTGATTCAAGAGGGTAATGTTGGTCTCATTAAGGCTGTTGATAAGTTTGATTATACCAAGGGCTTTAAGTTTTCAACCTATGCCACATGGTGGATTCGTCAGGCTATTACACGTGCTATTGCGGATCAGGCACGTACTATTCGTATTCCGGTTCATATGGTTGAGACAATTAATCGTCTTAAAAAGATTCAAAGTCAGCTTTTGCATGAAAACGGATATGAGCCGAGTGAGGAATTAATTGCTGAAAAAATGGATCTTCCGGTTGAGCGTGTTCGTGAAATTATGCGTGTTGCTCAGGAGCCTGTTTCCATGGAAACACCTATCGGACCTGAGGAGGATTCAAGACTTATGGACTTCATAAGTGATGATGATGCATTAGCCCCTGATGAAGCAGCACTTAAAACCATTACAAATGAGGATATTGATAGTGTTTTGCGTACACTTTCTCCTCGTGAAGAGTCTGTTATACGCCTTCGTTTTGGTTTACAGGATGGTCGTTGTCATACGCTTGAAGAGGTTGGCAGTGAGTTTAATGTAACACGTGAGCGTATTCGCCAAATAGAGGCAAAAGCACTTCGTAAATTGCGTCATCCTGTTCGCAGTAATAAATTTAAGGATAGATAAGTTTCAAAGAAAGGAATATTCAGAATGCAATTCACATATATACCTAAGGGAGTGTGTTCCCGCAGTATTGATATTGAAGTTGAAGGTGACATTATTAAAAAAGTTTCATACACAGGCGGTTGCAACGGTAATTTAAAGGGAATCGGAGAATTGGTTGTTGGTATGAATATTGATGATGTTATTGAAAGATTGCAATCAATTAAATGCGGATTTAAAAACACATCATGCCCCGCACAATTAGCACAGGCTTTAAAGGAATATAAGCAAAAAGGGTGATTGATTTTGAATTCAGATCAGGATATTAAAATTGTAGGTGACAAGCCTTCTGTTGATGTTAAGCGTAATCGTTTGTTACAGGAAAACGGTGCCGAATGTACACCGGAGCAGATTTCGCAGGCAAAAGCTTTAGGAAAAATGGTTGCGGTTCGTTTTTTGGAGGATGCCTCCGATAACGAAAATTCAAATAACATAGATAACTATGATATGATTTTACAGCGCCGTTCACTATTGTCTTTTACGGCTACGGTGGGCTTTGAAGAATGCTGTAATGACGATATGCTTGACGGTATTGCTCAAAAAAGCTTTTTAGATACCTTAAAAAGAAACAATACCGAACTTTATAATTCTTCGTGTGATACAGGTGCATTTTCTTTTTATTACCTTGCTTTCCGCAGGGGTGGTGAAATTGATCGTCGTATAGGACAAACATTTGCAATGCTTTGTTCGCATGACGGTGACCCCATTTTTCAGGAGCTTGGTGAAGCACTTTATTGTTGGTTTATGTCTGAAATCAAAAAGTGTGCTAAAGAGCTTGGAATGATTTAATATTATATAATACACATTTTTCGGCATTTATGCGTATCCTGTTAAGGGGTGAGTAAAATGCCGAATATTTATTTAAGCCCGTCCACACAGGAATTTAACCCTTATATAGACGGCGGTAATGAAGAATATTATATGAACCTTATTGCGGATGCTATGGAGCCTTATTTATATGCAAGTGGTATTAATTTTACAAGAAATACCCCTCAAATGACTGCGGCATCATCTATTGCAGCATCAAATGCCGTAAATTATGATTTGCATTTGGCTCTTCATTCAAACGCAACCGGTGCGGCTGACGGCAGCCGCCGTGGTACAGAGGTTTATTATTATCCCACAAGTGTTGAAGGAAAGCGTGCTGCCGAAATAATTGCAAATAATTTAAAAATGATTTATCCTTTACCAAGCTTGGTAAGAACTATTCCCACAACATCTCTTGGTGAAGTCAGAAGAACAAGAGCACCTTCAGTTTTGATAGAATTTGCTTATCACGATAATCGTGAAGATGCCAATTGGATAAGAAATAACATTGATTTGATTGCTCAAAATGTAGTTTTGTCATTGTGTGATTTTTTCGGAATACCATTTCGCACTCCGTGGAATTAAACAAATTGTTAATTTTTTAAGAAAAAACATACCGTAGGCTCTTTTTACGGTATGTTTTTCTTGTATTTGTGACAATAATGTTATATAATATATTATAATTACTATTATGGGGTGATTATATGCTTTTAAATATTTTAACCAATGGCAATATGAGTTGGTTGGATATTATTACTTATATCATATCATCATTGTTTGTTATATTTCTGATTTTGCCTATTCATGAGTTTGCCCACGCATTTACTGCATCAAAATTGGGTGATCCTACTGCTCGTTTTAGCGGAAGATTATCACTTAATCCAATGTCTCATATTGACCCTATTGGTGCTGTATGTACTATATTTTTCGGCTTTGGTTGGGCAAAACCTGTACCTGTTAATTCACGCTATTTTAAAAATCCAAAGGTTGGAATGGCAATAACCGCTATAGCAGGTCCTGTTTCAAATCTGCTTATTGCAATCATTGCAATACTTTTGGGTAATGTTACAACTGTTATTTTTTATGAATATCAACTTAATGCAACGGTTTGGTATTTTTTGTTTTATTTCTTTTTCTTCTTGTCAACAATTAATATTTCACTTGCGGTATTTAATTTAATTCCTGTTCCTCCGCTTGATGGTTCACGTGTTTTAACTGCTCTTTTACCAAACAGGATTTATTACAACTTAATGCGGTATGAGCGTTATTTCTTTGTAATTCTTTTAGCATTGTTATTGCTTGATAATAAAACAAATTGGATGGGCTTTTTGATAAATAATATTGATGATGGTATCAGGAGTTTATTAAACCTTCCTTTTAATAATTTAATTAATAAAGAAAATGCACTTTACTTAGTATATGCTTTTAGTTAGAGGTTAATGATGAGTGAATCAACACTTTCGTACAAGCTTGAAAGCTTTGAAGGTCCGCTTGACCTTTTGTTACAGCTTATAGCAAGAAATAAACTTAATATTTACGATATTCAGCTCACCGTTCTTTTTGAACAGTATATGGCACAGATTGAGCTAATGAAGGAGCAAAATCTTGAAATAGCAAGTGAGTTTTTGGAAATGGCAGCCCGTCTTATCTATATGAAAACGGTAAGCCTTTTACCTCGCCATGATGAAATAGAACAGCTTAAACAAGAGCTTACAGGTGAATTGCTTGAATATCAGGTGTGTCAGGAAATGGCAGGTAAGCTTGAAAAAATGACCGATGGTTTTAATAGTTTTATAAGAAAACCTGAGGTTTTGGAGTTTGAGCAAACCTATGAGCTGATTCATAAACCCGATACCATTTATTTATCTTATCTTGCGGCTGTTGGTAGAGGACAAAGGCGTTTGCCACCATCAGTTGCACCGTTTACAAAAATCGTTGCAAAAAAAATTGTTGCCGTATCCACAAAAATTGTTTTTGTAATGCGTAATCTTTTTAAAGGCGGTTCAAAAAAGCTCAATTCTTTATATAAAACCGCAAAAAGTCGTTCGGAGCTGATTGCTACTTTTTTAGCTGTTCTGGAGCTGTGCAAGGCAAATCGTGTTGAAATAACGGGTGAGAATGACGAAACGGAAATTAAACTGAACAGGGGACATAAGAGAGTATGAAAAAAGAAGAGTTATATTCCGCTTTGGAAGCGGTACTCTTTTCTTCAGGCGAACCGATGAGTATTGACCGTATATCGCAAATTTTTGAATTATCGCCTGAAAAAACCGAAAAAGCTTTAATTGAGCTTGCAGAAATTCTTAAAAATAATAATCGTGGTATTGAATTATTAAGGCTTGAAAATGCATGGCAGCTTGCCACAGCAAAAAAACATTCGGCTTATATAAAAAAAGCCTTTGATATTCGCCGTAAAACACCGCTTTCTCCTGCCGCATTGGAGGTTTTGGCGGTTATTGCTTACAATCAGCCTGTAACTAAATCTTTTATTGAGCAGGTGCGTGGTGTTGATTGTTCGGGTGTTGTTTCAACACTTGTTGAAAAAGAGCTTATTGAGGAGCGTGGCCGCTTGGAGCTTCCCGGTAGACCTTTACTTTACGGTACTACTAAAAACTTTTTGCGTTGCTTTTCCATTACCGATTTAAGTGAATTACCACCGCTTCCTAAATCTCAGCCTGAGGTAAGTGATGTGGCAGAACAGTTGGAAATGGACGGTAGTGTTACGGGACTTGATGTTGATACAACTGATGAAAAGGAATAATTTCCTTAGGTCTTGTGAATACTTTTGAGGTGATAGCGTGATTTTTTTATGGATCCTGCTTTGGTTTTTCATTGCTGTATTATTGCTGTTGCTTTTGGTTTTATTTTTACCTTTTTCTTTAAAGCTTTCGTATGATAAGGATTTTGTTGCAAAAATTTATTTTTGCGGATTTCGCCTTTTTACAACCGAAAATATGGAGAAGGATGGTAAAAAAGAAAATAAACATAAGTTTAAAGATAAAGAAAAACCAAAAGAAAAAAAGAAAAATATCTTTTTGGAAGCAAAGGAAAAATTGGGCTTTAAGGGTGCAGTTGGATATTTTGGAAAAATTGCCAAAATGCTTTTAAATAAATTAAAATGGGTTTTAAAACACATTTCCTTTAGTCAGTTTCGTTTAAATGCCGTAATAGCTTCTGATGATGCCGCTAATACAGCAATTCGTTATGGTACGGTTTGCTGTGTGGCGTATCCTTTACTTTCCTACTTATTTAATATAAGTGGTTGTAAAGCAAAGGAAGTTAATATTTCGGCTGATTTTGATGAAAAAATGTGTAAATTTGGGTTTTCTTGTGTGGTTCGTGCTAAGCTTTTTTTCTTGGCTATTGCCGCACTTAAAATATTATTTCAATATAAAAAAATCAGGGATGTGAGCTTTGATGAGTGAAAACAATATTAAAGGAATTATGGATACCACAATGGACAAGCTTCATACAATGGTGAATGCTGATACTATTGTAGGAACACCGCTTAAAGTTGGCGATGTAACACTTTTTCCGGTATCTAAGGTGTCTTTCGGTCTTGCTACGGGAGGCAGTGATTTCCCAAGCAAAAGCGGAGCAGGTCTTTTTGGAGGAGGCGGTGGAGCCGGTGTTACAATAACACCAGTTTCATTTGTTGCGGTTTGTGGTGAAAGCATTCGTGTGCTTCCGATTACCAATGAGGTAACCTCTCTTGATAAGGCTATTAATATGGCACCTGAGCTTATTGATAAGGTTAAAAGTCTTTTTAATAAAAAGGATTCTGAAGAATAATCATTGCATAGCATGGCCTCATTATGCATAAAATGCAGGGGTGATGTTTGTGAAAAGGGTAATTCTGGTATTATTTTGTGTATTATTTTGTTTAAATTCAATACCTGTTTCGGCTGTTTCGGTTTCGGCACGCTCGGCAATTGTTATAAGCGGTGATACAGGTGAGGTTTTATTTTCAAAAAATCCCGAAATTAAAATGCCAATGGCAAGTACAACAAAAATAATGACGGCATTACTTTTGTGTGAGCATGGTGATTTTGAGCGTGAAATTACCGTTACAAAAGAAATGGTGGCTGTTGAGGGATCTTCAATGGGATTGCTTGCGGGTGATACCGTTTCATTACGCTCACTTTTATATGGAATGTTGCTTGCTTCAGGTAACGATGCCGCTAATACTACCGCTATGGTTTTGGGCGGTTCGGTTGACGGCTTTGTAAAAATGATGAATGATAAGGCTGAAAGCTTGGGTCTTAAAAACACTCAGTTCAAAACACCGTCGGGTCTTGATGCTCAAGGGCATTATACCACTGCACATGATTTGGCTTTGCTTGCAAAAGCGGCTTTGCAAAATGAGGCGTTTGCACAAGCAGCGTCTTGCGAGTATGAGACTTTGTATTACGGTAATCCGCCTTATCGCCGTACATTAAAAAACCATAATAAGCTTTTAGGTAGTTTTGATGGTGCGGTTGGTGTTAAAACAGGCTTCACAAAAAAATCAGGCAGATGCTTGGTTTCAGCCGCTAAAAGAGATGGTAGGTTTGTTATAGCGGTAACTTTAAATGCACCCGATGATTGGAACGACCATAAAGTATTGCTTGAATATGGATTGAATTCTTTGCAGGTTTTTGATGTGAATTTAGAGGAAATAAATCATCTTTCGGTGATTGGCGGCAGGGAAGATTATGTTTCTTTAATTTATGAAAAAAAATCCTTTTCACTTACAAGCGATAAGGATTTAAAAGTAAAGATTTCTTTACCGCAATTCTTATATGCTCCAATTGATGAAGGGGAAACAGTGGGGAAAATAAGTTATTACAGTAATGGTGAGCTTATTTATGAATCTTCCGTAAAGACCGCAAATCAAGTTTTAGCTGAATCAAAAAAAGATTTTGATTCTTTTGAATCTGTTTTAAAATACATATTTTCAAAATTTTAATTTTCAGGAGTTTTAAATGAGGGATAATAGAATTCGTTTACAAAAGCATCTTGCGGATTGCGGTATCGCTTCACGCCGTAAAGCCGAAGAGCTTATTGAAAACGGTAAGGTTAAGGTGAACGGCCATATTGCAAGCTTGGGTGATAAGGTCGATCCAAAAAGAGATAAGGTTACAGTTCGTGGAAAAACCGTTGTTGCCGTTAACGAAAAGGTTTATATAATGCTTCATAAGCCAAGAGGTTATGTTACAACCGTTAATGATGAGCTTGGAAGAAAATGCGTTATGGAGCTTGTAAAGGATGTTGGGCTTCGCATTTTTCCTGTAGGAAGATTAGACCGTGATTCTGAGGGACTTCTCATTATGACTAATGACGGTGCTTTTGCCAATAATCTAACACACCCTTCAAAACATGTTAATAAAACATATCGTGTTACGGTATCGGGTGAGGTTGATGATGAAAAGGTTATAAAGCTTCGTGAAGGAATTGAGCTTGATGGTAGAAAAACTCTTCCTTGTGACGCTTTTGTAATAGAGAGAAAATCTGACAGAACGGTTATGAATTTTATAATAAAAGAGGGTAGAAACCGTCAGATAAGGCGTATGTGTGAAGCTGTAGGGCTTGAGGTGCTTCGTCTTAAAAGAACAGAAATTGCAGGTGTTAAGCTTGGAATGCTTCCGCAGGGTAAGTGGCGTCCGCTTAATGAGCGTGAAATGACCCGTCTTAATGCAATTTCAGAATCAAAGGAAGGTCTTTAATAGATTATGATAAGCGTGCTTAAAATTGATGAAGAAAAGCTTAAATGCTTTTATGAAAAAGCCGGTATTGAATTAAATGAATTTTCAAGCGGGGTTTGCGCTTCAAGCCGTGACGAGGTATTTGGAGTATGTCTTTTTGATCTTGATAAAAAGGGAATTTTAATCAGATATATTGACCCCGTTGACGATATCGGTATGGCAGACGGTGTTTTGCGTGCGGCTCTTCATATCGCAGCAGAACGCTGTGCAATGGATGCTTCTTATGCTGAGAGTGTATCAGAAGATCTGCTTTTAAAATTACAATTTATATCCGATAAAGAAAATAAAAAACTTGATATAGATAAGCTATTTGGCGGATGTTGTTGTAAAAAATAAAAATAAATTTATTTTTTATAAAAAAATGTTGCATTTTTTATCAATATATGGTATTATATTTCTTGCTTATAATATTTGGAGGTTTAGATATGGGTGTTTTTGAAATAATTTTAGGAATTCTTGTTATTATAGTTTCAATTGCTATAATTGCTGTTGTACTTCTTCAGCAGGGTCATCGTGCAGGTGTTAACGGTGCAATTTCCGGCGCTGCTGATACATTCCTTTCTAAAAACAAAGCTCGTACAGTTGATGCAAAGCTTGGTCGTCTTACTAAGTATGTTGCAATTCTTTTCTTTGTACTTGCAATCGTTGCAAATATCATTGCTATTTCTCAAAAGTAATTAATTTCAGCACGGGAAATTTCCCGTGCTGTTTCATTTTTTTAATGTTGCCTTCATATTTTTTAATATGGAGGCTATTATTATGCAGTTTTTTATTTATTCGTATATTTCGGTTCTTGTTTTATTTTTTGTAATTAAAGTGTTGTTTGCTCTTAAAGGCAGGCGTATGATTTTAAGGCTGTTTTTACACGCTGTTTTAGGCTTAGGTGTGTTAATATTAATTAATTTAACTTCAAAATTTAGCGGTGTATATATTCCTATAAACGGTTGGTCGGTAGGTTTTACGGCGGCTTTTGGCTTGCCATCAGTTTGCGCACAGCTTTTAATACAAATATTTTTTCTTTGAGTGTACTTATTTTGGTACATTTAAAAAAGCTATAATTTACATAGAGCTTTAATTGTGATATAATAAATTATATTTATAGTAAATTGAGGATGTGAAGCTATGCTGCAATTTATTTTCGGTCGTGCAGGAACAGGAAAAACTACACGAATGCTGTCTATGCTTGAGGATTGTGTTATAAATGGAAATGAAGCGGTTTTGATTGTGCCTGAACAGTTTTCGTTTGATACTGAAAAAGAGGTTTTACATAAGCTTGGTGATAAAAATGCAATGCTTGTGAGCGTTATGAGTTTTACAAGGGTTTGTGATGAGGTTGAGCGTGTTACGGGAGGCGGCTGCGGAACACTTTTAACAGACGGTAAAAAGCTTATTTTACTTAACCGTGCATTAAATTCCGCTTCGCCTGATTTAAAGCTTTGGGGAAGGTATATTTCATCTTCGGGTTTTACCTCTTCTTTGCTTGATACGATAGAGGAGTTTAAATTACACGCAATCACTCCTGATGTATTGCAGAATGCGGCATTGAATTCAGATAATGCCTCACTTATAGCAAAAATACACGATATTTCGGTTATATATACACATTATAATTCTTTAATTAATGAACGCTTTATTGACCCAACGGACAGGCTTACAAAATTATATGATAAGCTGCTTGATTATCGTTATTTTGAGGGTAAAACGGTATTTGTAGATTCATTTAACGGCTTTACAGGTCAGCAATATCGTATTTTTGAACGCATCTTTGCTCAGGCTAAGGATGTTATAATTTGTATGACTGATGCTGTTGATAATAAAAAACCGTTTAATATCTTTGAAAACATACGAAAAGCTGTTGAAAATATCAAGAAAATTGCAAAATCTCATGCAGTTAATTGCAAAGAAGATATTATTTTAGAAAAGGATTATTTTAACAGCAGATCTATTTCGGCGGTTGAAAAATTATTATCACGGTCAGATGTGCCTAAAATTGAGGCTGATGATAAGCTTAATATTTGTGTGGCTTCTACCGTTTATGATGAGGCTGATTTTGCGGCAAGAACTATAAAAAAATTGGTAAGGGAAGAAAATTATCGTTTTAGGGATTTTGTAATTATTGCCCGTGAAACCGAACGGTATGAAGAAGCCGTTGCCGCAGCTTGCGAAAAAAATGGTGTAAGTTGTTTTTTTGATAGGCGTATGCCTTTGGGTGCTTGTGTCCCGGCTGTTGGTTTATGTGCGGCATTTGAAGCTATTGAGCATTATAATACAGAACATATTTTGCGCTTTTTAAAATCCGGGATTGGCACTCTTACTTTAGATGAAATATCTGATCTTGAAAATTACTGTTTCTTATGGGATATTAACGGTAAAAAATGGTTTGATAAGTGGGATATGAATCCTATTGGATTTGCAACCAAAGATGATCCAAAATATGATGAAACAAAGAATATTCAGTTACTAAATAAGCTTAATGATATTCGTGAGCGTGTTATTGAACCGTTTAAAATGCTTGAAAACGGTTTAAAGGGTACAGCTCGTGATATGTGCAGTGCTGTGATGAAATTTTTTGATATTTGTAACGCAAAGCAAGCTTTACAAAAAATCAGAAAAAGCCTTTTAGATGATGATAAAAATACCGATGCTGATATACTTCGTCAGTCCTGGGATGCTTTGATTGATATACTAAACAGCTTTGTTGAATGTTACGGTGATCAGGAAATTAAATGTAATGATTTTTATGAATCACTAAAAAAATCAATAGCATTATCCGATATTGGTGTAACTCCTCAAATGCTTGATCAGGTTTCTTTTGGTGCGGCTAACCGTATTTGTCCCTCTAAACCCAAGGTTGCCTTGATTTTAGGTGCTAATTTAGGTGTTTTTCCAAAAAATATTGGAATTAACGGTGTGTTTGGTGCGGTAGAACGCAAAATGCTTATTAAGCTTAATGTTGAAATTCCGGATTGTGGTATTTTAGCTGCTATTGATGAAGATTTTTTGGTTTATAGCAATCTTTGTTGTGCAACCGACAGGTTATATATCAGTTATTGTGTAATGAATAGCAGTGGCTCTGATTGCGAACCTTCGGTATTTGTCAGTGAGATAAAGGAAAAAATTCCTTGTAAAGTTTTTAATGAGCCTGATAATTTAAGGTTAGATAATTTACCGGAAACTGCTTTGTCGGCTTTTTCTGATGGCTGTTTGCGCTATTCGTATAATAAATCAGAAGGTATGACCTTGCTATCATCTTTAAATGAAAAAGATGAATACAGTGAGAAAATACGAAATGTTTTAAGTTTAACTTCACGCCGTGAGGATATACTTTCGCAAAAAACTGCTGAAAAATTATTTAAAAAGGATATAAAAATGTCCGCTTCACGTTTTGATGTGTATCATCACTGTAAGTTCAGGCATTTTTGTCAATTCGGATTAAATATATCAAGACCTCAAAGGGTGGATTTCAGTGCTAATCAACGTGGACTTATAGTTCACTATGCATTACAGAAGCTAATAGAAAAATATCATAAAGATATTGCTATAACTCCTGATAATGAGGTGTGTGAAACGGTAGAGCTTGCGGTAAAAGAATATCTTGAGTCAATTCCGGGATATTATTCTTCCGAAACTGAATATATGCGTTTCTTAATCGAAAATATTATTCGTTCAATAAAGGATGTGGCATTGCATCTTAAAAAGGAGTTTGCACAATCAAAGTTTGAACCAAAATATTGCGAATTTAGTTTTGGAAAGCGTGATAGTGAGCCTATAACTATACCATACGAAAAAGGAAAAATTAACCTTAATGGTATGATAGACCGCATTGATGTTTATGATTCTTATATTAGAATTGTTGATTATAAAACAGGTACAAAGGTGTTTAAACTTTCTGATATTATAGTTGGTCAGAATATACAGATGCTTATGTATCTATATGCTATACTGCAAAAGGAAGAGTTCTCAAAAATGCAACCTGCAGGAATTTTATATTTGCCTGCAAAGCGTGAAAAGGGAGACGAAAAAAAGCTTAGAATGAACGGCTTAATTAAAGGGGAAGAAAGCCTTGTTCGTGCTATGGAGGAGGAAAATGCAGGTATTTTCATTCCTAAGTATAAGTTAAACTCTAAAAATGTTCTTGATAGATACAGTGCACCTTATTTTATACCTGATAAAGGTTTTGAAACAATTTTTGATTTTATTGAGCAAAGCTTAAAGGATACCGCTTTAGATATGCTTTCAGGTGACATTTCGGTTGACCCAATAGATGGTTTGGGTGGAGGCGGTTCTGCTTGCAAATATTGTGATTTTGCGGCAGTTTGCCGTATCGAAGAGGAAGCTTGTAAAAAAGCAACAGCTTATACAAACGAAGAAGTATTAAAGATTTTAAGTGGTGAGGAGGTAAAAGAAGATGGAGAAGTTTAATCCAACGCCTCAACAGGATAAGGCAATTACGGAAAATGGAAATATATTGGTTGCGGCAGCAGCGGGTTCGGGAAAAACAGCCGTGTTGGTAGAACGTGTTGCAAGGCTTATTACCGATGAAAAAAATCCGATTAATGCAGACGAATTGCTTATTGTTACCTTTACAAATGCCGCTGCAGCTGAAATGCGTGCAAGGATAGAAAAGCGTTTAAATGCGGCATGTGATGATAACTCTGATAATTTGCGTCTATTGGAACAAAAGTATCTTCTTAATTCTGCAAAAATATGCACTATAGATTCTTTTTGTATTGACCTTGTTAGAGAAAATTTTGAAAGAGCTCAGATCAATCCCGATTTTCGTATAGCAGATGATATGGTTTTGCGTCCTTTGAGAGAAACTGCAATGACCGAAACGGTTAATCACTATTTTGCAAATTACAGTAAAGAGTTTCGTGATTTGCTTGATTTATTCGGTTCTGATTATGATGATAAAAATTTGCGTCAAGCTGTAGATGATATATTTTTAACCAGCAGAAATATGCCATTCCCTGATGTTTATCTTGACTCTTTAAAAAGGTTTAATGATATTAAATTTGATAAAAATCATCCATGGTTTATTTCTTCTATGAGAGAGGTTCGTGAGCTTATAGCTTCAATGCTTAAATCTTGCCAGATAGCACTTGACCTCGTTTCGGATTATACAAAATATACCGGTCCGTACAAAAATGCGTTAAAGGAAATTGCTAAAAGATTGAATTCAATGAAACAGCTTGCCGATAATGACGATTGGGATGGTTTGTATGAAGAAATACAAAACTATGACCATTGTGCCCTTAACGGTTCAAGAGATTCAGGTATTCCCGATTTGATTGCGGTAAAAACTATTATTTATCAAATTGGTAAGAGTGAAGGTAAAGAGTTATTACAAGCACTTATTTTTAATGATAGCAAAACTATCAATGATATTAATAATCAGCTTAAAACTTCAGTTAATTTACTTATTGATTTTGTAAAGGATTATGCCGATACTTTATATGAACTGCAAAAAAAGGAAAACAGTTTTACATTTTATAATACCGAACAGTTAGCGCTTTCTATGCTTTGTGAATATAAAGACGGTGAAATATCTATTCGTGATGATGCTAAAACATTTCTTGGCAGATTTAAAGAGGTTTTGGTTGATGAATATCAGGATACAAACGATTTGCAGGACCTTTTGTTTAAAGTGCTTTCTAACAAAGAGGAGCATTTGTTTGCGGTTGGTGATGTTAAGCAGTCAATTTATGCTTTCCGTGGAGCAAATCCGTCAAATTTCTTGCATAAAAAGAATACAGCAGTATCTGTGGATGAAGCAAAATTTGGCCAAGCAAAGAAAATTATTCTTTCTAATAATTTCAGAAGTCGTGCAGGTGTATGTGACTATATTAATTTCTTTTTCCGTAATCTTATGCGTGAAGAAAACAGTGATATAGTTTATAACGATGAAGAAAAGCTTGTACCGGAAGGAAAATTTCCGGTTACTACGCATAATACAACAGAACTACTTGTAATTAAGGAAACTTCAGCTTCGTCAAAGAATAACTCTGAAAATGAGGAAGAGGATGGGGAAGAGGAAGATTCAAATGATGCTACACTCGTTATTGAGGCAAGGGTTATTGCTAATCGTATAAAAGAAATTATTGATTCGGGTGAATGTTTGAGATTGGATAAAGAAACACTTCGCCCTGCTAAATTTTCCGATTTTGCTATTTTAATGCGTAATCAAAAAAATCGCAGTTCTATTTTGGCTGAAGAGCTAAGAAATCAAGGTATTCCTGTAAGCTTTAGTAAAGAGAATTTTTTGGAAGCGCTTGAAATACAGACATTTTGTTCTTTGCTTGAGGTGATAAATAATCCAAAACAAGAAATTCATTTATTAACGGTTATGATGTCTCCCATATTTGGATTTAGTGCAGAAGAAATGGCTGATATTAGAGCAAACAGTCCGTGGGTGGATTTAATTTCTGCTGTAACAGCCGCTTCAAATAATGGTAATGCCCATGCTAATGAGTTTTTAAACCGTTTATCACAAATGCGTAATGCAGTAATTACCATGTCTCTTCCACGCTTTATTTCAAAGCTTTTAATAACAAGTAATTATTTAAATATTGCTTCAGCTATGAAAGATGGTGTGAGAAGAAGGGCAAACCTTTTAATGCTGGTAGATTACGCAAATGTTTACTGTGAAAGTAATGCAGGTTCACTTAGCGGATTTTTGCGTTTCCTCAGCCGTTTGCCTGAAGGGTCATTAAAAGCTGCAAAAACCGCAGCAGGTGATAATTGTGTTCAGATAATGAGTATGCATGCTTCAAAGGGATTGCAGTTTCCAATATGTATAATTTGTGATCTTGGTGTTGATATGCATAAAAAATCCACCCGTCAAAATATAAGATTTGGTACAGATGGGGGAGTTGGTTTTAAATATTTTGATGAAAATAGCCTGCAAACTGTGGAATCTCCATCCTTTACGGTACTTTCAAAGAAAGCACGTAAAGCACGTCTTGCAGAAGAACTTCGTCTTTTGTATGTTGCTATGACACGTGCCGAGGAAAGACTTATTATTGTTTCATATAATAAATCTTTAGAGGATAAATTAACCGGCAAATCCGCAATGCTTTTAGCATCTGATTATGTAATTAATAAGGAAATATTCAATAAAGTTTCAACAATGAACGATTGGATAATGCTAACTACACTTTTGCATCGTGATGGTAGCGAATTGAGAAAGCTTGGTGGAATACCGCTTAATCCAAGTCCTGATGTCAGCAATATTTGGGTACAAATAATTGATGCTTCTTCTTTACCTAAAGAGGCATCTGCAAATACCGATTTAACGACAAAAATTAATGTGGATGAAGAAATTGCCGAAAAAATAAAGCAAAACTTTGAATTTTCTTATCCTTATGCAAAGCTTTTGGAGGTTGAGGCTAAATCACCGTTTCACGACTTGCAAACAGTGCTGAAAGCGAAAAGTTCACCTTTACCTCTAAACCCTCATTTATGGAGGCTGACGGTATCAGTGCATCAGGTAAAGGAACAGCTACTCATAAGGTTATGGAATATATAAACTTTGCTGATGAGGTTGATGTTGATGCTGAGATTGAACGCCTTGTTGAATGGCAGTATATAACCGAAACCGAGGGAGTAGCCGTTGACCGTGCTGCGTTAAAAAAATTCTTTGCAAGTTCGCTATATCAGCGTATCATTCAAAGCTCTTCTTATAAGCGTGAAATGCGTTTTTTGACTGAAATACCTGCCAAAGAATTGCGTGACGACCTTGAAGTTGAGCTTGCTGATGAAAAGGTTGTTGTTCAGGGTGCGGTTGACCTTTGCTTTGTTGAAGACGGAGAGGTTGTTGTTCTTGATTTTAAAACCGATCGTGTAACCGATGCTGATTCTTTAAAGAATTCATATAGCGAACAGCTTGCTTTTTATGCTAAAGCTTGTGAAAAGATATTCGAAATGCCAGTGAAAGAAAAAATAATTTATTCTTTCGCTCTTTCACAAGAAATAAGGTTATAAAAAAATATCCTGTACAGTAAAAACTGTACAGGATATTTTCTATTTATTTGCAAGTTCTTTTAATAAAGTTTTAAATAGCTCTTTTCGTTGAGGGGATAACGAATGGTAAGTATCTATAATTTCTTTTTCTTCTTTGCTTTTTTCATCCATAAGCACCGGTTTGGGCTGTTCTAATTTTGTTTCGCTTTTTTTATCGGTTTGAATGATTTCAATTTCACTTTCAATGTCATCATAAAAATCTTCGGTATTTACGCCGTACAAATATGCTAAGTTTTGCAAGGTTTGTATCTTTATAACCTTTCCTGTTTTTTCCATTCTGCCTAAGGTATTACGGTTAACAGAAATATGCTCTCCGGCTTCGGTAAGGGTATAACCTGCCTTGATACGATACATTTTCAGCTTATTTCCGTTGATTCTTTTAGGGTGTTGATTTGAATTTCCCATTAACTTTTCCTCACTAAAAATAAAACTTGACTAAATGAATATTAATTGATATAATTGATAAGCATTAGCTGGAGTGGCTCAGTTGGTAGAGCAGCTGATTCGTAATCAGCAGATCGTGGGTTCGAGTCCCATCTTCAGCTCCAAATTACCGTGGACTAATTTAGTCTGCGGTTTTTTTATTATAGTCCATTTGTCGAATTATGTCAAGTAAAGCAAATCGAATTTATCATAACCTTAATGGGTAATTAATAATTAAAATATCGACTTTTTGTAGTATAATATGCTCAAATTCTCAGTTCGGTGTTGATTTTTTTATTAAAATGAATTATTATATATAATGTATTAAAATGTGAATTGGGTGCAAAAAATGTATAATAGATATGTGAAATTATTTTTCCATCTTGTTATTGATGCCGTATTATCCGGTTTAACAATGTTGCTTTCCTTTGTAATCACTAATAATTTTCCAAAAGAAAATATTGATAACTTTATTTATTCTATATTGTTTTTTTCTGTTTTCTTTATTACCTTTAATTATATTTTTAAAGGCTATCATATTATTTGGCGTTTTGCAGTTTGGCGTGATTATTTACGCATTGTTGCATCAAGTGTGATGGCTGTTGTATTTTGTTTAATAGTACATAGGGTTTTTGAGTTTAATTACAGTTATGATTTTTATACTGTTTTGCTGTTTTTAAATGCTTTTTCAATTTGTGCTTTAAGGCTTTTTTATAGTCATATAAGTAATCGAAAAGCGGCTCTTGAAAGTCAGGAGCCTACACTTCGTGGAAATATTATGGTTATCGGTGCGGGCTCTGCAGGATGCGAAGTTATCGGTAATATAAATGATAAAAAATTCCGTGGAGGGGCACGTGTTCGCTGTATAATCGATGATGATCTCAATAAAAAAGGTAAATATGTAAATGGAGCCTTGGTAATTGGCGGTAGAAATGAAATAGTTTCCGCTGTTCGCAAATATAATATTGATATGATTATATTTGCTATCCCAACCTGTCCTACAGACCAAAAAGCTATTATTTTACGTATTTGCCAAAAAACCGGTTGTGAGCTTAGAACTATTCCGTCTATATATCAGTTACTTGTTGATAAAAATGTCGATCTCACAACAGTTCGTAAAATTGAAATTGAGGATCTGCTTGGAAGAGACCCGATAAAGATAGACCTTGAGCTGATAATGAATTATGTTGTTGATAAAACTGTTCTTGTAACCGGTGGTGGTGGCTCTATCGGTAGTGAGTTGTGCCGTCAAATTGCTTTTCATAATCCTAAATCACTTATTATTTTTGATGTTTATGAGAATAATGCATACGATATTCAAAACGAGTTAAAACACACTTATCCGCAGCTTAATCTCGTTACACTTATTGGCTCTGTTCGTGATTCTAAGCGTCTTGAAGCAATTTTTAGTAAATATAGGCCTGATATTGTTTATCATGCTGCAGCTCATAAGCATGTTCCTCTTATGGAAGATAGTCCCAACGAAACGATTAAAAACAATGTATTCGGCACATATAAAACTGCTCTTTGTGCTGCAAAATATGGTGTTAAGCGTTTTATATTAATTTCTACAGATAAAGCCGTTAATCCTACAAATGTTATGGGAGCAAGTAAGCGTATTTGTGAAATGATAATCCAAACATTTAACTCGAAATTTGATACAGAATTTGTGGCTGTTCGTTTCGGTAATGTTTTGGGAAGTAATGGTAGCGTTATTCCTCTTTTCAAAAAACAAATAGAGGAGGGCGGGCCCGTAACTGTTACTGACCCCAAAATTATTCGTTATTTTATGACTATTCCTGAGGCTGTTTCACTTGTTTTACAAGCAGGGGCTACCGCTAAAGGTGGCGAAATTTTTGTTCTTGATATGGGCGAACCTGTTAGAATTTTAGATCTTGCGGAAAACCTCATTCGTTTATCCGGTTTTGAACCTTATGTTGATATTAAGATTGAATTTACCGGCTTGCGCCCCGGAGAAAAGCTGTACGAAGAAATGCTTATGTCCGAAGAAGGGCTTACAAAAACCGATAATCGTTTGATTTTTATCGGGCATCCTATTGATATTGATGAAAAGCGTTTAACGGAAGCTATTGAAGAAATGCGTAATGTTATGTATGATGATAATGCCGATATTCGTGCATTAATTAAAAAAATTGTTCCGACATACACATATTCACCTTCAAAAGTTTGCACTCAAAAAAGCGAAACCAAAGAAAAGACAACTGTTTAATAAAACTACTTAAATCAAGTCTGTTTCATAGCAGACTTGGTTTTTGTCATAAAAAAATTAGGAGATAATATTATGATTAAAATTTCACCATCGGTTCTTACTGCTGATTTTTTATCTTTAGCAGATGATATTAAAAGACTTGAATCAGCCGGAGTGGATATGCTTCATCTTGATGTAATGGACGGAATTTTTGTTCCTAACATTTCATTTGGTGTTCCTGTTATTAAGTCAATTCGTAAACACTCAAATATTCCGTTGGATGTTCATCTTATGATTGATCGTCCGCATAGATATATCAAGGAGTTTGCCGCTGTTTCTGATTGGTTGGGTTTTCATTATGAAGCAGGCTCCGATAACGCTGAGTTACTAAAAGAGATAAGAGAGCTTGGATGTAAGTCTTGTATTACTATTAAACCATGCACTCAGCCTGAGGAAATTTATGATTTACTTGAGCTTTGTGATATGGTTCTTGTAATGTCTGTTGAGCCGGGATTTGGTGGTCAAAAATTTATGCCTGATGCACTTGAAAAGCTTTCAAAGCTTCGTGATGAGATTAATCGCCGCAATCTTACGGTTGAAATAGAGGTTGATGGTGGTATTAATGCTGAAACAGCACCTATGGCAATAAATGCCGGTGCTACAGTTTTGGTTGCAGGGAATTATATTTTCTCTGCTGATGATATGTCCGAAAGGGTAAGAGAAATCAAGTCACTTTAATAAAGGAGATTTATAATGGATTACAGTAGTTTAAAAAGCGGAACAGATATACGTGGTGTTGCTACCAATTTAGGAGGAAGAAATGTAGATTTAACCGAGCAGGCTGTATATGATATTTCTGCAGCATTTGCTTTGTGGCTTTCAAAACGCATTAATAAATGCGGCAACGAGCTTAAAATTGCAGTTGGTCACGATTCACGTATAACTGCAGATGTTATTTCTTCCAAAGTAAAATCTGCTTTAACAGCAGGCGGTGTTAATGTATTAGATTGCGGTCTTTGCTCAACCCCTGCAATGTTTATGACCACGGTTGATCTTGGTACAGACGGTGCTATCCAAATAACTGCAAGTCATCATCCGTTTGACCGTAACGGTCTTAAATTCTTTGTTAAAGAAGGCGGATTAGACGGCAAGGAAATCAGTGAAATTTTAGAGCTTGCATCTAATGGTGAATGTCTTGAAGAGGCAAGCAGTATTGTTAAAACAGTGGATTATATGAAGGATTATGCTGCAAGACTACGAAAAATGATTTGCGATTCTTGTGGTGCTACGCAAAATGATAAGCCGCTTTCAGGTTATCATATTGTAGTGGATGCAGGTAATGGTGTTGGCGGATTTTATGCAACCGATGTTTTGGCTCCTCTTGGTGCAGATATTTCAGGCAGTCAGTTTTTAGAGCCTGACGGTAACTTCCCAAATCATATTCCAAATCCTGAAAATGCTGAGGCAATGGCAAGTATCTGTAAAGCTGTAACTGATTCTAATGCAGATTTAGGTCTTATATTTGATACCGATGTTGACCGTGCAGGATGCGTGGGAGCTGATGGTAAGGAAATTAACCGCAATAGGCTTATAGCACTTGCATCTTACATTGCTTTACAAGGAAATGACGGCGCTACTGTTGTTACTGATTCGGTTACATCTGATGGTCTAAAGGTATTTATTGAAAATGATTTGGGCAGTACGCATTACCGCTATCGCAGAGGTTATAAAAATGTAATAGATAAAGCAAGAGAGCTTTGCGAAGAAGGGATTAATTGCCCCTTGGCTATTGAAACTTCGGGTCATGCTGCTTTAAGAGAAAACTATTTTCTTGATGATGGGGCATACCTTGTAACAAAGATAGTTATTGAGCTTGCTAAAGGAAATGATATTGAAAAAATTATCAAACCGCTTGAATTACCTATGGAAGAGCGTGAATGTCGTTTGAATATTACCGTTCCAAATTTCAGAACTCACGGCGAACGTATTATTGATGTATTTACTGATTTTTGCGAACAGCATCCTGATTTTAAGGTTGCGGATGATAATCGAGAGGGTGTTCGTGTTTCAACTCCTAACGGGTGGTTTTTGCTTCGTTTGAGTGTTCATGATCCTGTTATGCCTATGAATTTTGAAAGTCGTGTTAAAGGCGGAATAGATAAGGATATAGAAGCTGTTTTACCTTTCCTTAAAGGTTTTGAAGGCTTAGATGTTTCTTCTTTGTGCTAAAGTAAAGGCTGTCTCGTGAGGAGACAGCCTTTAATATATTACTCTTCAATTTTTGAACAGCAACCGAAACATTCTTCGTTACACGGTTTGCACGGACGGGGCGGGAAGAAGTCATCGGTAGGGAACTGTATACGGCGAAATACATCACATGGCTGGTCGGTTGTATCTTCACACTGTTTTTCGGGAATACAAAAATCGTATACAGGTATTAACATTTGAACATTTCTTATAAGCTGAACGATTGTAAACAATCCAAGTGTTACATAAATTGCAGGTGTGCCGTTGTTAAGATTTGTAACAACATTACCGCCTATACAATCACATATCGGCTGTGGTATACAGCGTACATTTTCATAACAATCTCTTATTTCTCCAATTCTTGCTGATAAAGCAACAGGGTCAACGCATTGCACTACACAACGTGGCATATTACTGCTTCTGCGTGAAGATAGATTGCAGTGATGAACCTGATCGTCATTATTCACACTGGAAAATACCTTAACATTTCCGTCACTTCCAAAAAGAATTACCTTTTTGCTAAATGATGATATACCTTTAACTGCAACAGGACAGGTGTTTGGTGCCATATAAAGGTCGAAATCAAGAAGGAAAAAGAAAGTGAGATCACAGGAATAAAATCCTTTGTTAAAGCTTATTTGCTCAACGCTTATATCTGTTTTAAGTACCTCTGCCGAGCGTATACGAACGCTGATTGCCTGTTCAACATAAGCCTGCGCATCAGGCGTAAAGAAACAGCGCAAATCTTCTAAGCAGTCACGATCACAGCAAGAATCATAAACTCTGCCGGCATCAATACAAACAGCTTCTTTAAAGTTTACAGAATCTGTGGGGCAACCGTTTTTAATATCTGCCATATAAAA
>SVPW01000024.1 GCA_015065645.1 Oscillospiraceae bacterium | reverse complement strand
TGTTTGAGCTGTTGGCACACAGTTGTTTTTCCAACTCCCATAGTGCCACCAATCATATATAAAGTTTTCATCATTCACACCTACAAATTCTTATTTATCGGTTAGCTATATTATAGCACGACTTGACTAACAAAGAAAGGAAATATTAAAAACACCCATAGTTTTTTTAAAAAACTATGGGTGTTTTCGTATCTTGTTGTACTGTCCCTTACTGTACGACTCTTACCGTGTGCTTTTTTATTATATAAATTTTTTACTCAATTTACGATTAACTCCCCAAATGCCGCCTATAAGACCTGATAGCATCATAATTATAAAATGAAACAATGTATTAAGTGAAAAGGAATTTTCGGCAACCATTAAAGAAATTATAAGTACAACCGCAAAAACGATACCACCTGTTACCAATCCCACAATATATCCTTTGCCGCCAAGCTTAAACGCATTATAAAAAGCAGCCACAAAAGCCCCTGCCGATACACAAACGGTTGCAAAAGGAGCTGCCATTTGACGGTCAAGATCAAATTTGAGAATAACAAAAGCCGATATAAGCATTAACAAAACAGCTACCGCCACCCCTAAAAGTGAACCTATTAAATAAAATCCTTTATTACCAAAGCCTTCCGGCAATTTTACCTGTTTTTTCATATAAAAATCCCTCCGCAATAATTATATTGCGAAGGGATAATTTTTATGCTTATTTTTCAGTTTCCTCATGAACTGTAAGATCCTGCTGTAAAGCCCAACGAGCAACGGTGATTTTGCTATGATCACTCTTAGACTCAATAACCATTGTATCTTCCTTTAAAGAAATTACTCTGCCGTAAATACCGCCGATTGTAACGATTTCATCACCAACCTGGAGATTTTCACGCATTTTCTTTTCTTCCTTGCTCTTCTTACGCTGAGGACGAATCATAATAAAGTACAATGCCAAGATGATAGCGCCGTAAATTAAAAGCATGGGAAGCATACTCAAAAGACCGCCGCCTTCACCTTCATTCTTGTTCTTATCGGTTTTAGAAGTGGTGGAAGAGGTTGTGCCTGTTGTGGAAGTGGTAGTTGTTTGCTCACCGCTTGCAGTGTTTTCTGCAGCATTTTCCGCACCGGTTTCAGCGTTAGCAGTTGTATCTGCAACACTTGCAGCATCCTTTTCAAGAAGCAACACTGTGCCGTCACGAAGAATTAATGTTGTATTATTCATAATTTATTGACCTCCAAAAAATCTATCAAATGCTATTATACTAAAACTCTCCTATAAATGCAAGTATAATTTTTAGTACAAGCCTTATTTCTATATTCTTCTTCCTAAAATTTGTTCCTGTTCAGCCTTAAATTGAGCAAAACGGCCTTCATCCAAAGCCTTTCTTATATCAATCATCAGTTGATTATAGAACCACAGGTTATGAATAACATTAAGCCTGCCCGAAAGCATTTCCCATGCCTTTAGCAGATGACGCAAATAAGCCTTACTGTAACGCTGACAAACAGGACAACCGCAGTTTTCATCAATAGGAGTCATATCACGCTCATACTTTTTGTTATTGAGATTTATAATTCCTTTAGATGTAAACAAATGACCGTGACGGGCATTACGGCTGGGCATAACGCAATCAAAAAGGTCAACACCCCGTTCAACACCATTAAGAATATTAAGCGGAGTGCCAACACCCATCAAATAGCGGATTTTATCCTTTGGCATATAAGGTGTTACATGCTCTATAACATCATACATAACCTCGGTAGGTTCACCAACAGCAAGTCCGCCTATTGCATAGCCATCAAGATCAAGCTGAGCAATTTCTTTCATATGTTCTATTCTTAAATCATTAAAGGTACAACCCTGATTTATACCAAACAGCATCTGCTCACGGTTAATTGTACTTTCAAGGGAATTAAGTTCCTGCATTTTACGCTTACAGCGTTCAAGCCAGCGTGTAGTTCTTGCACAGCTTTCTTTTGCATAAGAATGTGTTGCGGGGTTTTCTACACATTCATCGAATGCCATTGCAATAGTGGAGCCTAAATTAGACTGTATCTGCATACTTTCCTCAGGTCCCATAAAAATACGCTTACCGTCAATATGAGAAGCAAAGGTGACGCCCTCTTCCTCAATTTTACGCAGTGTTGCAAGTGAAAAAACCTGAAAACCGCCACTATCGGTAAGGATAGGTCCATTCCAACGAGTAAGTGTATGAAGTCCTCCGCAATCTCTTACTATTTCATCACCCGGACGAATATGCAAATGATAGGTATTGCAAAGCATTACCTGACAGTTAAGCTCTTTAAGGTCATCGGCAGAAACACCGCCTTTTATTGCGGCTGCAGTTGCAACATTCATAAAGGCAGGAGTTTGAACCACACCACGGTTTGTATGAAGTTCTCCTCTGCGGGCATTATTTTCTTCTTTTATAAGTTTAAACATAATATTCTCTCTTTACAAAAATAGTTATACAATAAGCATAGCATCTCCAAAGCTGAAGAAACGGTATTTTTCTTCTACAGCCATTTTATAAGCCGAAAGCGTGCTTTCATATCCGGCAAAGGCAGAAACCAGCATTATAAGTGTGCTTTCGGGAAGATGGAAATTAGTGATAATTCCATCCATACACTTAAATTCATAACCCGGATAAATAAATATTCCCGTTTCCCCCGAGCATGCACAAATTTTACCGTATGTATTTGCAACGCTTTCAACAGTGCGGCAACTTGTGGTTCCCACACAAAATACCCTGCCACCGTTTTTCTTGGTTTCATTAATGGCATCAGCGGTACGCTGAGGCATTTCATAATGCTCTGTATGCATTTTATGATCGGTTATATTATCCACCTTTACGGGGCGGAATGTGCCAAGGCCTACATGTAGTGTAACATATTCAACCCTGATGCCTTTATCCTTTAATTTTTGCAGCATTTCTTTTGTAAAATGAAGTCCTGCCGTAGGTGCAGCGGCAGAACCCAATTCTCTTGAATAGACGGTTTGATAACGCTCCTTATCCTCAAGCTTTGCCTTTATATAAGGTGGAAGCGGCATTTGCCCCACTTCATCAAGAACCGCAAAAAATTCGCCATTGCACTTAAAATTCAAAACCCTATTACCATCAGGCAAAACATCAATAACATCCGCAAAAAGCTTATCACTAAATTTAAAGCTTGTACCTGTTTTTGCCTTTTTACCCGGCCCTGCAATACATTCCCAAACAAGCATTTCCTTTTGTTTGAGAAGCACAAATTCCACCACCGCACCTGTATCGGTACGGGTGCCGAAAATTCTTGCAGGCAAAACACGGGTATCATTCAAAACAAGGCAATCCCCCGGTTTTAGATAATCAAACAAATCATAAAAATGCCGATGGGTAACCTCACCGCTTTCACGGGAAAGCACCATCATTCTTGAATGGTCACGCTGTGATAATGGGGTTTGAGCAATGAGTTCTTCAGGCAAATCAAAATAAAAATCACTTTTTTTCATAAAACACCAATAACTTTCCAATAAAAATCGCATAAAATGGTTTGACAAACAGTGTGTAGAATGGTATTATTTAATGAGACAGATAAATAAATCTGTAATATCAGTGGTAATGAATTATATTATATTGCAAAACGATTACAATATCAATATATTTTTTCATTTTAACCCCGGAATACGAAAGGATCGTGTAAATTGTGAAAAATTACAATGTTGGAATTATAGGTGCTACAGGAATGGTAGGTCAGCGTTTTGCTTTATTGCTTGCAGACCATCCCTGGTTTAAGGTTACTGCTCTTGCAGCAAGTGCAAGCAGTGCGGGAAAGAGCTATGAAGAGGCTATCGGCTCAAGATGGGCTATGACAGAAGCTATTCCTGAAAATCTTAAAAAAATGACCGTTTATGATGCCGAAAAGGATATTGAGGAAATTGTTTCCAAGGTTGATTTTGTTTTCTGTGCAGTTGCTATGAAAAAGGATGAAATAAAGGCTTTGGAAGAAAAGTATGCAAAGCATGAGTGCCCCGTTGTTTCCAACAACAGCGCACACCGCTTTACTCCCGATGTTCCTATGGTTGTACCTGAGCTTAATCCTGAGCATATTGAAATTATTGAAGCTCAGCGTAAAAGACTTGGCACAAAGAAAGGCTTTGTTGCAGTTAAGTCTAACTGCTCTTTGCAGAGCTATGTTCCTGCCCTTTTCCCGCTTGATAAAGCAGGATTTGAGGTTGATAAGTGCTTAGTTTGTACCTATCAGGCAATTTCAGGTGCGGGTAAAACATTTGAGCGTTGGCCTGAAATTCTTGATAATGTTGTTCCTTATATCGGCGGTGAAGAGGAAAAGAGTGAGCAGGAGCCGCTTAAAATTTGGGGTAAGATTGAAGGAGGAAAAATAGTTTCTGCAAATAAGCCCTCCTTTACAGCACAGTGCTTGCGTGTTCCCGTTTCTGACGGTCACATGGCTGCAGTATTTGTATCCTTTAAAAATAAGCCAAGCAAGGAGCAGATGCTTGAAGTTTGGAAGAACTTCAAGGGTGTTCCTCAGGAGCTTGAGCTTCCCCATGCGCCAAAGCAGTTCCTTAACTATTTTACCGAAGATGATATGCCTCAAACAAAGCTTAGCCGTAATCTTGAAGGCGGTATGGCAGTTTCAATAGGAAGATTGCGTGAGGATTCACAATACGACTACAAATTTGTTTGTCTTTCCCATAATACCCTCAGAGGTGCCGCAGGTGGCGCTGTGCTTCTTGCAGAGCTTCTTGCAGCAAAGGGTTATATGGATTAATTATAATTATTAATTTGAAAGGGGTATTTGTATGAAAAAAAGGATTTTTACAGGAGCAGCAACAGCGCTTATTACCCCCATGAATGACGATTACACCGTAAACTATGAGCGTTTGGAAACTCTTGTTGAGCAGCAGATAAAGGGCGGAATTGATGCACTTGTTATGTGCGGAACCACAGGTGAAAAATCAACCTTACGCTATGATGAGCATGTTAAGGTTATTGAGGTTGCCGCCCGCATTGCTGACGGCAGAGTTCCTATTATTGCAGGAACCGGCAGTAATGACACGGTTTATTCGGTGGAATTATGTGATGATGCCGCAGCGGCAGGAGCAGATGCCTTTTTAATGGTTACTCCATATTATAATAAGACATCTCAAGAAGGGCTTATTGCACACTATAACTACATTGCCGACCGTGTTAGAAAGCCCATAATTCTCTATAATGTTCCCTCAAGAACAGGTGTTAATATCAAACCTGAAACCTATAAGGAGCTATCCAAGCACAGAAATATTATTGCCACAAAGGAAGCAAGCGGTGACCTTTCACAGATTGCAAAAATCAAATATCTTTGTGGTGATGATTTGGATATTTATTCAGGCAATGATGACCAAACCGTACCGATTATGTCTATCGGTGGTTTAGGAGTAATATCTGTACTTTCCAATATATTACCTTATGAAATGCACAAGCTTTGTGATGATTATCTTTCGGGTAATATCAATGCGGCTCAAGCTGCACAAATAAAATTTACCGGCATTATAGATGCTTTGTTTTCGGATGTTAACCCAATACCGATTAAAGAGGCAATGAATATGCTTGGTATGGAAGCAGGACCTTGCAGGCTTCCGCTTTATCCTATGAATGAGGGTGCAAGCAATATCCTATCTGCAAAGCTTAAAGAGGTTGGCTTATTTACAAAATAAAATCACGGATGTGAAAGTTAATGACAAAAATTTTATTGATTGGTGCATGCGGAAAAATGGGTCACGCAGTTGCAAACTGTGCGGCCGATGATTCAAATGTACAAATTATAAGCGGAATCGATATAAGTGAGGCGGCATTGGGTTTTCCTGTATACCGCAAATTTAACGATATTAAGGTTATTCCTGATGTTGTAATTGATTTTTCAAACCCTGCCCTACTTGATTCAATTTTAGAATTTTGTACAGCAAATAATGTACCTGCCGTTCTTGCAACAACAGGCTATTCCGATGAACAAATTGAAAAAATAAAGCAGGCAGCAAAAAGTATTCCTGTTTTCTTTACCTTTAATATGTCACTTGGAATAAATCTTTTATGCTCGCTTGCTAAGAAAGCCGCATCGGTTTTAGGTGATGCTTTTGATATTGAGATTGTGGAAAAGCATCACAATCAAAAGCTTGATGCTCCCTCAGGCACTGCTATAATGCTCGCAAACGCCATCAATGAAGAGTTTGGAGAAACAAAGCAGTATGAGTATGACCGCCATTCAAAGCGCCAGAAACGTCCTAAAAACGAAATTGGTATACATTCTATTAGAGGTGGAACTATTGTTGGTGAGCATGATGTAATTTTTGCCGGTCATGATGAAGTTATTACACTTTCACATTCAGCAGGTTCAAAAGCCGTATTTGCCGCAGGTGCTTTAAAGGCTGCAAAATTTTTAGCCACACAGGCACAAGGACTTTATGATATGGCTGATGTTGTAAAAACAGATTAAAATTTGAAGCGAAGCTGATTTTCAACTTCGCTTTTTTTATTATATATTATACCTTAAAGCAGAAAAAGCGGCTGTATTTATGATACAGCCGCTTAAAATTTAAAACTGAAGATTAGTTCTTTGTAAAGAACTTCATAACATCCTCATACTTCTCATCATCGTCATTACCAACATTTCCGATGATGCTTGCAAGAGAATCATCCTTCTTCTCTTCCTTTTGCTCATCACCAAGACCTGTTGCAACAACGGTAACACGAATAGTATCCTCCAAAGATTCATCAAGCTGAGCGCCCCAAATAATGGTTGCATCAGGATGAGCCATTTCGGAAATGATAGAAGAAGCAAGCTCAACCTCTTCAAGACCGATATCCTCAGAACCGGTAATGCTGATGATAACACCACGAGCATTATCCATAGAGGTTTCAATAAGCGGGCTATTGATAGCCTTACGAGCTGCCTGCTCAGCCTTATCACGACCTGTAGCAATGCCAACACCCATGTGTGCATAGCCTGCATCAAGCATAATAGACTTAACATCAGCAAAGTCAAGGTTAACAAGAGCCGTAACATTGATAAGCTCAGAAATACTCTGAACACCCTGACGAAGAACATCATCAGCGATATCAAAAGCATTTTTAAAGGTTATACGCTCTTCAGAAACGAACTTGAGACGCTCATTAGGAATAACAACAAGGCTATCAACATGCTCACGAAGTGCAGCAATACCTGCTTCAGCCTGAGTCATTCTCTTCTTACCCTCAAACGGGAAAGGCTTTGTAACGATACCAACTGTAAGGATACCAAGCTCCTTAGCTATCTGAGCAACTACGGGAGCTGCACCTGTACCGGTACCACCGCCCATACCTGCGGTTATAAAGATCATATCTGCACTGCGGATAGCTGCAATGATTTCATCACGAGATTCCTCAGCTGCATTACGACCATTTTCAGGCTTACCGCCTGCACCCATACCGGAAGTGGTTTTTTCACCGATCTGGATTTTCTGGTCTGCCTTAGAAAGGAAGAGAGCTGCTTTATCTGTATTAACTGCAACAAACTCTACACCACGTACACCATCAGCAACCATGCGGTTAACAGCGTTACCGCCGCCTCCGCCGACACCTACAACCTTAATTTGAACTACATTTTCCATTTCTCCTGCTACATCAAATGGCATTTTTTATTCCTCCGTCTTTATGTAAAATCTCTAATATTGCTACATATATAATGATATTACCATACTTATTTTTAAATTTCAATACTTTTTATTTGAAAATCTAAAAAAAATTATTCCAATTCGTTAATATTTTCTTTTTCGACATCATTTTCGGTCGATAAATCGTCATTTTTTTCATTTTGCGGGCTTTCAATCACAATATCGCCCGGAATAAATATATTATTTTTATTATCTTCATTCCAAACGCTAAGATTAATCTTTCCGCTTTCCGATGGACCTACATCCAAAATAGTTTTTTCAAGGTTTGCAACCTTTTCTTTTATATTAATCGCACCGCCGAAATATACCGAAAAGCGATCTTCAACAACTGCATTAAGTGAAGCTGAGCCTTTTATTATAACCTGATTGATTTTTATATTTTTATCAACAAGCTCATCAACAAGTAAAATAGCCGCATCCTTTGTTTTGGAATCGGGAAAAACAACATATTCGCCCACTGTGCAATCAACATCGGCGCAATCAATATAGATAAGTGATTGAGGACATTCATAATAGCTGTTTAAAACAAAGTGATCCTCACTTACTACATAATATTGCCCATTTACGAAATAATAAGCAAATTCCGAATGCTCGGATTTAATTTTTATATCAACCGTATCGGGAATATTTCTTTCAATGGTCATTTCACCAATATACGGTAAATTTTTTCGTATTTGTTCCATTGTGCGTTCCGCAGAGAATGTGAAAATATTATCATCCTCACCAAGTCCGCAGGCATTGATTATCTGTTCATTAGTATAACGGCTTTCACCCGAAACAGTAACTTTTTTCACAGGAAAAAGTATCGTTAATGAAAGCACAACAAATACCGCAATTGCAAGACAAAGAAAAAACACCAAACCAATAATGGTTCTTCTGCGGCGAATTTTTTTACGGCGCTTTGCACGCCGAACTTGAAAATCATCCTGAGGTATGTTTTTCACACTTTATTCTCCTTTTAAACAACAAGTTTTATTTTAGCACCTACACCGCAAAGGGTTTCTGTTATATTATCATATCCCCTTAAAATGTGAGAAATATTATTAATTTCCGTAACACCTTCAGATGAAAGTGCCGCAACAACCAAAGCTGCACCGCCACGAAGATCTGTACATGAGCAAGAAGCACCCTCAAGATGATCCGTGCCGTCTATCACAGCCACCCTGCCCTCGGTTTTAATCTTGGTTCCCAAGCGGTTAAGCTCATCAATATAGCGAAAACGGTTTTCAAATATATTTTCAACAAACACAGAGGTTCCTTTAGCACGAGAAAGCATTGCAATAACACAAGGACCGGCATCGGTTGGAAAACCCGGATGCACTAAGGTTCTGACCGTTGGAACACGGTTTAATCTGCCATTGACGCTTATTGTTAATTTATTATTATGAATATCCAAATCACATCCTGCATCACGCAAAACGGATAATACAGAAATCATATGGGCAGGAATAACACCATTAAGGGTTATTTTTCCGTTAGCCGTTGCACAGGCACATAAATAGGTTGAGGCGGCAATTCTATCGGGAATTATGCTATGTTCTATTCCATTAAGAAAGCTCACACCTTCAATTTCAATAGTATCAGAACCACAGCCGCAAATTTTACCACCCGCACGATTAAGAAAATCTGCAAGATCACTGATTTCAGGCTCACGAGCAGCGTTATGAATAACTGTTTTACCTTTTGCGCATACAGCCGCAAGAATAATATTTTCCGTGGCGCCAACACTTGGAAAAGAAAGATGAATTTCTTTTCCGTAAAGACCATTTTCGGCATTACACTGTAAATAACCGTGGTCCTCTTCAATTTCAGCCCCCAAAGCCTTTAAAGAAGAAAGATGCAAATCAATGGGACGAGGTCCCAATTCACAACCTCCCGGACTGCTTATTGAGGCACGCTTGAAACGGCTTAAAATAGCACCAAGGAATACAACAGACGAGCGCATTTCACGCATTAAATTTTCAGGAATGTCACAATTTGTAATTGAAGACGCATCACAAACAACGGTTGTTCCCTGCTTTTGGCATTTACATCCCAAATGTTTAAGGATGCGAAGCGCTGTATCAACATCCAAAATATCAGGGCAGTTATGTATGACACAGGGTGTACGGCAAAGTATACTTGCCGCAAGCACGGGCAATACACTGTTTTTTGCACCCTGAACATTAATTTCACCCGATAACCGATTTGAGCCTTCAACTATAATTTTAGACATACCGCACCCTCCCGCAAGTATAAGTAAACATTTCACGACCTATACTATGCGAAAGAATGAATTAAGTTAAAAGATTCATAATTACATCATAGATGCGTTCATTTGCATCAAGAATTGCATTATTTTTTGCAGATAAAGCCATAAGCTCCAGCCTATCCTCAGACTCCAACAAATCCTCCACCACGGATATGAGGCTTTCACAGCTTAGATTTTTTTCTTCAATAACCTCTGCACAGCCTGCTTTTTTCAGGGTCATAGCATTATGATATTGATGATTTTCTGCAACATAGGGTGACGGAATGAGTATGGAGGGCTTACCGCATGCCTGCAATTCACTGAGAGTTATTGCACCTGCACGGCAAATAACAAGATCTGCAGCCGCCATACACACATCCATATTATCTATATACTCACGAATTTCTATTTCGGGAGCTAACTCAATATCGGAAAGAGCCGAAAGCATTGCCTCATTCCCGACCTTACCTGTTGCATGTATTTGATAAAATTTAGCTGTTCCGTTGAATTTTTTAATAAGCCCCGTAACGGCTTCATTAATGGGTCTTGCACCCAATGAGCCGCCAAATGAAAGTATTAACGGGCGGTCATCAAGATTAAGAATTTCACGTGCCTTTTTGCGTGAGATATTAAGCAATTCCCCACGAACAGGATTACCTGTTATTATAGGTTTTTTAGATAAATCAAGATATTTTTCAGCCTCAGGCATTGCAAGCATCACGGCACCTGCATTTTTTGCAAGCATTTTTGTTGTAACACCCGGAAAAGCATTTTGTTCATGAATTGCGGTTTTAAATCCAAGCTTTTGTGCGGCACGAAGTACCGGACCACTTACATAACCGCCTGTTCCGATAACAATATCGGGATTAAGCTTTTTAAGCAGTTTTTTTGAATCACTTGCAGAAACAAACATTTTTTTAACGGCAACTATGTTTCTGCCTATATTCTTTAAGGAAATGCGGCGCTGAAAGCCTGCCACATCAATGGTATAGAAATCATATCCACGCTCAGGAACAAGCTTTGCTTCAAGCTTTTTTGCTGTTCCTATATAGCTTATCTTAGCATCAGGATGACGCTCCTTAATAAAGCCTGCAATAGCCAATGCCGGATTTATATGACCGGCTGTACCGCCACCTGCAAAAAGTATATGCATAACATCAACTCCTAAGCTGACTAAGTTTTTTCTAAATTTGCACCCCGTGATACAGAAAGCACTATTCCCATTTCCGCCAACAACAGCACAAGTGATGTACCGCCATAGCTAAAGAAAGGCAGACTGATACCTGTATTAGGCATAGTGTTTGTTACAACGAAGATATTAAGCATTGCCTGAAGACCAACCTGAAAAGTAAGACCTATTGCAAGCAACGAACCAAATTTATCGGGAGAACGCATAGCAATGGTGAAACCACGCCATACAAGCAGTGCAAAAAGAATGATAATAACCATTGCACCTATAAGACCAAGCTCCTCACAAACAATAGAGAAAATAAAATCGTTATGAGGTTCAGGTACCCAAAGATACTTCTGCCTTGACTGCCCTATTCCTCTACCCATTATTCCTCCTGAGCCGATTGCCAAAAGTGACTGAATGGTTTGGAAGCCTTTATTGGCAGGGTCAAGCCACGGGTTAATCCAATACTTAAATCTATCAGAACCGTAACCTATTACTCCACCCAAAAGAAGAGCTGCAACACCGCCACCTGCAAGTAAGCCGCCACCGATGATATAACGCATCTGCAAGCCGCCTACCACCATTAAAACAACACCTATCAAGAAAATGAGTATTGTAGCAGAAAGGTGAGGTTCAGCAACAATGAGCACACAAGTAACTGCAAGTATACCAAGAAGAGTGAACACAAATGCCGGACGGCGCATTTGTTTATAATTAGCGGAAATCAATGTTGAAAATAAAACAATAAGCGCAAATTTTGCCGTTTCAGAAGGTTGGAAATTAACCGGTCCTATAACAAACCACCGCTTAACTCCCATATTCTGTACCATTGGAGGCAAAATCAGCAAAACAATCAAAAACAGTGTTGATATACCAAAAATAACCCAGCTGAATCTACGCCAAATATGATAATCAATTTTTGAAAAAACAAACATCATAAAAACGCCGAAAAGTGCATATCCACCCTGACGAAGAATGAATCTATAGCTGTTATTGTAATGAGTATATGAAAAGGCATAGCTTGCTGAAAACAGCATTACAAGACCTATTGTGAGCAATATAAGAACAAGAGAAAGAAAGACCGTGTCTATCCTTCCGTTAAGACCTATTTCAAAGCGTTTACGGCGCTTGGGTTTTGCCATTTCTTTCCCTCCGTATAAATTAATATTACCAATTTAAGTATATTGGAAGCAGTGCCAGAACACAGCCCACAAGTGCAATAAGCGAGAAGAAAAGCACAACCTTTTCTTCAGACCAACCACTCATTTCAAAATGATGATGAAGCGGTGCCATCTTGAAAAGTCGTTTTTTGGTAAGCTTGTAATAACCAACCTGAAGCATTACCGAAATTGCCTCTAAAAAATAGAGACAGCCTGCAAAAATTAAGAGTACGGGGCGACCTATACCAAACGAAAGAGCCACAACCATTCCACCCAAAAACATTGAACCTGTATCACCCATAAACACACGTGCAGGCTTAGCATTCCAGAATATGAAACCAACGCATGCACCGCCCAAAGCCGCAGACATTACATTCATTCCTGCCATATTAAGCCTTCCTGCCGCAAGCATCATAGCACAAGCAACAACAAGTGTTACGGAAGAAGCAAGACCATCAAGACCATCCGTAAGATTAACAGCATTTGTAAAGCCATAGATAAACATCAATGCAATAGGCCAAAAAAGGAGACCGAAACCGCTGAATATATTAATATTACCAATAAACGGCAACCATGTTTTATCCATACCTGCAAGGGCTAATGTTGCAAGATAACCTGCCGATACAAGCAGTTGTAAAAAGGTTTTTTGACGGGCTGTAAGCCCCAAATTACGCTTTTTAACCACCTTAATGTAATCATCAATAAAACCGATTCCACCCATTAAAAGTGCCATAACAAAGCCGGCTGACAAAACGATTATATGATACTTACTTTTAAGCTCCTGTGAAAAAGCCGAATCGGCAATAAGTGCGGTAGTTACGGCAACTGCCAAAGCAACTCCAACACCTGCCATTATCATTATGCCGCCCATCGTGGGTGTTCCCTGCTTACCCTTATGCCATTTGGGGCCTATATCAAGAATAGTTTGCCCAAACTTCAACTTTTTTAAATACGGAATTACAACAAATCCTAAAAGTGCCGTAACGGCAAAGCCGACTACTGCTGACAGTATAGGTATTAATTTATCCATATAAATTCTCCTCAGTTTTTAAGTTCTTCCAATGCTTCTGCCACAACTTCACGCTCATCAAGATGTATTGTTCCTGTGTTTAGTATCTGATATGTTTCATGACCCTTTCCTGCAAGAACTATTATATCATTCTTTTGAGCGATTGAAATAGCATATTTTATTGCATCAATACGGTTTTCTATAACCTTATATGACTTATATCCGCTTATGCCCTCTAAAATATCGTTAATAATTGCCGTGGGATCTTCAGTTCTGGGATTATCACTGGTAATTATTGCAAAATCAGAATTGCGAACCGCAATACTTCCCATAATAGGACGCTTGGTGCGATCACGGTCACCACCGCATCCAAACAAAACTATAAGACGGTTTTTAGGACATTCCCTAAAGGTATTTAAAATATTTTTTAATCCATCAGGGGTGTGAGCATAGTCAATTATAACCGTAAAACCACGGTCACAAGGAACAACCTCTGCCCTACCTTTAACACCTTTTAATGAATCAAGCGCTTCTGCCACACAATCAACATCAATACCAAGTTTCAGTGCAGTAACGGCAGCCGCCATTGAGTTATAAACTGTGAATTTTCCGCCTGTATGAACCTTTATATGACGGATAACATCATCACTCAAAAGCTCATAATCAACACTTGCAGGGCGATAAACTATACCCTTTGCGCTGTATGTGGAATGATCGCTCAAAGAATAGGTAACTTTATCACAGGAAAGACCTTCCATAATTTTTTGAGCATAGGGGTCATCGCTATTAACAACAGCGGTTTTGCACATATAAAATAGCTTTTTCTTAGCCGCCAAATAGTTTTCCATTGTGATATGGTAATCAAGATGATCCTGAGTGAGGTTGGTGAAAACTGCCACCTCAAATTCTAACCCATAAACACGGCATTGGTCAAGTGCGTGTGAGGATACCTCCATTATAGCATAAGTACAGCCTTCTGCCAACATTAATGAAAACAATGAATTTAATTCATAAGCATTGGGGGTGGTATTTTTTGAAACAACAGCCTTTTCACCAATCATATTTTGAACGGTACCAATAAGACCTACCTTATGACCTGCATGCTCAAGAATCTTCTTAATCATATATGTGATAGATGTTTTACCGTTTGTACCTGTCACTCCGATAAGCTTTAAGGAATCAGCTGGGTTTGAAAACCATTTTGCACACATTGAAGCATAAGTTGCATGAGTATCCTCTACTACAATTTGGCAATCTATACCTAAATCACGCTGGGCAACAATTACAGCAGCACCCTTTTCCAAAGCCGATTGAGCAAAAGTATGCCCATCGCTGAGAGTGCCGACAATGCACACAAAAGCATAACCTGATTTAACCTCTCTTGAGTCACAAGTTATACCGGTTATTTCAATATTTTTTAATTTGTGTTCTTCACACGAAATTATATCTTTTAAGAGCATACCTATACCCCTTTGCAATTAAATTTATCATTGAGTTGCCATATCTATGGTACTTTCATCAAGGAAATACACGGTTATTATCGTTCCGGAAGGAACCTGCGTTCCCTCCTTTATGCTTTGCTTATATGCCTTTAAACCGCTTGAAGTAGTATTGCCCGAAAACTCAATATTAAGACCTGCTTTAACCGCCGCAGTATTAGCTTCGGTTGCAGTTAAACCAACAAGATTTGGGACTGTAGATGTTTCGCTTTCACTGCCATCTGTATAAAGTATAACCGTTCCGCCGTTATATACACGGCTACCCTCCTCAGGCAACTGAGATGTAACGGTTGTACCTGTTCCAACAACACGATATGTAAGCTTTGCGGTTGTTATTTTTCCCTTTGCAGTAGCAATATCATCACCAACTGTATTAGGAACATTAACAGCAAGCTTTTTAAGCTGTTCCTCAGTATATTGAGGCTCATAACCCAAATACGGCAGAACCTCTCCCATTACCTGAGCACCAACAGGAGCACAAATTGCACCACCATAGTATCTTTCACCCTTTGGCTCATCAAGCATTACAAGAACAGCAATTTGAGGATCATCAATCGGAGCAATTCCAACATAAGAGCCTATATAAAGGCTTTTATCACCTGTTGCCAAAATTTTTGAAAGTTTTTGAGAAGTACCTGTTTTTCCTCCCACACGGTAGCCTGCAACTATACCGTTTTTAGCACCGTTATTAATAACAAATTCCAAAAGCTCACGCATAGTTTCAGAAGTGCTGTTTGATATTACCTGGCGCTTATAATCGGTTGAAACAACCTCTGCAACCTTACCATCTGCATCCAATATTTCACTTACAACATGAGGCTGAACTATATATCCGCCGTTTACTGCCGCAGAGGCAATAGTGAGAGTTTGAATAGGTGTGATATTAAAGGTTTGACCGAATGAAGAAGATGAAAGCTCTGTAATACCCATTTTTTCTTCTCTATGATAGGTTGAGCTTGCTTCACCGGGCAAATCTATGCCTGTTTTGGTATTAAGACCAAAAGCATTAAAATACTTTGAAAAGGTTTTTGCCCCTATAAGCTGACCTATCATAATAAATGCCGGGTTACAGGAATTTGCGATTGACTGAGAAAGATTTTGGGTTCCGTGACCGCCTGCTTTCCAGCAGTGATATGTTTGACCTGCAACATTGATTGAATAATTGCAAGTAAAGCTGTTATTTTTATTTATTAAATTTTCTTCCAAAGCAGTAGCTGCAGTAAAAATTTTAAAAACCGAACCTGGCTCATAGGTATCAGAAACGGCTTTATTACGCCATTGGCGGTTAAGAAGCTCTGTTCTGAGCTTTGCCTTTTCATCTTCATTTGCAGTTGCCGCCAATTTAGCATTATCTATTTCAGAAAGTGTAAACGGAGAATTTGGATCAAAGTCACCGCTTACTGCGTTTGCAAGTATTGCACCGGTATTAACATCCATTACAACGATTGCACCACGTTCAGCAACAAGATATTCATCAATAGCTTCATCAAGATACTTTTCACAAACATATTGTATATATGAATCAATAGTAAGCACCAAGGAATTACCCTGAACTGCCTCTTCCACCTGTTGATACGTAAAAGGCATATCTGTGCCTGCCGCATTTTTAGCCGCAACAACACGCCCTGCCATACCTGTGAGCTTATTATCATAATAGCTTTCTATTCCTGCAAGACCCTGATTATCATCACCAACAAAGCCGATAATCGTGGATGCTAAGCTATCATTGGGATAAAAGCGTTTTGTTGTTTCATCAATACCTATATACTTTGTAACCTCAATATCCTTATTTTCCGAAATAAATTCCCTAACCTTATCGGTTGTTTCCTTATCGACCTTCTTTTTGAGTGTTACATAATAATTATTTTTTTCGGTTTTTTTATATACATCATCATAATCAAGCTCAAGTATTTCAGATAAACCCTGTGCTATTGTTGCACGGATTTTTTTTGCCTCAGTAGAATCAGACATTTTATTAATGCCGTTAGGGGTTAAATAAATTGTCCACGCAGGAGCACTTGTGGCAAGAACATTACCGTTTTTATCAAAAATATCACCACGGGGTGCGGTAATCAAGCTATCATATAGCTGCTGTTCAGAAGCCTTACTTTGATAGAAATCGCCTTTAATAATCATTATATAGGCTAATCGTGCACCGGAAACACCTGTAAATGCCACAATCAGTGCCACCATAATCCAAAATATGCGTTTTGTCATTTTTACACCGGGTTTTGTGGACATTTATTCTGCTCCTTTCATAAATACGACAAAAAATAATTGGTTCTTTTATGCCGCAAAACGAGAGTTAAAACTTTATGTTCAACTCTCGTTACATATTAAATATATTAACCAAATTTAATAACTATACTTTATTCGGTTGCATTTACAACAACGCCGTCCTTAGTAAGGGCTGCATTTGTGTCATTAACACGAATATATCTTACCTGGTCCTTGGTGCGTTTTGACATACCAAGCTCTGTTGCGGCAAGCTCAAGATTTGAATAGGATATACGGCGATCATACTCAACCTCTAATTCGGTTTGAACGCTATCAAGCATATTGATTTCGCTCTTTATATCATTAATTTGATCGTTTACTTCATTTATTTCAAGACGCAATCCGATATTTGTGCAAAGTGCAGCCAACATAAATACGGCAGTCATAACCGCAAAAGCAGAAACAGACATTGCCTTAACAGCCTTACGTTGACTTTGATGTGATGATGTTTTACTTTTGGGAATTTTAACGATATTAGCTTGTTCACTCTCTGCTTTTCGAGGCATAAACATCTCAAAATCATACGCAAGTGACTCATTATAATACTTCATATTATTCATTATATTTTATCCCCCATAAAGGTTTTAATTTTTTACTATACTGCGAAGCCTTGCACTGCGGCTTCGTGGATTTTCTTCAAGCTCCTTTGCAGACGGCTCTACAGGTTTGCGGTTTAACAATTTACCCTTTGGCTTTTTGCCGCACACACAAACAGGTATATCGGGCGGACAGGTACATCCTGTACAATATTCCCTGAATTTTAGCTTAACAATCCTATCCTCAAGTGAATGGAAGGTAATGATTGAAAGCACACCACCCGGCTTTAACAAATCAAAAGCACAGTCAAGCACAGCCGAAAGACTATCTAATTCTTCATTAACCGCTATACGAAGGGCTTGAAAACATTTTCTTGCAGGATGACCATCACGGCGAGCCGCAGCCGGCACAGCAGATGAAATTATATCTGCAAGCTGAATTGTTGTTTTAATTTCTGCATTTTCCCTTTCTTTTACAATACGCTCTGCTATGCGGCGGGAAAATTTTTCCTCTCCGTAACGAAAAAAGATATCCGCAAGCTGCTGTTCACTTAAATTATTAACAAGATCAGCGGCAGTGGTTCCGCTACTGCTCATTCTCATATCAAGAGGTGCGTCCTTATGATAAGAAAATCCCCTATCACCATTATCAAGCTGATATGATGAAACACCAAGGTCAAGCATTATTCCATCAACAGCATTTATACCAAGCTGTTTTAAAACCTTGTCCATATCCTTAAAATTACTTTGCACAACAGTGGCGGGGTATCCCTTCAATCGTTCTGTTGCAATAGCCACAGCTTCAGGGTCACGGTCAAGTGCTATAAGTTGTCCATCCTTTAAGCGCTTTGCAATTTCCCTTGAATGACCTGCACCGCCGGCTGTACCGTCAACATATATACCGCAGGGTTTTATATTAAGCGAATCCACCGTTTCATTAAGCAAAACCGAAATATGTTTAAATTCCATAATTAAAAATCCAACTCCTCAACAATAGAGGCAATAGATTCAGGAGTGTACTGTTCATTTTCTTCTGCCCAATGCTCTTTATTCCAAATCTCAAGGTTTGTAACCATACCAATAATATGTGCCTCACCCTCAAGCTCAGCATACTCACGAAGAGAAGCCGGAACAAGAATACGGCCTTGAGAATCAAATTCAACATTAAAAGCACCGTCATACAAGAAACGGCGAACAACACTTGATTTAGCCGAAGGCAATTCACCGATTTTTTCAACAAGCTTTTCCCATTGTTCATTTGAATATACGCAAAGGCAACGCTTTCCGTAAATTCCGCGGCAGATCATAAAGTTGCTACCAAGCTCATCACGGAGCTTTGACGGGATGGCAATCCTGCCTTTTTTATCAATATTGTGATTATAGCCACCATATAGCAAGATTTTCCACCCACTTTTCCACACTTTAAGGTTTTTTGATACATTTCTCACCACTTAAATGTATTATAATCCCTCTTTTTATAAAAATCAAGAGTTTTTTATGAAAAATCCACATTTTTATTTAAAAAATATATAAAAAAAGTCCCAACAACCGAAAAACGGTTATTGAGACCATTATTAACACATATTTTATTCTCCGATATAGGTGAAACGACTGAATATTTTTCCGTCACGCTCAACCGTTTCTTCCCACATGGATACAGGGCGAACCCAAATACCTTTATCACCGTACAAAGCACGGTATACCACCATTTCTTCCAAATTTTCTGAATGTTTGGCAATACCTATAACCTCATATTCATTGCCTTTGAAATGGCGATATTTTCCCAATTTTATATCTGCCATATTATTTCATAAACTCATACATTGTACGATAGCACATATAAATATCAAGCTTTGCGGTAGTTTCAAACGGAGCGTGCATAGAAAGAACAGGCACACCAAGGTCAATAACATTTACACCTAAGTTTGCAATATACATTGCAACCGTACCGCCACCGCCTGCATCAACCTTACCAAGCTCTGCCGTTTGCCAAATAATATCGGCATTATCAAGCATTGCACGAACTTCTGCAACATATTCGGCAGAAGCATCATTTGTGGATGATTTACCTCGTGCTCCTGTGTATTTGGTAATTACAACACCGTAATTAAGCAGTGCGGCATTTCTGCGTTCAAACGGACCTTGGAAGGTGGGATCCATACCTGCGTTAACATCAGCCGAAAGGCAACGAGAATTACGAAGTGCCACTGTGCCGTCACCGCCCTGCATTTTTGCAAGGTCTGTAATTACATAGCGAACAAAATCAGAATTAAGACCCGTATTTCCTTCCGAACCGATTTCTTCCTTATCGGCAAGAATTACAACGGCTGTACGAGCAGGTTTTTCAATATCAAGAATAGCGGTAAGTGCAGGATAAGCACAAACACGGTCATCCTGACCATAAGAACCTACCATCGAACGGTCAAAGCCTATATCGCATGACTTAGTTGCAGGAACAAGCTCCAATTCGGCAGAAATAAAATCCTCTTCAACTATACCGTATTTTTCATTAAGCAGCTTTAAAATATTAAGCTTTACAAGCTCACTTCCCTTATCATCACGGAAAGGATGACTTCCGATAAGAACATTAAGTTCCTCACCCTTAATACCCTCAGACAAGGTGCGTTTACTCTGCTCTGCGGCAAGGTGTGGCAAAAGGTCATTAACAACAAACTTTGGTTCATCATCAGCTTCACCTAAAGATACCTCAACAACACTTCCGTCACGCAATGCGAAAACTCCGTGTAAAGCAAGAGGTACTGTGGGCCACTGGTATTTGCGTATGCCACCGTAATAATGGGTTTTAAAAAGAGCCAGCTCAAGCTCCTCATAAAGAGGATTGGGTTTTAAATCAAGACGGGGTGAATCAATATGTGCAGCAGTAATATTTACTCCCTTTTCAACCGGCTCTGTTCCTACAATAATAAAGGCAACAGTTTTACCACGATTATTAATATAAAGCTTATCGCCTGCACTATAGCTTTCACCAATAACGAAAGGCTTGAACCCTTTTTCTTCTGCCATTTTAATTGATACCTTTGCGGCCTCACGCTCTGTTTTTGAAAGGTTTAAATACTGCTTATAACCCTCACAATATTCATCTGCCGCCGAAAGGACTGTATCATCAGCCTTTAAGCGACCATTTTTTCTTTCATAAAAGAGCTTTTCTTTAAGCTCTGCACTAATACTTTTTTCACTCATAACAACGACCTCCATAATTTTGATGCAGCAGACGAAAAAGCTGCAGAATCATTATTATTATATAATATATGTTTTGCATTTTGCAAATAAAAATCATCACTTTTTCCCGCATTCAAACGGGTTTCAGCTTCATTTATTGTAAGCGAATCACGCACAATTATTCTATTTAAACGAATATGCCTATCCGCTAAAACGGCAACTGTTGTATCGCAAACAGAATCTAAACCACTTTCAAAAAGGGTTGGTGCATCCAAAAGCACATTGCCGTCATTTAATTGCGGTTTTATAAGAGCCACTATATGCGGTAATAAGGTTTTATTAAGCTTTTCGGTATTTTTCAAGGAAGAAAAAGCAATTTTTGCCAATACTTTACGATTTAAATCCCCGTCTTCGCAAAGTATTTCCTTTCCAAAAGCCTCAACCAAAGCCTTCAAGCCTTCGCTTTGAGGTAAAACCGCCTGCCTCGCCACCATATCGCAATCAATAACCTTAAATCCAAGCTTTACAGCCTCTTTTGCAGCCATAGATTTTCCTGCACCGCTGGGACCTGTTAAACCTATAATACTCATAAGCTTACCACCCTGAAAGCTGCCGCCCTTATTAAGCGATTATAAACAGCAAGTCCTATTCCGCTTTTGGAAGGAGCATGTATATAAACCTTTTCAGCATGAAGCTCATCAACCATACGCAAAACCTCAAAAACCCTATGTGCAAGGCTTGCTTCATCAAAAACACTGCCATAAGAAAGTTTGGGGCAGTTGATTTTTGGTAATTCCTCTTCAAAACAAACCGCCACACAGTTATTTATATCGTTTACAAAATCAATATAATCCTCACTGCTCGCTTCAACCAAATAGGTTTCTGTTTTTGGAGCATAATGCTTATACTTCATTCCAGGGGATGCAACCTTTTCATCCGCTTGCGGATTTGCAAGAACGGCATTATCTATCAAAAGGTTAGGAAAAATATCACAAAGCTGTTCAGCGGTAACAGCACCCGGACGCAAAAGCCGTACAGGATTTGTTACCAAGGTTACCACTGTGGATTCAACCCCAACTTCACATTCTCCCGATACAACAACAGCATCAATTTTACCGTCAAGATCATCAATTACATGCTGTGCGCTTGTGGGGCTGGGACTTCCCGATGTATTTGCAGACGGTGCCGCCAAAGGCCCTGATGCACGAATAATATCACGTGCCACCTTATCAGAGGGCATCCGCACCGCAACGGTATCAAGACCTGCTGAAACCTCTTTTGCAATATTTTGAGAGCGTTCCAAAATCATTGTAAAAGGTCCCGGCCAAAAAAGATGCGCACATTCGTATGCCTCAGGCGGTATATTAACAGCTACCTCATCCAGCATTTCAATATCTGAAATATGAACGATAAGCGGGTTATCCTGTGGCCTGCCCTTAGCTATAAACACCTTTTTAAGTGCCGCAGTATCATAAGCGCTTGCCGCAAGACCGTAAACCGTTTCTGTTGGGATTGCAACAATACCGCCCTGACGCAAAATATCAGCCGCACGGTCAACCGTTTCATTATAATTTAGAGTATTTATATTAAGCCTTTCGGTATTCATTTTAACCCTCGTTATTTTCCTGTTCCTTCAAAGCTTCCGCACGGTAATGAGTTGTAAGTGACTCAATAATTTCATCAATATCACCGTTCATTATTGAATCAAGCTTATAAAGAGTTAAGCCTATTCTGTGATCGGTAAGTCTTCCCTGAGGGAAGTTATAAGTACGGATGCGTTCACTTCTATCACCCGTTCCAACCTGACTTTTACGATCCGAAGCGATTGCGGCATCATGTTCACGCTGAGCCGCATCAAAAAGCCTTGCACGCAAAACCCTTAATGCCTTATCCTTGTTTTTAAACTGACTTCGTTCATCCTGACATTCAACCACGGTGCCTGTGGGAATATGGGTTACACGAATTGCAGAAGATGTTTTATTGATGTGCTGACCGCCTGCTCCCGAAGAACGGAAGGTATCAATTTTAAGGTCAGCAGGGTTAATATCAATCTCAACCTCATCGGCCTCAGGCATAACAACAACCGTTGCAGTGGAGGTATGAATACGACCCTGTGTTTCGGTATCGGGCACACGCTGTACACGATGAACACCGCTTTCATATTTAAGGCGGGAATAAGCACCGTCACCATCAACCATAAAGCTGATTTCCTTGTAACCGCCAAGCTCTGTTTCATTAATATTTGAAACCTCAATTTTAAAACGCCGAGATTCAGCATACATTGAATACATACGGAAAAGCGAAGCCGCAAACAAAGCCGCCTCTTCCCCGCCTGCTCCTGCACGAATTTCAACAATAACGCTTTTTTCATCATTGGCATCTTTTGGAAGCAAAAGAATTTTAAGCTCCTCAGCCGCAGTTTCCTGAGTTTTTTTAGCGGTTCGCAATTCCTCATCGGCAAGCTCACGAAACTCCTTATCAAGAGAAGGGTCTGCAAGCAGTTCAAGCGCCTCTTTTTCACCCTCAACCGCCGATTTATATTCTATATACTTTTCAACTATTGGTGTTAAAGAGCTATGCTCCTTCATAAGCTTTGTGAACTGTTCATTATCGCTAACTATTTCAGGGCGTGTAAGCTCAACACCTATTTGTTCATAACGGTTTACTACCGCTTCAAGATTTTCAAACATTTTCTTCTCCGTTTTTTGAGATTATTTTTTTTATATTCTTTTCCGCTTTAACACGTGGTAACATCACTTCGTGAGAACAACCGTCACACCTGAGTTTAAAATCCATTCCCACACGCAACACCGTAAAGGTATTGCAACCGCAAGGATGCTGTTTTTTCATCTGCAAACGATCCCCAACCGAAATATTCAAATTACCGCCTCCTAAAATTGGAAATACATATTTATTATAATACATTTTTTAAATAAAGGCAATATCTTCTTGAAACGCAATTAAAAAAATGATAATATTAAAATACAAATAGAACATAAGGAGTTTTATTATGCAAACAATCAAATTTCTGCATTGCGCAGATGTACATATCGGTGCGGCACAAAGCTTTTTGGGAACGCTTACCGAAAAAAGGCAGATTGAGGTTTTAATGACCTTTGAGCATATAATGGAGATTGCTAAGCAACAAGCGGTTGACATTGTTTTGATTGCAGGTGATTTATTTGACTCAAACCGCATCTCACAAGAGCTTATAAAGCGCACCTTTGATGCCATAGAGGAAATATCACCTATTCCTGTAGTTTTTTGTGCAGGAAATCACGACCCACTTACTGCCGACTCTCCTTTTAACACAAATAATCTTCCGCAAAACCTTTATGTTATTCCCACTCAGGACAGCATAAAAACATTTGATGATCTGAAGCTTAATATTTACGGGCGCTCATTCGGCGGTGTTTATATGAAGGGTGTTCCGCAATTTAGCATCACACCATCTGATGATAATTACCGCAATATTATGGTACTTCACGGCGAAGCCGCAGGCGACCTTAATTCAAACTACAATTCAATTACTCAAGGATTTGTTTCAAGCAGCGGGATGGATTATATAGCGCTTGGGCATATTCACAAAAAAAGTGATATAACAAGTATTGGAAAAACCCACTTTTCATATTGCGGTTGCCCCGAGGGACAAGGCTTTGACGAAGACGGTGAAAAGGGTGTTTATTTAGGAGAATTAAATGACAGCGGATGCGAGCTTAAATTTATTCCCATATGCCGCCGTATGCATTTAACCGTACAAATTGATATTTCCTCCTGCAATGACAGTGCGGATGTTACCCCGCTTGTTTGTGAAACGCTTAAAGCAAAATACAAAGAAAGCTTTGCAGATAATCTATACAAAATAATACTAACCGGTGAGGTTGAGCCTGATTTTTGTGTTCCTACAAAAGAGGTTGCAAGTCGTCTTTCAGACTTAGTTTATTTTGCCAAGGTGCGTGACAACACAACCGTTCGTGCAGACCTTACAGCACTTGCACAGCAAACCGATTTAAAGGGTATTTTTGTACGCAAAATGCTTGAAAAAATCGAGATAGCTGATGACGCACAAAAGCCACTGCTTAAAGATGCACTTCAAATAGGGCTTAAAGCATTTAATACGGAGGTGGAATACCGTGAAGATCAGTAAAATATACATTAGTGCCTTTGGAGGACTTAAAGATTACACATTAGAGCTGAGTGATGGCTTCAACTGTATATTTGGTGAAAATGAAAACGGTAAAAGCACCGTTTCGGCATTTATTAAAATGATGTTTTACGGCAGCGGAAGAACGGTAAAACAGATTTCAAAAAATCCAAGACTTAAATACACTCCATGGAGTGGTGATGCCATGGGAGGAAGAATTTACTTTGAACACAGCGGTTACAATTACTGCCTTGAAAGAGAATTTAAAAAATCTGACAGCACGGATAAAATCACCCTTAGAAACTTAGATTTAGGTTCAAGTGAAACGGTTGAATCAAATGTGGGAAAAAGATTTTTCGGTCTTGAAGAAGCCGCATTTGAACGCAGTATATTTATAAGCCAAGCAGGAATTTTTGATACCAATGATGATGCAAACGGAGAGATTGCAACCCGACTTTCAAACATTGCCTCAACAGGAGACGAAACAACATCCTACCAACAAATTGTAAATAGGATAAACGATGCTCAGTTAAAGCTTAAAACACCCCGTCATGTAGGAGATTGCGATAAAGCCATAGCAGAGCTTGAGCAACTGCAAACTGAGCTTTCGAAGGCAGAAAGCTCCGCCATTTTAAGGCAAGAGCTTACAGAAAAAATCAAGCAGCTCAAAATAAAGCTTTCCGAAACCAAAAAAGCTTATGATAGCGTTAAAAAGACGGTGGACAACGAAAACGATTTACGCCTTTCACAAAAGATGCGTGAATATCTTGCAACAAAGCAAGAATTGGATGAGCTTACCAAGGGCATTACACTTTCAGATTCAAGCACAGCCGATGAATTATTTTTATCTAAAGTGCGTTTTTGCTTATCAAAGCTTTCTGCGGAAAAAACACGCACCGAGGAGAAAAGCAATGAGGTTTCAACCCTTGAACGCAGTATTGAAATAAGCGAAAATAAAAGTGGAAATGCCACACCTGAGCGTTTGGATGAACTAAAGCAAAAGATTGATACACTTCAAAAACAGCGAGAAGATATTTGCGGTAGATTATCAGAAACCGATAATGAAATTAAAGCCGCAGAAGAAATACTTGAAAATGCAAAAAATGCAAAAAAGGCATTTAATCCTTTACTTTTAGCGGTAGGCTTAGTTGCCGTAATTTCAGGTGCTGTGCTGTTTTTCGTATTATCAGCTATACCTGCTGTAATTGCCGCAGTTTTGGGAGCGTTATTTATAGTTTTGGCTTTTATAATAAGACCTGCAGACAGCGCAAAGCGGGTTAAGGCAGAGCTTGAACTTTCGGAACTTCGTTCAAAGCAGGCATCATTTGAAACAAAGCAGGCTTCAATTTTAGCAGCTATTGCATCTGAAACAACCGAAATACAAATGATTTCGGCAGCACTTCACACCGATAAGGCTTTACTTGAACAAAAAAAGAGTGAGCTTGCCGATAAAAAAGAAACTCTTGCCCAGCAAAAGCAAAAGCTTCAAGCCGCACAAAATGACCTGTTTAATTTAATTGAGCGTTTTTGTGATTCTCACGATATTACGGAAATTGAAGCGGCAGTTGAGGAGCTTGCTCAAAAAAGCGAGACGGTTAAAAACATTAAGTTAAGACTTAAATATTTAAGTCGTGACCTTAATAATATATCCTATGAGGAAGCCGAAGAAAAATTAAAGCAAACCGAAAATAAAGATAATGTAAGTGATGCCGATTTTGAAGCCGCCAAGCAAAAGCTTGATGAGCTTAATCAGTTAGGAATCAATCTTTCAGGTGAGCTTTCCGCAGCCGCTACCGAGCTTAAAGCTCAGCTTGAAAAGGCAGTTGACCCCGAAACATTAAGCAAACGAATAACCGAACTAAAGCAAAAAATTGCAGAACAAGAAAAATTTTACAATGCCGCACAGCTTGCAAAACAGGTGCTTGAGGAAAGCTTTGGTGAGGTTCGCCGTGGATATGGAAGTGTTTTAGAGGATAAAACTTTAGAAATTTTTTCAGGTATTACATCGGGCAGATACCGCAATATCAATATTTCAAAATCTATGGAGCTTGAAGCGGAAAGCAGTAGTACATTTGGAACACACAGTATTGAATATTTAAGTCAAGGTACTGTTGACCAAGCGTATTTAAGCCTGCGTTTAGCGGTGGCTTCCCTTATATCAAATGAGACTCCGCTTCCAATTTTCCTTGATGATGTTTTAGCTCAGTATGATGACAAACGCTGTAAAATGGCACTTACATTCTTAAAGGAATTTTCCTCTAATTCACAGGTAACACTATTCACCTGCCATAATTCAACCTATGAAACTGCAAAAATTTTGGGGGCAGAATGTAAAAATTTAAAATAATTTTCTAAACCTCAACTTAAATTCTTAAAAAATGACACGGGTCGGCTTTAAATGAAGCCGACCCGTGTGCTTTTTATCTATTGTATGTTCTGCTTTTTTATTCCAAATATCATACGCAAAATTCCGCTTAAAAAACGAGGACTCTTTACCAATACTACCTTCATAACAAAACCTCCGTTAGCATTTAGAGCTTGAAAGCCCCAAAATTATTACCCAAATCGCCAATATTGCAATAAGGCATTTTGGCGGAAGAAAGCAGCTTGCTATAAGTCCCACCGAAAAGGTTATTGCGATAGTGCCTTTGTTTGATTTTTGTCTACGCATTGCTATCCCTCCGTCATTAACATACTATAATTTTTTTTGAAAATTGTTACAGAAATTAGCTTTAAACATAAAAAAAATGAGCTGCATTATTAATACAGCTCATTTTTTGGTCCAAGGCTTTAAATCCTTATATTCATTAAACAAAGCACGATAGCTTTCAAGCCGTGTTTGCTCTATTTCACCGCTTGAAACGGCATCAAGTACAGCACAGCCCTTTTCACAGGTGTGTGTGCAGGAGCTGAAACGACAGCTTGAAATATAATCCGAAAAATCAGGAAAGCAATCTGCTAATTTTTCCTTAAAATCATAATTATCATCGGCTTCTATGGAAGAGAAACCGGGAGTATCGGCAACAAAACCGCCAAGGTTATTTACAAAAAGCTCAGTATGGCGTGTGGTATGCCTTCCTCGCCCAAGCTTTTCACTTACATCACCTGTTGCAAGATTCAGTTCACCAAACAGAGCATTTAAAATGCTTGATTTTCCAACCCCTGAATTACCCGCAAAAGCACATACGCACCCACGCAATTCCTCCCCCAAATCATCAATACCCTCACCTGTTTTGGCAGATACGGTATAGGTGGAAAAACCAACATGGGAATAAATACCGCTGTAATAAGAAAAATCTCCGCAATCGCATTTATTAAACACAATAACCGGTAAAATATTATGATAAACAGCAGTGGCGCAAAGGCGGTCTATCATCATCAAATCGGGAGCCGGAGTTGTATAAGATGAAACGATAACCAGCTTATCAATATTAGCCACAAGCGGACGGTTAAGCAAATTCTTGCGTTCACAAACCTTTTCAACCACACCGTGTAATGTATCGGTTAAAGATATTTCCACCCTATCACCAACCACGGGGGAAATTCCCGATTTGCGGAAATTTCCCCGTGCTTTACATTCATAGGTGACACCATTACAGCTTACATAATAAAAGGATGAAATAGCCTTTAAAAGTATACCCTGCATATTAATTATTCTTCACCGTTATCCTCTTCTGTTTCAGCTTTGGGATAACCGCTGAAAACATAAGAATCGGTTATTTTGTTCTTTTTAACATCAACTGTTAGGTTTGCATATTCAAACTTTTTACCGCTTTTACCGATAATATACACCTTGAAAACACATTCGGTTTCGGCATTGTTATCATCTACCTGTTTCATAAGCTCACAGGTATATGAGTATTTCTTTTCCTTGAGAGAAATATCAGATGAGTGAATTTCAGTACCGTCCTCTTCAGTAATCTTAATAGTTACATCGTCACTTTCATAATCTTCAGGAAGATTTTTGAGTGTTATATCAAAGGTGTAATTAATCTTACCATTACTTACATAAAGGGTTAAGGTATCTCCCTTTTTCAAGGTGCTTCCTGACTTAGGCTCCTGTTTAACGATATAATCCTTCTGAACATAGGAATCTTCACCGGTTAAAGTGAACTGAACTTCCTTTATATTTATACCGCTGTTTTTCATGGATTCCTTTACACTTGCAATACTTCTGTTACTGTAATCATCAATAACGGTGCTTTTACCTGTGCTTACATACAAAATTACAGTTTCACCCGGATTTACACAAACACCTATTTCCTTATTGACACCGATAACATAACCTTCATCAACAGTTCCGCTTTCTTTTTGCTCAACCTTAACTACAAGGCCCAAATCCTCAAGCATTTCCCTTGCGGCAAATTCAGTATAGTTTTCAAGGTTTGGAATCGGAATACCCTCAGGTCCCAAGCTTACTGTTAAAACAATTTCATTATCCTCACCCTTTAAGGTTTTACCCGCCTTAATAGACTGCTTAATAATGGTTCCCTTGGGTGCATTATCAATTACCATTTCATAGCTTATATCATATTTTTTGTTAATATCACTATCAGCATCGACCTGTTCTTGAGTCATAGAAACAAAATTATGGCATTTGTAAGAATCAATTTCATTAGAACCGGAGCCCATAAATTCATTTACAACCAGCACACCCACAACAATGAGTGCTGCAACAAGTGCAACCGCAATACCTGCAAGAATTGGCACAATATTGCTTTTTTCTTTATTATCAGCCTGTTCATCAGCATCATCGGGGATTATTACCTCAGAAGCGGGAGTGGATGAACGGATATTTTCACTCACATAACGGGTAGGAGCATCATCAACAAAATAGTTATACTCAAAGGTTTTTGCGGGATCTCTGCGAAAAGCATCAAGATCACAAAGCATTTCTGCCGCAGATTGATAACGGCGTTCTGCATTCTTTTGCATGGCGTGCATTGTAATCTGCTCAAGACCCATAGGTATAGAACCGTTTAACTCTGTGGGAGGCTTAGGGTCACGCTGAAGCTGCATAATAGCAACAGAAACAGCACTTTCTGCCTGGAACGGCACCTGACCTGTAAGCATTTCATAAAGCATTACACCAACAGAATATATATCTGCCTTTTCATCGGTACGCTCTCCCCTTGCCTGTTCGGGACTGATATAATGAACCGAACCGATTGCCTTATCAGTAATGGTTCTCTGCTCACTCCTTGCAAAGCGTGCAATACCAAAATCGGTAACCTTTATTGTACCATCTGACAAAACCATTATATTCTGAGGCTTTACATCACGATGAACTATACCCTTATCGTGTGCATGCTGAAGACCCTTTAATATCTGCAGAACAAAATGAACGGCATCCTTCCATCTGAGACTTCCCTGACGCTCAATAAACTCTTTAAGCGTGATACCGTCAATATACTCCATAACGATATACTGAATAAGGTCACCAAAGCTTACATCATAAACCTTTACAATATTTGGGTGAGAAAGCATTGCAATAGCCTTAGACTCATTCTTAAAACGACGAATAAACTCCTCATTGGTGGTAAATTCATCTTTAAGTATTTTTATGGCAACGATGCGGTCCTCCACATTATCCCTTGCTTTATAAACAACAGACATTCCGCCCACACCGAGAATTTCCTGTATTTCATAACGACCATCAAGGCGTTTTCCTACAAACTTATCCATTAGAAATTTCATCCTTTCTATAAGGCAAGAGGAATTTTTTCCTCAAATAAACTCAAGTTAATCCTTAATCAAACAGTAACGGTAACTGCAGTAATATTATCTCCGCCGCCATTATGGTTTGCCCTTGCAACAAGAACATCAACAACACGGCTTATATCATTATTACGGAAGATATCAAGAATTTCCTCATTTTCAACAAAATTAGTTAAACCATCAGTACAAATCAGTAATGTTTCCCCGCTTTGAAGCTCAAGCTCACAGCAATCAGCCATAACATCCTCCTGTGCACCCAAAGCCCTGGTTATAATATTTTTTCTTGGGTGAACACGAGCTTCCTCAGGAGTAAGCTTTCCGCTTTCAATAAGCATCTGAACTACCGAATGGTCACGGGTGAGCTGATTTATACCATCATTCACAAGATAAGCACGGCTATCACCAACATGAGCTATCACGCAGCTTTTCTCTCTAACAACCGCCACTACAACAGTAGTTCCCATACCGGAAAGTCCTTCATCGTTAAGAGACATATCGTAAATCTCAATATTTGCAGAATTAATTGCACCCACAATCATTCTTGTAATTGCAGCATTATCCATTTCGGCTCTGTAAGAGGCTGACACATAATCCGTTATGGTACAAACAGCCTTTTCACTTGCAACATTTCCGGCATTGGCAC
>SVPW01000049.1 GCA_015065645.1 Oscillospiraceae bacterium | reverse complement strand
CCTGCGTGAGCAAAGAAAAGGTTCGCTCAAAGCTACGGTAATCTTCACTGTACATTGCCCTATCGGCACCTATTACACCAACAACCGTAACATTTGGAAAATCAAGTCCCTTTGCAACCATTTGTGTACCTATCATAATATCGTATTCACCGTTTGCAAAGGCTGTAAGATATTTTGTATATGATTCACGTGTTATTGTACTATCCGCATCCATTCTGACGATACGTGCAGATGGGAAAAGGATTGATAAATCCTCCTCAATTTTTTGGGTTCCAACACCCAAAAAACGAACATTTTCATTTCCGCACTGTGGGCATTTACTCATTTGCGCTTCCGAATACCCGCAATAATGACACATTAATCTACGATTTGCCGAATGATAGGTAAGAGAAACGCTGCAATTAGGGCATGAGGCTATATATCCGCACGAAGGGCAGGTTATATAGGTATTATGCCCACGGCGGTTAAGCAAAATTATTGCCTGTTTACCACAGCTCAGTGCCTCACTAACCGATTCATACAAAGTTGTGCTTATACTGCCCGAATTACCGTCAGAAAGCTCTTTTTTCATATCAACCGCTGTTACAGACGGTAATACCGCACTGCCATAGCGTTTGGTAAGCTTGAAAATACCGTATCTCCCCGAAAGGGCATTACTATAAGTTTCAATGGAAGGAGTGGCAGAAGCCAAGCACAAAAGACCTTTGTGGTAAGCCACTCTAAACTTTGCAACATCCCTTGCGTGAAAACGAGGTGATTTTTCAGATTTATAGGTATGTTCTTGTTCCTCATCAATAATGATAAGTCCCAAATTTGAAAATGGTGCAAAAACGGCACTTCTTGTACCGATTGCAATATTTGCTTTACCTTGCTTTATGCGTTTATATTCATCCATTCGCTGACCAAGTGACATTGCGCTGTGAAAAACTGCAACACCACTGCCGTAACGATTGCTAAATATATTAATTATTTGTGGGGTAAGGGCTATTTCGGGCACCATTACTATAACACCCAAGCCCTGCTCAACAGCCTTATCAACAAGCTTTAAAAAAACCTGTGTTTTTCCGCTTCCCGTAACACCGTATAACAAAGAAACCTGTGCTTTTTCACCACTGAGCTGTGATGAAAGACCGTCAAAAGCCGCCTGCTGTTCATCGGTTAAAACAATAGGCTTTGCTTCTCCCCGTTTTTTTAGTGTTTTGGGAGTTCTGAAAACCTCTTTTTCAAAGCTTTCAAGAACGCCTTTTTTAATAAGAGCATCTATTACCGATGCCGAAACACCTGTGAAATACTGAATTTCACTTACAGCACAGCTACCTGTTTCAACTACAAGCTGTGCAATTTCACGCTGCCTATCGGTAAGCTTTATCTCTGAAAGCTCATTTTCATCCAACAAAAGCCTTACATACCTTTTGGTAAGATCACCCATTTTTCTAACCGGGGTACACTCACGCAAAACTGCTTCGTTTTCCTCAAGGAATCCAAGTATTTCATCAGCATTATCAAATGCTTTTTCTATCTTATCACGAGAAGTTTCACCGTTTTTCAGCAGATAATCATAAATTTCCTTTTCCTCTTTGGAAAGAATTCCTGCACTTACAAAATCCTCATTCACATAATAATAATCGGTAAGTTTATAATTAAGCCCTGTTGGAAGCATTGTATGCACAGCATCAAAAAAGCTGCAAAAGGTATGCTCCTTCATCCACTCACACATTTTAAGCATTTCATCATTTAAAACGGGAGTGGTATCGGTTACATCATAAATCTGCTTTAGCTTGCCGTTTTCCGCTTCATCGGAATATGAAAATATCATTCCCTGCCGTTTGCTGTCCCCTCTTCCGAAAGGAATGGTAACACGGCAACCCGGAACCGCACTTTCCGATAAATTTTCCGGCACTAAATAGCTGTATAAACGGTCAAAAGAGCCGGCTGCACCGTCAATAGCAATCCTTACGATTTTTCGGCACATCCTGCTCTCCCCCCCTTTTTTGCAAATAAAATTTAAACTATATCAGTCTTTAAGACCTCTGTCATCTGCCAATGAATCAATAGCCAAGCTAACAGGCTTTGTAATCATTTCCTCTTCGGTTTTATCCGGCTTTTCGGAAATATCCCTTGCACGCTTTGCAATATCCATTACCAAACGATAACGGTTATCGTAATCCTCAATCAATCTACCAATATTTACATTAAGTCCCTTATTCTCAGTAGCCATTTAAAATCAATCCTTTCAAATTTTTGCTTTATTTAATATTTCATTAACCAATTCGGTTTGGCGGTCAGCCTTAAAACGGTCAATACGCATTATGGCTATTAAATCCTCCACCGCATCGTCAAGAACATCATTTACAACTATATAATCATATTCAACAGAACGGGCAATTTCACCAACTGCATTTGCAAGTCTTTCAGCAATCTGCTCAGCAGTTTCTGTTCCTCTTCCGCTTAAACGCTCCTTTAACACCTCAAAAGATGGAGGCATAATAAACACGCTTACCGCTTCAGGCATTTTTTCACGAATTTGAGCCGCTCCGTTAACATCAACCTCAACTATCATATCACCACCCAAATTAATACAATCCTCAACCGGTTTTCTGGGGGTTCCATAATAGTTATCAACATAAACATTGTGCTCTAAAAGGGCATCATCAGTTATCATTTTTTCAAACTCTTCACGGGAAATAAAATGATATTTCTGACCCTCAACCTCACCATCACGCATATCACGTGTTATAGAAGAAATTGAAAAAGCAATATCGGGCTTTCTTTCAAAAACCTTTGTAAGAACAGTATCCTTACCTGAACCGGATGGACCTGAAACTATGAACAATCTTCCCTTATTCATCCTCATTTTCCTCCTCATAGTTCTCATCATTTTCTTCAGCAATACGGTTTGCAAGTGTTTCCGATTGCAGATATGTAAGAATTATATGATCACTGTCAGTAATTATAACCGCACGTGTACGCCTGCCGTGAGTTGCATCAATAAGGGTTCCTCGTTCCTTTGCATCCTGAATAATACGCTTTATAGGTGCAGATTCAGGACTTACAATTGCAATCATACGGTTAGCCGAAACCATATTTCCAAAACCTATATTTACAAGCTTCATACCAAAACCCCTTTCAGAATATAACTATTCAATGTTTTGTATCTGCTCACGAATCTTTTCAATTTCAGACTTAATATCAACAACAGCCTTTGCAATTTCAAGATCCTGCGCTTTAGAGCCTATAGTATTTGCTTCTCTATTCATTTCCTGAACCACAAAATCAAGCTTTCTGCCTATTGCTTCGTCACCCTCAAGGTATGTACAAAGCTGGCGGATATGACTGCGAAGACGAACTGTTTCCTCAGCCACGGCAATTTTATCAGCAAATATTGCCGTTTCGGTAAGTAAGCGCTGCTCATCAACCTGAACATCACCTATTAATTCACGAACCTTTTGTTCAATACGCTCCCTGTATTCCTTTACGGTTTGTGGTGAACGCTCCTCAACAAAAGAAACACGCTCAAGTATTTTCTCACATCTTTCATTAACATCGTTTTTAAGCCTTCCGCCCTCAATACGGCGCATTTCAACAAATTTATCAACTGCAGCTGCCGCAACGGTTAACACAGCATCTACGATAAGCTGTTCATCAGCCTCTTTTCTGCGAGCAACAAAAATATCATTATTCCCAACAAAAGACCTAAGTGTTATATCATCCTTTAACTCATACTGCTCAGCCAAAGCGTGCAAAGCCTTGATATAAGCATCGGCATACTGCTGATTTACCTGAAGCTCAACCGCATCCTCAGAATGATCCTCAACAATAACCGAAACCTCAACCTTACCACGGGAAACCTTTTCATGGCAAAAGGATTTTAAACGCTCATCTAAAAACTGATAGGCACGCGGAAGTCTTGAAGAAAATTCAAAATATCGATGATTAACCGATTTAATTTCAACCGTAATATCATAATCGGCAATAGTTTGTTTGTCCCGACCAAAGCCGGTCATACTTGCAACCATAAGGGCAATCCTCCCAAGCATATAGCAACTCTATTTAACCATATTATTTTAACAAAAACAAGGTGTTTTGTCAACCATTCCAAGGCTTTTTTAATGCATTTATTTATATAACTGTTAAATATGTAAATTTTACTTGACATTTACTTTAATAATTAATATAATAATATATCGTTGGCTGTTGCCACTCCCCCTCAATTTTATATATGCAGACGTATCGAAGTGGTCATAACGGGACTGACTCGAAATGTTATTGGCTATTTTTGAACCTCTCCCCAAACCCCTTGATTTCAAGGGCTTTTCAGACATCGCTTTGAGCAAACAGCGATTTGTCTAAAGGGTTGTCTATAGGTTTTGCTCATTCACAATTTAATATGTTTTTTTACGGAGAGTTGTCCGAGTGGTCGAAGGTGCAGCACTCGAAATGCTGTGTTCAGTCAAATGAACCTAGGGTTCGAATCCCTAACTCTCCGCCAGATAAGGAAAGCAGTAGGTTTTTGCCTGCTGCTTTTT
>SVPW01000048.1 GCA_015065645.1 Oscillospiraceae bacterium | reverse complement strand
ATATTATGATAGGTCACAAATGGTTGCAAAGGGACTTGATTTTCCAAATGTTACGGTTGTTGGTGTAATAGGTGCCGATAGGGCAATGTACAGTGAAGATTACCGTAGCTTTGAGCGAACCTTTTCTTTGCTCACGCAGGTTGTGGGCAGAGCAGGAAGAGGCGGTAGTGCAGGACAGGCTGTAATTCAATCTACAGACCCTGAAAACAGTATAATAACACTTGCCTCTATGCAGGATTATGACGCATTTTATAATGAGGAAATTATGACCCGAAAGGTTATGACTTTTCCGCCCTTTTGTGATATTTGTGTTGTGTGTGTAACCTCCGCAGAGCGTGGTCTTGCAGAGGATACGATAAGGGAGATTTTTGATAAAATACGCAGTCTTTTGGATAGTGATTATAACGATGTTAAAACAATAGTTTTAGGTCCTGCGGTTGCCGCAATGCCTAAGGTTAATAATCGTTATCGTTACCGTCTTACGGTTAAATGCCGTAATAACCGCAGATTTCGTGAAATGCTTAGAAAGGCTGTTGATATGCGTCTTAAAAGGGATGCATCGGTAAGTATTGATATAAATCCAGAAACGGTTATATGATATTAAAGTAAAAGAAAGTAAGGTAAAAAACATTATGGCAATCAGAAATATTGTTAAGATTGGTGATGATGTGCTGAGAAAGATATGCCGTACTCAGCTCACCTTTGATGAACGCCTTCATCAAACCTTGGATGATATGGCGGAAACTATGTATAAAGCGGAGGGTGTTGGTCTTGCGGCACCTCAGATAGGCATACTTCGCCGTTACTGTGTTGTAGATGTTGGTGATGGTATTATAGAACTTGTTAATCCTGTTATAATAGAAAAAAGCGGTGAACAAATAGGGGATGAGGGTTGCCTTTCAATACCTGAGCGTTTTGAAAAGGTTAAAAGACCATTAACCGTTACCGTTAAAGCACAGGACCGTAACGGCAAAACCTTTACAATTACCGCTGAAGGCTTTAAAGCCCGTGCTTTTTGCCATGAGATAGACCATCTTGACGGTGTTTTATATATAGACAGAGTTTAAGGAGTAAATATATGCGAATAGTTTTTATGGGAACACCCGATTATTCTGTTAAAACGCTTGAGGCTATACTGCAAGCGGGTCATAATGTGGTTGGTGTGTTTGCTCAGCCGGATAAACCTGTTGGAAGAAAGCATATTTTAACACCCCCTCCCGTTAAGGTTTTTGCAGAAAGCCACTCAATACCTGTTTTTCAGCCCGATACTTTAAGGGATGGTAAGGCGCTTGAAACATTAAAACAGCTTTCTCCTGAAATTATAGTGGTTGTGGCTTATGGTAAGATTTTGCCTAAAGAAATATTAGAGCTTCCAAAATACGGTTGTATAAACGGCCACGCATCATTGCTTCCAAAATACCGTGGCGCTTCTCCGATACAGTGGTGTATTGTTTGCGGGGAAACCAAAACGGGTGTAACTACTCAAATTATGGGTGAAGGTATAGATACCGGGGATATTTTAGAAATGGCAGAAACCGATATTGGCGATGAAGAAACCGCCGAACAGCTTTTTGAACGGTTGAGTGTTATAAGCGCTGATTTAATGGTATCTACCGTGGAAAAATTATCTAAAGGAGAAATAACTCCTAAACCACAAAACCATGAAAAAGCAACCTATGCACCTATATTGAAAAAGGAAATGGCTCAGCTTGATTTTAATAAAAGCGCCAAAGAACTTCATAATGCCGTAAGGGGATATTATTCTTGGCCATGTGCATTTTTCTTTATGAACGGCAAGCGGATTAAGGTTATTGAAAGCCGTATTGGTGAAAATTGTAATGGTGTTCCGGGTGCGGTTGTAGGTAATAAGGATGAGCTTGTTATAGCCTGTGGAGACGGTGTATCACTTCGCCTTTTAACTGTTCAGCCCGAAGGCTCAAAGCCAATGAATTCAGGTCAAATGCTAAAGGGGCATGCGGTAGAAATCGGAACAGTGGTGGGCTAAATGGCAAATGCTCGTAAGGTGGCTGTATCGGCTCTTATGCAAATTGAGACGGATTCAGCCTACTCAAATATAACACTTAATAAAGTATTATCAAAATATGAGCTTTCAAAGGAAGATAGAGCTTTTACTTCGGCACTTTTTTACGGCGTACTCGACCGTAAAATCACAATAGATTATATACTTTCAAAATTTATAAAGAAACCGCTTTCTAAAATCACACCGTTTACAGCGTGTGTTTTGCGAATATCGGTTTATCAAATTAAATTTATGGAGCGTATACCCGAAAGTGCGGCGGTTAATGAGGCTGTAAAGCTTGTGAAAGGCTCAAAGGAGCGCTTTAATGCTTCTTTTGTTAATGCGGTTCTTCGTAATTTGTTAAGAAATCCCGTAACACTTCCATTAGGCGAGGATGTTAAATCGCTTTCGGTTAGGTATTCTTGTCCCGAATGGATAGTTAAAAGCTTTATAAATGATTACGGTATAAAAACAGCTGTAGAGCTTTTGGAGCATTCCCTTAAAGCACCTCCGGTTATACTTCGTGTTAATACCAGCCGTATAACATCAGATAAGCTGATAGAAAAATTAGGCGAAGAAGGTATAACCGCCCAAAAGACCGATATTTCAAATGCACTATCGGTTGTGGGAGGTATAGATGTAAAGGGATGCAAATGCTATAAAGATGGGCTTTTTCATATTCAGGATACAGCTTCTCAGCTTTCGGTTTCGGCTCTTGATTTAAAGGCCGGTGAGCGTGTTATGGATTTATGCTCAGCTCCCGGTGGTAAAAGCTTTACTATGGCAGAAATTATGGATAATAAGGGTGAGATTTTAAGCTTTGACCTTTATGAAAGCAGAGTGGAGCTTATAAAGAACGGTGCAAAGCGTTTGGGGCTTTCATGTATTAAGGCTCATACTCAGGATGCCACCGTTTTTAATGAAGAATTAGGACTTTTTGATGCTGTTCTTTGTGATGTTCCTTGTTCGGGATTTGGTGTTTTGAGAAGAAAACCCGAAATTAAATATAAACCCTGTGAAGACCTTTCCGAGTTAGAAGAAATTCAAAAGAAAATCCTTGAAAATGCCGACCGTTATTTAAAGTCGGGAGGAAGAATTCTTTATTCAACCTGTACCCTGCGTCATGCTGAAAATGAGATGCAGGTAAAGGCTTTTCTTGACAAAAATGCTGATTATGAGTTACAATACGAGCATACCTATATGCCTCATACGGATAATTCCGATGGCTTTTATTGTGCTCTTTTTAAAAAAGGGTGATTAATTATTTCTCAAAAAATTGATATTAAATCAATGTTTCCTGATGAACTTAGCAACTTTTTGGTTGAAATCGGTCAACCAAAATTTCGTGCCAAACAGATATTTTCTTGGCTTCATTCGGGAATTTGTGATTTTGATTTAATGACGAATTTGCCAAAAACTCTTCGTGAAGAATTAAAGGAACGCTGTTATATAGCGGATGTTTCCATTGTTCGTAAACTTGAGTCAAAAATTGACGGTACGGTAAAATACCTTTATTCTCTTTATGATGGTGAAACGGTGGAGTCGGTGCTTATGAAGTATGAGCATGGCTATACCGTATGTATTTCAACCCAGGTTGGTTGCCGTATGGGATGCAGCTTTTGTGCTTCGGGGCTTAACGGTCTTTTCCGTAACCTTACCGCATCTGAAATGCTTGCCCAAATTATGGCTGCTCAAAGAGATAATAATATCCGTGTTTCCAATGTTGTTATGATGGGTATGGGTGAGCCTCTTGATAATTTTGAGCAGTCGGTAAGGTTTTTGCAGTTGGTTTCGCATAATGACGGTATGAATATAGGTCTTCGTCATATTTCACTTTCCACATCGGGACTTGTTCCCGGTATAAAACGGCTTGCAGAGTATAATTTTCCAATAACCCTTTCGGTATCACTTCACGCTCCTAATGATGAAATAAGAAAAAGTATTATGCCTGTGGCAAAAAGCTATAGTATTGAACAGCTTCTTTCTGTATGCCGTGATTATCAGAGTGTTACAACACGCCGTATTTCATTTGAATATGCCCTTATGGAGGGTGTTAATGATACCGATGCTTGTGCCGAAGAATTATCTAAAAGAATGAAGGGTTTGCTTAGCCATATAAACCTTATTCCGGCAAATCCCGTAAAGGAAAACAGCTTTAAAAAGCCGGATAAAAAGCGTATACTTCGCTTCCAAAAGCTTTTGGAAAGCAAAGGAATAAATGCAACGGTCAGAAGAACGCTTGGTGCAGATATTGATGCATCCTGCGGTCAGCTTCGAAGAAAAGAAAAGGAGGGAGAGTCCAATGAAATTTTACAGCAAAATTGATATCGGAAAATTGCGTGCTTCAAATCAGGATGATTGCCGTGTAAGTGTGCTTGCAGGCGGTGCTGTGCTTGCAGTGGTTTGCGATGGTATGGGCGGCGCCAATGCCGGAAATGTTGCAAGTGAAAAGGCTGTTTGTACCATAACGGATTATGTGTCAGCCTCTTACAGAGCCGAAATGGATAATGCTGCAATTACAAGAATGATTGTGGGTGCAATTAATTCT
>SVPW01000047.1 GCA_015065645.1 Oscillospiraceae bacterium | reverse complement strand
TATATCGGCTCGGGTAAGCCTTGGGATTTAGACCGTCTTAATGGCGGTGTTCATATCCTGCCTCCTTATCAGGGACAAAAGGGTGGGGATTGGTATAAAGGCACAGCAAATGCTATTTATCAGAATTTAGAGTTTATTGAAAGATATGACCCTGAATATGTTCTGATTTTATCAGGTGACCATATTTATAAAATGGATTATTCCAAGATGATTCGTAAGCATACAGAAACACAAGCCGCTTGTACTATTGCTGTTTTAGAGGTTTCTTTAGAGGAAGCTACTCGCTTCGGTATAATGAATACAAATCCTGATGATACAATATACGAATTTGAAGAGAAGCCAAAAAATCCAAAGAGCAATCTCGCTTCAATGGGTATTTATGTATTCTCTTGGGATAAGTTAAAGAAATATCTTACCGAAGATGAAAATGATCCAAATTCTTCTAATGATTTTGGTAAAAACATTATTCCTGCAATGGTTAATTCAGGCGAAAAGCTTATGGTTTATCGCTTTAATGATTATTGGAAGGATGTAGGAACGGTAGAATCATTATGGGATGCAAACCTTGATTTACTTAATCCTAAGATCAATCTTGATCTTTCCGATCGTAAATGGCGTATATATTCACGCACCAATGCTTTGCCGCCACAGTATATTTCTGATAGTGCTAATGTTGAAAACTCACTTGTTACTGTTGGATGTGAGGTAAGCGGTGATTTGGATTATTCCATTCTTTTTGAAAATGTAACCGTTGAAGAGGGTGCAAAGGTTGAATATTCGCTTGTAATGCCCGGTGCGGTTATTAAAAAGGGTGCTTGCGTAAGATATTCAATCATAGCAGAAAATGCTGTCGTTGAAGAAGATGCTGAAATCGGCGGTGATCCCGCAGTTGTTGGTTCTGATGGTTGGGGAATTACCGTTATCGGTGATGGATTAACAGTTGGTAAAGGCGCAAAGGTTAGCGCAAATAAAATGATTGTTGAAAATGTTGGAGAGGGGGAGAATATATGAGTGCATCTGCTGTTGCCGGAATAATTTTTGCTAATGTACATGATGAATTGCTTGCCGGTCTTACCGAACAGCGTTCAATGGCTTCTATTCCTTTTGGTGGAAGATACCGTTTGATTGATTTTCCGTTATCCAATCTTGTTAATGCCGGTGTTTCTAATGTTGGTCTTATTACAAAAGAAAATTACCGTTCTTTGCTTGATCATATAGGCAGTGGATTATATTGGGATCTTGACCGTAAAAACGGCGGTTTACACCTTATGCCTCCCTATAACTATAGCGGTGCAAAGCGTCAGCGTTCGTATGTTGATTCCCTTTATGGTGCAATGAATTTTGTTGAGCGTTCAAATGCTGATTATATTGTAACCTATAATGCGGATATTATTGCAAATGTAGATATAGCTGATGCGGTTGAATCACATGTTAAAAACGGTGCTGATGTTACTATTGTTTATAATCATGGTATTTTGCCTGTTAATCATACCGATATGGCAAGTCTTTCTATAAATGCAGAAGGCTTTGTAGATAGTATTTCTTTTGATAAATCTGTTGATGAAGTTGATTTTGGTCTTGGAATATTTATTTACAGCAAGGATGCATGGAAGAAGATTGTTGAACGAGGATATGATGAAAACGATAGTTCTATCTACACATCAATTCGTAAAGCAATGGATAATCTTAAAATTTATGGTTATTGCCATAATGGATTTGTTGCTGTAATGGATAGTGGTAAATGCTACTATGAAGCCAATATGATGCTTCTTGATCCTTCTGTTCGGCGTGATCTTTTCAATAAGGAGCGTCCTATTTTAACCAAAACCCGTGATGATATGCCCACTCGTTATGGCACAAAATCTGTTGTTAAAAATTCTTTTATTGCAGATGGTTGCGTTATTGATGGTGAGGTTAATAATTGTATACTTTTCCGTGGTGTAAAAATTGAAAAGGGTGCAAAGGTTGAAAACAGTATTCTTATGCAGGGAACAAAGATTGGTGCCAATGCTGTTGTTGACTATGTGATTTCGGATAAAAACTCTGCAATAGGCGATGATATGACTGTAAAGGGAACTTCACAAAAGCCTTTCCTTATTCAGAAAAATCAAACTTTATAAAAGAACAGGAGAAAAATAATGAAGGTTTTATTTGCTTCAAGTGAAGTTTATCCTTTTGCAATGTCAGGAGGTTTGGCTGATGTTTCCGGCGCCTTACCAAAGGCACTTCGCCGCCGTCTTGTTGGTTGCCGTGTTGTGATGCCGCTTTATGCCTGTGTTTCGGAAGAATTGCGTAGCAAAATGACATTTTTATGCAGTATTACAGTGCCTGTTTCATGGCGCAGGCAATATTGTGGAATTTTTGAGGCTCATCTTGATGGTGTGATATATTATCTTTTAGATAATCAGTATTATTTCAAGCGTGATGGTCTTTATGGCCATTATGATGATGCAGAGCGTTTTGCTTTCTTCTCACGTGCTGTTTTAGAAATAATTCCTTATATTGGTTTTACGCCTGATGTTATTCATTGTAACGATTGGCAAACAGCGATGATTCCCGTTTATCTTACTGAGATGTATCGTTATAATGAGCTTTATCAGGATATTAAAACCGTTTATACCATTCATAACATTCAGTATCAGGGTAAGTACGGAAAAGAGCTTTATAAGGATGTATTAGGCTTGCCCGAAGGACATGAAAACCTTATTGAATATGATGATTGCATCAATTTAATGAAGGGCGGTATTCAGTGTGCGGATAAGGTTACTACCGTTTCTCCTACCTATTCGAAAGAAATTCTTGACCCGTTTTATTCACATGGTCTTGATAATATTCTTTCAAAGTTTACCTATAAGCTTACGGGTATTGTAAACGGTATAGATTATGATGTTTATAATCCTGAAACCGATCCGCAAATTTATAAGAATTACAATGCTGATGATATTTCAGGCAAAGCTGAAAACAAAAAATGCTTGCAGCAGGATATGGGTTTACCCGTAAGGGATGATGTTCCGCTTATTGGCATTGTTACTCGTTTGGTTAAGCATAAAGGCATTGACCTTGTAAAACATGTTTTTGAGGAATTACTTAATGCTGATTTACAATTTGTGATTTTAGGTTCCGGCGAATGGGAATTTGAAACATTTTTCTATGAAATGGCATCAAAGTATCCTGAAAAGGTTGCATTAAAGCTTGGATTTGATCAACAGCTTGCACATCGCATCTATGCCGGTGCTGATATTTTCCTTATGCCAAGCCTTAGTGAGCCGTGTGGTCTTGCGCAAATGGTGGCTTTAAGATATGGCACAGTGCCTATCGTTCGTGAAACCGGAGGTCTTAATGATACTATTACCGATAGCGGTAATAATGAAGGCAATGGATTCACCTTTAAAAATTACAACGCTCACGATATGCAAAACACTGTTTGGCGTGCTCTTTCCGGTTTTGCTGATAGAGAGGGTTGGGATATTTTGCGCCGCAGGGGTATGAATTGCAATAACAGCTGGTCATCATCTGCAAATGCATATATTCGCCTTTATAAGGAATTGATTGGTAATTGATTTTATTAGGGAACCGCTTTTGCGGTTCCCTAAGTTTTGGAGGTAATTAATGCTTGATATTTTAAAAACTATACTTTTAGGTATTGTTGAGGGTATTACCGAATGGCTTCCCATAAGTAGTACCGGTCATATGATACTTATTGATGAATTTGTATCGCTTAATGTAAGCGAAGAATTTAAAGAACTGTTTTTAGTTGTAATACAATTAGGTGCTATATTAGCTGTTGTTTTGCTTTTTTGGAAAAAAATATGGCCTTTTCATACAAAATCAGCAGAAATTAAACCTTATTTCAAAGAAAACACAGCGGTTAAAAGGCTTTGCTATAATTATGTACATATTGATAAAATAATCCTTTGGATTAAGATATTGATTGCAAGTGTTCCTGCGGCAATTTTAGGTGTTTTGTTTGATGATGAAATTGACGCAATGCTTACGGGAGATGGTCGTGCTTATGTTGTTTCTGCAACGCTTATAATTTACGGTATATTATTTATTGTTATTGAATCAATAAGCAAAAAAGAAAAACATGCTGATCTTGATAAACTTCCTTATACCACTGCATTTTTTATTGGCTTAATTCAATGCTTAGCGCTTATTCCCGGAACATCACGAAGTGGGTCTACTATTTTAGGTGCAATGCTTCTTGGTGCTACAAGAACTGTTTCAACCGAATTTTCTTTTTTCCTTTCTATTCCTGCAATGTTCGGAGCAAGTGCAATTAAAATATTGAAATATTTTCTTGATGGAAACTCTTTCAACAGTGATGAACTGATTATATTAGTTGTTGGAATGATAGTTGCTTTTGTTGTATCAGTACTTGCAATTAAATTCCTGGTTTCTTATATTAAAAAGCACAATTTTAAAGCTTTTGGTTATTACAGAATAGTTCTTGGTATAATTGTATTGGCGTATTTTCTTTTTGTATAAGTAAAAAAAGATGTCTGATTGATATGCACCCCAAAAGTTAGACGCTTTTGGAGGTGCATATTTTTATGGCAAAAAAGGAACAAATTTTTAGAAAATACTCGGCAGAATTTAAAATCGGTGTTATAATGGATATGCGAGAGAACCG
>SVPW01000023.1 GCA_015065645.1 Oscillospiraceae bacterium | reverse complement strand
AAGTCTCCACTCTCTTGGACGGGGATGCCGTTCGCAAAAAATTAAAAATTTTTTGACTGCACTCTATCCCCGCCAATACCACCCCTGTGCCCTTGAAAATCCGCATTATAAGCGGATTTTCGCTTATGATGTGTTTTTTCAACGCACCTGTCGCTGAAAAAACAAAAATGCGGCTACAAGCCGCATAAAAAATAAAATTTAGGTTTTTCAACAGGCTGAAGCGGCTGTCATAGTGACAGCCGCTTAATTTCAAGCCTTTTTTCTTTTTAATTTTACTATTACGGATATTACAGCAAACACAAAAAGGAATATGCTTATCCACTGTGAAGTTGAAAGTCCGTACCAAATACCACGGATTTCATCCCCTCTGTAAAACTCAAGAACAAACCTCATTGGGGGATAAATAAACAAGTAACAGTAAAGCAGATTACCAATACATTTTCCTTTATTAAAAAGCACTGTGAGCAAAACAAATATGCAAAGATTTCCAAAAGCTTCTATCAAAGGAACGGGTATACGCATTACATCATTGATTTCAGGAATTAAGGTGTTACCGGTAATAACAAAGCCCCAACTCCCCTCTTTACCGTAACAGCAGCCTCCAAAGAAGCAGCCCAATCTTCCAAAAGCGTGAAAAAGAGGTACACACACTATATATAAATCAAAAAAGTTTTCTTTAATATCTGCATGAAACTTTTTCAAATAAAGTCTAACTATAATTATAGAGGCTATAAATCCACCGTAAAATACCGAACCGCCAAAAAGCGATGCAATAGCCTTTAATGCTTTCCAGACACCAACCTCAGATATTTTACCAAATATTGTTATTATATCTTTAATATTTGTAATACCATAAAGAATACTACCGCCTACTACCAAGCTTACACCGGCAACAAGAATTACAAAAATTATAGGCTCAATTTCAATTTTATATTTTTTACCCAAAAGCCAAGCCACAAAACCGCAAACCAACAACCCTAAAAATGAGCACACAGCATAAGAGCCGATTTGACGCCCAAATATTTCAATAACAGGATACATTTATTATACTCCTTTAAAAGCAATCCTAAAAACAAAGCACCGACCGGATTAAAACCGATTGGTGCTTTACTATGCGATTTAACACATTTAATAAGTTTACTATTAAAGCAAACCAGCCGTACCAGCAGCGCACAAAACGCAGAGTGTGCAAGAGAAGAAACCAATACCTGCAAGAACAGTACCGATGATAGCAAGTACGAGACCTGCAGTACCAAGACCGGTAGGAGCACCAGCAGCCTTAGCCATACCCTTACCCTTAGCAGCACAGATGATACCAACGATACCGCAAACTAAAGCTACGATATTAACCATGTAGAACCATGCCAATACAACAGCTACGATACCAAGTACCAAACCGGTTACGCTTAAACCTTTACCATTGTTCATTGTAATATCCCCCTTTACTAAAAATGTCCTATATATGTAGGATGTAAATATTATAACAACTTTATATTGTGTTGTCAAGAAATATATTAACAATTTGTGTATAAATTTTTACAAATATTTATTGACCTATAGCAGTATAAAATGGTAAAATAATACAGAGGTGATTTATATGTATATTGCATCAGGCGATAAATATAATAAAATGAAATATAACCGTTGCGGAAACTGCGGACTTTTTTTACCGGCTGTATCATTAGGCCTTTGGCACAATTTTGGCGATACTGCAAATTATGAAAATATGAAGCAGATGTGCTTTACCGCTTTTGACAACGGTATTACGCATTTTGATATAGCAAACAATTACGGCCCTGCCCCGGGAAGTGCAGAAAAGAATTTTGGTAAAATTTTAAAGGAAGAAATGTTATCCTACCGTGACGAAATGATTATAAGCACAAAGGCAGGCTATGATATGTGGGAAGGTCCTTACGGAAGCCGTGGAGGCAGCCGTAAATATCTGCTTGCAAGTTTAGACCAAAGCCTTAAAAGATTAGGCCTTGATTATGTGGATATATTCTACCATCACTGCCCCGATAATGACACTCCTTTAGAGGAAACTATGGGTGCATTAAGCAGTGCGGTTACAAGCGGTAAGGCTTTATATGTGGGACTTTCAAACTATAATGGTGAGAGGCTTGCTGAGGCTACAAAGATTTTGAACGACCTACACTGCCCCTTTATTATAAATCAAAACTGCTATTCAATATTTGACCGCACCATTGAAAGAAACGGCTTAAAGGATACTTCAAATAAACTCAAAAAAGGAATCATAGCCTTTAGCCCATTGGCGCAGGGTATGCTTACCAACCGTTATTTAAACGGTGTGCCTGAGGATAGCCGTATTAAAACAGATGGCAGATATTTAACAGAGCGTTCCTTAACCGAAAAACGCCTTACACAAATCAAGGCACTTAATGATATAGCGCTTGAGCGTGGTCAAACACTTGCCGCAATGGCACTTAGCTGGATTTTGCGTGACGGTATTGTAACAAGTGTTTTAGTTGGAGCTTCAAAGCCCTCACAAATCATTGATAATATTAATGCTGTAAATAACACAAGCTTTACGGATGAGGAATTAAAGAAAATAGACGAGATAGCATTAGGATAAAAAAATAACCCTTGCGATGTGCTTTAAAGGCATACGCAAGGGGTTTTTTATTCTATGGTAAGCTCTCTTATAGAACGCAACTGATAGTCAACATTTTTAAGCAGTTCAGGCTTTTTAAGCGCTACGGCAGCACCCTTTATAACACTGTGGGTTGGGTCTTCAAGCAGGTACACCTTTGTACCCACAAATTCGGAAATAAGCTTATCCATACCGTTAATAAGCGCACCACCGCCTGTAAGATAAAGACCATCCTCAATAATATCCGCCACAAGGTCAGGGTCGGTACGGGAAAGGACAGAACGGATAGCATTGCAAATAGAAAGTGCCGTTTCATAAACCGCCTCATAAACCTCAGAAGAGCTGATTTCAAAGCTTTCAGGAAGCCCTGTAAAAACATTTCTTCCCTTTGCAACCATTGCAACCTCAATAGGTCTTTCAACAACAGTGCCGATTTTTTGCTTTATTTGTTCAGCGGTTAAAGGACCTATTTCAATATTATACTCCTTACGAATATAACGGGTTATCTGTGTATCAAAATCACCCGATGCTGTTTTATTGGAATCACAAACCGAAATACCGCCCATTGAAATTACAGCAATATCTGTTGTGCCTGCACCTATATCAACAATTAAAGTACCATGAGGCTTTGAAAAATCAATACCCAAGCCAAATGCAACCGCTAAAGGTGCTTCTATTACAGAAATATTGCGTCCCCCACCCGACTCAACAACATTTGCAAGCGAATGATGCTGAAGCTCTGTAAGGCCTGCAGGCAAGGTTGCCATAATACGAGGACGAATAATACGATTTCCAAAGGATTTTTGCATATAGTTTTTAAGCATCATTTCAGCAATATCGTAATCAGAAATAACGCCGTGTTCAATAGGCATTACACAAAGCAGGCTATCAGGTGTACGACCCAAGGTTTGCTTTGCTTTTTCCCCGTAATAAACAGGTTCCCATGTTTCAGAATCAACCGTTACAACACTGGGTTGCTCCAAAACAATTTGCGAGCTTGAAAAAATAACAGTTTTTGAGGAACCTAAATCAATCCCTATTTCAGTAGCCATTATATATCTCCTAAATTAAGTATAAAATCATTATATAAGATTACGCTCATTTTTTCAACAATCAACAATCATAAACTCAATATTTTTTGCATAATCGCTTATTTTATAATCGTTATCGGTAATAAGTGCGGTAACACAATAAACAGACTGTGCTCCTGCAAACAAAAGCTGACGGGAACATTCATCCAAAGTGGCACCGGTTGTAAGAATATCATCAACAAGCAGAATTTTCATTCCGCTTATTCTTTTATCAATTCCATATCTTCCACGAACATTTTTAAATCTTTCCTTTGAAGAAAGAGTATGCTGTTTTTTGCCGCCTTTTTTCCTTATTATAACATCATCAAGTACAGGAAGATTTAATGTTTCACCTATTTTGTGCGCCAAAATCCCCGCATGGTCAAAGCCTTTATAACGAACGGTTTTAATAGCTGTTGGAACATAACACACAGCATCAAATTTAATATCAGCAAGCTCTGATTTAATTGTTTTTACCATTTCTGATGCAAAATATAAGGCATAATGCTTTTTGGGAATCAGTTTATATTTATAAAAAGCTCTTTTTGCAATGCCTGCATTATAAAACGGTGCTACCACACCTGCAAAATGATATGCATTATATTTACAACGGCATCTTTGCTTTTCCAAACCGCACACCAAACAGCGTTTTTGCCTATTTATGCGTTCTATCCAATGAGCACACAGCTCACAAAGATTTTCACCTTCATTTAAAAATCTACCGCAACAGATACATTTATTTGGATAAATGCTTTGTTTTGCCGGGTCAAAAAAGGTGTTAAATAATTTCTTTAGCAGTTTTGGTATCTTAATCAACATTCGTGTAAAAAGCTTTGAAGCATGGTATAACGGAGCATTTTGCGGTTATTTTCCACCATTTCGTAAAAAACGCCCTCACTGCCTACAATAATAAGCATCTTTTTTGCCCTTGTTACACCTGTGTAAAGCAAATTCCTATATCTTAGCTGAGAAGGCACATCAAAAACAGGAATTATAACGCAATCAAATTCACTACCCTGACTTTTATGCACGGTTACGGCATAAGCTAACTCCAATTCCCCTATTTCTTCGCCGTAATACGAAACAACACGATCCTCAAAGCGCACCTTTAATACGCCCGAACGCTTATCAGCATCACAAACATAACCAACATCACCGTTAAATACACCCGTACCGATTTCGCCGTTATCCTTTTGCCACTCAATATCATAATTATTTTTTATTTGCATAACCTTATCGCCCTTGCGGATAAACACACCCTTATAAGAAAATGATTGTTCATCCTTTTTTGGCGGATTAAGGCAGGACTGCAACAGATTATTAAGATTGAGTGTTCCGCAATCAGCCTTTCTTGAAGGGCAAAGCACTTGAATATCGGTTAATGGGTCAAAATTATATGCCTTTGGCAATCGTTCACAACAAAGCTCTAAAACAGTATTACACACATCATAAGAGTTTGCCCTTTGCATCATAAAAAAGTCCTTCCCCTTATTGCTTAAATCAATGGGAGTTTCATTAATTATTGCGTGGGCATTTGTTACAATAGTGCTTTCCCCTGCCTGACGGAATACCTTTTTAAGAGAAATTGAAGGAAAAATATCAGCCGCCAAAAGATCACCAAGTACATTTCCCGCAGAAACACTTGGAAGCTGATCAACATCACCAACCAAAATTATTCTGCAAGAAAGACGCAATGCACGAAGCAGATTATCAAACAAGAGCGTATCAATCATAGAAGCCTCATCCACAACTATAACATCACAATCCAAAGGATTTTTTTCGTTTCTGCAAAACTCCTGTCTTTCGTTTGCTCCCCAATTAACCTCAAGCAAGCGGTGAAGTGTTTTGGCTTCACGGCCTGTAAGCTCGGTCATTCGTTTTGCGGCACGACCGGTTGGAGCTGCAAGCTCAATAATTGCTTTTCGGCTTTCAAATAGCTCAATAATCGCATTTAAGGTTGTGGTTTTTCCCGTTCCGGGGCCACCTGTTAAAATTAAAATACCGCTTTCAAACGCCTGTTTTATTGCCTTACGCTGAAGCTGTTCAAACTTTATACCAAGCTTATTTTCAACATAATCAATCTCAAGGTCTTCCACGCACATTAATTTACTTATGTTTCTTTTAACGGCAAAAAGCCTTGCGGCAATATGGTCTTCCGCAGCATAATACTCAGGCAAAGCCAAAAATTCGGTATCACCTATCATAACAGAAGATATTATAAACCGTGAAATCATACGGTCACAAATATCACTTATGCGAAGCTCATCGCTTTCAAGCAGATTAACCGCCACCGCAACAAGCTTATATCTTGGCAAACAGGTGTGACCATTCATTAGATTTTTCCTGAGTATATATTCAATACCTGCAAAAAGGCGCATTTCGTTATCGGGAGAAATTTCAAAATCAGAAGCTATTTGTTCTGCCCTTTCAAACCCAAAACCAATATCCTCACGGCAAAGAATATAAGGATTGCTCTTTATCTTTTCCACAGCATCCGTTCCCAAAGCACGATAAATACGCAAACAAATATCGGGAGAAACACTGTAAGAAGAAAGTAAAATCATTATATCCCTTATGCCAAACTGCTTTTCATATTCACCCGATATTGCATAAGCCTTTTCAATGGATATTCCCTTTATTGAGGCAAGCTCCTCAGGATGATTTTGTATTATATCAAGTGTTTCTTCGCCAAACTTTTCTACAATACGGCCTGCTGTTGTGGGACCCACACCTTTTATCACACCGGATGACAAATAACGCAAAATTCCCGCAGTGGTTTGCGGTGCGGTTCTTTCAAATGACTCCACCGCAAACTGCCTGCCATAGCTTGGATGAACAATATAATTACCGTTAAAAACACCGCTTTCACCCTCATTTAAAAACGGCAACATTCCAACTATAACGATTTTTTCGCCACCTGTGCTTAAATTTGCCACAGTATATCCATTTTGGTCATTGCGGTAGGTTATGCGCTCTACCGTTCCCTTAACCACTTCAAATTCCTGTTTATTATCCTCCATAGATTATGCCTGCGGCAATTCACCTCACTTAATTTTTTAGCGTTATACTATCCATAATATGTACTAATTCATCAGCGGTTGTGAAAATTATATCATAACCACTTGCAATTTGCTTACATTCCTCAAAAAGCTCATTTGATTTACCCGTATATACCGCAATTTTATAATCTCTATCTGCCCTATTACACCAAGAGAATAAATTTCCCGCAAAATGAAGCTGGCGAACAGGGTCATTTTCATCATAAAGCCATACCACCGAAAAGGTTTTTGGAATGATTTTAGGAGAAATTAAAAGCATCCATAAACCGTGTAGTACCTCACACAGACCTAAAATTGCAAATACCGTCATTAATGCAAATAAAAACATTTTTACCATAATCAAAACACCCCTATTCGAATTTTATGCTGAATAAGGATTTTTTGACACAATAAAGCAGTAAGTGCCGTAAACGGTAACTCACTGCTTTTTTGCACTTAACGAGCCGTATTAAAGTTTAACTTAGATTTTTCAAAATCAATTTCTACAGTAATGGTACCAATTTCCCCTACCGCCTTAACACCATCCGGCAAAGTAACTGTTGCAACCTTTTCTGTATTATTCTTATTAATTGTTTTCCAATTAATTGGATTAAGTGTTATTTCAACAGGCGGTGTGGCTGCTGCAACCGTGATTTTTTGCGGTGTAATACTGTAAACCACCATATCAGATGTTACACCGGTTGGCAAATTGGTAAATGCCGCCACAAGCGGAACCGCAGTTTCCTTATAAATCGGCTGGGTTATTGAAACATCCGAAAGCTTGACATTAAGAGTTAAATAATTATTCTTTACCGCATTACCTGCCGCATCAAAAACAGTGCCGTCATTTGCGTATGTGTAAAGCACATCGCCATTTTCATTATACAAAACAACAGATGACGGATATACACCTGTTTTTTCTATTTTTTTATTTGCATCGCCCTTGGCTACAGCGTTTACAGATTTAATTTGATTGATTATAGAGCGTGGGCCTGTAATTTCTATTCTGTTATGCTCAGTTTTAGTGAGAACAGGAACATCGGCAACATAGCCTTCCTCCGCAATAACATCAGTGATAGACGGCTTAACCGTAAACTCCTTAGTATCAATATAATCAAATGTAACATCAACAGTAGAAGGTGTTACCGAAACAAAGGTATAACCTGTTTTTGAGCTGTTTGTAACACCATTCACCTTTAAGCTATAGGTTCCGGCTGATGTTACGGTATCCAAAGAAGCAACCAAAATAAAATCCTCAGAAGTAAGTGAGCTTACTAAATAATTAGGACCGCTTATTTCAACCGAAAAGGTTTGATGGGAAAAATCAGATACTATATTAAGCTTTTCTTCGGTTAAAAAAGTGTTTTCACTTATTGGAACGGTAACATTAAGATTTGTAAAAGACTTTACCCGTATAGGGTTTTGAATAATTGTAATTATCATCCAAAAAACGAAAGCAAAAATAATTGAAAAAGCAATGGTAAAACGCTTATTATAAAGCAGCTTTCCAAAAATACCTTTAAAAGGAAGATTAAATTTCATTATTATTTATCCCCCTTTTCTTTTTTATCATCATGCTTTTTAAACGGATTAAAACGCTTGAGCGCATTTACTACCGACATATCCTGCTTTTCAAACTGCGAATCAATTATAAGCCTTTTAAGCTCAGCCCCTGCAGAAACGGCATTATAATTCCGCTTTATCTGACCATCACACACAATGGATATAATACCCGTTTCTTCCGAAACAATAAGCACAACCGCATCGGAGTTTTCTGTCATACCAATTCCTGCACGATGCCTTGTTCCAAGTGTTGCAGAAAGCTCACTACGCTGTGTTAAAGGCAAAATACAGCCTGCAGCATAAAGCCTACCGCCACGAACTATAAGCGCACCGTCATGCAACGGAGATTTAGGGAAAAATATATTATTTGTCATAGAAACAGATGCCACCGCATCAACAATAGTTCCTGTATTAATTATTTCACCAAGCTGTGTTTGACGCTCAAATACAACCAAAGCACCTGTTTTGCTTTCCTGCATCATACCTGCGGCTTTGCTTATATTATCAATACACTGAGAAAGCTGTTCAATATCCTCATCCATCATATTACCACGGGAAATTCTTGTTCTACCGATACGCTCAAGCAAACGCCGAATTTCCGGCTGAAAAACTATAACCAAAAGAATAAGAGCAGAATCAACAATTACCGATAACAGCCATCTTAACATAACCAGTTCAAACCAGTTTGCAAAGAAGTATGCTATTAAAAGAATAATTATTCCTTTAAAAAGCTGACCTGCACGGTTTTCACGCAAAAATTCAATTCCCTTATAAACCAAAACGGCAATAACTATAATATCCAGAATATCAAAAAAGCGTATTCCGGAAATTGCAAAAATTATTTGGTTCCACAAAGTCATCAACTGTTCCAAAATTGCCCCCACAACGAACATCCTTTTCCCTATTTTATATTAATAATATACTTATACAATATAATATTAACATAAAAATACTATGCGTTCAATAGAAAAATATAATTTTTTTTACTTTTTTTCAAATTTTTTTACGGCATTTACAAGACTATAAATATCCTCATTTGTTGTAAAAACCGATGGACACACCCTTACCGTTCCGGTATCAATAGTTCCCATAAATTTATGCGCCGCAGGGGCACAATGAAGGCCTGCTCTTACCGCTATTCCAGACCTTTCAATAATACCTGCCGCAACCGAACTTTCCATATCTTTTATATTAAACGAAAGCACCGGCGCAAAGCTATTTAAATCAGGCTTGGCGGTATAAAGCATTATATTTTCATTTTTTGACAAATGGCGGTATAGCTTATTTATAAGTTTCATTTCATGCTTTGCAATATTATCAATTCCAACCCCGTTTACAAAATCAATCCCTGCACCAAGACCCATAATACCCGGAACATTAACCGTTCCGCTTTCAAACCTTTCCGGCAGGCTTTCAGGTTGGCTTTTATTTATTGAATCGGTGCCTGTGCCACCCTCTATAATGGTGTTTTTTATTGCATTTTCAGCAATCAGCACACCTATACCCATAGGTGCATAAAGTCCTTTATGAGCTGCTATACACAAAAAATCTATTCCGTCATTTTTCATATTTATGGGAACAACACCCGCTGTTTGTGCTGCATCAACCCCAAACAAAATTCCCTTTTGGCGGCATAGCTCACCCAATTTTTTTATTGGAAGCTTTTTACCGAACACATTTGAAGCCCCCATAACAAAAATCATTTTGGTGTTCGGCAAAATCAAATTTTTAAAATTTTCTAATGTTTGGTCATCATCGGTAAAGGAAACATCGGCAACACTGAAATCTATTCCCATTTTATAAAGAGGCCTCATTACGGAATTATGCTCTAAGCAGGAAACTATTATATGGTCTCCCTTTTCCAAAACACCCTTCAGAACCATATTTATACTTTGAGTACAACCCGAAGTAAATATCACCTTTTCCGGACCGCTTGCCCCAAAAAACTTTGCTGTCTTTTCCCTTACATTATATACTGCAAGTGCAGTTTTTTCGGATAAACGGTGACCGCTTCTGCCGGGATTTGCGCTATAATTTATAAGTGCATTACGAACCGCCGCAACAACCTTTCCCGGCTTTTTTCCTGTTGTGGCGGCATTATCAAGATAAACCATTTTTATATTACCTCCCAAAAAAACCGCCTGCAAAAGCCAGACGGTTTTTCAGTGCAGAAAACAAAAGCCTTCTGCACCAAATTAAAATCATATTTCGTCAACCGACAGTATTTTCACATCTGCCCCACGCAATAGTTCTTCGGCTTTAGATAAATCGCCGTTTATAATAAGACTGTATCCGCAACCCACTGATACACTCTGTGAGGTTGCCCTTTCTAATTTTACCTTATAGCCGTAACGCCGCAGCAGGTCTCTGCCCTTTATTGCGTAGGTGACTGTTCCTGTTGTTATACGGTATTGTTTCATTTTCACTCCCCCGGCTTTGCAACGATCGGCATTTGTATAACAGTTTATCCGCAACAAATACGGATATGCTGTTATAACATATTATGCAAAGCAGGCTTTACCGTTTACATACTGTTTTTTCTTCGGCAATTTGCTGTTTATAATAATGCACCATAACTATACTTCCTATCGGCAAAAGCAAAAGACCAATCACCCCTCCAAGTTTTAATCCTATAAACATTGCGGCAAGAGTTAGCAAAGGATTTACACCAACATTTTTTCCTATGATACGGGGTTCGGCAAAGTATCTTACAACACAAATAACAGCATACAATGTTATAAGTCCAAAGCCCTGTGCACCGTTACCCATTGCAAATGAAAATACTGCCCAAGGAAGAAGTATTGTTCCTGTTCCAAAAACAGGAAGCAAGTCTATCAAGGCGGTAATAGCCGCTAAAAGCAGAGAGTATTCAACCCCTAAAATCCAAAAGCCGACAAGTAATTCACCAAAGGCTATTGCCGTTAATATTACATACCCCAAAATATATTTTAAAATCTTATTACTTAAAATATCCCGTATTCGCAAAAGCTTGTTATAGGTTGATTCCTTTAAAAGCTCACGCAAAAAGCGTATTAAATGCTCTGTATCAACAGCAATATAACAGCTTGCGACAACAGTTATAACAGCACTGAAAAATACAGACGGAATACCCTGTACAAGCCTTGCAACAAAATCGGTTAAAAATGAAGTTAATGAAGCTATAAGTTCCTTAACAGAACCCTCAAAGGCTCCGTTTGCCGCACTTTGAATTTGGGAAGGCAGGCTATCTGTAAATTCATTAAACTTATCACCGTATGATGAAAACATTTGAGAAAGCTTATCAAAATATGCAGGCAGCATTTCGGCAAGATTTCCCGCCTGAACTATAAGCTGCCAGATAAGAAGTGCTAAAAGCGATACACCCGCACCATAGAAAAGCAAAACAAGTATAACAGAGCACGTTCCGCTACCCAATCGTGTTTTTTGGGAAAGACGCTTTGCCGGACGCTTAACAATCGCTGCCATTGCTATTCCGATAACAAACGGAAGCAAAAACTTGAACAAAAAATACACCGCCAAAACGGTTATTGTTACCCCTACTGCAAGCGTTGCAAGGTTTACAAGAAAGACTTTTTTAGTTTCATAATCCAAAATTAATCCCAACCTTTAAAATCTTTTATATAATATTACTATTACCAAAAAAATGTAAATATTTTATGTTGATTTTTCCGATAAAGTGTATTATAATTAAAAACAATCGTTCATCTGTGGAGGACAGTTATGCAAAAAAATGAATTTGTATTAGTCAGTACAAAGGTGTTACCTGATGTATTTGAAGGGGTTTTGCATGCAAAAGAATTACTTGCCCAAGGCAAAGCGGCAAATGCTTCACAGGCAATTAAAATGGCAGGCATTTCACGCAGTGCTTTTTACAAATACCGTGATTATGTATTTGCCTATTCAGCCGATGAAAGCAGTTGCATTAATTTAAGCGCTTTACTTTCAGATAAAGCCGGTGTTTTTTCCGCAATGACAACCCTGCTTTATGAAAACGGAGCAAATCTTGTAACCGTTAATCAGGAAAAACCAATAGACGGTGCTGCTGCAGTTTCACTCACAATAGATATAAATCATATCAAGATTACTATTGATGAGCTTCTGCTACAGCTTAAAACTACTGACGGTATTTTATCCGTAAAAGTTGTATAAAATTCAAAATTTTCGGAGGTATTCAAAAAATGATATATGCAGCGATTTTGGGACACGGTGTTGTAGGCTCCGGTGTTGCCGAAATACTTATAAACGAGCACAAACGCATAAGCGATAAGGTAAAGGATGATATTGAAGTTAAATATATTCTTGACCTGAGGGATTTTGACGATCTTCCTTACAGTGACAAATTCACAAAGGATTTTAATGTTATTCTTCAAGATGAAGATGTTAAAATTGTAGCGGAAGCAATGGGAGGAGTTAATCCTGCTTATGATTTTGTAAAAAAATGTCTTAACGCCGGAAAGAGCGTTGTAACCTCTAATAAAGAATTGGTTGCCGCAAAGGGTGCAGAGCTTTTAAGCATAGCAAAAGAAAAGAATGTAAACTTTTTATTTGAGGCAAGTGTTGGCGGCGGTATTCCCGTTCTTCGCCCTATGTCACAATGCCTTGCTGCTAACGAAATTACTGAGGTTAAGGGTATTCTAAACGGCACAACTAACTATATTCTGAATAAAATGATTGTAGACAATATGCCCTTTGATGAAGCTTTGAAATTAGCTCAGGACAATGGCTATGCAGAAAAAGACCCCACAGCCGATATTGAAGGGCACGATGCCTGCCGAAAAATTTGTATTTTGGCTTCATTGGGATTTGGAAAGCATGTTTATCCCGAACAGGTTAAAACAGAAGGTATTACCGATATTTCACTTGACGATGTTGAGTATGCCGACAATTTTAACTGTGTAATCAAGCTTATAGGAACAGCCACAAAGCTTGCTGATGGCAAAATAAGTGCTCATGTTCGCCCAACCTTGGTTAGCCGTGACCATATCCTTTCAGGAGTACACGGTGTATTTAATGCAGTTGTTGTTACCGGCGATGAAACTGACGATGTTATGTTTTACGGTAAAGGTGCAGGCAAATTCCCTACTGCCAGTGCTGTTGTAGCAGATATTATTGACTGTGCAAAGCATCTTAATTCACGCAAATATGTTTTCTGGGAAGATGGTGACAGCGATTATGTTGTTACACCCGATCTTAAAACAAGGCTTTATGTATATGCAAAATCCAATGATTATGATGCATTGATTGAAACATCAGCATTAGCCTTCCCCGATCATGACGGCATAATTAAAAACCGTTATAAGAGCGAAATTGCGTTTCTTACCGATGAAGATACCGAGAGTTCTTTAAGAGAAAAAATCGCATCAATCAAAGCCGATAAGGTAAAAATAATGCATACACTGTTCTAATAATTAATATACATTCTTCCAACGGAGGTTTTATAAATGTCATTAATCGTAAAAAAATTCGGTGGTTCATCTGTTGCCAATGCCGAGCGTGTTTTCAATGTTGCTAACATTATCATTGACGACTACAAAAAAGGCAATGATGTAATAGTTGTTGTTTCTGCTCAGGGTGACACAACCGATGATCTTATCGAAAAAGCAAAAGAAATCAATCCCGATGGTCCTTCCAAAAGAGAAATGGATATGCTTCTTGCTTCGGGAGAGCAAATTTCAATAGCACTTCTTGCAATGGCTATTGAAAAGCTTGGTTGCCCTGTAATTTCATTACTTGGCTGGCAGGCAGGATTTAATACCGATTCTCATCACGGTATTGCCCGTATTCGCAACATCAATACAGAAAGACTAAAATTAGAGGTTTCAAAGCATAAAATAATCATTGTTGCAGGTTTCCAAGGTCTTAACAAATATGATGATCTTACCACCCTCGGCAGAGGTGGTTCTGATACAAGTGCGGTTGCTATTGCCGCTGCTATGAAGGCTGACTGTTGCCAGATTTATACCGATGTTGACGGTGTTTACACCGCTGACCCAAGAAAGGTAACAAATACACAGAAGCTTGACCAAATAACCTATGACGAAATGCTTGAGCTTGCCACTCTTGGTGCTCAGGTTTTAAATAACCGTTCTGTTGAAATGGCTAAAAAATATAATGTAGAGCTTGAGGTGCTTTCAAGTCTTGAGCGTAAACCCGGTACAATTGTAAAGGAGATAGTAAAAATGGAAAAAACACTTATCAGAGGCGTTGCAAAAGACACTAATGTAACCCGTATTTCGGTTATCGGTTTAAATGACACTCCGGGAGTTGCATTTAAGCTTTTCAATAAGCTTGCTCAGTTTAAAATAAATGTTGATATTATTCTTCAATCCGTTGGTCGTGACGGCACAAAGGATATAACCTTTACCGTACCGCTTGATCAGGGTAAAGACGCAATAACAGCTATCGAATCTATTGCAGATATTCTTGAATACAAAGAGGTTGTTACCGATAACAGCTGTGCAAAGGTTTCCATTGTGGGAGCAGGTATGGAAAGCCATCCGGGTGTTGCCTCCAAGATGTTTGAAGCACTCTTTGATGCAGGAATTAACATTCAAATGATTTCCACAAGTGAAATAAAGGTTTCGGTTCTTATTGACGGCAAATATGCCGACAAGGCTGTTCAGGCTGTTCACGAAAAGTTTATTCAGTAATTTTGTATTTTAAAACTTATGCAGAAGAGTTTTTTTAAATAATCTCTTCTGCATTTTTGGTATTTTAGGTATTTACTTTATATAAAAAATATGTAATAATTATAAAAAATAACTCTTAAATAATGGAGGTTTTTTATTATGAAAAATTTTAACACCTTCGGCATTATGATTGACTGTTCAAGAAACGCAGTTATGAAACCTGATGAGCTTAAAAAATTTATAGCTATAATTGCAAAAATGGGTTATAACCAGGTTCAGCTTTATATGGAGGAAACCTATGAGGTTGATAACGAGGAATATTTTGGTTATTTGCGTGGAAGATACACACAGGAAGAATTAAAAGAGCTTGATGACTACTGTTACGGTTTGGGTGTGGAACTGGTTCCCTGTATTCAAACACTTGCTCATATGAATGCCGCTGTTAGATGGCCAAAATATGCATCAATTACGGATATTGATGATATTTTACTTGTTGACGATGAAAGAACATACAACCTTATCGAAAACATTATGTCCACCCTTAGAAAGTGTTTCAGAACAGATAAAATACATATAGGTATGGACGAAGCTCACAACTTAGGTAAAGGAAGATTTCTTGACCGCAACGGCCTCCAAAACAGAACAGATATATTACTCCGTCACCTTAAAAGGGTTTGTGAATTAACAAAAAAATATGATTTTAAGCCTATGATGTGGAGTGATATGTTCTACCGTCTTGCAAGCGGTGGCGCTTATTATGGTAAAATCAAAAACTTTAGTCCTGAAATCAAGGCAATGATTCCCGAAGAGCTCACTCTTGTTTATTGGGATTATTATCATGCCGATAAAAAAACATACACCGATATGATTAAAGGTCACAAATCACTTACCAATAAGGTTATGTTTGCAGGCGGTGCGTGGAAATGGTCAGGATTTGCTCCCCACAATGAATTTTCTTTGCGTACTACAAAAGCCGCAATTTCAGCCTGTATTGACAGCGGAATAAAGGATGCCTTTATTACCTGCTGGGGTGATAACGGTGCTGAAACTTCAATGTATGCTATACTACCCTCTTTATGCTATGCCGCTTGTCTTGCTAACGGTATTAACCTTATGACTGATATTAAGGAAAAGTTTAAGGAGTGGACAGGCTATAACTTTGATGACTTTATGCTTCTTGACCTCCCCGATAAGCTCATTAAAACCAAAGGCATTGTAAACCCCTCAAAATACGGTCTTTACAACGATTGCTTTATGGGCATTTTTGATACAACAGTATCAGATAAGGATTCCAAAAAATATGCAAGCTTTGCACGAAAACTAAAAAATGCCGCTTGCCGAACAGGAGAATTTTCATATCTATTTGATACCCTTTCAAAGCTTTGTTCGGTAATGCAATACAAGGTTGACATAGGTGTTCGTACAAGAAAAGCTTATGAAACCAAGGATATGAATACGATTGATGCGCTTATTGCCGATTATAAAAAAATGATTAAACGCACAGAAGATTTTTACAAAACATTTAAAATTCAGTGGTATCGTGAAAATAAGCCACACGGTTTTGATGTTCAGGATATAAGACTTGGCGGTCTTATAATGAGAATGAAGAGCTGTATGGAGCGTCTTATCGAACTGCGTGACGGTAAAATTGACAGAATACCTGAGCTTGAAGAAAAAATACTTACTTTCCGTGCTGACAAAGCCGATTTTAACAATTGGATAAAAACAGCCAGTGCAAATGTGATTTAAAAAACGAAACCCCAATCTCCATTTTTGAGATTGGGGTATTTTTTGCAATAAAACTTTCTTTACAAAAGGTTTGATACATCTACATATTCGTGATTAACCGATACAACACCGTTTTCATTTATAGTGAGCACCGTACCTCCGTTAATCTCAGGCTCCCAATAACTGCCACATCCCGTTTTTGTGCCGAAAATAAAACGCACACCGCAATATTTTACAACCCAGTTATTAACGTGATTATGACCGCAGATGATGTTTTTGGTGGAATCTAATTTACATATCAAATCAAATGCACCCTCATCCTCCGGGTATGCGCTTATGGGTTCATGCAAAACTCCGTATGAATCTTCATAACCTTCATTCCAAATCTTTATACCGTAAGTATCTTCAAGCTTTACCGATTTATCATGATGGGGATTTTTAAATGCCGCTTTTGCAGCCGAAAGATACGCATTTATCGGAATATGAGTGATAAGAGTGGTATCATTACAGCCTATTTTTTTAAGCTCTGATATGCGGTCACTATACCAACTAAGCTGCTCGGGAGTTAAATATCCCCAAGCCTGATTTATTCCGCAATCATTCTCTTTATAGTACACTCTATCGTGGGTATCCATTAAAATTATACCCTCAGCATTATTACCGTTTTTCTCGATAAGAATAACTAAATTGCTGTTACCAAGTGATGAATCACATTTTTCAAAAACGAAATATTCGTGTTTCATATATTCATCAATAACCTTTTGAACAGCCTCATCTCCATCCTGATTATCATGATTACCAAAACAGCAGCTCCACGGAATTTTAAAGGAATCAAAATATTCTGCAAATTTTTTATAGGACTCAAAATCATCCGCATAAGATAAATCCCCGCTTAATGTAATCAAATCAGGTGATACCCTTTCTATCAGAGTTTCTACCGTTTTTTTGAAGATTTTTCCGGTTTGATTATCTTTGTCCCACTCATCTATCTTTAATTGAGGATCTGTAAGATTTAAAAGACGAAAGTCCTGATTCTTCTTACTTGCAAGTTTAATCATAATAGATGCTCCTTTTATTCAAAAAACAATCCGTTTTGAACAAATGAATAATCATCTGTCCATTTATGATTTATTCCGTCACCCCAGCCCCAAATATTGGTTTTCCGGAAGAAATAAAACGGTAATGCCGTATATGTTTCTCCCTCATTGAGATGGAAAGGACCAAGCAGATTTCTGAGGCTTCCGGTCAAGGTGATTTTAATTTCATTTTCACCGGCACGGACATATTCAGATATATCAAGGCTATACGGTTTCCACATTATTTTACCAATATCCTTACCGTTAACGCAAACATCAGTTACAATGCTTGGTAATTTTGAGAACTTAATAACCGCATTTTCAGCTTCATCTTCCGATAAGCTTATTTTTTTGCAAAGTGTAATACTTCCTGCAAAGAAGGGATAGCCTTGTATTTCAAGCGAGCCATCATAAACATAATCAGGTGCTTTATCAAGATAAAAACCACCCTCTGTTTTTACAGCGTTACGCTCAATAAACATAAATTCATTATCGGTATAAACCCCAAAATCGCCCTTTAAATAAACAGCCTCTATTTCCATATCGTATGTAAGGCTATTTTTTACCGATTCAAAATATTTAATATCATCTAACATTTTATAAACGGCTTCGCTTTGCTCAAAATTACAGGATAAGCAAATCTCATTTTCGCCATTTTTAAGATATTTGTAAATATCAACCGTTTTAAAACAAACATCGTGCTTATATCCTGTTATAACCTTTTCAACCTTACTGCTATTAACGAAAATATCAAAAATTTCAGGAGTTTCAAGCATAAGCTCACAGGTGCTGAATGAGGTTTCTTTAATATTAACATGGAAAATGATTTTTGCATTTACCGCTTTGCCGTAAGAGCAAAGTATATCCTGAACATCACTCACAGGAAGATTTAAAGAAATCACTTCACCATTTACCATCAAATCACAATAATCAAGAGTAATAGAATTGCTATCAGCAGTTGAAATTTTCCATTCTCCCTTTAATTTATCTGAAATACTGATTGAATTTTCATTATCCAAGGAATTTTCAAGTGTTTTTTCCGGGTCTTCGTAAACAAAAAATATAACACTTGAATTTGACGGGATTTTGTTTTGGATTTTAAGCTTATCACCGCAGTTTTCAAAACAAACAGGTATTATCTCACCACTTAATGAATCAAAAAGCTTGGCACTTTTGCCCTTAACATCAAGTGTTACAGCAGATTCGTTATCACCAAAATTGCAAATATAATACATTGTCATCTGTTGTTGGCTAAAGTATCTTACGGTTGAACGGATAAACTGACTTTGTGATTCATCATCTAAATTCAAAGCAAGCAAACGGTAATCCTTTGATATATTTTCTGCTATATGCAAGCTATCGGTTATAATGCAATTATTTGCAAAATCTATAATCCTTTCACATTTTACACCGTTTAAATATTTGGGTATTTCTTCTGTGAAAATAACTGTACCGCCCTGCCCTTTAAATTCACACAGCATATTAAATGTATTTTCATCAAGGCACTTCGCAGGTGGAACAACAACAACCGAATAGCTTTGTGCTCCGATATTTAGCTTTCCGTTTTTAACACTGCCGTGGCGCTTAATAATTCTGCTTTCACCCAGATGATAATGAAGCTGTTTGTTTTCCAATTCATCCATAACACGGGCAAGTTTTTTAGCATAAGCATCAGTTTCATCACGATTATCGGTTAAAAGCCAGCCGCTTTCTATTGTGTGAAGCACGAGAATATTGAAATTAACCTCACCCTCTGCTAAAAGCATACCGATACGGCTTACCATATCATTAAATATCTTATAATCATTCCACCACGGCTGATGACGATAAAGGGATGCCGGATAATCACGCTTGCGTATTCCCCTTAAAGAATACCCTTCTAGGTGCTGACACAAAAGGTTTATACCATGCACCATCTGATGCTCATAAAGTCTTCTCAAATCCTCAAAGCTTACATTCCAACCGCAAGCCGCAAAGGTTTCAGATAAAATCTGCTTTTTACCAAGCTGATTACAAACTGAAGAAAGCTGCATTTCAGTTTGAGCCGATGGCATACCACGGCACAGATGATCCATACCCGGAATATCCATAAACTCATAAGAGGGCATACAGCTTCCGTTTGCTAAAATATGCTCATAAAAATCCTCTTCAAGCACCGCATGACCTGTAAGCTCACAGCCGTTTTCTTTACACCATTTACCTATAGTTCCCATAAAGCTATCGGTGAAAAGATCCCTTACAAGCTGCCAATATCTAAAGCGGAATTCCTCAAAACCATTAATACGGTAAAAGAGTTTGGGCAAATGCTCTCTTATTGACTCACCGTATATTTTTTCATACTCTTTTTCAAGATTAAAGGACCACGGTACACCGTTTCTTGATGCTTGCGGTTCATCGGTAAAAAAGCCTTTCATCTTTTTAAAATCACTGCCCAGCTTTTCACGGTATTTTTCGTGGGTTGATTTTAAAAATTCACCTATAACTTCAGGATTTAAGGTATCAACATAAAACGGATTTACATCAAAATAGCAATTATATATTTCACCCTCAAAGCTTACATTTGATAATGTAAACTCATTTTGTACAGGGGCCTCAACGCATTTACATCTTAAATATTTCTGCTGATATTTAAGTCCCAATCCGTTTACTGCTCCACTTCCGAATCCGCTTGGCCAACCGTTTTCATCGTATCCCCAAGCAAGCATACCGCAGGAATTACCCTCATCTAATGAAGCGGAAATATTATCAAACCATTCATCAGATAGATAGTTAGTTTGAAGCCCTCCTCTTGCGTGCATAAAAAAGCCACCAAGACCCGCTTCGTTCATCTGCCTTATTTGTTTTTTTGTTTCTTCTGTATCTAACTTTTCGTTCCATGACCAAAACGGTGCAGGACGGTATTTTGGGGGTGGATTTTGAAGCATTTTTTCAAAGTCGGTCATCTTGATTACTCCCAATTTACAAATTATTTTTTAAATCGTAATGTTTTAATTTCAAACGGCTTAAATTCAAGTGCAATGCTATTATTTTTTACATTCAGCGGCTCGTCATCAAATTCAAGCATATCGGTTTTAAATACCGATTTTAATTTTGAATCAAATGCCAAATTACAAAGTGTATAGGACCCTTCTGTTTCGTAAACACGGGCAATAAAGCCGTTACCATCCTCTGCAGGTTTAACGGTTTCAATAATTATATTATCTGCCGAAGCACTCATAAGAGGTGTGTGATTATCACAGCGGGTTGACCCATCAAAAACAAGCGCCGGGTAATTAAGCTCATAAGCAGGCTTAATTACCGATTCTGTGCTAAATCCCGTTTCATGAACAAGCAAGGAATATGTGAATTTATGAACGCCTTTATCCCCTCTCGGATCAGGACGGCAACCACCCTTATGTAATGTAAGGCGCATATCGTTTTCATTTACCGATATACCATACTTACAATCATTAAGCACTGCAACGCCGAATCTTGTATCCGAAAGGTCGGTCCACTTGTGATTACAAACCTCAAACTGTGATTTATCGGTACCGTAATTTTCGTGTGTCGGTCTTTTGATATTACCAAACTGGGTTTCAAATCTTGCCTCATTTGATAATACATTAACCTTAAAGCCAACCTTTAACAAGGAATGCGGGCTGTTCCAATCTACCAACGACTCAAAATCTATACGTGGATTATCCGAATAGAAAACAATATCCTGAGAAAGGGATGAATCGCCAAACCTATACTTAACACGAATACGAAGCTGTAATGCACCTATAGATACAACCTCACTTGAAACACATTCGGTTACAATATTCATTTTTTGCGATTGGTCATAATCTATATCCCAGTTATCCCAGATATTTGGAATATCCTCGCCAAAGTAAAGGGTGTTAAGCGGGGTATTATTATCTGATACTACCTCTAATCCGCATTTAAGTTTATACGAAATAAATCTTCCGTTTTCCATTATAATATCAGCAAATGGAGTAGAAATCAATCCCCCGTTAACCTCAAAAGGAATTTTGGCTTGTTTTGCCATTCCGGATTTAACGGTAGTAATTGAAAATGCAGGCAGTGATATGCCTGATACCGCAGTACACTTATCACGGTAAACATCGGTATACTGCTGAACAACAGAGTTTTCAGGTATAAAATCCGTATTTTTAAGTATGATTTGGTCATTCCTTGAAAACGAAAGAGTATTGCATATACTTTTTACCGATTCATCTCCATCAAACATACTGTTCATTTTATTTGTGAGTTCTGTTATACCCTTTTCATTCTCATAAATTGCAACATCATGAGCATCGGCAATACATGTACCCGGCAAAATATCATGAAACTGATTTGTGAGCAGGGTTTTAAGCGTTCTGTTGCGTAATTCTTCATCGCTATTATCCAACATAACCGATAAAAGCTCAAAATTATGAATTGCCTTTTCCAACATACGGTTTGTTCGCTTTATTTCATGCATTTGGGTTAAGGTTCCTCTGTGCAGTTCAAGATAAAGCTCACCCGAAAACACCGGTAGATTTTTTGCAGTAGCTTCTAAACGCTTCATAAAATTGCTTACGGAGGTGCTTTCAAGTTTTGGCATTCCCGCCATATCATTAATAACCTTCTCGCTTTCAAGCATAGAATAACTCGGTCCGCCACCGCCATCACCAAAACCATAGGATAAAAGCTTCATATTTGAAACTTCAGGATGTTTTATAGATTTAAGTGCATTATTTTTGATACTATTAACATCAGGCCACACATGGGTAATATTAAAGTGCGTTAGCACCTCACTGCCGTCAATCCCTCTCCAGATAAACGAATCATGCGGAAAGGCATTTGCCTCATTCCACGAAAGCTTTGTTGTTAAGAAATAATTAATACCGCACTGCTTTAAAATTTGCGGAATTGCGGCAGAATAACCAAATGTATCGGGTTGCCAAAAACAATCTGCCGTATATCCCAAATGTTCTTTTGTATATCGCTGTCCCAACAAAAACTGCCTGATAATATATTCTCCTGACGGAATATTGTTATCACATTCAACCCACGCTCCGCCATTAGGCTCCCATCGGCCCTCGGTAGTTCTCTTTTTTATACCCTCATAAATATCGGGATAATATTTTTTCATCCAATCAATATAAACAACCGAGCTTTGAATAAAGTGATAATCGGGATAGGTTTCCATTAATCTTAAAGCATTTGAAAAGGTTCTTGCCGCTTTATGTAGTGTTTCACGAACAGGCCATTGCCAAGCAGTGTCAAGATGGCTGTGACCTATAAGACCAACATAACCTAATTCCTCACCCTCAGCACTTTTTCTATCGGTAACACCTTTTAATATTTCATTGGCCTTTATGAGTAAGGGATGCCAATCGGATGTAACCTCACCGGGATGAAGCGGTAAAATTTTGAAAATCTCACAAAAGGCATTTACTGCCGCAGAATGTGCTGCTGTATTTTCTTCATAACAATCAAGAATTTGAGCAACGGTTCTGTGAAGAATTAAAAATTCTGCTACGGTTTCATCACAAATAACAATATCCAAAGAGTTAAATGTACGAACAGTATCCGCAGGATAAAAACTCCATTTATCCACTTCACCGTTTTCATAAGGCATAGTTCCAAGCACTCTATGCCCTGCATAACATTCTATTACAATTTCATATTTTTCCCCGCTTTTGGCATTAAGGGTAAGAGGCTGAACTTCATGCAGACGTGAATCCGAAGGAATATCAGGGCAAACATCAAAAATCCCCGATGGTTTACCGTTTAAAAACAGCAAACCCTCAACGAGCCCTACATTGGGTTTTAAAAGCAGTTTTTTACCCTCAAATCCGTTTTCCACGGTATATTCGGAACGAAGCCAGGCATAGCAAAAATCGCCGCCCCATTTATCACCCGAATTAATCTTTTTCCAGCCGTTCTCAGGCATATCTGCCTTAAACTGAGAACGGACTTGCGGGGTGTTTTCAGGTGCAGGTATTTCCGATATTTCACAACTGAGCTCCGACACTTTATTATATAAAAATTTTCTATACTCACCATACAGCCTTTTAACCTTGTCTATGGTTTTTTGAGTGTAAATCTCCAAAAAAGTTCCCCCTTTTATTTGCAATGTCATTAAAAATATTTTTTTAATATATAATACTACATATTGCAAAAAAAATAAAGTTTTTTTAATACTAAAAATGGCCAGCCGAATCCAAAAGGATATACGGCTGACCACCTCGTTTAATTATTTCTTTGAACGCTTTTTATAAATTATTATACCTGTTTCAATTCCAATTACCGCAAGGCCGAAAATACTGAATAATACATATGTAAGATTAGACGATTTTGTTTCATCTTTTTGGATAGGTTTAGTATTAGCATTACCGCTTTGTGGTTTGTTTTCTGCCGAGGAAGAAGCCTTGAAGCTTGCAACCAATGTAATTGGAGCGTTTACGGCAGTTTGCATATCATAAACACTACCGTCCTCAGAAAGCCATTTATCAAATTCAAAGCCGTTTTTAGTTGGTATATCAAATATCTGAGCACATTCTCCTGCAAAAACATTAATACGCTTATACAAAACACCGTCTACCATAAGCAATACAGGGTAAGTGCGTTTTTGGAATTTAGCCTTTAAAACGGTATCAAGATAAATGCCGTCAATATCAAAATTCCATTCTTCACCAAATTCGGTAAACCAACCACTGAAGAGCATATCGCCTTTATCAGAAAGCTTGCCGTAGGATTTTACTAAATCTCCTCTTAAAACCTTTTTTGAGGATAACAGCTTATCACCATCATAGAAAGATACTGTTTTATAAATATCTATATTACGGAAAACGCCTGTATTCGGCATACCTTGGAAGAATACATCTGAGCCTTCAATATTAGCTCTGTTATCAAATTCTTCAAAAATCAATTCACCGTTAAGATAAACTGTTAGAACCTTAACGCCCTTATAGCCCTTATTATTAAGTACACGAACACCTATTTCAAATAGATACTCTTTTCCTCCTGCAAGCTCATAATCGAGCTTCAAGGTCGGCACTCCGCCGTCAATACCGCTTGAATAAACATAAAGCATATCAAACTTTGTAAAGTAAAGCTTTGCAAAATAGTTTTCATCCCATTTTGGTGAGAAGCTTACCTGCGGGCCATTTATCATATTTTCTGTTGGAATATAAACCGCTTTAAATACCCTGCCTCCTGTTTTTGCAGCTTTACGGTAGGTATAATTTTTGGTATTTGTTTCGCTTACCTTTGAAACCTCAAAGTCATTATAAATACCAAGGTCTCTCAGGCTGATTTCATCATAATCATCAAAGCTGTATTCTTCAAATAAGGCAGCAATATCCATATTTTTACTTACTGTGCCGTTAAATAATTTACCGTTTACAGTCCAACCTGCAAATACATGACCTGCCTTTTGCGGCTTAGGAATTTCTTCAAGAGAATTTCCCACCTCAACACGGTAGATAAGTGTTTTGCCATCAACATTTGCTGTAATTACTTTTACATTTGCAAAATGTGCATAAAGGTTCATATCACTGTATACAAGGTCTGCGTTTTCATCCCAAAGCTCTCCGCCTGATTTTGCTGTATACCAACCTGCAAACGGCACACCGTTTTTAGCTGCCGGTTCTTGTACCTTGGGCAAAAGACCGCTACGCTCAACCTGATAAGTACCCATAAGGGTGTTTCCGTTATAGAATTTAACGGTTTTATACACCGGCTTATTGATAAGATAAGCTGTACCTGCGCCACCGTGGAAGTATATCATATTTTCACTAAGGTCTGATTGACAGCCGATATACTGAACGAGTAATTCACCGTTTACGGTAACTTCAAGTATCTTTTTGCCTTCATAACCTTTATTTTTCATAATACGAACAGCAAATTCAATATTATACTGCTTGCCGGATTCCAGAGAAATCATTTTTGAAATATCAGGTCCTGAACCAAGCTCACCATTATAATAAATATGTGACATTGTGTTGGTTTGGAACCAAACACGAGCAAAGCTGTTTACTGCCCAATCATTGGTTAAAGCCAACTGCGGACCGTCACCGTTATTCATATTGCCTATAGGCTCAAGAATAAATTGGAGCAATCTACCGCCGCTTTTTGCAGTCTTTTTATAGGTGTATACGGTATTGGTCTGATTTAAAATCTTATCCTTTTTAACACCTAAATCTTTAAGAGAAATGGTATCATACTCTTCGTACTGAATATCATCAAATCTTGCAACCAAATCAAGGTCACTGTTTGAATAACCGTTATACTTGGTATTGCCGTTATAGAAGCCCGTAAAAATCTTACCCATAGCCTTAGGAGTTTCAGGCATAAAGTATACACCGTCAAATGACTGATAGATATATTTTTTACCTAAAACATCCACCGTGATTTTGTTAGGTGTTTCGTTTGTTGCGTTTTCTTCAAGCATTATTTTCTTAATTAATCTAATGTAGAAGCCTGAATACCAACATATTTTGTAAGGAAGTTTTGAACTGCAACCTGCAAGTTTTCACTGCCTTCGCCGTACTCCTCGAGCATACGCTGATATGTTCCATCCAACGTAAGATTGGGTTGGTAAGAGTCCGCCGCTCTGAGTCCTATTGCACTGAAGGTAGTAAGCTCGTACTCGGGACGGATATCGTCATACGAAACACCCAAAAGTCCGTAGAGCAGGAATGCTAACGTACCGGTTCTGTCTGCACCTGCAGAGCAGTGGAAATAGAAGGGATAATTATCTTTGTTCGCCAATTTTTCAAACATAACCTTATACTGGCTTATCTGATTGGAGTTCATTGTGAATATTTCCTGATAAGCTGCACCCTGTGTATAATGCACATTTGAATTGTTCTCATCCCAACCGGAATAAGTGTGTTCCATTCCGCCTCTGAGCTCTATTTCAGAGTTCATTCCCAAATAATCAAATACATAACGGGCATCATCATCAAGATGTGAAGTAAATTCATCAAGTGCGGCACCACGGTAAATAAGTTCATATTTAACCCTATCGCCATTTGCATTTACCTGACCGCCCAGATCACGCATATTGATAACATTACCTGCTGTGATGTAACGAATAGGAGTATTTACAACAGAGAAGCTGTCAACCGCACTGCACTTGCCTGTATTATTTCCGCAAACAAACCAATAGTAGGTCTTTCCGGGAACAAAAATACCAACTTCGTTTACAAGAGATTTCTTATCTGTTGTTACGATAAATGCATTTTCAAACTTCTCATTATCGGCAAAATAAACGGTGTAGCTACTATTTTTACCACTATCCGTCCACTTGAAAGAAGTATTCTGATAGTCCTGATAAGTGCGCTGTGCCGCAGAATAATATTCTTTTACAAATGCCGTTTGCTTTGATGTCTCGGTAGACAGATAATCATGTATCATATCGGTATTAAGATAAATCTTTGTTTGCTCTGTAAGCTTAACAGCAGAGCTTGCCGAAGGTACTTTTACGGTATAAACTGCATTTACGGTTATATTTTTGGTTAAACCGCTTGTTGCGTGAGCTTCCCATTTACCTGTTGCATTAGCAATTTCGGGAACAGCAGGTTCTTTACCGCTTACGGTAGGATTGCTGAGTATAAACGGAACCTTTGCAACAAGCTTACCGTTTGCATAATAGCTAACAAAAAACTCTTTTTCCTTATACTGTGCGGTAAAGGTAGTATCTGCACTTATTGTATCGGTTTCGAAGTTGAAAATTTTACCTGTTGTTTCATTCTTCCAACCTGCAAAAAGATATTCAATATTGCCTACCTTATAGGAAGAAGGAGAAGTAGGTTCAGGAATAAGGCAGTTTTTACCTGCGGTTATAACAGTAGTTTTACCACCGTTACCTGGGTTAAAGGTAGCCTTTACTGTTTCTGTGGTAAATCTTGCATAAAGGTTTATATCTGCGGTTAATTTGGTGTTTTTGAAATCAAATAACTTACCGCCGTTTTTAGCAGTATACCAACCTGCGAAGAAATAACCGTTATTTTCGGGGTCTGCAGGCTGTTTTACATTAAAGCCCTTTTGTGCGTGCTGATCGAGATAAAGCTCATCGTCAACATAGTATTTTGCACGAAGCTCATTATAGCCTACTATTTCAATATTTTGAGTAGCCTCAATATAAATCTGCTGACCACCCAAAGGTCTTGAAACGGGATTACCGTAGAAAGAGCTAACTATCTGATCGTTAATTTTAATATAAACATAGTCTTTTCCTGCGTTAACGCCTGAAGCTACACGCACTCTACCCTGTTCTACCGCATACCAGCTGTTGCTTTCGAAGGTATAGCTTTTAGTACCGCTTGTGCAGCCGTCAATTTCCCAACCGAACATAAGCTGGTTCTTTTGGCCTGCTGGGATATATGAACGGCAGAAACCGCAGTTACCGCCAATATCTACAACCATAACAGAACCGTCACGAGAACCGTCCTCAAATTGTCCTGTTTTGATTACATATCTAACAACGGTTGATTTAGTTGGAGATGTAAGTGTAACGGGATAGTTATAACCTAAGAAGTTGTCATGAATTGTATCCTTAACAACACCGCCGGGGACTATATCGCCAATATTTATATAATCAATATCCTTAACATATTCATCGGGTTTTGCAAATCCCGAAAAGCCTTGTTTAGAAACACCGTCATTTACAAAATGAACGGTATAGGCTCTGGGGAATTTATTGCCGTCATAAGCATCATATCCGCCCGGAGTCTGATAATGCTTGGTATATTTACCAACCTTTACTTCTCCATCTATTTTAAGGAATACATAATCCATACCGTAATTAGGTCCTGCTACAACACGGAGTCTTCCAAATTCAACATCATGTCTGCCGCTTAATACGGGTTCATCAATTCTAACATGCAATCCGTTAAATGTACCCTGTCCGGGGCAGAAATAAATTGCATTATCTCTGAACCATATCATACAGTTAGCATTCCAATATGTATCAAGAGCAAGTTTCCAGTCAATACTGCTGGTAATATTTGCTTCCCATCCAAATTTAACAACAACCGAATATGTATCGGAAGTACCCTTGTAGCTATAAGAACCGCTTTGAACGGGAGTTTTAAAATCTGTTCCTGCAATTCCTAAATCTGCAAGAGTTACGGTATCGTATTTATCGGTAAATGCTTCGGGCAAAGAACGAACATCGGTGCCTATGCTGATATTTCTAATTTTTGTACCTGACGGGAAATTGGTTCTTGCACGCAGTCTTGTAACAGAACTGCTTGCATGAGAATCACTATGAGGGACTGTAGCCAAAGAAATTACATAATGATACCAGCCGTCACCGATAGGCTCAACAGCAACGCTAATTCCGCCCTCACCGTCACGAAGGAAAAATTCTGAAGAAACCATTTTACTGCCATTATATAAACCGAATTTACAAACATCGGCATTACTAATCATTACATTAAGATCAAACTCAATGGTTTTACCCGATGAAACATAATTTTCAACAGTTTCCGGCAAATCGTAATAATTTCCTCGTTTTACCTCAACACCGTCTTCATCACTCGCAAATACATTTTGTAAAGGAATAATTAAACTGCTAATCATTATTGTCACCCCAAGCAAAGCTCCAATAATTTTCTTTATATTTTTTCCTTTTAACATAATTATTGCATTCACCTTTCATAATATAGTTTATATATCAAAAGCCATAAGACTTAACAATAACATCGGAATAAAGATAATAAAGTTTATCTGCATTCCGTTATTATTATTTTAAAATATACCTGATACCTTTTGGGGCATTTCTGCCCCAAAAGGTTTTTGCATTACATTTAAAATGCTTTTAAATAACAGGTTTGATTACTCGGAGTATCTTGCTGCAAGTGCATCAAGAGCTGAATAATCGGATGTACCGCCGTTAAAGAAGCTGTAAACAGCCTTTGCGCTCGGCTTTGCGGTGTAAGGATCAAAATCCAAATCATCGTATGCATAGAACAAACCGTAATGTGTTTCTACAGCACTTGCACCTGCATTTGTTGATTTATCTGCAATTTCATAGAAAATTACGGTATCAACAAAGGTAAGTGCGGTGTCAAGCTTATTGAGAGACTTAGTGATAATTGCTGCTACATTATCTTCATCACGGGGTTCACCATCGGGATGATATGTAGACATACCTGTCTCGGTAAGCCATACACGGCTGCCGCCATCGTTATGAGCTTTAGCTATATTATAAGCATAAGCTATACGGTCTGCCCATTCGTTTACCTTTGTCTGTGCCTTGGTATCAAAGCTTTCAAAAATTGAGTTAGACTCGGTATACTCTACATAAGCATGGAGGTTGATGATTGTGAAGAAGTTGTCTATTCTTGTATCAGCAACATCATTGTATCTCGGATAATTACCGGACTCAATAGCTTTGTAGAGAGCATCAAGGAAGTCACCCTCAACATGTGAATGGTTATTATCAACGCTCAATGACGGGGTTGTTACCTGATTTGCACGGTCTACAGACTTAACAGCCTTAGAAACATACCAGCAAAGGTCAGCCATAATGCCGGCTCTTTCTTCAATGCTGAATTTGTAAGCATCATTTTCTTCTGCATCCCAAGCAATGCCGTATCTTTCAAGTCCGCTTCCCTTTGAAACATTGATTTCATTATAGGGCTCAAAGTACTTGATTTCGGGGAATTCCTCAGCCAAAGCCTTAAACGCAGCAGCATTTACATTAAGCCAAGCAATATAGTTTTCATATCCAATAAATCTTCATATCCAATTACATCATAAGCAGCGTATTGCTCTGCGGGCTCTACATACTCGGAAATTATGTCATCGCCGCCGTTACCCCAAGCACCAAAACGGATTACATTATTAAGAGAACAATCCAAGTCGTTGGAAACATAACCGCCGTTTTCATCGGTATTGGTATAGCCATCCTTAATAAGCTTGCCGTTTACCTTTAAGTAGATATAGTACATTCCAACATACTTAGGATCGCCGGAAAGTACCTTTAAACGACCCATTTCAATATCATAGGTATCGCCCTGCTTAACTGCAGCGGACATCGGAACTTCCATATTGGGATCGTTGGGCTTTAAGTGCCAAGAACCGTTAGGTCCGGTTTGATCTGCGCGCTTGATCCAAAGACCAAAGGGATAAGTAATATTGCCATTTTCAGCACCATCAAATGAAACCTGGAAGCCGGGGTTTGAGCCTGCTGTCCAACGGAACTTAAATACTGCAGAATTGGACGGAGATGTTACATCGTAAGTAAAGTTATGACCACCGCTGATGGTATAGCTTTCACCTACTGCGTTGCCGTTCTGCTTTAAATCAGAATAAGTAATTTCATCATATTCATCATAAACAGTTTCGGTAGTACCGCCTGCTTCAGCATCCAATGTAGAGAACTTAACGGAATGATAATTATAGGTAGAAAGATCAGCTTCATCAAGTTCAATTACACCGTAACCTCTTATAGCTTCATCACCGTAGTTAAAATAGGTCATACCGGGAACAGCAGTCATTGTAAGACCGTCATTCTCAAATTTACCACTAAAGTCATTCAAGTGGTCATGACCTGTAACTACGCCCAGAACATTGCCCATTTCCTTTAAAGCTGCGTATTCGTTAGATTTATCTGCGGGGCAAGGAGCCGGGAACTCACCTGCATTACCTGTTACGCCGTCAATAAGCTCTAACTTATAAGTCTTACCATTGTAAGTTTTTGTGCCGTTTGCATCCTCAACAAAGAGGTTATACATTTCGGGCATCGGGATGTGCTGGAATGCGATAGAATTAACGCCTGCATCATTGTTAGCTGCCATCCAAGCAAGCTGGTCAGCCTGAACGCTGCCATAGCCGCTATTACCATCTAACGGATTCTGGTAAGAGCCTGAATCAAGCATCCAGAGGTTGAAAGCAACATTGTTTCCGTTTGATGCATAAATCGGAAGCTTGCAGGTACCTGTACCGGAAAGCTCAGGGTTAGCATCAACTGTGCGGCAATCACCTATTGACTGCCAAACTGCCAACATTGCATCCTTGCTTGTAACCTGACCGCTATAATAGCTTTGAGGATCGTGGTTACCGAAAACGATTGAATACGGAATACCTGCATCAACTACAGGGCCGAGTATCTGCTCAACCGTTCTTCTGTAATCAACCTCAACATCCTTTGTATTTATTTCGGTCATATCACCGGTAAATACAACAAGATCAGGATTTTCACGCTCAATAGCCTGTTCCATTATTCTTATAACTCTTTGATGAACAGGGTATTGATCCTGAACATCGGAAAAGATAACAATTTTAAACTTGCCGTCTGAACCGAATTTCAGGTTAGCATCTTCTGCGCTTGCATTAAGAGGAACTATGCAGAAGGTAGCCAGAATGGCAAAAGACAATGCCATTGCTATAAGTTTTTTAAACTTTTCTCCCATAACTTTTTCTCCTTTTACAGAATTTTTCGCTCACATTTTCAGTGTGGCGGTTGCCTTGGGACTTTAATTTTTCTTTTGAAACTCTCCTTTCATACTGAAAATTTTGTTCACTTAAATTTTGCTAAAAATATTAAACTTACTTCGGCATAAGTTCGGGGCAATATTTATAAAGCGGAGATACATCTTCCGTTTTATGGATGTATTTATAAAGCTCCAATGCGGCGGGTTTTGGACAACATGGCTTTTCGGGGTCGCCAAAGGAGGTAAACAATCCAAAGTTATCCTCACTTGTGCTAACCGAATAACCGTGATAATCATTAAGCATATAGAACATAGCGGTTTCTACATACGGCATCTTCTTATCTACCACAGCACATGGTTCTGTCCAAGAATCATGACGATTCCACCAATTAAGATTTTGGTAGGTATATGTCATACCGCCGCCATTAACATATAAATCATATATCTGTTCTGCGCCTTTTTGGTATTTTTCCTCCCCTGTTACAGAAAACATACGCATCATTCCACGGGCTGCCGTTAAGGTGCAATGTGTTTGTACACGAAGACCGATTTTATCAATAGACAGATATACATCTATCATTTCATCAAGCAATTCTTTTACAGCTTCATCTTTTGTGATTTTATACACATGCGAAAGACCGTCAACACTCATAAAAGCGCATCCGATATCACTTGATAAAAGCCAATTATCACAGTAACCGATTTCGTTTCCGCTTACTCCGCCCTCATCCTTTTGAGAACGGTCTATCGGATAAGAGGAATAAAATCCTTTAGTTGGAATAAAAAGATTTTCGGTTATTTTTTTAATTATATCAAGAACAGATTTTTTTTGAAATTGCTCATAGTATTCACAAAGCCCTCTCAGTAACCAAGAATGACCCGAAAGCTGCTGCTCAGCAATGATACCTTTGCGAATAACACCCAAATAACCCTTTTCGTTTAATTTTGAGGGAAGCTTTTCTATCATTTCATTCATACACGGTATAACTTTACCGCTTATTTTATAATGTGAAACAAAGCTAAGCAATGCTCTGCCCTCTTTATCGGCAGGCCAATCATACGAATCGGGAGCAAACACCTCATCAATCTGATAGTAAGAAGAATCCGCCAATCTTTTAAAATTAAGAATTATTCGTTCGTTTAATTCCGTTTCATTTACAGGCTTTATCATATAAAAGCTCCTATTTGCTTAAAATTATTCAATAATCTGAATTTCTTCAATCTTGCCGTTTTTTCCCAATTTAACCGTTTTTACCTCTTGCGGGGTAAAGTTAAGCACAAAGCTTTGATTTATAGCCTTGAAATTAACGGTAACGGTTGTAGGCAAACCGGTTTTTTCCGAAAGTCTGATAATTAAACCATCATTATTCTCACTGTTTTTCAAAGCAGAAACACTGATGTTTTTCTTATCCAGCTCCAAAGCGGAATACTCTTGAGGCAAACTACCGTCATGGTGGGTTTCCTGCACCAAAACAGGCGGCATATTAAGAACCTTACCGCAGTTTGCAATATCAGCTGTGGCATTTTCGGTATGAGGAAACAGTATAAAGTTAAACTCATGTTCACCTTTATCTATAAATTCCATTTCATCATCACGGATTGCTTTACCGTAATGGTCAAGATAAGCGCAAGAGCGTGCAACGATAACCCTTAAATCGTTATCTATAGCACAATGGCTGTATCTGCCGTCATTTATAAGACCCAATCCAGACCTTTTATTGCTATCAACCATATCAACCCATTCGTGGGCAACATCCTCTTCCCCGTTTGGTTCTTTTTCAATAAAGCCGAAAGGCATAGAGTATACAACCTTAGGAGACTCAACATTCACGGGGAATGAGAATTTTATAAGCTTATATTCCTCATCAACATCAAGCACACAGCGAATATGCAACCTTGCATCATTACTGTAAAGAGTATAATACTTTTTAAGAACAGAATTTCCGTGCTTGGTAACAGATTTTATGGTAGCCCTTACAGGTCCGTTTTCTATAAGGCTTAAACTACCCTCACCAAAAGCGGATATATCATCGTTAAGTTTATTGATAAGGTGAGACCAGGTATCATGCTCAGAATCATCACAAACTACAGCATTTACAAGTTTTCCCTTTGCAAATTCACGATTTTGAGATTTTAAAACATACGATGTTACAGCACCGCTTTCACTATCAAAAACAACCTTTACAAGACTGTTTTCAAGTGTGTTTTGAGTAGCCGTTAAATCGGTTTGTGCTTCTGTTCCCACTGGGTTTTCAGTCTTTTTATATACATAATAAACACGGTATCCCATTGGTGGCAAAGCCACTTCAAACAGGCATTTTTTAAAGTTTTCACCATCGGTATAAGGTGCTCTTACCATTTGGAACGGAACATTGTTTCCGTTATGGTCAAGTACCTTTGTGACACTGTATGTACCGAAGCTAACACTTGTTTTAACCTCAAACGGATGCGGATTGAATACAACCATTGGTGAACCCTCACCCTGCCTGTACCACAATCTGTCACGCATTTCGGAAATTCCTGCATCAAGAAAATCGGTTGTTTTAATTTTACCTGCAATTCTTTGCAATGCAAAGTTTTCTAATTCCTGTGCCGTTTGGCGGGCATATCCAAAAGCATTATATGCATCGTTATAAGCTTCTTTAATACAACAACCTGCGATAACATCATGGAACTGATTAAACATAACTCTCTGCCATGCTTTTTCAAACTCAGCATTATGGAAGTCTCCACCCACAATAAGTTGAGCTAATGTATCAGATATTTCAGCCCTTACAAGCTCACATTCACTACGGCGATTTTCAAACTTAACCCTGCTGTTTGCGCTGTAACAGCCTGAGGCATGATGCTTTAAATCACCTGAAACTGTGGGCATTGGGGTATTTTGAACATTCTCAAAATATTCATCTGGGGTTGCATATACAAACCCATCTTTTTTAACCAATTCCTCAGCCTGCTTCAAATGCTCCTTAGAAGGACCGCCACCATGATTACCTATACCGTAAAAAATCATCTGATCCTGTTTTTGTTTAAGATAAAGGTTTACTCTCTCATCAGATAAATCACCGTTATACAATTCAAGTATTCTGAAAGCGGTAATCTCACTGCCGTCAGGGCTTACCCATTTATGTAAAGTTTCCTCGGGCAAATTCATATTTTCAACTTCCCTTGTGGGACGCATATATACATAATTATCTATACCCGATTTTTTTAACAACTGCGGAAGTACTGCGCTGTGACCAAAAGAGTCAACATTATAACCTATATTAGTGATTTTTCCGAAATTTTCTTTTAAAAACTTTTGTGAATACAAGAAATGCCTGCAAAAAGCCTCCCCTGACGGAATATTACAATCAGGCTGTACCCACATACCGCCAACTATTCCCCAGCGGCCTTCTTTTATGCGTTGCTTAATTTCCCTGAACATTTCAGGATCAATTTTCTTTATCCAAAAATAATAACCTGCACACGCACTTGTAAATTTATAATTTTCATTTTCATTCATTCTGTCAAGAGCAGAACGGAATGTTGACCTTATAAGTGAAAGTCCTTCGGAAACTCTCCACTGCCAAACAGGGTCTAAATGTGCATTACCGATAAGGTAATTTTTTTCCGACATTACTTAATCTCCTCGATTCTATTTCATTAAAAAAATAGTAATAAAATCAATTTTTTATATCTTTTCAAGTACCATAACCTCGTATGGTTTAATCACGATATCATCATCAAAAGCTCTTTCCGAAATAATATCCTTATATCTTGTTTTATTATGGTATATTCCGCCTTTTCCGCAAACATCCGTAAGGATTACGCCCTCGGTATCTTTCCCCTTACGGAATGATACGATAATCGAATTACCTTCTGTTGTATTACAAGGAATATCTGCTTTTTCGCAAACTGCCGTAATCAGTTTGTTCATATCTTTTTCATCAGGCATAGTGCCTAAAACATAAACAAAGCCTTTTCCAACAGAATAACACTGCACAACCGCACCACCGATAATCTCCTTATGCCCACCTGTAACGGTTACAATATCAGCATCCACATTCGGCTCATATATTTCATAATAGGTATTTCCGCCGAATGTTTCACCATCATCCCACTTGGATTTAACACTTTTTTCTTTATCAGGGAACCAATATTTAAAAACAGCAGGTGTTAAACTTTCGAGCATTCCGTGAAGTCTATCGGTAAATCTTGTTCCGTCATTTGTGCGGATATCGGTCATGGGACCGGTAATCCAGATTCCACCGTTACGAACCCAATCTGCTATTCTTTCACGAAGTTTTCCCTGATCTAAAGTTATCATCAGTGGAGAGAAAACAACATCATATTTTTGAAGCTCTGCCTCTTCATCAATCACATCAGGACGAAGACCGCAATTTATAAGCGGTTTATAAAAATAATTTTTCAAAGATTCACCATAATTAAAATCCCCCACAACCGGCTGGGTTTCAAACATATTATGGCAAAGTGAAGAATAATGCAAAGCAATATTTGTGTGAACCTTTGTATTATTAATAAAATCGGCGCATTTTCTGAAATCACGAGCTGCCGCTTTTACCTCTTGCGTGCTGTACATTGGGCGACCGCTTGAATCCATAACAGAGCCGTGTACAAGCTCTTGCCCTGCCCAATGGGTACGCCACAGCCAATACATCGTTGCCTCACCGCCGAGAACCAACGGCAACCATGAATTAACATAGCAAAAACCGTCAGGCTTAATACTGCCGGAAGTACCGGTTGAGCCTGAAAAACAGGTTGCGGTTTCGGTATTCCAGAACGGACGATCCTTCATCGTTCTCAGATAATCAAACCATAAACAACATTCCCAAAGATTTTCCGGTGTATTATAGTGATTAAACTGAATCACATCAAGCGGATCATGTAATTTACGGTAGTTCATACCGTTATATGGAATCTGATCGGTTCCGATAGGGGCTTTTGTATACTTTTTAAGTATTTTTGCCTGCATTGCAACAAAATCAATATTTGCCTGCCCTGCACTTATTAAAAACTCCTGCTTTAAGTGTGGGTTTTCCCAAGTATCTCTCGGCAACGGAACCTCATCAAAGCTATCATACTCCTGACTGAATAAATTAAGATTAAGCCTTTTATTCATTTCAGCTACAGTGCCGAATTTATTTTCTAAATGCTTATGATATTTTTCGGCGCAATTTTTACAAAAACAACCTTCGTTGTTTTGCAGATAAATTTCATTATCTATCTGCCAGCCGATTATCCATTCCTCGTTTCCGAATTCCTCTGCTAATTTTTCAACGATTCTGGCAGAATATTTTATATATTCCGGATGATTTGAGCAGGCATGGCGCCTGCCGCTGTGCTGCATTACCCTACCGTTTTTATATTCAACAAGCATATCGGGATATTTTTTGGTAAGCCAAATCGGCGGCACAGCAGTGGGAGTTCCCATAACAATGCCGATACCTGCATTCTTCAATTTTTCAACAACATAATGCAACCACGAAAAATCAAATTCTCCATCCCGCGGTTCCATTTTACGCCATGCAAACTCACCTATTCTGGCAACATTTATGCCGCAAGATAGCATTTTTTCAATATCTTTATCTATTTCCGATACATCCCAATCCTCAGGATAGTATGCTACTCCCAAAAAAGGCGGTTTAACTACACTCATAATATATCTCCCAATCCGTAAAAATCAAACCGTACCAAAGCTTAACCATGAAAACTTCCCATAGTTAGTTACAATAATTTTAATATATTTTAAATTATTTGTATACCAAAAATCAAGCAAATTATACAAAAATTTAAACATTATTTTTTATTGTTTTAATTTTATAATATATACAAAATCTCCTTGTTATCTTAGTAGGGAAAATTCACGATTCCCCGCTTTAAGTTTCGTAAATATTTGCAGGTCATTCGTGAATGACCCCTACATTCTGTAAGCGTATGAATTATACACTTGCAAAGTTATAGAAAAAAAGCGGAGTGATTCACTCCGCTCAGCCTGTCGAAAAACCTAAATTTTATTTTTTATGCGGCTTGTAGCCGCATTTTTGTTTTTTCAGCGACAGGTGCGGTGAAAAAACACATCATAAGCGAAAATCCGCTTATAAT
>SVPW01000022.1 GCA_015065645.1 Oscillospiraceae bacterium | reverse complement strand
ATTAACCTCCGTGTTATGTTTGTTGTGGTGACTACATTTTACACTTTGGTTAGTATGAAGTCTATTTATTTTTTACTGTTGCACTTGATATTATAATTTGCCGATTTGCCGTAAGGCAAAGACGGATGAGGGGGGATAATTGGAATATATATTCTATTAGTTTGCCTCACCTCATCCGCCTCGTTACACTCGGCACCTTCCCTGAATCCCCCTGTCACGGAATTATCCGTGACATCCCCCTTTCACAAGGGGGATAAATCGGGGAAGGCTATTTAACGAAGACGGACGATATAGCAGATTTGCCTCACCTCATCCGCCTCGTTACACTCGGCACCTTCCCCATCAAGGGGAAGGCTAAAATACTACAATTTATACCGCAAAACAATAATTTATTTTATAACAAATTATATAATTGATTTTTTTATATTACGGTGGTATACTGAAATTACCACATAACATTTTTTAATATGCCAATATTTAAAGTTTGTATTTTTCTTTTGGTAAAAATGCAAGCTCTATTTTCGCATACTTTAAGTATTGGCAGAAAATGTTGTGTGGTAGCAATCACGAGTTATGCGTTTTTCGGTGTGTGTAACCTTGGTTGCACACACTTTTTTATTTTAGGAGACGAAGAAAATGAAAAAGAAATTGAAAGTAAAGCCAAGAATTCTGTAAGAATTATGTCTATGCTGCTCAAAGAGCTTAGGGAGCAAAGGGGTTATACCATAGAAGAAGCGGCACAGGTAACGGGATTTTCCGAAAAAGCCATCATTAATTACGAATCCTCCGCTTTGGATGAAGTGGCGATAGATGTTCTTAATACATACTGCCAAAAAATGAACTGCGATTTTTGCAAGCTATTATCTTGCGTGTGGGAAATAACAACTAATTATTAAGAAAAATGCGGAAGAAGTGAAAAATCAAACTTCTTCCGCATTCATTTTTAACAGCAATTAATCTTTATTCTTTTCAAGATACTCTTCCAAGCAAAGCCCTGAATCCTTAATCTTCTCAGCTTCGCTTATTCCAACAAACCGCCAATGCCACGGTTCGTAAATAACACCCGTAATTTCGGTTTTATCCTTAGGATAACGCATAATAAAGCCATATTCATGGGCGTGTTCTTGCATCCATTTGAATGCAGGCATACCCTCAAAGGAATCATTTGCACAGTTAAAATCTATAGCAAGACCCGTATGATGCTCACTTGTTCCGGGACGGGCATTAATTGTAAGTGCCTTTTTTTCAGCCTCCTGTGCAGAATAGCCCTGATTTATATAGCCGTTAACACGGTTATCAAACAGCATTTTCTGTGTTGCATAACTACGATAAGGAGACCACACTTTAAGCGTTACATTTTCAGCCCAAGCCGCCTCACACATCGCCTTAACATAAGGCTCAATCTGACGGTTTATCTTATCAAGCTGACCGTTACGGTACTTTCCGTCAAGTGATACAAGTTCGCCCTCATAATCATAATCCTCAGGCAAAGGATTTTTTTCATTTACAAGCAAAAGGTTGGTAAACTCTACATCCAAAGTATAATTTCCCTTTTGAACCACCTTAGGCTCATTATTTACCGCAGGTAATTCATCCTCACTGCTGTCAACATCCACCTTTGAACTGCTTTGTATTTGTGAATCGTTTTTGGTTGTATCATCCGAACCGCTAAAAAGCAAGGAAACAAGCCATATAAAAAGTGCTATAACCAATATAAGAGCCAATGAAACACACACTAAAAATATATTTCTGCGTCTGATTGCACGCTGTCTTGCTGTCATTTTCTTAGCCATATTATTCATCCAGCTTCAGCACCGACATAAAGGCCTCCTTCGGTACTTCTACCGAACCTAAGCGGCGCATCTTCTTTTTTCCTTCCTTTTGTTTTTCAAGCAATTTTTTCTTTCGGGTTATATCACCGCCATAGCATTTAGCAAGAACATCCTTTCTAAGTGCTTTAACGGTTTCACGGGCAATTACCTTACCGCCCACTGCCACCTGAATGGGTACTTCAAAAAGCTGTCTCGGAATATGCTCTTTAAGCTTTTCGGCAATTTTTCTTGCCCTTGTATAGGAATTATCGGTATGAACAATAAACGAAAGTGCATCCACAACATCACCTGCAAGCAATACATCAAGCTTTACAAGTGTTGCCTTTTCGTAACCGCAGGTTTCGTAATCATAGCTTGCATATCCCTTTGTTCGTGATTTAAGCACATCAAAAAAGTCATACACTATTTCACTCATAGGCATTACATAGTGTATATCCACACGGTCACCCATATATTTCATATCTATATAGGTTCCTCTGCGCTCCTCACAAAGCTGCATAATTGTACCCACATACTCACTTGGGCTATAGATATTAACATTTGCAACCGGCTCCAAAGCTTCGGCTATAGCTCCGGGGTCGGGATAATTTGTGGGGTTGTCCACCATAACGGTTTCACCGCCGTTAAGGTGAAATTCATATTCAACGCTTGGTGCGGTGGTTATAAGGTCAAGATTATACTCACGCTCTAATCTTTCCTCAATTATTTCCATGTGCAAAAGCCCCAAAAATCCGCAACGGAAGCCAAATCCCAAGGCAGTTGAGGTTTCAGGCTCAAAAAGAAGCGAAGCATCATTAAGCTGCAATCTTTCAAGCGCCTCTCTAAGGTCAGGATACTTTGCACCGTCCTGCGGATAAATTCCGCAGAATACAACCGGTTTTACCTGACGGTAACCCTCAAGAGCTTCATCCGCAGGCTCACTTGCCAAGGTTATGGTATCACCAACACGTGCTTCACTAACCGTTTTAATAGATGCCGCAAGATAACCAACCTCACCTGCTTCAAGGCAATCACAAGCCTCTAATGCGGTAGCGCTTTTTCTGCCCAGCTCCACAACACCAAAATCGGCACCTGTTGCCATCATTCGAACAACATCACCGGTTTTTATTTTACCGCTGATAACACGAAAATAAACAATAACACCCTTATAAGCATCATAATAAGAGTCAAAAATAAGTGCTTTAAGCGGTGCATTACGCTCACCCTTTGGTGGAGGCACATCACGCACTATCATTTCAAGCACCTGCTCAACATTAAGCCCTGTTTTTGCAGAAATCAGCGGTGCTTCATCGGCAGGAATACCTATAACATCCTCAATTTCCTGCTTAATGCGGTCGGGGTCGGCACTTGGCAGGTCAATTTTATTAATAACCGGCAAAATTTCAAGCCCATGGTCTACCGCAAGATAGGTATTTGCCAATGTTTGTGCCTCAATACCCTGAGAGGCATCAACAATAAGTATTGCACCCTCACATGCCGCCAAGGAACGGGAGACTTCATAATTAAAGTCAACATGACCGGGGGTATCTATAAGATTAAGCTCATATTCTTTGCCGTCATTTGCCTTATAATAAAGGGTTACAGCGTGCGCCTTTATGGTGATACCACGCTCCCTTTCAAGGTCCATACTATCAAGAATCTGCTCCTCCATATCACGCTGTGCTACCGATTGCGTAAGCTCCAAAAGACGGTCAGCCAAGGTGGATTTACCGTGATCAATATGAGCAACTATACAAAAATTTCTTATATTTTCAAGTGGAAATGACACTGCGTTATTCTCCTTAGTCTATATTCTAAAATATTGTATCATATTTTTTCATATTTTACAATAATTATTTGCGGTGTGAGTTTGTAATTATAAACAATAAATTTTCAAATTTATCAAATTAAAAATCTTGTATATTTGCGCAAATTATGGTACAATAATATATCAATATGCGAAAATATGCATTTTTGCAAGAAAAAGGTGGTAAATCTTATGAAATGTCCTTACTGCGGTTATGAAGAAAGCAAGGTTATTGACTCTCGTCCTACAGATGAGGGTGAGCGTATACGCCGTAGGCGTGAATGTCTTAAATGCACCAAGCGTTTCACAACCTATGAAATGATTGAAAGTCTGCCTATCATAGTTATCAAAAAGGATAAATCCCGTGAAACCTTTAACCGTGAAAAATTGCTCAACGGTTTGCTTCGTGCTTGTGAAAAGCGTCCGGTATCGCTTGACACTTTAGAGCGCACCATTGACGAAATTGAAGCAATTATTCAAAATTCGCTTGATAGGGAAGTTTATTCCGAAAAAATCGGTGAATTGGTTATGGAAAAGCTCAAGGGAATTGATGAGGTTGCCTATGTTCGTTTCGCATCGGTTTACCGTCAGTTTAAGGATATAAACACCTTTATGGACGAGCTTTCAAAGCTTCTTAACAAATAATTTTTTCAGGAGAGCATCATGAATCAGTTTGAACAAATGGCAGAACTCCTACTGCCGAATATTGACAAAACCCCCGATTTTTATGAAAATCTATATCCGCAAAGGGGGCTTTCTGAAGGAGCAAGAGTAACCCGTATTGCACCTAGCCCAACAGGCTATCTGCATTTGGGCACACTTTTTGCCTCCCTTATAAACCGTATTACTGCCACCACCTCAGGCGGTGTGTTCTTTACCCGTATCGAGGATACCGATAAAAAGCGTGAGATAGTAGGCGGTATTGAGGATATTATTGATGGGCTTTCACGCTTTGGTATAACCATTGATGAGGGCTTTATAAGCGGAAGTGAAGAATCAGGCGAATATGGGCCTTACCAGCAAAGCCGCCGTGCTGAAATTTACCAAACCTATGTTAAAGACCTTATTAAAAAAGGACTTGCCTATCCGTGTTTTTGCACCGCTGAGGAGCTTGATGCCGTAAGGCAGGAGCAGGAAGGCGCTAAAATACGCACAGGCTACCACGGCAAATGGGCAAAACACCGTGATATTACCTATGAGCAGGCAAAAGCTCTTATTGATGAGGGTAAACCCTTTGTTGTAAGGCTTCGCTCACCGGGAAATGAAGAAAACCGCATTGCCTTTGATGATGTTATTAAAGGCAAGATTGAAATGCCCGAAAACGATGAGGACTTTGTTTTACTCAAGTCTGACGGTATCCCCACATATCATTTTGCCCACGCTGTGGATGACCACCTTATGCACACCACCCATGTACTGCGTGGAGATGAATGGATTTCTTCCGTACCCAAGCATATACAATTATTCAAGCTACTTGGCTTCAAGGTGCCGAAATACGGCCATATTTCCCCAATAATGAAGCTTGATAACGGTGCAAAACGCAAAATCTCAAAGCGTAAGGACCCCGAAGCCGCCGTTCACTTCTTTGCAGAAGAGGGTTATGACCCCGAAAGTGTCATTGAGTATCTTATGACAATAGCCGCTTCCGATTTTGAGGATTGGCGCCGTGCTAACCCCACAGCCGATTACCGCACCTTTAAGTTCAATCTTAAAAAGATGAGTGTTTCGGGTGCGCTTTTCGACCAAAACAAGCTCAATGATGTAAGCAAAATCCGTGTGGCTTCAATGAATGCCGAAACGGTTTATGAAAAGCTTTGCGCTTGGGCACAGGAGTTTAATAAAGATTTCTATTCCTTATTAACCCGTGACCCCGCCTATACAAAAGCATGCCTTGCTATTGACCGTGATGTTCCAAAGCCTCGTAAGGATATTGCAAAATGGAGCGAAACTCCCGAATACCTTGCATTCTTCTTTGATGAGCTTTACACACCGTCAAGTGAGCTGCCCGAAAACATAAGCGCTGATGATGCCAAGGCTTTCCTTTCAGCTTATAAGGAGGTTTATTCTCCTGCCGATGACCGACAAGCTTGGTTTGACCGCATAAAGGCACTTTGTCCGAAACTCGGCTTTGCAGCAGAAACTAAAGAATACAAAGCAAATCCCGGTGCTTTCAAGGGCAGTGCGGGTGACCTTAGCACAGTGCTTAGAATTGCAGTAACGGGACGCCGCAATACGCCTGACCTTTGCAGTATTATGCAAACATTGGGCAGTGAGCGTTGTTTTGCAAGAATTGATGAAATGATAAACTCTTTATAACGAGGTTTTTTATTTATGGAACTTGAGAAAAATATTATTCCCGCAGAGGGTGCTCCCTCTAACTTTATTCACGATTTTATTGATGAGGATTTACGCACAGGGGTTTATCCTTATGTTCAAACCCGTTTTCCGCCTGAGCCTAACGGTTATTTGCACATTGGCCACGCAAAGGCTATCTGTATTGACTTTGGCACAGCAGAAAAATACGGCGGAAAGTGCAATTTGCGTCTTGACGATACCAACCCCACAAAGGAAGATGTTGAGTATGTTGATGCCATAAAAAAGGATATTGAATGGCTTGGCTTTAAGTGGGATCAGGTATTTTTTGCCTCTGATTATTTTGATTTCATCTATGAGTGTGCTGTAATGCTTATAGATAAAGGTCTTGCTTATGTTGATGAATCAAGTGCTGATGAAATTCGTGCGCTTAGAGGCACCTTAACCGAAGCCGGTACAAACAGTCCGTACCGTGACCGTCCCATTGAGGAAAGCCGTGAGCTTTTCCGCAGAATGACCGCAGGTGAGTTTGATGAAGGCTCAATGGTGCTTCGTGCAAAAATTGATATGTCATCCTCTAACCTTAATATGCGTGACCCTGTTATTTACCGTATATTAAAGGCTCATCACCACCGTACAGGGGATAAGTGGTGCGTTTACCCAATGTATGACTTTGCACATCCTTTAAGTGACGCAAGAGAGGGTGTTACCCATTCGCTTTGCTCACTTGAGTTTGAAAATCACCGTCCTCTTTATGATTGGGTACTTGTTGCGTGTGAGCTTAAACAGCCACCAAGACAGATTGAATTTGCCCGTATGAATGTAAACTACACCCTTACAAGTAAGCGTAAATGCTTAAAGCTTGTTAATGACGGTTTGGTTTCAGGTTGGGATGACCCCAGAATGGCAACTATCTGCGGTATGAGAAGAAGAGGCTACCCCGCAGCAGCAGTGCGTGCCTTTGTTGATAAAATAGGTGTTTCAAAGGCATACAGTGTTATTGACTACGCTCTGCTTGAATCCTGCGTAAGGGATGACCTTAACCTTAATGCTGACCGTGCAATGGCTGTACTTCGTCCGCTTAAAGTTATTATTGATAACTACCCTGAAAATCAGAGTGAGGTTGTTGAGGTTGAAATCAACCCCAATAAGAGTGAGCTTGGCAAAAAGGGTGTTACCTTCTCAAGAGAGATATACATTGAGCAGGATGACTTTATGTTAGACCCACCCGGAAAATATTTCAGACTTTGCCCCACTAAGGAGGTTCGTTTAAAGGGTGCTTATTATATTAAGTACGCTTCCCACGAAACCGATGAAAACGGCAATATCACCGTTGTTCACTGCACATACGATCCCGAAAGTCGTGGCGGAGAAACACCTGACGGCAGAAAGGTAAAGGGAACCTTGCACTGGGTAAATGCGCTTGACTGTAAGGATGCAACCGTTCGCCTTTATGACCGCCTTTTCAATGTTGAAAATCCCAGCGATGAAGAGGGTGTTTCATCCTTTGCGGATAACCTTAACCCCAATTCACTTGAAACACTTACCGGATGTAAAATCGGTAATGACCTTGTGAATGCAAATGTTGGCGATACATTCCAGTTTATGCGTCAGGGTTATTTCTGCGTTGACCCCGATAGCACAGCAGATAACATCATTTTCAACCGCACCGTTGCTCTTAAAGACTCTTTTGCCAAAAAGTAAGCTATGAAAACGGTAGAGATTTTTAATATTCTGAATAATATTTTTCCTGCCGATACTGCCTGCAGTTTTGATAATGTGGGCTTTTTGGTGGGGGATAGAACTGCTGAAATAAGCGGGATTTTAACGGTGCTTGACTGTGATATGGCGGCAATCAAAAAAGCGGTGGAGCTTGGGTGTAACCTTATCGTTACCCACCATCCCATAATTTTTAACCCGCTTAAAACTGTCACCGAAGAAAGCGTTGTTTATGCCGCTATAAAAAACGGCATTTCGGTAATTTCAATGCACACAAATCTTGATGTTGGTGCGGGCGGAGTTAATGACTGCCTTTGCAAAGCGGTGGGATTTAAAAACATCAAAACCCACATAGCCCCTGACGGTTACGGTTTGCGTATTGCCCAAATTGAGCCGTGTGACTGTGAAACCCTTGCAAAGCGGTTTAAATCAGCCCTTAACAGCGAAATCAAGTATGTGAAAACCAATCGTCCTATTAAAACCGTACTTGTTTGTTCGGGTAGTGGTGGTGATTTTGTGGGTGAAGCGGTAAATGTGGGTGCAGATGCACTTCTCACTGCCGATGTTAAGCACAATTTCTTTATTGATGCCGCAAATGCGGGAATTGCCCTTTTTGATGCAGGTCATTACTCAACCGAGGATGTTGTTACCGAACCTTTAGCCGAAATTATCCGTTCAAATATCACGGCGGATATTACGGTACACACCTTCCACCCTAATTTTATAAATTGGGCATAAAAAACAAAGGGGCGTTTTTATAGGACGCCCCTTTCATATTAATTATATTAAAAGAAATATGCCAAATTTTGTCATAATTAAATAAAAATTGTATGCGTATAGCGGACAAATGTATTTATTTAAAAACTTTTTTAATAAAAAAACAAATTTTTTATTGACGAATGAGTATAATGGTAGTATTATTTAAAGGTATTCTTTTTTTGATTGCTCATTATAAATAAATATGCAATCAAATATTTTTTGGAGGAATGAAAAATGTTTAAATCTGAGTATTTGAACCGTGTTTATGCCGGTGTTGAAGCACGAAACCCTGGTGAGAATGAGTTTTTACAGGCGGTTCGTGATGTACTTGAATCTTTGGAGCCGGTAGTTGCAGCTGACCCTAAGTTTGAAAAGCACGGTATTATGGAGCGTATGGTTGAGCCTGAGCGTATGATATCTTTCCGTGTTTCTTGGGTTGATGATGCAGGCACAGTTCAGGTAAACCGTGGTTTCAGAGTACAGTTTAACTCTGCTATCGGTCCTTATAAGGGCGGTCTTCGTTTCCACCCCAGCGTAAACGCTTCCATTATGAAGTTCTTGGGCTTTGAGCAGACCTTTAAGAACAGCCTTACAGGTCTTCCCATGGGCGGCGGTAAGGGCGGCTCTGACTTTGACCCCCGTGGCAGAAGTGACGGCGAAATCATGCGTTTCTGCCAGAGCTTTATGACAGAGCTTTCTAAGCACATCGGTGCTGATACTGACGTTCCTGCAGGTGACATTGGTGTTGGAGCACGTGAGGTTGGTTACCTTTACGGTCAGTATAAGAGACTTCGCAATGAATTTACAGGTGTTCTTACCGGTAAGGGTATTGCATACGGCGGTTCACTTATCCGTCCTGAAGCTACAGGCTTTGGTGCAGTTTACTACACCACCGAAATGCTCAAGACATTCGGTGAGGATATTCAAGGTAAAACCTTTGCAGTTTCAGGCTTCGGTAACGTTGCTTGGGGTACCGTTAAGAAGATTAATGAGCTTGGCGGTAAGTGCGTAACAATTTCCGGTCCTGACGGTTATATTTATGATAAGGACGGCATCTGCACAGAAGAAAAGATTAACTTTATGCTTGAAATGCGTGCATCAGGCCGTGATAAGGTTAAGGATTATGCCGATAAGTTTGGCGTACCTTACTTTGAGGGTAAGAGACCTTGGGGCGAAAAGGTTGATGTTGTTATGCCTTGCGCAACCCAGAATGAGGTTGGTCTTGAGGATGCTAAGAACATCGTTGCAAACGGTGTTAAGTATTATGTTGAGGTTGCTAATATGCCTACCACAGATGAGGCTGTTGCATATCTCAGAGCAAACGGCGTAGTTATTGCTCCTTCTAAGGCAGTTAATGCAGGCGGTGTTGCAGTTTCCGGTCTTGAAATGAGCCAGAACTCAATGCGTTACAGCTGGACTGCTGAAGAGGTTGATGCTAAGCTTCGTCAGATTATGGCTAACATTTACAAAAACTCCTATGAAGCTGCTAAAAAGTACGGTATGGAGGGTGACCTTGTTGCAGGTGCAAACATTGCAGGTTTTGAAAAGGTTGCCGATGCTATGATAGCACAAGGTGTTGCATATTAATTTTAATGCCCAAGTCTTACGGCTTGGGCATTTTTGCAACAAATTCAATTCATATTATAATAAATGAATAACGGGACTGTATCACCAATAGGCGAAGCAGTCCCGCTTTTTTCATTCTATTGTATCACGCAATTCGTAAAGCTTTTCAATACATTCACGGCAGACATTATGACCGTTCATTTCAAGGCTTGCTTCATTTTTTCCGCAAAAAATACATTTAGGCTCATATTTTTTTAGTATTACGGAATCATCCTCAACAAAAATTTCAAAGCTATCAATATCATTTTGAATTTTAAGCTGCTTACGAATTTCCTTAGGAATTACCACACGACCCATTCTGTCAACACCACGAATCATTCCGGTTGACTTCATAATAATCTTCCCTTCTCATTTTTATGTGATGATTTTAACATGAAAGAAAAATTTTGTCAATAAAGGTAAAAAATTGTTTACAAATGCGCCATTATTTGCTCATAAAATCTGCCAATCTATACCGCTTTGACCGCTTTTTTCAAGTAATTCATTAGCCTTTGAAAAATGACGGCAACCAAAAAATCCACGGTATGCCGAAAGCGGACTTGGATGTACCGCTATCAATTTATGGTGTATCGGATTGGTTATAACCTCCGCCTTTTTGCGAGCAGGGGTCCCCCACAGGAGAAAAACCACAGGTGTGGTCTTGCGGTTGAGCTCACTTATAACCCTATCGGTAAAGTTTTCCCAACCCATTCCTTTATGGCTGTTTGCATTATTTGCACGCACAGTCAGCACCGTGTTAAGAAGTAAAACACCCTGCTTTGCCCAATCGGTAAGCTCACCGTGATTTGGCGGTGTTATACCAAGGTCACCTTTAAGCTCTTCAAAAATATTTTTAAGTGAGGGTGGCTTTTCAACACCCTTTTTAACCGAAAAGCAAAGTCCGTGTGCCTGACCGGGTCCGTGATATGGATCCTGCCCGATTATAACAACACGGGTTTTTTCAAATGAAGTATATCTTAAAGAGTTAAAAATATCGTGCATATTGGGGTAAACGGTTTTGGTGGAATATTCGCTCTTTAAAAATTCACGAAGCTTTTTATAATAAGGCTTTTCCCATTCATCCTTTAAGATTTCATCCCAATCGTTTCCGATATTTACCATTTTATCAACCCCTAAATAACATCATAAACCTCAACAATACCACTGCTGTGATAGAGTGAAGGTGTGATAAGCAGGGAATAGCCCCTGCCGTTTTCGCTTGTCCATTCAACACTGCGTCTTCTTGGCACTGCACAAGCGGCAAGCAGCATCATAATTGCACCACCGTGCATCATAACAGCCGCATTGGTTACATTATTCATCATCATATCCTGTACAATTTGGTTGAGCCCCAAGCAAAGACGCTTTATAAAATCGGTAGTGCTTTCTCCGTTAGGAGGTGCATCAATTTTGCCCGAAGTCCACTGTGTATAAGCTGTATTCACTTCAAGCTCCTGTGCACTTTTGCCCTCAAAATCACCAAAATCATACTCAATTAGTGAATCAACCACATTAACATCCATATCCGGATATAAAACACCCGCCGTTTGCCTTGCCCTAAGCATTGGGCTTGAATAAAGCCTTTCCACACGAGGATAATCCACCGATTCACGCAACATCCTCAGCTCATCAACCCCCTCAGGGCAAAGTGGTAAATCGGTTTTTGAGCCTATGTATTTACCAAGAATGTTAGCATCGGTAAGCCCGTGACGAATAAGATGTATTTTAAAGGTTTTCATTTTATAATCGCTCCAATATTTCGGTTATTACGCCGGAAGACACCAGCATACCCTGTTCAGTTAAAGAAAATTTTGTGCCGCAAAGCTTCCCAAGGCCTGCCTTGGAAAGTATTTTAAGATAGCTTAAAACCTCAGTATGCTCACAAAAATCATATCCCGCACTAAGGCGAAGTGCAAGCATAATTCTTTCCTGTAAATCGCCGCCATCACCATCAAATACAATCTGCGGATTTTTTAAAAAACCCTGCAAATTCTTAGGATAATAAAACCGCTTGCCATCCAAAAAAGAATGTGCCGCAGGCCCTATTCCTAAATATTCCTCACAATTCCAATATTTAAGATTATGCCTGCTTTCAAACCCCGATTTTGCAAAATTAGAAATTTCATAATGGCAAAACCCGTTTTCCCTCAGTTTTTTGCAAAGCAATAAATACTGCGAAACGGCGGTATCATCATCCGCAAAGTTAATATCCTGCCTTTTGCCGAAAAGAGTATTTGGCTCTATCTTCAAAATATATGCCGAAATATGCTGCGGAGAAAGCTTTAACGCAAAATCAATGCTCTTTTCAAAGCTTTCATCGGTGCTTTCAGGCAATGCAAGCATCAAATCCACCGTTATATTATCAAACCCAAGCTTTCTTGCCATGAGCACGGTGTTTTCAGCATCCTTTGCGGTATGGTTTCTTCCCAAAAGGCGAAGCTCATCATCATTTGCGCTTTGCACCCCAACCGAAAGGCGGTTTATCCCTGCCTTTTTTGCGGCATGCAAAAACTCCTCACTATCACCCGAAGGGTTTATTTCTGCAGTAATTTCCGCATTGTCAGATACCCCGAAGCTTTCCCGCACCGTTTCCATTATTTCTACTATTCTTCCCTTTAAAAGAGACGGAGTTCCGCCACCAAAATAAATAGTATTAATGGGGCGACTAAAAGAGCCGCCCCACCGTTTAATCTCATTTTTAAGTGCCGCAGTGTAATTATCCAAGCCCTCACAGGAGGTAAAGGCAGAAAAAAAATCACAATAAGCGCACTTTTTTTGGCAAAAAGGGATATGACAGTAAAGCCCTATACTATCAGGCAATTATATCACCTGTGCAACCGCCGGGAACAGCAGCAGCATTTGCCTCATCGGTATCAATATGCATAGCCAAGCTAAAGTTTTCGTTTACACGAACAACAACATCATCAAAAACAAGAGAACGGCCTTCTGTAGGAATCTTAACTCCAACAACCTGCTTATCAACAAGACCGTACTTCTCAGCATCTGCAGGGGTCATATGTATATGACGCTTAGCGGCGATAACACCCTCAGCAATTTCAACCTCACCGCAGGGGCCTACCACCTTACAGCCCTGAGTGCCTGCAATATCACCCGACTCACGGATAGCGGCACCAACACCGATAGAACGAGCATCTGTTAAAGAAATTTCAACCTGAGTAGCAGGACGAACAGGCCCCAAAATTGAAGCCTTTAAGCTACCCTTAGGGCCAACTATTGTAACCTTTTCTTCGCAAGCATACTGACCCGGCTGGGAAAGATCCTTTTTAGGGGTGAGCTTATGACCTGCACCAAAAAGCACTTCAAGGTCACTTTCACTTACATGAATATGACGAGCAGAAATTTCAACTAATACCGGTTTTTCCATTTACAAAACTTCCTTTTTCTGTTTATTTGATTTTATTATAACACACTTGAAAATTTTTTCAAGCCGTTAATCAACTTTTCGGTAATAAAGACCCCTTGTATAACCGCCGTTTGCAACGCCGGCACCAAAACGATAGGCATTTATAATACGCTCAACCATAGATTTATCTTCATCGGTAAAATAAAGAAGCATAAAATCAATTCCTTTGATTTCCGAAAGACGATCAGCAAGATAGATTGGAACACTATTTAAAACCTCACTGAAACCTGCCCTGCAACGAACGGGGAACTGTGTACCCAAGCGGTCGGTTAAAACCTGATTTCTTCCACATTCCTCACAGCTCATACCATTTGCAACAGGACAATTTTTTGTGAGCATAAGAGGTAATCTTCCATAGGCAAAAATGCCCTTTGGAAGTGCGGTGTTCATTTTGCAAATATCGCTCAGATAAAGCTCAGGAGACATCGTAACCGCACGGCAACCCATAGATTTCATCACCGAAACACTTTCGCTGTTATAGGCATTAAGTCCCAATCCTGCAATTGGGGCAAGTGACATATCCTTAACCGTTTTGATATTTGCCAAATTTCCGCAAAGGGCGGCTTTACATCCGTGGTTTTTAAAAATGCGCAGTCTGCTTGCAACAAGCTCATCCGGCATACCACGGGGAATATCTGCAATAAGCCTCACATTTTGAGGCATTTCTTTTGGAGGTTGCTTTTCAAGCGGAAAAATCACCGCTGAAACACCCGTCATATCCCCACACATTTGGTTTGCATCCTCAAGCCGCACCACCAAAGCGCTTTTTTGTGAAGGATAATAAAACTCCCTGCTTAATTTATACTCACATTCCTGCCTTTTGGCTGATTTAGAGCGTGCCTTATTAAGTGCCTCAACCGCATCACGGCGCATTGCATTAAGGTCAGCCCCACGCAAAAACAGCCCCGAAGATATGCGTGTTGCAACATCAGCCGAATAATACGGGGTTCCGCCAAGCTTGGTAATATAAGAAACAACCGTATCATTATCAAGCTCACGCATTTGTGCCTTTTGCGGTATTTCACCATTCACCGTAACGGTGTTTACGCCGTCACAAAGGGTAAGGGAAGAACCGTTTTCATTTATATTTGCTCTTATCGCAATCGGAACGGACTGCCTTTCATTACGATAATATTCGTGTATAAAGGGGAAAGCCATATTTGCAGCTGCCACATCTTCTTTTGTGCGTGTGCCGAACATATCACTCCCGATTTTCCCTGTGAAATAGCCGTTTGTAAAGCCCGAACGGGAAAATACATTATTAAGGCTTGTGAGAAGATTTTGCGAAACCTCATTTGAATCAAGAGCCTGTCTTACTGCGGCAGTGGCAGCCGCAACATACTCAGGACGCTTCATTCTGCCCTCAATTTTAAGGGAGACAACCCCCATTTGTGCCATTCTTTCAACCTCAGAAAGCAGGGATAAATCCTTTAAGCTAAGGTCAAACCCTGTGCCCGAAGGTGCCGAAAAGGGGAGACGGCACGGCCCTGCGCAAAGGCCACGGTTTCCGCTTCTGCCTCCCAGCACTGCCGACATCAAGCACTGCCCCGAAACCGACATACAAAGTGCACCGTGAACAAAAACCTCAACCGTCATATCAAGCTTGCGGGCGGCATCACAAAGCTCCCTCAATGCTTTTTCGCTCATTTCTCTTGCGGCAACAACACGGCAAAAGCCAAGCTCCTTTAAAGCGGGCAGAGCCGCTGGTGACATAACCGTCATTTGCGTGGAAGCATGAAGCGGCATTTCAGGAAAAGCCGAATGTATAAGCCGAGCAAGCCCCAAATCCTGAACAATAACGGCATCAATTCCTGCCCTATAAGCCGAACGCACTATTTCCAAGGCACGGGAAAGCTCATTATTTGAGATAAGAATATTAAGTGTTAAATAAACGGCAACACCCCTTATATGACAGTATGAAACCGCCTCTTTAAGCTGTTGCTCATCAAAATTTTCGGCATTGCGCCGTGCATTCATTTCCCGTGCACCCAAATAAACAGCATCCGCACCACTGCGAACTGCCGCCTGCAAAGCCTCCATAGAGCCTGCAGGTGCTAAAACCTCAACATTATATTTCGCCATTTGTGCGTTTATACTCCTCCAACTGCCTAACAGCGTGGTCGGCGTCACTGCGTGCTAAAGCACAACGCTCCGAAAGAGCCTTTATTTCATTAATAAGCTCATTATTCTGAGCCTCAGCTTTTTTAAGGGCATCGGTTGCATCCAATGCGGCAAGCACAGCAACCATTGTGGTAGATAAAAACGGATTATTTTTTGCAAGCTTATCCATTTTATGCTCTAATTCCCGCCCAATTTCACGAACATATTCCTCGCTATCCTCACTATAAACGGAATAGGATATTCCGCCAACGGTAAGCCTGATTTTGTTTGCCATAAAAAAACCTCACAATCATTTAAACTGCATTTATTTTATTATCCTTTGCTAAATGGGAAGTGTTTTTTAAATCGCAAAGGGAAGATACATAAATTTAAAATGCATCTTCCCAAACCTTAAATTCACGAAACAGAAACATCATATTCAGGATGCTCTTTACGGCGTTTTTCAAGATTTTCCTGCATAACACGGGTTACATATTCACCAATATGTACAGTATCCATTTCCTTAACCTTTTGGGCAGGAATAACCTCAAGAACATCAAAATAAATATCACTGTGTTTTACAAAAAGGTGCTTAACCGTTTGGGGAGTTCCCAAAACGGTACAAATAACAATCGGAACACCCGCCTTTACGGCAATTTTAAACGCACCGTTACGCATTGGAAGAAGTTGTTGAGTTTTGCTTGCATAGCCTTCAGGGAAAATAGCTATAGAAACCTTATCCTCTTTGATAAATTTGGTTGCGTTAATTATTGTTTTAGCGGCTTCACGGTCATTTTCACGGTCAATAGGCAGGCTGTTCAAAGTGTGCATTGCCTTAGCAACAAAAGGCATTTTTGTATAGATTTCTTTTTTGCCTATAAATGCCAATTCAGAATTTGGGAAGGTATGTAAAATAACCGCAGGGTCAATATTATCAAGATGATTGCACACAAGCAAAAAGCGGCTATCCTCAGGCACTTTATCCTCACCTGTTGTATGAACGCTTATTCTGAGCAGCTTCACAAGCAGGCTTACGGTAGCATTAATAAGTGCACGGTAATATGATGAAACCTTTGTTGGAATACCTTGTGCCTTAACAGGCTGAATTGAAACAAACAGCACTGCGGCATGAATAAGCACAAGCCCAAAAAAGAAGCCTATGAGCATTACAGGTATCAGCCACCATGAGTAGCTATACGGAAAAACCTTAAAAAATATATTTGAAACAAGTGTTAATACCGCCGAAGCGATGAGATAGATATAAAACATATTTTTCCCCTTTAATTTTGCTTTCTCACTATCTTATATTCATCATAAAAGCTGTAATAAGGACAGTTAGCCGTACCGCCTGTTAAAAACCGCATCATTTCATCCTCATCAAGATTGCAGTCACAGCAATAGCAATCATATTCCTCATCATAAACATAATTTGCACAGCTTTCACAGTTGCTTTTAGTTGCCATATTCACTCACCATTACACTTCATCTTCGGAAGTATTTTCCTCCGAAGACGATGGGGTACTTTCTTCAGACGGAGTTTCTGTTTCCCCATCACCCGAAGGTGGTGGGTCTTCTCCCTCATCACCGTTTCCTTCATCGTCGCCGTCACCATCACCGGGATTTGTGGAGGTATCATCCTCATCATCGGGTTTCTGAATATCCGATTCCGTATCGTCTTCTTCCTCAGAAGAGTTTGAATCTTCAGAAGAGGAGGAAGAACCGTCATCCGGTTTGCTTGTGGTAGGCGGTGGATTTGTAGCAGAACCGGAAGAGCCGCCCAAACCTAAATTACGATACCAATCGTTATAATCAGAGCTGTCAATATCATTATTAACCAAATAATCCTCAAATGAAACATTATCGTAAATAAAAGAGTGAATCATTTTTCCGGCAAGTTCCAAATCATAATAAACTACCGAACCAAAGCTTCCTGACGGTGAACGCATAAGAAAGCTTGAATCAGGTGGAATTTGAGCCTTTTGGAATGTTGGAGACCTGCCCAAAATAGCCTTTGCAAACTCAAGTATTTTATCAGGACTCATTGATGTTCTGGTATAGGGAATAAGTGTTTTAATAAGGCTTAAATACTTTGAACTATCAATAGTAAGTGCCTTATGAAACAGCTGTTCCATAACATAACGCTGACGCTCTGTTCTGCCGTAATCGTTATTGCTTCCCCAAATATTCGGAACATATCGGATTCTTGAATAGGCAACAGCCTGCACACCGTTAAGATGCTGTTTTCCGCTTTTTGAAATGTGATAATCGGTAGGTTTTAGCTTCATAAGGTGGCAAACTTCGGTAATCATATCATTAATGCCGTGATTATTCTTACCCCATGCAGTCACCTCACGTTCGGTTAGCTCAACATCAATTCCTCCAACCGCATCAATAATTTCTGCCATTCCAAAGAAGTTTACAGTAGCATAATCACTTATATCAAGGTCAAAAATTTTGTTTATGGTACGCACTGCCCAAACAGCACCGTTATTCCACTTTTCTTCCTGAGATTTTCCTTTTACTTCTTTACTGTTATAGCCACGGGAATATGCACTGTTTATCTTATGGTAAATAGTGCCGTTATCGGTTTCAATCGGCACTAAGGAATCACGCATAATTGAAGTAATTTTAATACTGCTATCTTTAGTATTAAGGCTTAAAATCATAATACTATCGGTATTTCCGGTAAAGGATTCCGCACTGCGTGTATCAATACCAAAAAGTGCAATATTTACTATTTTTTCATCAATGGTGGGCTGTGCGCCAATATCGGCATCCTCAAAGGTGTGGTCAAAATTATAGAAAAAGCCCATCAAAAAGCCCCAAGATGCCTTGGTGCAGGTTAAAACCAAAATAACAGACAGCAAAACCGCACCAATAGATGTCAACACAGTTTGGAAAACACGCTTTTTCCACTTAATGAAGATGCCACAGCCCAAAGTGAGGCACAGCAAACCAAAAGCGGAGGAAAACAGCTTTCCGCGAATGCCAAACGGCACCCATTTCCATATAACAAAAAGGCAGGCTATGGTAAACAACGCAATACCAATAGACATCAAAGCCCTTTTACCCTTTGATTTATTTTTCCACCAAGCTGTTACCTTATCGGGAGCAGAAGCGGCACCATGCTTGCGTTTATTAAAATGCTTATTTTCAGAAAAAGATTCAAAGTTTATATAATCATCACCCGAGCCGGCATTTGCAGAACTTGAAGAAATATCCTCAAACTCATTAGCTTTAGAATAAGAACTTATATCACGGCCGTCATCATCATAAACATGGAAACCCTGATTATTTTCTGCCATTTTTTTACACTCTTTTCTTCTTAATTTAAACGAAATTATATAATTCCCTTATATATTTCGCCTTTTTTTAAGCCTGTTGCAGCGGCGGCCTCTTTTGCGGCAAATGATGCGGATTGACCGTTTTTCATCAAAGCCTTTGCCATTGCAACTGCATCCTCTAAAGTATAAGCTTCCTTTTGCTGTTCCTTTGCGCCCGAAAGAATTATAACAAATTCACCCTTTGGCGGATTTTGGTTATAATATTCTATCGCTTTTGAAAGTGTAGTATTAAAAACCGTTTCATGAAGCTTAGTAAGCTCCTTAACAAGGCTTATTTCCCGTTCGCCGAAATTTTTATAAAAATCATCAAGTGTTACGGTGAGCTTATGCGGTGCTTCGTAAAAAATCATTGTTCTTCGCTCACCTTTAAGCTCCTCAAAACGCTCACGCCTTTGCTTTTTATCAACCGGCAAAAAGCCTTCAAAGCAAAATCTGCCCGTAGGTCTGCCCGCAATACTGAGTGCGGTAACAAAAGCACTCGGCCCCGGAACAGACTCCACCGCAATACCGTTTTGGTGAGCAAGTCTTACCAAATCCTCACCGGGGTCTGAAATAGCAGGCATTCCTGCATCTGATACAACCGCACAGCTTTCACCGTTTTTAAGGCGATTAATAATATATTCGCCCTTTTCTCTTTTATTGTGTTCAAAATATGAGACTAAATCCTTTTTTATTGAAAAATGATTTAGCAATTTTACCGTAACACGGGTATCTTCGGCTGCGATAAAATCAACCTCACTTAAAATTCTGACCCCTCGTGGAGAAAAATCCTCCAAATTTCCGATAGGCGTGCCTACAACATAAAGTTTTCCACTCATTCGGTGTAACCCACCTTGTAACTTCCGTAAATTTCTATCATTTCATCACTTAAAGCGCCGTTTTGCTCAATAAAAAGCGGTGGGTCAATTCTGAGTCCTGTTTTTGAACATTTTTTACCCTCAACAAGTACAAGCCACGGCTCTTCACCCATACGCTGACACACTATTCTGAGCCTTTTTGGTTCTATCTTTTTTTCGCTCATAATACGCATCAGTTCGCTAAGTCTTTCGGGGCGGTGACACATACAAAGCCTACCGCCTGTTTGCAAAAGCTTTGAAGCCACACCCACAATATCCTCTAAAGTGCAGGCAATTTCATGGCGTGCAACAGCCTCAACCATATCGGGATTTTTAAGTCCTGCACCGGGTGCTTTATACGGAGGATTACAGGTCACAAGCGTATGGCATCCAAACTCTATTTTGCCCGAAAGTTCATTCAAATTGCTTTCAATAACGGTAAATTTATCACTTTGTTCTTTTGCACTGCGCCCTGCAAGTAATGCCGCTTCGGCACTTATATCAACCCCATAAGCCGAACTTAAATTGCCGTCACGAAGCATTAAAAGCGGAATTATTCCGCATCCTGTGCCCAAATCCACAAGACTATCCTTTCGTTTTGCCTTTGCAAAATTACTGAGCAAAACCGCATCTGTACCAAAGGTATGATGCGGTGATACATATACATAAAACCCGTTGCCAAGCGGTTCTTTTTTTACATTCTGCTCCACTTTACACCCTGTGCGGTATCTTCCAAAACAATACCCATTTCCTTTAATTTATCACGGATAGCATCGGCAGTTTTGAAATCCTTTGCCTTACGGGCAGCGGTACGCTGTTCAATAAGAGCCTCAATTTCTTCATCCAAGCTTTCGGTCTTGCGGTTATAAACAAGACCTAACACACCTGCAAGCTCATCAAAAACCTCAATACAAGCTTCAATTCCTGCCTTTTGATTATTGGCCGCAATATAGGTATTAATATCACGAACCAAGCTGAACAATGCACCCAAGGCATCAGCGGTGTTAAGGTCATCCTCCATAGCTTCAACAAAGGCAGCCTTATGGGTTGCGATAAATTCGGGAGCATCTCCTCCATCAACCGCATTTTTAAGTGCAAAATCAAGGTTATCACGGCAGGTATAAAGGCGCTCAAGTGCGTTTTTACCCTGCTCAATAATATCCACAGAATAGTTTATGGGGCTACGATACTGTGAAGAAATCATAAGATAACGAATAGGCTCATAGCCATACTTTTCAGCAACATCACGAACGGTAAAGAAATTACCCAAGGATTTTGACATCTTATGGTTATCAACATTAATAAAGCCGTTATGCATCCAATAATGAGCAAAATCACAGCCGTTTGCACACTCACTCTGTGCAATTTCATTTTCATGGTGGGGGAAAATAAGGTCAAGTCCGCCGCAGTGAATATCAATGGTTTTGCCCAAATATCTTCCTGCCATTGCCGAACATTCTATATGCCATCCGGGACGGCCTTTACCCCAAGGAGAATCCCAATAAGGCTCACCCGGTTTTGCACCCTTCCAAAGGCAGAAATCCATGGGGTCTTCCTTAATTTCGGCAACATCAATACGAGCGCCTGCCTCCAAATCCTCAAGAGGCTGATGTGAAAGCTTGCCGTACTCATTAAACTTCTTAGCACGGAAATAAACATCCCCGCCTGAAGTATACGCAAAACCCTTTTCCACAAGCTCCGAAATAATGCGCTGAATTTCATCAATATTTTCGGTAGCTCTTGGATGAACGGTTGCCTCACGGATATTCATTCCCTTTGCATCCACCCAAAACTCCTCTATGTAGTGGGCGGCTACCTCAGGTACGGTAATTCCTTCTTCATTTGCCTTTTTTATAAGCTTATCGTCAATATCGGTAAAGTTTTGAACAAACTCCACCTTATAGCCACGCCATTCAAGATAACGGCGAAGCACATCAAAAACGCAAAGCGGACGGGCGTTTCCTATATGGATATAGTTATAAACGGTAGGTCCGCAGGCATAAATTTTTACAACGCCTTCCTCAATAGTTTTTAATTCATCCTTTTGACGGGTAAGTGTATTAAAGATTTTCAATTTATTTCTCTCCTTTTAGTTCCTTTATCTGCTGTTCTAAGCGGTCAAGCTGCTGTTGAACAGGGTCGGAAATGTGAATTTGGTCAAGCGGTTTATATTCCACCTTTTTGCCATCCTGACGAACAACACGGGCGGGCACACCAACAACGGTAGAATTTGGAGGTACATCTTTAAGAACCACCGCACCTGCCGCCACACGGGAATTATCCCCAATATTTATAGGTCCCAAAACCTTAGCACCTGCACTTATCATAACATTGTTACCTATGGTTGGATGCCTTTTTCCAACATCCTTACCCGTTCCTCCCAAGGTAACACCCTGATAAATAAGCACATCGTCACCAATTTCGGCTGTTTCACCTATAACAATACCATGACCGTGGTCAATAACAAGCCTTTTGCCTATTGTAGCCCCGGGGTGAATTTCAATTCCCCACCGTTTTGCCGCCCTTTGTGAGAGCATTCTTGCACGAAAGCTATGCCCCAAAAGGTAATGCTTATGCGCACGGCGGTACATTCTTATTGCTTTAAGGCCGGGATAAAGCAAAAATATCTCCAAACTGCTTTTTGCGGCAGGGTCTCTATCCTTTATAGCCTGAATATCCTCTTTAAGTCTGTCAAACAAAACAAATCACCCACCGTTTATTTTGCGTTGGCAATATACTCTCTTCCGCCCCAAATATAAATAGCTCCTGAAATAACGCAGAGTACGGCAGAAAGCCAAAAAAGGGCAATTATTACAATATTCAAAATATCAGATACATTTGCAGGAAGTATTACAAACTCACCCAAAGCATATACTGCCAAGGCAAAAATTATACCTAACATCTGACTTACGGTTTTGCATTTACCCCACATATTAGCGGCAACCACCTTACCGCCTGCGGTTGATGCAACCAAACGGATTGAGGAAACGGCAAACTCACGGAAAAGCACAATAAATGTAATAACAACTATATGCCAGCCGAATTTTGTGCCGCCATAAATAAACATATAACCCAAATATGCACTTGTTGTAAGCATTTTATCTGCCAATGGGTCTAAAAACTTACCAAAATCTGTAACAAGACCGCATTTTCTTGCCATATTACCGTCAACATAATCGGTAAAAGAGGCAACAGCAAATATCACCAAGGAAACCAGATAATGGAATTTAAAATCAATCATCAAGGTTGCCAAAAAGATAGGTGTTAAAAACATTCTTGCAACCGTTAATTTGTTTGGTGTATTAAGCTTCATCACAAATCAACTCCCCTAATAAATCATAGTCAAGTGTATCATTTATATGAACCTGCACAAAATCACCGATTTTAATCCTACGGTGTGATAAAAAGAATATCTTACCGTCAACCTCAGGTGCATCTGCAGGGGTTCTTCCAAAATAACATTTAATATAATCGTCCCAACCTTCAATCAAAACCTCAGTATCGGTATCGCACTTGGCGGCATTGATTTCAGCAGAAATTGTGAGTTGGTTTTCCATAATATGCACCATACGGTCAACCTTTGTTTGCTCATCAATTTGATTGGGCATCTCAGCGGCAATAGTATCCTCCTCGGCAGAGTAGGTGAAACATCCCAAGCGGTCAAAACGCTTTTCCTTTACAAAGCGTGCCATCTGCTCAAAATGCTCATCCGTTTCACCGGGGAAGCCGGTTATAAGGGTGGTTCTGAGTGTAATACCGGGAACCTTTTCCCTTATTCTGTCTATCAAAGCCGAAAGGCTTTCATAATCCCCTCGGCGATTCATTTTTTTAAGTATCTCACCGTTCACATGCTGAATGGGAATATCAAGGTATTTAACCAGCTTTTCCTCACCGTTCATAAGCTCCAAAAGCTCATCGGTTATTCTTTCGGGATAGGTGTAAAGCGTTCTTATCCAATGAAGTCCCTCAATTTTACAAAGCTCACGCAGAAGCTCACAAAGCTTAGGCTCACCGTAAATATCAGTACCGTAAGCGGTGGTATCCTGTGCCACAACGGTAAGCTCCTTTACTCCCATTTCAGCAAGCTTTTTTGCTTCCTCAACGCAATCCTCAATAGTACGGCTTCTCATTCTGCCCCTGATTTTAGGTATTGCACAATAGGTACAGCAGTTATCACAGCCATCTCCTATTTTAAGGTAGGTTGAAAAGGGGAGACCTCCTAAAATGCGGTCACCCGAAAGGGAAAATGCTTCCTTTTCACCAAAGGCATTTTGACAGTTACCCTCAATAGCCTGCTTAACTATTTCGCAAATATTCTCATTTGCTCCAATACCCACACAAACATCAACCTCAGGTATTTCTTCGGTAACATCATCACGGTAGCGTTCCGCCAAGCAACCCGTTACGATAAGTGCTTTGCAGTTACCATCCTTTTTATACTGTGAAGCCTCTAAAATGTTTTCAATAGCCTCTTTTTTGGCATCCTCAATAAAGCCGCAGGTGTTAATAATTATTGCATCTGCCGCAGCCTCTTCACAGCCGATTTCAAAACCGCCGTTTTTGAGGAGATAGAGCATTTTTTCCGCATCAACCTGATTTTTGGGGCATCCCAATGATACCATACTGATTTTGTACATTTAAAATTCCTCGCTGTACTGCAATTCTTCATTATATTGTTTCAAAACATCCCTTACCGCCGAAAAGGAAAAGCCTTTTCTAATCAGTGCCGCAAAAACCTTTGCAGTAGATTCCTTATCACAAATCCTACTGCGGTACTTTTTTTCAATAAGTGCGGTAATTTGTGCGTATTCATCGGTTTGGGTGTTTTCCAAAACCTCATCAATTATCTCACGAGAGATACCTTTTTGGTATAGTTTTGACTTAATTTCCCGTTTTGAAACATTGTTTTCAGCTTTTATTTGGGTGAAATTAAGGGCAAAACGGCGGTCATCAACAAGACCGTACTCTTTAAGAAAGCCAAGCACATTTAAAACGCTTTCTTCCCCAAAGCCAGCCTCACGCAGCTTTTCAAAAAGCTCCTTTTCGGTGCGGTCACACCTATCCAAGTACCAAAGCGCACGTTCCTTTGCCCTTATAAATTCAGACCTTTTTATAATTTCACAAAGCTTTTCTTCACAAATTTCATCCTGAGGATGAAGGGCGTATTGCGCACAAACATCACTGTCTATAAAACAAACACGCCCATCGGATAACTCCAATTTAAAACAGTGTTTTTTATCCTTTTTTAAGGTTTCAATAAGCATTAATCGTCAACCGCAATATCAATATTTATCTTTTTTCTGGGTTTATCGGGAAGCTCTGCCTGAACGGGAATGATAACGGGTTCATCGTCATCCTCTGCGGTGGTGTCAGCCTTTTTATCACCCGATAAAAATTCGTTATACTTTTGCATAATCTTTTCTTCAAGCTCTGCCGCTAAATCCTTATTTTCACGGATAAGCTGTTTAACATTATCTCTTCCTTGGCCAAGTCTTGTATCACCGTAATAGAACCATGCACCGCTTCTGCGAAGTATCTCAAAATGAAGTGCCATATCAACTATTTCACCGTCATGAGAGATACCCTTGCCGTACATAATATCAAACTCAGCCTCCTTAAATGGAGGAGCAACCTTATTTTTAACAACCTTTGCACGGGTTCTTGAGCCTACCATTTCACCGTTTTCCTTAATGGTTTCAACACGACGAACATCAATACGAACGCTTGCATAGAACTTTAGTGCTCGGCCACCGGTGGTAGTTTCGGGATTGCCGTAAAGCACACCGATTTTATCACGAAGCTGGTTAATAAATATTGCCGAACAGTTTGCCTTTGAAAGGGCGGCGGTTAATTTACGCATTGCCTGTGACATAAGACGGGCAAGCTGACCAACATGGGCATCTCCCATTTCACCCTCAATTTCAGCCTTGGTTGTGAGTGCTGCTACCGAGTCTACAACGATAATATCAATAGCTCCCGAACGAACAAGTGCTTCGGCAATTTCCAAAGCCTGCTCACCCGAATCAGGCTGAGATACCAAAAGTTCGTCAATATTCACACCAAGGTTAGATGCATAAACGGGGTCAAGTGCGTGCTCAACATCAATAAATGCGGCTGTTCCGCCTGCTTTTTGTGCTTCAGCAACGCAGTGGAGTGCAACGGTGGTTTTGCCCGAAGACTCAGGTCCGTAAATTTCAACAATTCTTCCCTTTGGAATACCGCCTATTCCAAGTGCCACATCAAGACCGATTGAGCCTGTTTTAATATGCTCAACCGCCATAGCGGCATTCTCACCCAATCTCATAACTGCGCCTTTACCGTACTGCTTTTCAATCTGAGCCAATGCCGTAGCCAATGCTTTTTCCTTACCCTCTGCGGTAGAGGTATCAATCGGTGCCTTTTTAGTATTCTTTTCTGCCATTTTTATTTCCTCCGTAATTGAGATTTTGCGGAAAATATTTTCCGCCTTGTAATCATTCTATTTAATTTGCTGTCCCGAAAACAACCCTGTCAATACCGTTATAATCCTGCTTGATACCAACATCGCAAAAGCCTGCGTTTTTCATAAGCTCACAAACCGAATTTGCTTCACCCATTCCTACTTCAAAACACATCATTCCGCCCTCATTCAGGCTATCTTTATAATTTTTAATAATAGCACGGTAAAAATCAAGTCCGTCCTCACCGCCCAAAAGTGCGGTTTCGGGTTCATATTTAACTTCGGGTGAAACGGTTTCCATTTCACCTTTCGGGATATACGGGGGATTGCTTACAATAAGGTCATACTTATTGCCGTTTCTGTCACCGTTCAAAACATCACCCATAAAAAGGGTTGCGTTATAGGTTTTATTTCTTGCGATATTCTCACTTGCAAAGCGTGCCGCTTCCTCATATTTTTCCAAAAGCTCAACCGTGACATTCTCATTTTCTGCGGCAAGTGTTATTCCTATACAGCCGCTTCCCGTACAAAGGTCTAAAACCTTTGCCTTTGGCTTTGCTTTCAAAAATTCAAGTGCTTTATCCACCAAGCTTTCTGTATCCTGACGGGGAACAAGTACCCCCGGACCCACTGCATAATCTCTGCCAAAAAAGCTCCAATAACCCAAGGCATACTGCAAAGGATAGCGTATTTCACGCTGACGCAATATAACGGTTAGGTTGCTTTGCTGAAATTCACTTAAATTTTCGGTATATTTAGTGAGTATCTGCGCATTGGAATACCCTGTGAGGTGGCGGATTATATACCTTGCTTCAAAGGCAAAATCCTCAATACCTGCCTTTTGCAGGGTTTTCTTTGCGTGGTTATATGCTTCAAATATGTTCATAGAGGTTATTCTTCCGTTTCTTCTGCTTCTGGAATTTGTTCGTCAATACTGCGGTCAACATCGGGATTTTCAGGCTCACACGCACGAATTGCCGCAATGGCAATTTCTATCATTCCGTCATCAGGCTCTTTGGTGGTAATGTGCTGTAACCACATACCGGGAGCTGAAATTATGCGGGTTAAAATATTATCGTATTTTCCGCAGGCACGCAAAACCTCAAAGCCTGCACCGCAAATAAGCGGAAGCATAAGTATTTTAACAATTACCCAAACAACCGTATTATCATAAATCCCCTTAAAAAGAAGTTGTATAACGGTTGAGAAGAAAATACTGATAAGTATCATCAAAATCATAAATGATGTTCCGCATCTTGGGTGAAAACGCTTTTGCTTTCTCACATTTTCAACATTAAGCTCCAAACCCTTTTCATAGCAGAAGATTGTTTTATGCTCAGCACCGTGGTACATAAAAACTCTCTTTATATCCTTCATAAACGCAACCAGCCAAACATAGGTAACAAAAACCAAAAGCTTTATTGATTGCTCAATAACCGAACGCCATATTTCAGAAAATTCAATGCCGAAAACGCTCTGCAAGAAGCCCACTATAAGACGGGGGATATACATAAAAAGAGCAACCGCCATAAGCACACCCAAAACTGTGGCTATTACCATAATAACACCCATAAGTATGCCGTTTCCCTTTTTATCTTTTTCCTTTTTATTCTCTGCTTTTTCCTGCGGTTCGCTCACCGTTTCCTCAGCTGTTACCTCTGCTGTTTCTTCGGTTATATTCTCATTTTCATCCGTTTTCTTATTTTCGTCCTCATCCTCAAGGTCGGTAAAGCCGGAAATATCGGCAGACTGCATCATCGCCTTATAACCCTGAACCATCGACTCCACAAAGCTGACAATACCCCTGATTACGGGCAGAGCCAAAATTTTATATTTTTCTCTTACACTTTTACCCACGGGGTAGGAAATATCAATTTCGCCGTTCTTTTTTCTAACCGCCATTGCGGTTTTTTCGGGACTTTTCATCAAAATGCCCTCAATCAACGCCTGACCGCCGATTGCGGTATATTTAGCCTTCGCCATCTTCATTCTCCTTCTGAGAGTCATCTGTTTGTGAATCCTCATTTTGCTCTTCGGCAGAATCGTTTTCCTCATCCGCCTCCGTTTTTACAACGGGTGTTTCAAATTCGTTAAGGGGAAGCACATCCTCATCAGCTTCCTCAACCTTTTCCTCCTCATAAAGCGGAAGAACTATGGTAACGGTTGTACCCGCACCTTCGGTACTTTCGATAAAAAGTAATCCCTGATGCTGTTTGATTATTTCATCGGCAACCGCAAGACCTATACCCGAACCTCTCACCGTTTTGTTTGATTTAAAGAATTTTTCTTTAACATGGTCAAGATCCTGTGCAGGAATACCAACACCCGTATCCTTAACAAGTATACGCACGCAGGCTTCCTCTCTTGTTTGAACCACAAGCACTAAACCGCCTTTTTCGGTATACTTAACCGCATTATCAATAATATTTACAAATACCTGCTTTAATCTATCGGGGTCACCCATAACAACAGACGGTGTTGAGGGAGGTGTGAACGAAACCTCAATACCCTGCTTTTTGGCAAGCTCAATATACATATCAACCGCCGTGGTCAACATTCCCGAAATATCAATGGGTATTGTATTAACCGAAAGTCTGCCGCTTTGCATACGGGAAAAATCAAGCAAATCCTCCACCAATCCCGAAAGCCGTTCCCCTTCGGAAAGGATAACATCAAGTCCTCGTGAAACAAGGTCATCATCAAATCCTACCGACATCTTCGCCGTTTCGCCCCAACCACGAATAGCTGTAAGCGGAGTACGAAGCTCATGTGAAACCGAAGAAATAAAGTCGTTCTTCATTCCTTCTGCACGGTGAAGCTCAGAAGCCATATAGTTTATGGTATCGCACAGCTCACCAATTTCATCGTTCTTCTTAATTTCCATTTTTGATTCAAATTCACCCATTGCAATACGGCGTGCCGTATTACTTACATCCCGTATCGGGCGAACGATTGATTTTATAAAATATAAACCTGAAAGTGCCGAAATTCCCAAAATTCCAAAGCACAAAAGCAAAAGCAGCAAAACAAAATTTCTTATATGCGAATTAGCCGCCTGCATTGAGGTAATCCAACGGAAAGCTCCCAAATGCTCACCGTTTTTGCCGTAAATCATGGTAGTGCCTGCCAAAACTTCCTCGCCAACAGAATTTTCACCCCTGTAATAACCTGTTTTTTTGGTTATTGTTGCCTGTTGGTAATCGGGCATAAGCTCCTTTGCGGGTTCAAAGCCGGTGGTAGAAATAAACACCCTGCCATCAGCATTTAAAACCTGCACCTCAAGCAGAGTTTTATGTGCAAAATCCTCGGTTAATGTGACAGCAAGCGTTTCAAAGGTGTTGCGGTCGCAATCCGAAAGATTGTGGAAATCATAGGTGTAATCCTCAGCGATATTTTTTACCCTATCCTCATAAAAGGAAGCATATATAAGTGAAAATACCGTTGCAAGCAAAACAACCGCAAGCGCTATCGGAAGATAAACATAAAGCAACCATCTCATGGTAATACCCTTGAATTTAAGCTCAAAATTCACCTATATGACCTCCTTTCAATAAAGAATAAAGAATAAATAATAAATAATAATTTCGGTGTGCCTTACGGCACGGATTATTTTATTATTAATTGTCCGTTTTATTTTAATTCACTTTGGGAATTGTTTTAAAAGCAGTGAGGGTTGGGATAAAAGAATATATATTCATTAGATTTGCTTCACCTCATCCGTCACGGCTTATGCCGTGCCACCTTCCCCGTCAAGGGGAAGGCAATCGATAAAGACGGATAATTCATAATTTTGCCAAACTCATCCGTCACGGCTTATGCCGTGCCACCTTCCCCGTCAAGGGGAAGGCTTATATTCTCCAATCCAAACTTTTCCAAAATATCAGTACAAACCCCACTGAAATTTTTATTAACATCATAATTTGAATATCTTAAAACCCTTATTCCCAAACCGTTTAAATATTCATCACGAAGCATATCGCTTTCAGCACCCTCGGTTTCATAATGCTGGGAGCCGTCCAATTCTATTACCGTTTTGGTTTGTGAACAATAAAAATCCACAATATATTTTCCTATTACCTTTTGGCGGTTTACCGTGAAAGGTAATTTTTTTAAAAAATCATACCATATATGACGCTCTTCCTTGGTCATATTTTTTCTTAAAGCTTTTGCATTTGCTGTCAAAACACTTTTCATAATAAATTTCCTATCCGCCTTCCCCTTGACGGGGAAGGTGTCACAAAGTGACGGATGAGGTGACGCAAACTTCATCAAGCTTACCGTCTTCCAAAACTGCCTTCCCCTTGACGGGGAAGGTGTCACAAAGTGACGGATGAGGTGACGCAAACTTCATCAAGCTTACCGTCTTCCAAAACTGCCTTCCCCTTGACGGGGAAGGTGTCACGAAGTGACGGATGAGGTGACGCAATCCTCATCAAGCCTACCGTCTATATTTAAAGACAATACAATTTACAACAACGCCCATTTATAACCCATTCCCCAAACCGTTACAAGGTATTGCGGATTAGATGGGTTATCCTCAATCTTCATACGCAGTCTTCTGATATTAACATCAACAATCTTTTCTTCACCGAAATAATTACTGCCCCAAACCTTATGCAAAATATCGGTTCTGCCAAGAGCTGTATCGGGATTGGTGAAGAAATATTCCATTATCTGAAATTCAACCTGCGTAAGCTCAATATTTCTACCCTCTTTAGAAAGGGTGCGGCGGCGTAAATTAAGCGTAAATTTACCAATGGTAATTTCATCCGAAACCGCAGGGGCTTTTGCAGTATTCATTGCAACACGGCGATAAAGCGAATCCACACGGGCAAGCAGCTCTGTGGGACTGAAAGGCTTGGTTATATAGTCATCCGCACCAATCATAAGACCGCTTATCTTATCCATTTCCTGCGACTTTGCCGTTAGCATAATAATACCTATTGAATCACTTCTTTTACGAAGCTCCTTACAAACGGCAAAGCCGTCCATTCCGGGCATCATAACATCAAGAAGCGCTATATCAAAACCATCGGGGTCGGTATCGTAAAGCATAAGAGCCTCTTCTCCGGAGCCTGCTTCAACCGTTTCATAACCAACCCTTTTAAGATTTATGGCTTCAAACTCTCGTATAGCCTCTTCATCCTCAACAATGAGTATTTTTTTCACTTAGCTACACCCCTCTTACTCAAAAATATAAATGATTTTTTTAAGCTCATCCATAGTTATGGAAAGCTTTCCTTGGGAATTATTTGCGTAACCCACAATAACATTTTTGCTGTTACGGCAAATTTCCTCCAAACCGCTTTTGGCATAATCGGGATTATCCCAAATAACGGGGTCAACTATACGCAGTTCGGCAAAATACTCTGTGGGAACACCGTTTTCGTCAACATTATAAAAACGGCGAAGTCGATTCTCTCCATCACGGTAAACCGCAATATTGCCTATCCACTTTTCAGGGAACTCAAGATAAAAGCCGTCATTTTGATTTATAAGATATGTCATTTGTGAGGTAAGTGTTTCGCCGTTGAATGAGCACCATTTTGTATAATAGCTTTTTTCGGTAGAGCCTGTAACAGAAGGAATTTCTTCCGAAACGGGAATCTCCAAAAGCTCATCACGGTTAATATCAACGCACAATAGCGAAGAAGCCCTTTCGGTCTTTAGGTTTTCACCGCTTGTACTATCCAGCAGAGGATTAACAAGCTCTCCCTGTGACCAAAAGAAAACCTCAGTTACAGCGCCTGCAGCCTTTAGTTCATCAACATAAATTGCCGTTTGTCCCGAAGAAAGCGCCGCAACCGTTTGTGCTGTTATTGACTTAACATTGCGGTCCATAGAACAGGAGGATGCTTCGGTAAATTCATCACCGTTCTTTTTAAATATATATGCACGGGAAGCGGGGTCTGCCGCACTTAAAAGCTGTAAAAATATCTCACCCTCACCATCGGAATCAATATCACAGCAGGTAAATGCCGTATATTTTTGCAGCATCATAAGGTTAAGCTTCTTTTTGAGGGTGCTGTAAACGGCAAGCTGTTTTTCGGATGTTCCGTGAATTTCCCAACCCACCAAAACCTCCTCAACGCCATCATGGTCAAGGTCATAAAAATCTATTCTTTCAACACCGCCCGCAGTTAGCTTGCGTTCATCAACACAGCTCCAAACCTTACCGTTTTGAGCAATCATTGCAAGGTGCATATCCTCCTCACCAATACTGTAAAACGCAAAGGCTTCATCCTTGGTGTCATTATCAACATCCTTGAGTATAACCGCACTTTTACGGTCTCCTCCCGAAGGATAACGCAGGGTGTAATTTAAACCGATTTTATCCTCAAGAGCTTTTATAATAGGACTCATTTCACCTGTGAGCTGGGGGGCAACAAGCAGACGGTCATTATCGGTAGGGAATACTTCACATCCGCCCAATACAAAAACCAAAGCCGCCGCCAAAAGCATACAGCAAAGTTGTTTTATCCGCATAAAAAGCCCTCCTTTAAACCATCTTCTTCCAAACAACTACAGCTATGCACCACAAGCGCACATTACCCCATAGTTATACATTAAACATTATATCACAATACTCACCAAAAGAAAAGATATTTTTATTATATATAATAAAGTTTTAAAAAAAATTAAAAAGTTGTAAATAGGGAATTAATTTTTTCGTTATTTATCACGCAAAAAACCGTTAAAAACCCTTTTTACAACCTTTTTTAAGCTATATATTAAATTTTTTAAAAAACTCAACCCTTATTTTTTCTAAAGGCTAAATATCCCTCTAAAATTATGGTGGCAGCAACTGCATCAACCGTATTTTTTCTTTTTTTGCCGTATGTACCCGCCGCATCCAATGCGGTATATGCCGCAACGGTGGTGCACCTTTCATCCCAAAGAATGGTTTCAATTTTGCTTGCAGTTCTTATTTTTTCGGCAATTTCGGTACATTCCTCAGCACGGCTACCTGCTGTTCCATCCATATTTTTTGGCAATCCTGCCACAATAAGCTGTGCTGAGTATTTTTTTGCCGCAGCCACTATTTTTTCCACCAAACGGTCGGTATTATACTCGGTAATTACCTCCTTTGGAAAAGCAAAGCTTTCCATTGCATCACTTACGGCAATGCCTGTTCTTGCCTTTCCCAAATCCACCGCCATTATAATCATTTACTCACCTGCTTTGTAAAATCCGAAATATTACTGCGTTTGGGTAAATATCCATCAGGTAGATGGCTATGGTCATTGTAATAAACAAGCCGTGCGTTAAAATCATCATCAAATTCAATAAGCGCTACCGCCGTATTATCACTCCAACCAACCTCTTTAAGCTGTTCAATATTGCCTTTTATAAGGCGGCATGCCAAACAGCGTATTACACCGCCATGGGTTGCCGCAGCAATAGTTTTTCCCGCATTTTCCTTTGCAAGAGATAAAACGGTATTCCAAATTCTTTCATAAGCCAATTTCATAGGTTCACCGTTTTTTGGTGCAAATTCGTGCGGAGCATTGTTCCATTTATCGGCAAGGTCGGGATATTGTAAAAATGTTTCATCAAAAGGCCTACCTTCCAAAAAACCGCCGTCAATTTCTATAAGCCCTTTATACGGCACAATTTCAATATTTCTTTTTCCCACAACAGCCTTTGCGGTTTTGACTGTGCGGATAAGCGGACTTGTATAAACACGCTCAAGCTGTATATTTTCAAACCTTTCGGTTAAAAATTCAAGCTGTTTGGCGCCCATTTCGCTTATATCATAATCACTTGTGCCCTGAAAAAGCCTTTTAACATTTCCTATTGCCTCACAATGGCGCACAATATAAATCTTGGTCATTTTTTACCCCTTTTGTTCATCAAGTGTTAGCGAAAAGCTTTCCATAAACTCAGCTAAAAAAGCATCAGCCTCCGGCAGATTCATATCCTCAACCGCTTTTCTGGTGGATTTTGCCGCAGCCAAAAATTCACGGTTGCCCATATTAATCTCTTCTGTACACTTAATAAGTGCGGAAATTTTATCCGCCGCTTTTATTATTCTTTTAATTTCGGGCTGAGGATTATAAAGTGGCTCATAATCGGCACGCAAATCATCAGGCAAAAGGTTTAAAAGCTGCTCACACGCAACCGCCTCAATCTGCTTATAAGCAGATTTTATCTCACCGTTATAATACTTTATAGGGGTGGGCATATCACCCGTAATTATCTCACTCGTATCATGAAAAAGTGCCGCTGTGGCAACAGCATTGGCGTCAATATTTCCGCCGAATCTGCGGTTACGAATAACACAAAGTGCGTGGGCAATAACGGCAACCTCAAGGCTGTGTTCGCTTAAATTCTCACTTTTTGTATTACGCATAAGGCCCCAACGGTAAATATTTTTCATTCTTGAGAGCATTGCATAAAAATGGTATTGCATTTTATTTTCCCTCCTATTGAACATTATAACATTTTTTGTTATAATAGCAATATATTTATTAATTTTAAAAGGAGTAAAGGTCATGCTCTTTTCACAAAATAAAGCGGCAACGCTTCGCCCAAGGAAGGAAAAAAGGTTTTCCACCTTTATTTTGGCGCTTATTACGGCATCGGCATTTTTTGTACCGTATATACTTTTGAGTGAGGGATACTTCATCTTTTACGGTGATTTTAATGTTCAGCAAATCCCGTTTTACCAAACCTGTCACCAAGCGATACGGCAGGGAAATATTATGTGGAGCACCACAACTGACCTTGGTGCAAATTTTATCGGATCATACAGCTTTTCTCTTTTAGGAAGTCCTTTTTTTTGGCTGACTATACCATTCCCAAATTTCTTTGTTCCATACCTTATGGGGCCGTTGCTTATTTTAAAATTTGCCTGTGCCGCACTTACGGGGTATCTTTTTATTCGCCGTTTCACACGCACCCCTGAAGCCGCACAGTTAGGCGGTCTTTTATATGCTTTTTCGGGATTTTCGGTTTACAATGTGTTCTTTAACAATTTTCACGAAGCCATTATTATTTTCCCGTTATTACTGCTTTCGCTTGAGCTTCTTATTACCGAAAACCGCCGTGGTATTTTTGCAATAATGGTAGCACTTTCTGCCGTTTCAAATTATTTCTTCTTCTTTGGAATGGTTGTATTCTGCATTATTTACTTCTTTGTAAGGCTTTTCTCAGGTGCTGTAAAGGTTCGTTTTTCACGCTTTTTGATACTCTTGTTTGAAGCCGTTTTGGGAGTTTTGATTTCGGCATTTTTGCTTTTCCCATCCATTGCGGCAATTATTGGAAACGGCCGTGTCGGGGAATTACAGCTTTATCAGGGCTGGAATGCCATTATGTACGGCAAGGAGCAAATTTATCTTAATATTATTGAATGTTTCTTCTTCCCGCCGGATCTTCCTGCCCGCCCTGTTTTCTTCCCCGGAGCTGAAGTTAAGTGGTCATCACTTGGCGGTTGGTTGCCGTTGTTTGGTATGACAGGTGTTTTTGTGTGGTTCATCAATAAAAAGGGCAGCTGGCAAAAACGGCTTTTGGGAATTTGTATTCTTATGGCAATGGTGCCTGTTCTCAATAGTGCCTTTTACGCATTTAATCAGTCATATTATGCCCGATGGTTTTATATGCCTATTCTTATTATGAGCCTTATTACCGCAGTTTTGGCGGAGGATACTTCTGTTGATTGGTCAAGCGGATGGCGCTGGAGTTTTGGAATTACGGTAGCCTTTGCTTCGGTTATAGGCTTATTTCCACAAAAAGATACCGCCGCAATGAAGGAATCTTCCAACCCCGAAAAGCTCAAATTCACATTTGGTCTTTTTACTCAGGATGAAAACAATACCTTTTTTTACCGTTTCCTCGTTACGGTTATTATTGCAATTGTTGCACTTTTGATTTTACGCCTTTTGATGATTGCAATGGATGATGACCGCACCGTGTTTATCCGCCGTTCAATTATTTTGGTTTGTGTTTTTTCAGCTGTTTACGGCAATGTTTTTATTGCCACAGGCAGAAGCCACTCCTATGATATTAAGGAGGTTATGATTGACCAGCTTATTGAGGGTGAGGTTGATATTGAAAACGATGGCAGCTTTAGGGTTGATGTTTATGACGGAGTGGATAATACGGGAATGTATTTGGGTCTTCCCACAATAAACGCATTCCATTCGATAGTGCCCGCCTCAATAATGGAATTTTATGAGTATATGGGTGAGGAACGCAATGTTGCAAGCCGACCCGATATTTCAAATTATGCACTGCGTTCACTGCTTGCGGTGAAATATCTGCTTAATCGCAATGGCGGTGAAAGCTTCGTTGATGATAACGGCGATACAAAAATACCGGGATTTGAGTATATTAAGACTTCAGGCGGTTATTATATCTACGAAAACAAAAATTTCGTGCCATACGGTATTTCCTATGATTACTATATGACAAAGGAATTTTGTGACGGCTATAGCGATGATGTGCGTGCCGCACTTATGCTCAAAGCAATGCTTTTAACCGATGAGCAGATATCCCTTTACGGTGATACAATGCAAAATATTGAGGATGCCGTAAACCAAAATGATGATTTTTTTGAAGATTACGCAGGTTTTGAGAACGATGAAACCGATGCTTTTGCCGATGAAAGCTCCTCACAAGAAAATGAAGCTTCTTCTGAGGATTTTGAAAGCGGCGAAACCTTAGATTATTTTAATGATGATAACGGCATAACGCTTTATCTTGACCATGAGACCATGTCACAGGATTGCGAAAGATTAAGCCATACCGCAGCTTATGAATTCAGCGAACAAAAGGGTAGGTTCACAGCAAGCGTTAACCGTGAAAAAAATTCTCTTGTTTATTTCCAAATTCCTTATGATGAGGGCTGGAGCGCCACCGTAAACGGTCAAAAAGCGGTAATTGAAAAGGTTAATATGGGCTTTATGGCGGTAATGGTACCCGCAGGAACAAGCCATATTGTATTAAGTTATCGCACACCGCTTCTTTCTGAGGGAATACTCATAACAGCCGCCGCATTTATGATTTTGGCAATTTACCTGCTTATAAGCCATTTTACAATCCGCAATATGAGGGATAAAACGGTTTATCCCGAAGGGGAAGAGCTTTTGAAAATGTGGCACAAGCAGGATATTGAGGATATTCGCCGTGAGAATGAATTGGAAGCCGAAAGCGAAAAAAGTATTCTGGATGATGACCCAATAGAAATTCCTCAGTTAAATGAGGGCTTTGAGGGCGGTTTCCAAATTGATACCTCATTTGTTGATAATCCATCAGGCACGGTAAATGATTTTTCGGATGAAACCTCTAAGGTCACCGAAAATCAAGTGGAAAATGATGAGGAAAAGCGTGGTAAACACGAAAAATAACCCGATTTTGCAAAAAATATTAAAAAATTAAATATTTTCTCTTGACAAAATCAAAAGTAGTCGATATAATATATTAGTCTCTGCGGAATATTTTCCGCAAGACATACGGCTGTATAGCTCAGTTGGCTAGAGCATGCGGTTCATACCCGCAGTGTCATTGGTTCGAATCCAATTACAGCCACCATCCGGCCCGGTGGTCAAGAGGCCTAAGACACCGCCCTTTCACGGCGGTAACACGGGTTCGAATCCCGTCCGGGTCACCAAAGAAAACTCATACTCATTAGAGTGTGGGTTTTCTTTTTTTATTTTTTTAAAAATAAAAAGGACGGGATTTGAACCCGTAGGGTTCGGCGGAGCGAAAAATTTCGGAACGAAATTTGAGTGAAGTCTCGAGTACGGTTTTGGGGCGGGCACCGTCAAGGACGGTCGAAACAAAACCGAACGCAGAGTACCCCGTCCGGGTCACCAAAGGGGGCCGTAAAAAAACACAATCATCTCAAAAGCTCATAAAATCAGGAAAACAGTTAAAAATGAATGCGGAAGAAGTTTAATTTTTTTACTTCTTCCGCATTTTTAATTTTTTCAGGATGATTTGATATATAAAAACAAATTTGAACGGAAAAGGCTTCCCCTTGATGGGGAAGCTGGCGCCGTAGGCGACTGATGAGGTGAAATGCCGTAAATCGGCATAAATAAAGATTCTGCAAACTTTTTTATCACCTCATCCACCAACTTCGTTGGTCCCCCTTCCCCGTCAAAGGGGAAGGCTTATAAGTTCCAATATATTTTTTACAACCCCTT